>JAGAQH010000027.1 GCA_017622815.1 Bacteroidaceae bacterium | reverse complement strand
TGTCATATTAGAGTTTTGCTTGTCTTCTTTTCGCAACACTAAGGTAAGTGAAAATTCTGACATGGCAAAATCCTGGGCAACTTTTTGTTGCTCAGGCACTTATAAATAATGTTAAACTATAGTGTTGCGGAATTAAGGTTCATATCTTTGCGCATGGATATAATATAGGATATACAATGCATTTGTTTCCGTCTTTAAGGGATAGATATACAAAGGACAGCCTTTCTGCCCGCGATGCCCAAAGGCTTGCCGAGTTCATAGCGTGGGGACCAGTGGTGTTCCAGGCATCACGGCTGATGGTCAAGTTCGGGATACTGGATGCCTTGCGCGACAGTGACGACGGTCTGACGGAGGACGAGTTGGTGGAAAAGGTATCCCTGTCCAAGTATGCCGTCAAGTGCCTCCTTGAGGCTTCCTTGTGCATAGGTACAGTACATATCGATACAACGACAGACAGATACCGCATTTCCAAGACCGGTTGGTTCCTGCTTACCGACCAGGCCACAAGGGTTAATATGGACTTCAATCACGATGTTAACTACGAGGGCTGGTTCCGCCTTGAAGAATCCCTGAGGGAGGGCCGTCCTGCCGGTTTGGAACATTTCGGCTCGTGGCCAACGATATACGAGGGGCTTTCCTCTCTGCCCGAACAGGTGCAGAAGAGTTGGTTCGGCTTCGACCATTTCTATAGCGACTCCTCTTTCCCCGAGGCATTGGAAATAGTCTTCCGCAAGCATGCCACACGTTCCTTGTATGATGTCGGTGGCAATACCGGGAAGTGGGCGCTGAAATGTGTCGGCTACGACGATGAGGTTGAGGTTACCATACTCGACCTGCCCCAGCAGATAGAGATGATGAAGAAGAATGTTGCCGGTCGTGAAGGTTCGGAACGCATAAAGGGACATGGCATCAACCTGCTGGACGAGGCATCCGTGTTCCCACGGCGCGAGGGAGGTCTGGATGCCATTTGGATGTCACAGTTCCTGGACTGCTTCTCGGAGGAGCAGATTGTGAGCATACTGGCAAGGGCAAAGGCTGCTATGACTTCGGACACCCGTCTGTATATAATGGAGACCCTTTGGGACAGACAGCGATATGAACCGGCGGCATTCTGCTTGACGATGACCAGTCTGTATTTTACGGCATTGGCCAACGGCAACAGCAAAATGTACCACTCCGAGGATATGATAAGATTGGTAAATGCGTCAGGTCTGCATGTTGAGGAGATACACGACGGACTCGGCCAGGGGCATAGCATACTCGTGTGCAGGATATGAAACGGCAGTGGAGCGGTAAGACATACGGCAACGGTTGGATGCACCTTTGGCTCATCAGATTGCTCAGGGTGCTTGATGTGAGGGTGCTTTATGCTTTCACGTTTGTTTTCGTGTTGCCTGTCGTGATGCTTGTCAGTCCCAGTCGTACGTATATATATAGGTTCATGCGTGAGCGTATGAAGTACGGCAGGTGCAAGTCGCTGTGGAAAACATATGTGAACCATTGTATGTTTGCCCAGTTGGTGATTGACCGCTTTGCCATGTATGCAGGAAAGGAGTTTGATGTCAAGGTGGTGGGCATGGAGCATGTGGAGCGGCTGATTGCCCTTCCCGGTTCCTTTATGATGATGAGTTCTCACGTGGGCAATTACGAGTTGGCAGGCTATACATTCAAGTCAGTGGGAAAGCGCATGAATGTGTTGCTGTTCAGCGGTGAAAAGGCTTCGGTGATGGAGAACCGTCAACGCCTGTTTGAGGACAACAATATCGGCATGGTCCCGGTTATGGATGACATGAGCCATCTTTTTGAGATAAACCGCATACTGTCCGACGGAGAGATGCTTGGAGTGCTTGCCGACAGGATAAACGGTTCGACCAAGAGCCTGAGAAAGCGTTTGCTTGGTGGCGATGTGTTGTTGCCTCAGGGACCTTTCAGCATTGCTGTCATGAAATCGGTACCGGTTATCGCCGTGGACGTTATCAAGACTGCGGCCAGGCAATATACCGTATTCATCACCCCTTTGGAATATGATGCTGAAGCACCGAGGGCGAAGCAGGTTGAAAGTCTGTCCCAAGCCTATATAGATAATATGGAAAGGACGGTACGCCGTTACCCTACACAGTGGTATAACTATTTCGAGTATTGGGTATGATGGAGCATGCTTTGACCAAAGAACAGGATTTGCGTAGCATGGATATCGGAAGACTGATGCCGCATGGCAAGTCATTCCGCATGGTGGATGTGCTGGTGCAGTGCGATGAAGGAAGGGTGGTGGTAGAAACCATTGTCCGTCCCGACAATCCTTTCTGCAGATTGGGTATCCTTGCCCCCACGGCATTGCTGGAGGTTATGGCCCAGGCGTGTGCCGTGCGTATGGGATTCCTGTACAGTAGCGCAAAGCCCGGTGTGATAGCCGCGGTCAAGAGTATGGACGTGTTTGCCGAGGTGAAGGCTGGGGATCTGCTTAGGACAGAGATGCTTGTAGGGGCAGAGGCATTCGGTATGATGTCATGTACGGGCAGGATTGAAAGCGATGGCCGCACGGTGGCTGAGGCTGAGTTAAAACTGATGGTATGATAAGGGTATTGGCAACAAATATAACATCGCCCTTGGGCATGACCACGGAGGAGAACGTCTTGGCCGTGAGGGATCGCCGTAGCGGTCTGCTGCGTCATGAACGTCCTTGGGGCCTGCCCTTTGACGTGTGTGCCTCGTTGTTCTCCCAAGAGCAGGAGCATGCGCTCTTGCAGGAAAGTGCCGATGCCAGGGAACCGTTCACACGTTTCGAGTCCATGGTGCTGCATTCCGTTAGGGACGCCCTTTCGCATACTGACATTGATGTATCGGACTCCAGGGTCCTGCTTATACTCAGCACCACGAAGGGGAACATAGAACTGCTGGACGGCAAGGAACCCGTCGGTGACGGCGTTTTTCCCGGGAACACCGCTTCCAGGATTGCTTCGGCACTTGGCATAACAACAAAGCCGCTGGTTGTGTGCAATGCATGCATAAGCGGCGTGGCCGCACAGGTACAGGCACTGGACCTGCTGGACAGCGGAGCATATGACTATGCCGTGGTTGTGGGCGCCGATTGTCAGGGAGCATTCATAGTCTCGGGCTTCAACTGCCTGAAGGCACTGTCAGAAGACCCCTGCCGTCCGTTCGACATGGAACGTACGGGCCTGAACCTTGGCGAGGCTGCCACAACGATGGTCTTTGCCTCTGACCGTGTACCGGGCAACGGGGGCATGTGGCACCTGAAAAGGGGATGTGTGCGCAATGACGCCTTCCATATAACAAACCCCTCACCGAAGGGAGAAGGATGCTTCAGGGCACTGGAATATGTGACGGACGGCATCAGTGCGGAGAGCCTTGCCACAATAGGAGCGCACGGAACCGCCACCATGTACAACGACCAGATGGAGTCCGTGGCCATAGAAAGGGCAGGACTCTCGGATGTGCCGTTGTCTGCCCTGAAAGGCTATTTCGGACACACCATGGGCGCGGCAGGACTGGTGGAGACCGTCTTGACCATGGAATCCGTCGCCCAGGGCTGGATACCCGGAGTGGCGGGGTATGCGGAAAGCGGAGTCAGTGGCAGGATAAATGCAAGTCCAGACCAGAGACCCACGGACAAAAAGTCGTTCATAAAGATAATGTCGGGCTTCGGAGGAAGTAACGGTGCCTTGCTGTATACTATGGGCGAGGCAGACTCGGTGGCTATGCATGGAAATGGGACGTATCCCGTAGGAGACATGCCCGTGGTAAGACATACGGTAAGGATAACCTCGGAAACGGCCGAGGTAGACGGGACTTCAATACCACTTTCGTGCAACGGAAAGGATATGCTGACCGAATTGTACCGTACGCTCTCATCGGATTACCCGCGCTTCTACCGCATGGATGTACTTTCAAGACTGGCTTTTGTGGCATTCGAACTGCTTCGGAAAGCCATGGGTGAAGGAACGCTAAGCGGATGCGATGCAATGCTGTTCAACCGTTCGTCGTCGATATTGTCCGACAGGAAGCATCAGGGCACAATATCCGTCCCAGGGGAATTCTTTCCCGGTCCGGCCACGTTCGTGTACACTCTTCCTAATGTAATGCTGGGAGAGGTGGCCATACGGCACGATATGAAGGGAGCCACATCCTTGATAATCCTGCCGGAGAAGGACAGCACGCTGATGTCGCAGATGGTGTATGCCGCCATGTTGAAATCATCATGTCCGGACGGAATGGTGGCCGGCTGGATAGATTGTCCGGACGAGAACGAGTTTGAAGCGGAAATAAGCATATATAAACACAATCATAATAACAATGGAAGAACTGATACTTGAACTTAAGGAAAGAATTATCGATGTACTTAACCTTGAGGAGTTGACTCCGGAGGATATCGATGCCGAGGCACCCCTCTTTGGCGAAGGACTTGGCCTGGACTCCATCGATGCACTGGAACTGATAGTGCTGATGGAGAAGTATTATGGCATACGTCTTGCCACGGCTTCCGAGGCAAAGCCTATCTTCAGAAACCTTGCCACCATGGCTGCATATATAGCGGAACACAGGACAAAGTAGGAAAGATACATGAACATAGGCATAAACGGCATAGGCATAGTATCGGCCATAGGCAACGATGCCGCACAGGTGCACCGCTCGCTGGTGGAGCGCAGGTCAGGTATAGGCAGCATGCAGTATCTGAGGTCGGTCCACAAGGACCTGCCTGTGGGAGAGGTTAAACTGTCCGACAACCAGTTGAAGGACATGCTGGGGATACCGCAGGATACTGTCGTATGCCGCACCGTCCTTCTGGGCACTCTGGCCATACGCCAGGCCTTGGCAGATGCTTCTGTGCCTGTACCGCAGGATGCTGGCAGGGTGTGCCTTGTCTGCGGAACCACCGTGGGCGGAATGGACGTTACGGAGAGCCACTACGAGGAACTGATGTCCGGTGACGGCAGCCTTCACCTGATGAAGACCCACGACTGCGGAGCCTGCTCCGAGCAGATGGCAGAACTGGCGGGACTGGAAGGGGCACAGGTATGCACCGTGTCTACAGCCTGTTCGTCTGCCCTCAATGCCATTTCCCTCGGTGCACGAATGTTGGAGAACGGAGAGGCGGATTACGTCATCGCCGGCGGAAGCGAGGCTCTGTCGCAGTTCCATCTGAACGGTTTCAACACTCTGATGATACTGGATCATGAGCGTTGCCGCCCGTTCGATGCCACTCGTGCAGGCCTGAGCCTGGGCGAGGGAGCGGCCTTCCTTGTCATGACACGCTCGGACAGTGCCCGATATGCGTATGTGACAGGGTGGGGCAACAGATGCGATGCCTATCACCAGACGGCAACTTCCGATGACGGACTCGGTGCAAGGCTTTGTATGCAGGATGCACTGGACATGGCCGGCCTGAAGCCGTCGGACATACCCTATGTCAATGCACACGCTACGGGGACACCCAACAACGACAGGAGCGAGAGCCAGGCTATATACGGCGTGTTTGCCGATGCCATGCCGTTGGTGTCAGGAACCAAGTCCCTGACGGGACATACCACATCGGCATCTGGAGCCATAGAGGCGGTTCTGTGCCTTATGGCCATGAAGGACGGGCTGGCTCCTGCCGCAATGGGTGTGGACACCAGGGATGAGGCCTGCGTGCCAGTCCTTGCCGAAAACACGGACGTGGAACTCAGGCATGTGCTCTGCAACTCCTTTGGCTTCGGAGGCAACGACTCTGCAATGGTGTTGTCGGCAGAACCCGGACCCAAGAAGGTGACCTCTGTTCCCGAGCAGGGGGTACGTGTGGTGGCAGAAAGTATTGTCAGCGACGTAGCGGAACTTTCTCAGTTGCGAGAGTTCGTCCCGCCTATGGAGTCCCGAAGGATGGGTCGCCTGCTGAAGGCAGCCATGCTGACCTCCATGAGGGTCTTGAAGGAAGGGGACACGGAATGTCCGGATGCCATCATCACGGCCACGGCCTATGGAATGATGGAGACCAGCATGAAGTTCCTGGACGACATGTGCCGTGGAGGCGAGCAGTTGCTGGGACCCACTCTGTTCATGCAGAGCACGCACAACACCATAGGCAGCAGTGTGGCTATACGCCTGGGATGCCATGGCTATAATACCACTTACACCCAGGGCGCCAGATCCATGGAATGGGCCTTGCGCGATGCCCGCGACCTGATACGTACCGGCAAGGCAAGGACCGTGCTGGTAGGGTGCCATGACGAGGGAGTGGATTTGGTCAACAGATACCGTGCATCGGTGGGATTGCCCCCGATGCCTGAGATATATTCACACAGCATATTGTTGAAAGCAGAATGAACCGTACACTACAACTCCTGATTATGGCCGTTGCCCAAAGCGCATTGGTAAGCGTTGGACAGGTATTCCTGAAGTTTGCCCTGCAGAGGATGCTGCCCTTCGGCATGAACTGGCAGTTCTGGAAGTCGGTGCTGCTGAACTGGCAATTCGCCCTTTGCGGAGTGTGCTTTGCGGCAGGCAGCCTGCTGTGGTTCCATATACTGCGCAACTTCCCCTTCTCCATGGCCTTCCCTATGGTGTCGCTCAGTTATGTGTTCGGCATGCTGGCGTCTGCCTTCATCTTCCACGAACCCGTGGGGATGAGCAAGTGGATAGGTGTGGGGCTGATAATGGCAGGATGCTATTGCATAGCCCGGTGACAGGAGCAAAAACAAATAATGATGATGAAGAGGCTATACGTTATAATATGTATGTCGGTGCTCTCCCTGACGGTCATGGCCCGGCAGTTGTCCGAACAGGACATGATAAAGGCCATAGCCCGTTCGGCAGAGGCGGTATCCACATTGCAGTGCGACATAGTGCAGACAAAGCACATGCGCATGATGCGGCGTGACATGGTCTCCAAGGGAAGCATGAAGTACAGCCGGCCGGACCGCCTTAGGTGGGAGTACACGTCGCCATACGCGTACACCTTCCTGCTTAACGGCACCAAGGTGGTCCTGTGCAAGGATGGAGGCAAGGATGTTGTGGATGTGGCACGCAACAAGATGATGAAGGAGATAACCTCGGTGATGATAGGTACCATGACGGGAACGGCCCTGACGGATGCCGGGGCTTTTGAAGCGAGTGTAAAGGACGACGGGCAGTATTGGACCGTGACCCTTCTGCCCAGAAAAAAGGACCTGCGCCGTATGTACACGACCATACTGCTGATGTACAATCCCGGGACGGGCAATACGGAACGTGTGGAGATGACGGAGAAGAACGGTGACCGTACGGTGATAGAACTGAAGAATATTGTAAAGGACAAGGATATTGATGCCAAGGTATTCCAAGTGGATTAGAGTTGTGCTGCTGGTTCTCATGCCGGTGCTTCTGCCCCTCGTGGCGGCAGGGCAGGGACTGTTGCCTTCCGCTGACGGACAGGAATGCCTGTACAATGTGCGCATAGAGATGGAGAAGGGCGGCATGACGGGCGTTTGCATGATGCTTCGTGATTCCACGGGCCTTCACTGCAGTGTGGTAAACGAGTTCGGTGTGGGTCTGTTGTCCTTTACCTATGAACCGGAGCGCGACAAGGTGCGCCTGCACTCCGTGTTCGGCAAGATGGACAAGTGGTACATACGCAGGACATTGCGTCGCGACCTGCGCCGTCTTCTCCATGCAATGGGAGATGGTGAAGCCACGTACAGGAACGACCGACGCGGAATAGGATATTCATTCATCCCCATAACCGAAGATGAAACTTCTCGATAGCCTATACAGGATATTGCCTGATGCACAGGAAGCCCATGCCGTGCCTGCGGACGGGACGGCCATATATACCGTGGCCCTGAATGCAGAGCACGGGATATACAGGGCACATTTCCCCGGCAATCCCATCACGCCGGGTGTCTGTCTTGTGCAGATGGCCGTGGAACTGTTGTCCCTTCATTTGGGAGAAAGCCTCAGGCTGACATGTCTGGGGAGCACAAAGTTCCTGAAGCCAGTGTTGCCTTTGGAGGCAGGGAGGGTGACGTTTGCAATAGGGTATGAGAAGACCGGCCTTGCTTATAGCCTCAATGTCACTGTTACCGATGGCAATGCCGTCTGTGCACGTATGAAACTGGTATGCAACAAGTACTGAACGACAATCTTGGCCGACAGCGCCTGACCATGCACGAGCGTGGTATCTGCGTGGTGATTCCCACATACAACAATGTGGGGACCATACGTGATGTGGTGGCTCGGGCCAAGGCTCAGTGCGACGACGTTATTGTCGTTTGCGACGGTGCTACGGACGGCACGCTGGAGGTGCTGCGCTCCATGGAGGGCATCGTTTTGGTGGAGTATCCGCAGAATGCCGGCAAGGGGAAGGCTTTGAGGCAGGGATTCCGCAAGGCTCTGACGATGGGCTTTGCCTATGCCATTACATTGGATGCCGACGGCCAGCATTTCCCCGAGGACATGCACCTTTTCCTTGATGCCAACATGGCGCATCCCGGTGCCTTGATAGTGGGCGAGAGACAGATGCAGGGCGCCGACCGTTCGGCAGGAGCACGCTTTGCCAATTCGTTCAGCAACTTCTGGTTCTGTGTCCAGACACTGCACTATATGCCCGACACCCAGTCGGGATACCGCCTGTACCCTTTACACAAACTCCGTGGGATGGGTTTGCTGACATCGCGCTATGAGGCGGAACTGGAACTGATGGTATTCGCATCGTGGCATGGTGTGCCGCTACGCTCAATACCCATAAGTGTGTATTACCCCCCAAGGCATGAGCGCGTCTCGCATTTTCGTCCAGTGTCCGACTTCACGCGTATCTTCCTGCTTAATACGGTGCTGTGCATGTTGGCTCTTGTGTATGCTTTGCCGCTGGCCCTGTTCCGGATGTTACGCACGGCTTGCTATACGCTCTATGCCCTTCTGTTCTATGTCCTGTGTTGCCTGTGTGTGATGATGCCGGCGGCCTTTGTATGCCGTATGGTCATGGGCGACGGAAGCCGATACAGACGTTTTCTGCATAATATGCTCTATGGCGTGACAAGGTTCGTGGTCCGCATACATGGCATTCCTGGCGTGCGCTGTACGGTGGACAACCGTCACGGGGAGGAGTTCAGGCGTCCGTCTGTGGTCATCTGCAATCACCAGTCTTTCCTGGACCTGATGCTTATGCTCTCGCTCTCTCCCAACCTGATAGTCCTTACGAATGATTGGGTATGGCATAGTCCTTTCTATGGGTATGTGCTGCGCGGTGCTGCGTTCTATCCGGTGTCGGAGGGAATGGAAAACCTTTTGCCCAAACTGGAGAAGATGGTGGACGAGGGGTACAGCATTGTGGTATATCCCGAGGGAACACGGAGCGCAGACGGGAAGGTAAAGCGTTTCCATCAGGGCGCATTTCACATAGCCGAGAGGCTTGGACTTGACATCGTCCCCATGATAGAATATGGCGCTAACCACGTTCTGCCCAAGAAGGGCAAGTACCTGCGCAGAGGTAATGTGCACTTGCAGATAGACCGCAGGTATCCCCGGACGGAATACTCGTTGCATGGAGGTCCGAGGCAGGTGTGCCTATGGTTCCGGAAATACTATGTGAAGCAAATGGAAACCCTGTCCAACCGTTTTGACCGCATGGCATAGACGGCGGGCAGTCCCAATACCATAAGCATTGTCAGAAGAATGAAGTCAGTTATCCTCCGAATATACGATTGTCTCCACAGACGCAAACCCTTGATGTGGCTGCTCCTTGCCTTCGCCACGATATTGTTTGCATTCATGGCCTCCACCCTGTCCTACAGGGAGGATATAGCGGATTTCCTGCCCTTGGATTCCGAAGAGCGGCAGGCCATGGACATATACCAGGACATTTCGGGTGCCGGCAATCTGGTGGTCATCTTCGAGAATGCTTCGGGCGAGGATACTACCATGTTGGCCGTGGACGCTTTCGTTCAGGCCGTTCAGGAACGTGACACCATGGGGTGGGGCAGGGGAATGCTTGCCACCATAGACATGGAGCAGCAGGACAGGCTTGTAGACTATGTGTATGCCAACATACCGTACTTCCTCACTACGGCCGACTACGTGCGTATGGACAGTTGCCTTTCCCGGCCGGACTTCATCCCCACGCGCTTGCAGGAGGTACAGGAGATGCTCATGCTGCCCGGCGGAGGTTTTCTTGCCGACCATCTTGTGCGCGACCCGTTGGGACTCTTCAGTCCTGTGCTTGCCGAGATGCAGGGCAGTGCCAAGACATCGGACTTCTCCCTGCAGGACGGCTATATATTCACACCAGACATGAAGTATGGCCTGGTGCTTGTCCCCTCTCCCTTCGGCAATAGCGAAACGGCACATAACGCCCTTCTCCTGGACATGCTGCAGGAGGCCATGGACGAGGTGAACGCCTCTTTCCCGGCGGTGAAGGCCAGAATGCTCGGAGGACCGCAGATAGCCGTTGGCAATGCCGACAGGATACGTCAGGACAGCATCCTGGCTGTTTCCCTGTCCATGTTTCTCGTCCTCGCCCTGCTTATTGCCACGTTCCGGTCGTTCAGGAACATTATGCTGGTAGGTGCCTCTGTGCTCTGGGGCGCTCTCTTCGCCCTGGCATGCATGTCGGTGTTCAGGGATTCCGTGTCCATCATAGTCATAGGCATATCTTCCATAATCATGGGCATAGCGGTGAACTATCCTCTGCACGTCATCGCCCACACGGCACACCAGAAGGACATACGTGCCGCCCTACGGGAATTGCAATCCCCTCTGGTCATTGGCAACATTACCACGGTGGGTGCCTTCCTTGCCCTCCTGCCGTTGCAGAGCACTGCCTTGCAGGATTTGGGACTCTTTGCCTCCCTGTTGCTGGTGGGCACGATAGTCTTCGTCCTCCTGTTCCTGCCACATCTGCTCAGGGTGCGGCCCTCGGTGGACGAGCCTCAGGACAGTGGCCTGTTATACAGGATTTCCCGTTATCGCCCCGAACGCAACCGCTTCCTGGTGCTGGCGGTTCTGCTGCTTACGCCTCTTTTCGCTTGGTTCAGCCAATATGCAGGCTTTGACTCCAATGTGGCCAATCTCAACTACATGACCGAGGAGCAGAAAGGGGACATGGCATTGTTCAAGCACCTCACTTCCCATGGCGACACGCTGCAGGGTGCAGGGCAAGGTGTTGCCGGCACGCGAACCATGTATCTCGCCACCTCTTGCAATACTATGGCCGAGGCCCTTGAACAGGACTTAAACCAGCGTGACATACTTGATGCACTGGAAACCAAGGGCTTTTTGGCCACATCGTCTGCTTTTGCCCGTTTTGTGCCTTCCGGCAGTGTCCAGGATGCGCGCATTGCTTCGTGGGCCTCTTTCGTGTGCAGACATTCCCATGCCTTTAATGAAGAACTGCCCCGCCATTTGGAGGAGGCAGGTTTCCTCCCCGAAATGTTTGCCCCTTTCCACGAGATGCTCGGCAGGGACAGGCAGGTGCAGGACTTCAGTTATTTCGCACCCTTAAGCGAGTCCTTGTTCCGCCACAACTTCAGCACCGACTCCCTGCATGGCAGGTACACCGTGGTCCGCCACATGGAGGTGAAGGAGGAACACGTGGAGGATGTCCGTAGTGCCCTGCCCTCCTGTTTCGACTCTACAAGCATGAACAAGGCCTTGGCAGAAACTCTCTCGGACAACTTCAACTACATAGGGTGGATATGCTCCGCCATCGTCTTCCTGTTCCTCTGGCTCTCGTTCCGTAGCCTCCGCATAGCCATTGTGTGCTTCCTGCCCATGGCGGTCAGTTGGATATGGATATTGGGCATCATGGGCATGTTCGGCATAGAGTTCAACCTCATCAACATAATCCTGGCCACCTTCATCTTCGGCCAGGGCGATGACTACACCATATTCATGGTGGAGGGATGCCTGTGGGAGCGCCGTCATGGCCGCCCCATGCTCTATTCGTACAAGCGCGGCATCATCCTGTCCGCACTGATTATGTTTGCCGGCATAGGCACACTGATCTTCGCCAAGCACCCTGCCCTGCACTCGCTGGCCGAAGTGACCCTCATAGGCATGGCCTCCGTGGTGCTGATGGCATGGCTCCTGCCTCCACTGCTTTTCCGCGTGGCGGATGTTATAGTAAACAAAAACAAACAATGATATGAAAGAAGAAATACGCAACCTTATCGAGGATGCACTGCCTCTGGTGGACCTCGACTCCGACTTCCTCTTCACCGACCTTGACTCTCTCGGTATCACCTCCATCATGATGATACTGTCAGAACACTACGACATACCGTTGGAGCACAAGGATGCCACTCCCCGTAACTTCAAGAATCTGGAGAGCCTGGCGCAGATGGTACAGAAGAAGTTGGAGGAGAAGGGATGACCATATTGGACCATGTCTTTGCCTCGGCGCAGAAGTTTCCCGACAAACCAGCCATCATCCATCATGGGCAAGAGATAACCTATTCCCGTCTCTATCTCATGATGAAGGAGTGCCGTCCGCTTCCCATCCCCCTGCTTGGAGAGGGGTGGGACAAGACCTTCTGCCTGCACACCACGGGCACCACGGGGCAAGCCAAGGATGTCCTTGTCAGCCAGCAGGCGGTGATAGCCAATAGCGAGAACCTGATAAAGGCACAGGGTTTCTCCAGCGACACGGTGTTTGTCCTGGCCGGAGCCTTGGACCACCTGGGCTGCTGGTCCAAGATATTCCCCGTGCTCATGTGCGGCGGCACGCTCATAGTCCTTGACGGGCTGAAGGATATGGATGCCTTCCTCTCGGCCTTCGACTATCCCTCCTCGCATCTGGCCACGTTCCTTGTTCCTGCCGCCATACGCATGTTGTTGCGGTTCGATGCCGGACGCCTTGCACGGTATGCCGACAGGATAGAGTTCCTGGAAACCGGTGCCGCCGCCATATCGCAGGCCGACATGCAGCAGTTGTGCACCATACTGCCCAATACGCGCCTCTACAATACATACGCATCCACCGAAACGGGTATTCTGTGTACCTACAATTTCAACGACGGGGAGTGCATCCCCGGTTGTGTGGGCCGTCCCATGCACCATTCCCGTGTCTTCATCACTCCTGAGGGGCAGATAGCCTGTCAGGGCCCGATGCTGATGAGCGGTTACAGGGGCGATGAGGCCTCTACATGCCGTGTTCTGCGCGAAGGCACCTTTTACACGGCCGACAATGGCCGCATAGACGAGCACGGCCGTCTGCACATCCTGGGCAGGAGGGACGATGTCATCAATGTGGGCGGTTATAAGGTTGCCCCTACTGACGTGGAGAATGCGGCTCTTACCTTCCCGTCTGTTGCCGATTGTATATGCGTCCCTGTGGAGCATCCCATCACAGGCAAGGCACTGAAACTCCTGGTCGTCCCAGCAGAGGGCGTGGAATATTCCCCCAAACCCTTGGCCCTGTTCCTCAAATCCTGCCTGCAACCATATCAGGTCCCTCTATTCTATCAGCAGGTGGAGCGCATAGAGCGCACCCCCAACGGCAAGTTGAACCGTAGGTTTTATGCCGGGAAGTAGACAGAGCCATCCGTACCCCCTTATTCTCCTGTCCAAAACATTAGCCAGTACCGACACGGTGGTACTCCAGTACCGACACGGCAGTACTCCAGTACCGACACGGTGGTACTTCAGTACCGATATTGCGGTACAAAAATCGGTACTGGAGTGTGTTTTCTTCCATCCGGGAAAAAGACGGTATGGCAACCCGAAGACAATGCGACGGGTTGCCATACTTTTTTACACACGGTTATGGGAGAAACGAGGGCAAGCCTCTCGGACGCCCCAAAGGGGCAAAAGGCAGGCATAACAAAATGCAAGGGAAAGCAGAGTTGGCGCGACAATTGCACAGGGAATATGGCGTAAAAGAGGCTTGCAAGATACTTGGGGTCAGCAAAAGCACGTTTTACAGATGTTGCGGCTTTAGACAAATGGTAGCAAAATGTAAGCAAAATGAGGGCGCGGATATCAGTTCGCTAACAAATTGTCACAAATAGCCAAAAAGTAGTAATAAGAACAACATTTTTTCACAATTCCTTTGCTCACGTTGATTAAATTTAGTACTTTTGTGCCCAAATTGCGTTAAAATAAGTCAAAAGGGTCTATACGTCCCGAACAAACGGTCGTTTTGCTGAGACCGTGAACTGATGGAGATAACCTGTATATATTATATATAAGGTATTGTTGATAAGGTAAAGAAGAAACAAAGAGTTAACAAATATACTAATAATTAATCAACACAAATCAGTATTTATGAAAAAAAGACTCTCATTGATGCTTCTGTGCATGGTGGCAACCATTGCCGCTTGGGCGCAGACAGTAATCACTGGTACAGTAGTGTCTGCCGCTGATGGCGAGCCCCTCATCGGCGCCTCTGTAAAGGTAAAGGGTGAAAAGACTGCAGCTGTGACCGACATGAACGGTAAGTTCAAGATCCGCACAGAGGCCGGCAAGACCCTGGTGTTCTCTTACATTGCCATGGAGACCATGGAACGTCCCGCCAAGAACGGCATGCTCGTGAAGATGCAGACCGCCGAGGAGATGATGGACGAACTCGTTGTTACCGGTTACGGTAGCGCCAAGAAGCTCGGTTCTCTGGTAGGTTCTGTTGTTACCGTTGACAACAAGAAGATGGAGAAGGCTGTTACTCCCAACTTCACCGACGCTCTTGCAGGTCAGGTTTCTGGTCTGAGCGTACTGACTTCAAGCGGTGACCCCTCAAAGAGCGCCTCTATCCGTCTGCGTGGTATCAACTCTATCAACTCCAGCAGCACACCTCTGTTCATTCTGGACGGTGCTCCCATTTCTTCTACAATGTTCAACACATTGAACCCCAGCGACATCCAGAACATCACCGTTCTTAAGGATGCTGCCTCTACCGCCATCTACGGTTCTCGTGCTGCTAACGGCGTTATCGTCATCACCAGCAAGAAGGGTAAGTTGAACGAGAAGGCCAATCTGGTTGTAAAGGGTCAGTACGGTTTCTCTACTCCCGTATCCGACGGTCTGCAGATGATGAACTCTCAGCAGTACATCCAGTTCCGCGACATGATCGGCCAGCCCGTTAGCCAGAGCGTCAAGGATCTGGTAAACAACTACGGCATCAGCACCAACTGGCGCGATGAGGTTCTGAGCAACAATGCTCCCACCTACACCGTAGACGCTGCCCTGACCGGCGGTAGCGAGAACATCAACTACTACCTGTCTTTCAACCACCACAGCCAGGAGGGTCTGATCGAGCAGTCCAAGATGCACCGTGAGGCTCTGCGTGCCAACGTGGAGGCTCGTCTGAACCGTTGGTTCAAGGCTGGTGTACAGGCTAACCTCGGTACCAACTCTTACCAGCAGAATAACGAGGCTGAGGCAACAGACGGCCTCTACACCTCCAACCCCATGATCTTCTCTCGTCTGGCCCTGCCTTACGATGCTCCCAACTATTACTCTTTTGATGAAAACGGTAACATCATCTGGGGCGACCGTGCAGACAAGCTGAAGTACAGCGGTTTGAGTCATCCCAGCTTCGTTAACGAGAACCGCAGCTATAAGAAGAACAACCTGACTCTGATGCTGAACGCATTCGAGCAGTTGAACCCCATCGAGGGTCTGACCATCCGTGCCCAGCAGGCTATGGACGGTTACGATTACACTCAGGACAACCGCTATATCCCCTATGAGGCATTCACCACTCCTATGGGTTCTTCTGTTGCAGCAAGTGAGGGTTATGTATATAACAGTTTCTCCCGCTATGCCTCTTACACCTTCACTCACACCATTGAGTACCGCAAGAAGGTTAAGGGCCACAACTTCTCTGCCCTGCTCGGCCAGGAGTCTATCTTCTCAAGAAGCCGTTCATTCGGTGTATTCACTGAAGGTCAGACCGATCCCCGCCAGCTCCGTCTTACCGACGGTACTTCTATCGCTATCGGCAATCTCTCTGACTCTCGTGCAGAGGAAAGCTTTAACTCATTCTTCGCTACCTTTGCCTACGACTTCGACGGCAAGTACTTCCTGGATGCATCTTACCGTGCCGACGGCAGCTCTAAGTTCGCTCCCGGTCACCGCTGGGGTCACTTCTACTCTGTAGGTGGTATGTGGGATCTGAAGAAGGAGAACTTCCTGAAGGATGTTGACTGGTTGGACCTCCTGCAGGCTCGTGCCACATACGGTCTGGTAGGTAACTCTACAGGTGCCGGTTCTTACGACTACTATGGTCTGTTCGGTACTGGTTCAATGTACAACGGCCAGTCTTCAATGGGTATCTCTAACCCCAGCAACAGCACTCTGACATGGGAGAAGGTTGGTTCATTCAACGCTGGTGTTACATTCGGCTTCATGGACCGCGTTGTCCTGAATGTTGATGCTTACCGCAGAAAGACCACTGACATGCTCATGAAGATTCCCTTCTCTTATACAACCGGTTTCGGTGGCGGTATGGGCAACATCGGTGCCATGGTCAACAAGGGATTTGATGCCGACGTGAACGTTAAGATCCTGAAGAGCAACGACTTCGACTGGACCTTAAAGGCTAACGTCAACTACAACAAGAACGAGATTACAGAGTTGTTCGCCGGCCGCGACGAGTACATCATCGCCAACACCGGTCAGAAGCTCGAGGTGGGCAAGCCCTATGGCGAGTTCTACATGGTAGAGTATGCAGGTGTTGACCCTCGCGACGGTAAGCCCATGTGGTACGATATCGACGGTAACCTGACAAAGGTTTACAACGAGGAGCGCGACTCCAAGTTCACCGGCAAGCAGCGTTTTGCTCCCTGGAGCGGTGGTTTCGGTACCAGCTTCTCTTGGAAGGGCCTTTCTATTACCGCTGACTTCGCATGGCAGGCAGGCAAGTACATGACCAACAACGACAACTACTTCCTGAAGAACGCCAACCAGGGTACTTCTTTCAACCAGAGTGTTGATATGTTGAACATCTGGACCAAGCCCGGCGACATCACCGACATTCCCAAGTACGGCGAGCAGGTACAGTATGATACCCACCTGTTGGAGGATGCTTCATTCCTGCGCATGAAGAACCTGATTGTTCAGTACAGCTTCCCCGAGAAGTGGATGAAGGCTACCAAGGGTATCCAGAATGCCAAGGTATTCTTCGTAGGCCGTAACCTCTTCACTGCTACCAAGTTCTCTGGTTACGATCCCGAGCCCGACATCAACCTCGTTAAGTTCAACTACCCCAACACCCGTCAGTTCGTGTTCGGTATGGAGTTGACATTCTAATGGTAAATCAAATCATTTAAGGAAAAAAGAAGCATAAAACAATATGAAGAAAATATATATTTCATTGATGCTGGTGCTGGGTCTTGGCCTTCTCTCATCCTGTGAAATGGACAAGAAGCCTTTCGGCTCTATCGACGAGACCACAGCAGTCCAGAACGTGAACGACCTTGGTCGTTTCCGTGCAGGCGTTTACTCTGCCCTGCGTGGCATGAACACTGGCGGCTGGATTACATATCAGGACATCCAGATGGACCAGTTCCACGGTCTTATCAGCAACGGTAACCGTGTAGGTACATTCTCTAACGGTCTGCTGACATCTGCAGATGGTGACATCGAGAGCATGTTTGCCGGTTGCTATAGCCGTATTGCTACTGCCAACTATCTGATTGAAAAGGCTGGCGAAATGGCCAAGTCCGGTGCATATGACGAGGCTAACCTGGCCCTGATCAACCGCTACAAGGCCGAGGGTCACTTCCTGCGTGCCTACTGCTACTTCTTCCTGGCAGACCACTTCTCTGAGCCTTATGCAGAGGTAGACGCTACCAAGGAAGGTACCGGTGCCATGCTGGTTACAAAGTACAACCCCACCGGTGATGTTAACGCATATCCCAGCCGTAGTTCTCTGGATGCTACATACGCTCTGATCGAGAGCGATCTGGAGGCTGCCTACAGTGGTCTGAAGGAGTATGAGACCGTTGACGCTTCAAATGTAGCCCCCAACGCTATCTACCTCTCTTCTCACGCCGTTGCCGCCATGCAGGCTCGTGTGGCTCTGGTCAAGGGCGATTACGAGACCGCTTTTGCCAAGGCAAAGGAGGTTATCGAGTCTGGCGTTTACACTCTGGCTACCATCGAGGAGTATCCCTCAATGTGGGTTAACGACGAGAGCAACGAGATCATCATGCGTAGCTTCATGAGCAAGCAGGAGGGTCTGTCTTCTACCGGTGCCGCTTATACCGCAAGCACCAACGAGACCTCTGCCGACTACATCCCCACATTCTACACTCTGGCAAACTTCCCCGATGGCGACGTTCGTTTCGATTCTTACTTCAAGGTTTGGAGACTGGACATCGAGGGTACCCTCTATGCATCTTATGTATTCCTCAAGTACCCCGGCAACCCCGCCCTGCGTACCACCGAGGAGAACAACTATGTGAACATGCCCAAGTTGTTCCGTCTCTCAGAGCAGTACCTGATTGCTGCCGAGGCAGGTGCACACAACTCTGCAACTTTGGCTGAGGCTAACGCCTACATGAACGACTTCCTGGCTAACCGTATCAGCGGTCACACCGCAGGTAACTTCACTGCCGACCAGTTGCTGACCGCCGTTCAGGGCGAGCGCGAGCGCGAGTTTATCGGTGAAGGCTTCCGTATGAGCGACCTGCGCCGTTGGAACATCGGCTTCCAGCGCTATGCAGACCATTCTGAGAATCCTGCTCTGGACGCTGTAGTGGTTGCTGCCGGCCGTGCCATGAAGTACGACAAGGACGACTACCGCTTCACCTGGCCTATCCCCAAGACTGAGATGGACTCTAACCCCCAGTTGAAGGGTCAGCAGAACCCCGGTTACTAATCTAACATTTGCTTAACAAACAAGAAATAAAGTTATGAAACTATCAAAAATATTTTTGCTGGCCGGTGCTGTCCTTGCTTTCGCTTCCTGCTCTGAGAACGAAGAGTGGAACACAAGCGGTGAGGCCGTGGTAAGCATGGCAAGTGAGGCCATGACTGTTAGTGAGGCTGCCGGCATGTTCAATATTCCCTTCGTGGTTGCAGGCGAGCGCAATGCTGCTGTGCAGGTTACTTTCGAGGTAGCTCCCGTTGAAGAGAATGATGAGTTGGCTCCTGCCATTGCAGACGAGAACTATCTTGTCACCAGCAATGTTATCAATGTTGCTGCAGATTCAGAGAAGGGTAACCTGGAGGTAATCGCAGTTAATGACGAGAAGGTTAACGAGAAGAACCGTGCATTCGTTGTTACCATCGTAAGTGCAAAGGGCGCTACTATCGATGCAGAGAAGGCATCATGCGTAGTAACACTGAAGGATCCCAGCCCCTACGAGGCAATGGCCGGCAAGTGGACAATGACTACTGCAGGTGGTTCTAAGTGGAACGTAACTGTTCATGCCGCTTCCGAGGGTGATCCCGACTACAATAATGTTCTGTATGTGACCGGTATGATGGGTTACGACTGGACAGTGCTCACAATGCCTTACAGCTACAACTTCGAGGAAGGAAAGCCCGAGGTTTATATCAAGGCTGGTGAACTGTTTGCAGAGGGTGTCAACTTCTCAGGAATTGGTGTTTGCGATATCTATCTCTACAACTTGGTGGATGGCTATCTGACAACAACAGATTTCGCTGCAAACGTATCTGCTGACAGCAAGACCATAGATTTCGGTGATGCTACATTCACCGGTGGCTTGTTCCAGAGCGGTGCATTTACTGACTACGTTTGGTTCCGTGAAGCCGGTGTCAAGATGACCCGTTAATACCTTTCTGTCAATCAGAAAACTTTAAATAGAAATCAGGGGCAAGCATTCCGTTAGTTGTGCTTGCCCCTTTTTGGCCCTAAGGTAATTTGGCGCATGCCAATCAGAGTAGTCTTTAATAAGAACATATATATGAAGAAAGTATTAACATCAGTTGCCTTCATAACTTGTCTGGCCCTGTCAGCCTTTGCCGACCGCGCAATGCCGGGTCTTTGGCAGACAAAGAAACTGGCCGATGGCCGTGAAGTGAGGGTGGAACTGAAGGGTGACGAACATGTACACTTCTGGCAAACGGCAGAAGGGGTGCGGTATCTGGAACGTGACGGCGTGCTCCGTATGGCGAGTGCGCATGAAATAGATTCTATCGCTTATGCCAAGCGTGCCATCGCTTATGGAGACAACCGTGTGGCACAGGCCCGTAAATCTTCTGCTGGTAGCAGCAAGGTAGAATATGTTGGCAACAAAAAAGGTTTGATAATACTTGTAGAATTCAATGACAAGGCCTTCAATATGACTGACGCTCAGGCATATTACAACAGGCAGGCTAACGAGAAGGGTTTCGACGACGGCAGGCAGAAGGGCAGTGTCCATGACTATTTCCATGCCCAGAGCGACGGACAGTTTGAACTGAATTTCGATGTCGTAGGCCCGGTGAAGATGCTCGACAGTTATGCTTTCTATGGACAGGATGGCAGTAATGGCGACATTGACGTAAACGTGGGCTCCATGCTGGTCAGTGCTATCAACATGGTGTCGGACCAGGTGAATTGGGCCGATTATGACTGGAACGGCGACAATGAGGTAGAGCAGGTCTACTTCATCTATGCAGGTGGCGGTCAGGCAACAGGTGCAGGCAGCAATACGATATGGCCGCACAAGCATAACCTCAGGTATGTTAAGGAGACCAACTTCCAGCCTATGGTGAAGGACGGTATCACTATCGACACCTATGCCTGTTCCAACGAGGTTAACCAGAAAGGCAACACCGCAGGTATCGGCACCCTTTGCCACGAGTTCTCGCATTGCCTCGGGTTGCCCGACATGTACGATACTTCGGGCAACAGCGGCAACACATCTGCAAACTATGGCATGGGTACCTGGGACCTGATGAACAGCGGCAGTTACAACAACAACGGCTATACTCCGGCTGGCTATACCAGTTGGGAGAAGATGATGGCAGGATGGCTGGAGCCTGTGGAACTTACCTCTGATGCCGTGGTAAGGGACATGAAACCCCTGAGCGAAGGCGGTCAGTCCTATATCATATACAATCCGGCCTATCGTAATGAATATTATATGATAGAGCACAGGGCTCAGAGCGGATGGGACAAGAATATCCCTGCCGAGGGCATGCTGATCCTGCATGTTGACTATGACAAGCAGATCTTCGACTACTACAATGCTCCGAACACTTTCCTGGATGGCGTAAACGACCATCAGCGCCTGACCATATTCCATGCCGACAATACCGAGGGCGACAGGAACGAGACAACCGACCCGTATCCATACAACAACCTGAATGTCCTGTCCAACTACAGCATACCGGCAGCAACACTGCACAATGCCAATACCGATGGCAGCAAGATGATGAACATCCGTGTGAACCGCATCGGCAGAAATGACGACGGAACCATGTCCTTTGTGTTTGGCGACCTCTGCTCTGCTGACAAGTCCGTGTTGTTCTCGGAAGCTTTCGACGATTGCAACGGAACGGGTGCAAACGACGGCAGTTGGTTGACGTTCAAGGTTGGTGTCGGCACATTCCGTCCCGACAACGAAGGCTGGAGCGCGTCCTATATGAAGGGCGGACGCCATTGTGGCCGATTCGGCAATCTGGCCGCCGAGGATGTAGTTACACCTTCAATCCGATTCACAGGTTCCAATACCATGACAGTTCGTGTGGCTCCCTATGCCGCAGAGGGTACGATGACCCTGAAACTGTCAACAGACAATCCCGACATATCCCTGTCTGCAACATCCGTCACGCTGACTCCGCAGGAGTGGACCGAGTTCAAGACCGAGGTTAGTGGCACAGGTGATGCCAGGATAACCCTGTCCGCGGATTGCCGCCTGTACATAGACGATATGATGGTGGTGGACAATACTCAGACCGGTATAGAGGAGATTGACGGCGGATACATCCAGCAGGAGAATGCCGGAAAGAACGCCGCCTATGACCTTAGCGGCCGCCGTATCCATGACATGAATGCCAATGGCATTTACATCGTGAACGGCAAGAAAGTGGTACGATAACCCCATATTCCTTGGGCGCACGCATTTGCCTATACCTTATATATAATATATAGGAACAGACACGGGACCGGGACACAGCATGTGCTCCCGGTCCCGATGCTATTATAAAGGAAATATTTGGTCGTTTCCCCAATTATAAGTAAATTTGTGCAAATAAAAACAAATTTCATGGATGCGCATAATGTATCAATGGACTATATAGGCGGAGGTTTCGACACATTGGTAGAACATATTCAAAGTGTTGGCGATGTGTTGCGTCAGGATGCTTATGTGGTAATAAACCGCAACATTACTTCCAGGGCATGGCTTACAGGATACTACATAGTAGAATATGAGCAGCATGGACGGGACAGGGCGAAGTATGGCGAGAATTTGATCCATAACCTTTCCATAAGTCTTGGCGGTAAAAGTTATAGTGCTACTAATTTGCGCAGTTACAGGTTGTTCTATTTGCTTTATCCCGAGTTGCGCCCTATTGTGGCAAAATATCTGTATGAACATTTCGGGCAGTACAGTGGGAATGCAGGAAGGAATCAGGATGCCCTTGTATCAATTCAGCAGTCACTGATTGCTGAATTGCAGAATTTTGAAAAGCAGCAGTCGGCGACTGCTGAATTGAGAGCACAGAATGACCAACTATCTGTTAGGGGGACATCCCCAGACGGTTTTGCCATTGTCTTGTCTGATGGTAGTGTAAAGGCAGAGCCTCAGATGCTGTTTGACAGATTGTCTTTTACTCATATAGTCCAACTTCTTCATATAGAAGAACCTTTGCAAAGGGCATTCTATGCCATAGAGGCCATGCGTGGGCCTTGGAGCGTAAGGGAGTTGCAACGCCAGATTGACACCAATTATTATACACGCAGCGGTTGGAGCAGTAATCCTGATCTGCTTAGTCAAAGACTTAATGTCACTGCAGAGCGCCCCTCTTTTCATCAAGAAGTAAAATCGCCATATTTCTTTGAGTTTCTTGGCCTGACTCCCAAGGAAACCATAAGTGAGGATGAGTTGGAAAAGGCCATTGTGGGGCACCTGAAGGAATTCATAATGGAGATGGGCATGGGGTTCTGTCTCGAAGACGAACAGAAACGCCTGTTGATAGATGACAGGTATTATAAAGTTGACCTGGTGTTTTATCATCGTATTCTGAAGTGTCATTGCATCGTGGAGTTGAAAGCACATCGATTGGATTACGCGGATGTTGCCCAATTAAATATGTATATGGAGTATTACCGTAAGCATTATATGCAACCAGACGACAATCCTCCTGTCGGTTTGCTGCTATGTACAGAATACGGACAGGAGATGGTGGAATATCTGGCTCCGTTTACCGATCCCCAGTTGTTTGTGGCCCGATATGAATTGCAGTTGCCAAGTAAGGAGAAGATAAGAGACTTCCTGATGCGGGAAAACGTGAAATCAAAATAATGGAGGTGGAATGTTCATATTGTTTGTCTCCAGACCTGTTCATATGAATATGGGGAATGACGGAAATATTTGGTCGTTTCCCCAATTATGAGTAAATTTGTGCACATAAACAGATAGAAACGACATGATAACAGTAGATGGACTGACCGTCGAATTCGGCGGCACGACATTGTTCAAGGATATATCCTTCCAGATAAACGAGAAGGACCGCATAGCCCTGATGGGCAAGAACGGTGCGGGAAAGAGCACCTTGCTGAAGATACTGGCAGGCGTCCGTGGCGCCACCAGAGGAACAGTATCCGCACCCAAGGACACGGTGATTGCCTACCTGCCGCAGCATCTGATGACGGAGGACGGACGTACCGTGTTCGAGGAAACCTGCCAGGCCTTTGCCCATCTGCACGAAACGGAGGCGGAGATAAACCGCATAAACGAGGAACTTACCGTGCGCACCGACTACGAGAGCGATGAATACATGGCACTGATAGAGAAGGTGAGCGCGCTGTCCGAGAAGTTCTATGCCATAGACATGACCCACTTTGAGGAGGACGTGGAGAAGACCTTGCTGGGCCTCGGTTTCAAACGTGAAGAGTTCAACCGTCCCACAAGCGAGTTCTCGGGAGGTTGGCGCATGCGCATAGAACTGGCCAAACTACTGCTGAAGAACCCCGATGTGCTGCTCCTTGACGAGCCTACGAACCATCTGGACATTGAGAGTATCGGTTGGCTCGAGGACTTCATCCGCGAGAGCAGCAAGGCGGTGGTGGTCATCAGCCACGACCGCAAGTTCGTGGACAACATCACCACACGCACCATTGAGGTGACCATGGGACGCATCTACGACTACAAGGCCACCTACTCCCATTACCTGGAACTGCGCAAGGAGCGCCGTGCCCAGCAGCAGAAGCAGTACGAGGAGCAGCAGAAGATGATTCAGGAGACCAAGGACTTCATAGAGCGCTTCAAAGGCACGTACTCCAAGACCCTGCAGGTACAGAGCCGTGTGAAGATGCTGGAGAAACTGGAACTCATAGAGGTGGACGAGGAGGATACCAGCGCATTGCGTCTGAAGTTCCCGCCCAGTCCGCGCTCAGGCAGTTATCCGGTGATGATGTCCGATGTGGCCAAGTCGTTCGAGAATCCCGACACGGGCAAGGTGAAGCAGATATTCAGCGGAGTGAACCTCACCGTGGAGCGTGGTGACAAGATAGCCTTCGTGGGCCGTAATGGCGAGGGCAAGTCCACGCTGGTGAAGTGCATCATGCAGCAGTTGGAGCACGAAGGCAAACTGGAACTCGGCCACAACGTGCAGATTGGCTACTTCGCGCAGAACCAGGCATCGTTGCTGGACGGCGAACTGACAGTGTTCCAGACCATCGACGATATTGCCAAGGGCGAGATACGACTGAAGATACGCGACCTGCTTGGCGCTTTCATGTTCGGAGGCGAGGAGAGCACGAAGAAGGTGAAGGTGCTGTCCGGTGGAGAGCGCACCAGACTGGCCATACTGAAACTTCTGCTCGAACCCGTGAACCTGCTCATCCTCGACGAGCCTACGAACCATCTGGACCTAAAGACCAAGGATGTGCTTAAACAGGCCCTGCAGGACTTCGACGGCACTCTGATAGTGGTGAGCCACGACCGTGACTTCCTGGACGGCCTTGTTACCAAGGTCTACGAGTTCGGCGGCGGCAAGGTGCGCGAGCATCTGTGCGGTATCTATGAGTTCCTGGAAACCAAGAAGCAGGAGGAGCTGCTGAGACTGGGAATTGCAAGGTAGTACCTTAAGGACACTGGGTCTTTAGTGACCTTAGTGACCTTAAAGACTTTAAGGACTTTAATAAAAACCCAAATAAAATAAACCATGAGACACTATTTGTCAGCAACATTCCTGTGCATGGCCCTGCTCCTGTTGGGCGCATGCCAGAGCGAGAAACCTGATTATGTGGCATTCCTGTACAAGTACATGCCCACATCGGACAGTGTGGATTACCCCCGTGAGTACTGGGAACGCCAGGTGGCTATGTCCGAGCGGGCCCGTGTGGAGATGCCATGGGCCAAGTTGGTACCAGAAACGGAGTGGAGACACTTTGTGGTACCTGTGCGTGTGAACAACGAGTCGTTGGACGAGGCGCGTACCGTTATCTACGAGGAACTGGCGCCACGCATCAAGGACATGACCATGGAGGAGGCCGCCTTGGAGGTTAACCACTGGTGCCATGAGAAGGTAAGTTACCAGCCCAGCGACGGACGCACGTCACCTCCCCTTACCACCATGGCCAATGCCATCGGACGTTGTGGCGAGGAAAGTACCTTTACCGTAGCGGCCATGCGTGCCGTGGGTATTCCTGCCCGTCAGGTGTATTGCCCCAGATGGTCACATACCGACAGTAACCATGCTTGGGTGGAAGTGTGGGTAGCCGATGACGACAAGGGCAACGGCCGCTGGCGCTTTATGGGAGCCTGCGAACCCGAGGCAGTTCTGGACAAGGGCTGGTTCAACTGGGCCGCATCCCGTGCCATGCTTGTCCACACCCGCGTGTTTGGCGCTGATTACAACGGCAAGGAAGAAGTACTGGGTCGCGACGAATGCTACACCGAGATTAACTGCCTGCCCACCTATGCCCCCACCAAGAACCTGAAGGTGGAAGTGGTGGATGCCAACGGTGCACCCATCGCAGATGCTACCGTGGACTTCCGTGTCTACAACTATGCCGAGTTCTATCCCATTGCCACACAGAAGACCGATGCACAGGGCAAGGCTTCCTTTACAACCGGTTTCGGTGACCTTGTTGTGTGGGTAAGCACAGGCGATGCCTTCAATGCCGTGTATGTTCCTGCCAAGCAAGAAGAGGTGAAGATAACACCTTCCCTTACCGCCAGCAGCGTGTCGGCCCAGGAACTGGACCTCTATGCTCCCGTGTCTTCGTTGCCCGAACCCGACAGAAGCATCGTTGATACTGTCAGCGAGAACGGCCGCCGCCTGATGAAGGAGGACAGCATACGCGTTGCCTACCAGAAGGCTACATTCTACTGGGGAGAGGACGAAATCCTGCGCAAGGCACGCAGCAACTGGCAGGTGATAGAGTCGTTCATAGAGCAGGCTTCCGACAAGGAAGCTGCAAGGGCATATCTGCTGAACGGACTCAGCGAGAAGGATTTGCGCGATGTCACCATGGAGGCACTCCTGGATAGCGCAACACGCATTTCCACCGAACCCCTGCGTCCTTATATGGACGAACTGGCAGAACTCTTGCCTTCAGGTCTTACTCCCGACACATGGTTGCAGTGGGTGGACGAGAACATCACCGTGGACGATGAGGGCAACCCCCTTAAGATATTCATGAGCCCTGTTTCCGTGGCTATGCACAAGACAACCGATTCACGCAGTCTGGAAGTCTTCAAGGTGGCTGGTGCACGTGCACTGGGCATGAACGCATGGCTTGATGCAACAGGAGCCGCATACGTTGAGGGCAGTACACCCGAGGCACAGAACACTTCTGCCAACGGCACACTGACCGTGCAGGCTCCCGAGCAGGTGAAGTACTTCACCGACTTCAGTCTGGCACGTCTGGTGGACGGCAGACCCCAGTCGCTGAACTTCGACGATGAGGACCAGACTCTGGGCAATCCCTTTGCCAATGGTCTGGAACTTCCCGAGGGTGCATATCTGCTCGTCACCGGTACACGTCTGGTGGGTGGCGACGTCTTGGCTTCATATCAGATAGTGCAGGTAAAGGCAGGCGAGGCCTCTGTTGTGAATATCACCCCACGCCAGAGCGAGAAGAAGGCCACACATGACCTGCTGAACCTCCAGGATTCTGACAAGGACGCTTCTGCAACGAGCGTGCAGGGGTAGACGAGCGGAAAACGGAAAGGTGAAAACGGAAAACGGAGAACTGAAACCTGAAACCTGAAACCTGAAAACCTGCGAGTAACCGAGAGCATGGTAGGGACACGGCATGCCGTGTCCGAAAAACAGAGTAGAAGCGGACTCGGCATGCCGAGTCCCTACAAAACAACAAACAAGTACTAACCTCATCCCCAATACATTATGCTTCCCTCCCTCACTGGGAGGGGCATGGGGGAGGGGCTTCTATATTAATCTAACATGAAAAAGACATTCCTTTCAATCCTTCTGGCCTTGTGTGCTTTCACGGGCATCAAGGCACAGACAGAGTATGTTCCCACCGAGGCCAATCTGCGCTCGCGTGAGGAATTCCGTGACATGAAGTTGGGTATCTTCCTGCATTGGGGTATCTACAGTATGTTTGCCCAGGGCGAATGGTACTTGCAGAACGCAGTGCCCGACCGTTATGAGTATGCCAAGGTGGCGGATGCGTTCTATCCCCACAGGTACAATGCACGTGAATGGGTGCGTGCCATAAAGGCGGCAGGTGCCAAGTACATCTGCTTTACCACACGTCATCACGATGGTTTCTCCATGTGGCACACCAAGCAGAGCAAGTTCAACATCGTGGAGGCCACACCCTACGGCAAGGACGTTCTGAAGGAACTGGCCGAGGCCTGTCGCGAGGAGGGCATACGCCTGCACCTCTATTATAGCCACATCGACTGGATGCGTGACGATTATCCCATGGGACGTACCGGCACAAAGTGCGGCAAGACTCGTGACAATTCCAACTGGAAGCAGTACTATGACTTCATGAATGCCCAGTTGACCGAACTGCTCACCGAGTATGGCGATGTCGGCTCTATTTGGTTCGACGGTTGGTGGGACCACGAAGAGGATACCGTACCCTTTAACTGGGAATTGCCCGGTCAGTACGAACTCATACACAAGTTGCAGCCTGCTTGTCTTGTAGGTAACAACCACCATGGTGCACCTTTCGAGGGTGAGGACATCCAGATTTTCGAGCGCGACCTGCCAGGTGAGATGACCAGCGGTTTTGCCAAGCATGCCGCCAAGGTGAGCCGTCTGCCTCTGGAAACCTGCCAGACCATGAACGGCATGTGGGGCTACAAGGTTATAGACAACGAATACAAGAGCACGGCCGACATCATCCGTCTGCTCATCAACACTTCGGGCAAGGGTGCCAACCTGCTCATGAACATAGGTCCCCAGCCCAATGGCGAACTGCCTGCCGTGGCTCTGGAGCGTCTGAAGGAGTTGGGCGAATGGACCTCTGCCTATGGCGAGACCATCTACGGCACCGATGCCGGCGACATCAAACCTCAGAAGTGGGGTGTCAGCACCCAGAAGGACGGCAAGTTGTACCTGCATATCACCGCTCTTAACGAGATAGAGATGGATGAGAACGGCCAGCGCATCCTGCATCTTCCCCTGAAGCGCAAGGTTAAGTCCGTTACTGAGTTCATAGGTGGTGCAAAGGTGAAGTTTACCAAGACCAAGGAGTGCATTACCATCACCCTGCCTGCACAGGTGGACGTAGTGGACTATGTGCTGGTGCTGAAGTAAAACGGAAATGTGAAAACGGAAAACGGAAAACTGCGAGTAAGTAAAGTAGGGACGCTGCGTGTAGCGTCCGAGAACAATAAACTATGCGTGAACTAAGCGGACGCTGCAGCAGCGTCCCTGCTTTCCTGTCATCGTTAAACGTTAAACGTTCATCGTTCATCCACTCACCTTCTCCTCCCCCTGCAGGGGGATTGAGGGGGTCCGACCTCTCACCGTTAAAAGAAAAAGACTATGAAGATAGAAGTTTGTTGTCCCGACCTTGCCAGTGTAAGGCGTGCCATAGAAGGTGGGGCAGACCGCATAGAATTGTGTACAGCCCTGGAACTGGATGGGCTGACTCCCACGAGGGAGGAGATACGTCAGGCCGTGTCCATGTGCCATGCAGCCGGTGTGGTGGTGCATGTGCTCATCCGTTCCCGTGAGGGCGACTTTGTTTACAACGAGACAGAGGCCGGACAGATGGCAGACGAGATTGTCATGGCCCTGGAAGAGGGTGCCGATGGCATTGTCATAGGCGCCTTGACCAAGGACGGCGACCTGGATGTGCCTATGTGTACCCGATGGATAGCCGTGGCACGTGAGTGGCAGAAGGAGCATGGCAAGGCCGACCTTGGCATCACCTTCCATCGTGCTTTCGATGTTTGCCGCAATCCCATGCAGGCCTTGGAGGAAATCATCGCCATGGGTTGCAACCGTCTGCTGACATCAGGCCAGGAACCCTCGGCAGTCAAGGGCATTCCCATGCTGAAGACACTCGTTGAGGCCTCTGCCGGCAGGCTCTGCATCCTGGCAGGTGCCGGAGTGAGTGCAGAGAACTACATGCAGATTGTAGAGGAGGCAGGTGTATGCGAGGTGCACGGCTCCTTCAAGGGCGGTGTGCCACGGCGTTGAGATAAGAAGAGACAGGAAACAAAAGAAAACTATAGGAATCCCCTAGGATGTCATAGGAAATCCTAGGTTGTCCTGGGGTTTCCTATAAAATAATAGCAGACAATGAAGAAGTATATCCTTTCAATACTTGTGCTTGCCGTGTGCCTGTTCTCATGCACAAAGGCCAATCAGGAGGAAACGGCCCAGATGGAGTGGCGTGGACTGATGATTGATGTGAGCCGCCATTTCTATCCCATTGACGTGCTGAAGCGCCAGATAGACCTGATGGGCAACTATGGGCTCAACGTCCTGCACCTGCATCTTACCGATGCGGCAGGATGGCGTCTGGAAATAAAGAAATATCCCCGTCTTACCGACCTTGGCGCATGGCGCACACACCAGACCTGGAAGGAATGGTGGGCACTGCGTCCACGTGCCACCGAGGACACCAAGGGCAATGAGTGGTTTGCCCCTGCTTTCTCCGATGCGCAGAACGGCTTTGGCGGATTCTACACTCAGGAGGAGATGCGCCAACTGGTTGCCTATGCCCAGGAGCGCGGCATCACCATTGTGCCCGAGATAGAGTTCCCGGCCCATAGCGAGGAGGTGGTTGCCGCCTATCCTTGGGTGGGCTATAACCATGCCGAAATGGACATGAGCAAGGACAGCACATATATGTTCATGGCCGATGTCCTTGCCGAGGTGGCAGACATTTTCCCTTCTCCCTACATCCATGTGGGTGGCGATGAGTCAGCCACTCAGAAGGGTCTGCAACCCGAGGCAATGCGCCGTATACAGAAGATTGTGGAGGGCCTGGGCCGCCGCATGATAGTATGGGATGAGGGGCTGACCGACAACCCTGCCGACAGTGCACAGATAATAATGGTGTGGCGCAATCCCGATACGGCCACCGAGGCTATCCGTCTGGGACACGACGTAATCATGTGCCCCAGCAACTGGTGCTATCTGGACAGTTATCAGGACCGTCCCACGGGACAGCCCGAGGCGATGGGCGGCTACCGTCCACTTTCGCACATCTACGAGGTGCCTTTGGATAGTGCCCTCTCTGCACAGGAAACCTCTACAGGCCGTCTCTTGGGCATACAGGCATGTATCTTCACCGAGTACGTGCCCACTCCCGAGAACCTCGAGTACCAGATATGGCCCCGTGCCCTGGCCATTGCCGAGCGTGGATTGGGACGCACACGTTCCTACGAGGAGTTCCACCAGTGGGCGGTTGGCGTGGCCGACAGCATGCGCCAGGCCGGCATCAATGCCTTTGACCTGCGCAATGAGTATGGCCAGCGCCGCGAATCCCTCCAGCCCGTTGAGCATCTGGCCCGTGGCGCCAAGGTGATATACAACAGCCCCTACAACTCTTTCTACAAGGCCGGTGGCGATTCCACCCTCACCGATGGAGTATGCGGTACCTGGAACAATAACGACCAGCGTTGGCAGGGCTTTATCCGCGACATCGACCTGGTGCTGGATCTTGGTCAGGAGTGCGAGGTGTCATCTGTGGAACTTTCCTTCCTGCAAATCCTTGGTCCTGAGATATTCCTCCCAGCCGAGGTAAGTGTGGCCCCAATGGACAAGGCCGATGCTGACGGAACCTCCGTGTCTTATATACAGTTGATGGACTCCACTTTGACCGATGTGCCCTTTGTGGTCCAGCCCTATAAAATTGACTTTGAACCCCAAACAAAGACACGCTATCTCCACATTACCGCCAAGCGCACACCCCGTCGCGGATGGTTGTTCCTGGATGAAGTGGTGGTGCGTTGACGCATTGGCGAACCAGTCCTCTTACTATGAGGACTGCAATCCTCATACTATAAGGACTGTAGTCCTCCTACTAAGAGGACTGCGTCTCCCTCGTTAGGAAACTGGCGCGATGACGGGAGACGATACAGACAAAACAAGGAGGCGAACCCCAGTGGTTCGCCTCCTTGCTTATGTTGTGATTTGACGTCAGTCTTAGATCAGTCCGTTGCTGCCCAAGAAGATGAGCAGGACATAACCGATGGCTATGCTGATGAGACCGAGGATTAGACCTACCTTCATCATGCTCTTCTGCTCGATGAGGCCGGTGGCGTGAGCCAGGGCATTGGGAGGAGTGCTGATGGGCAGAACCATGGCAACGGAAGAGCAGAGGGCAACACCGATGAGCAGGGTGCTTACGCCGCCTACTCCGGCAAGTTCGTTGGTCATGCTCAGACCTACAACAGCCAGGATGGGCACCAGGAGGGCTGCCGTGGCGGTGTGTGAGATGAAGTTGCTCATAGCATAGCATACCAGACCGGAACCGATGATGACAAGCAGGGGTGACCATGTGTTGAAGGGAATGGCATCAATCATGTGTGCGGCCAGACCAGACTTGTTCAGGGCAACGCCAAGGGCAAAGCCACCTGCAACCATCCAGAGGACGCTCCAGTTGATCTGCTCCAGGTCGCGGCGGTCAATGATGCCTGTTGCACAGAACACGGCCACGGGGAACATGGCCACGGCATTGGTCTTCACGCCAAGGTACTTGTCGAACATCCACATGAGGATGGTGGCAAAGAAGGTGATGTAAACCAATGTTGTGCGCCAGCCCTTCTGTGAGTTGTCGGGGATTTCCAGGTTGATGGTCTTCTGCTTGAAGGGGAACATCTTCAGCAGGATAATCCATGACAGGAACAGAAGCAGGATGGTGAGGGGGAACATGAAGGCTGTCCAGTCACCGAAACCGATGTTCATGTTCATGCCGGCAGGGTCGTTCAGGTACTTCAGCACGATACCGTTGGGAGGTGTGCCGATGGGGGTTGCCATACCGCCGATATTGGCGGCCACAGGGATGGACAGGGCCAGGCCAATCTTGCCCTTGCCGTCGGCAGGCAGGGCCTTGAGCACGGGAGCCAGGAAGGCCAGCATCATGGCGGCGGTGGCGGTGTTGCTGACGAACATGGAGAACAGGCCTGTTACCATGATGAAGCCCAGCATGACGAAGCGTGACTGTGTGCCGAAGGGCTTGAGCAGCACGCGTGCGATGGTAGCGTCCAGACCATACTTTGTAGCAGCAATGGCCAGGATGAAACCGCCGATGAAGAGCATGATGATGGGATCGGCGAAGCAGTGCAGAATGTCCTCATACTTGAGGATAACACCTAACTGGTCGGCTTCGTAACCGCCAACAAAAGGTGTGAGCGCACTGGTGGAGACCATGAACAGGAGCAGCACCACCACGATGAGTGAGGTGGTCCATGCCGGGATGGCTTCCATGAGCCACATAAGTGTGGCAAATACGAAAACACCGATGATGCGCTGCTCTACAACGGTAAGGTTAGCCATGCCGAATGACTCGGCAGGCAGCAGCCAGATGGTGAGGGTGGCGGCAACAGCCAGCAGGATCTTGAAGAACTTGCTGTTCAGTCGCTTGGCAGCCCTCTCCAGGTTTCTTTTGTGGAGTTCCTCTACAAGATGGAATCCGTGAAAGTTGTTAAACATAATTGTATAAGTTAAGGGTTTCTGTATGTCCTAAAAGGAAGGCGAGTGCTCCGTCTGTCGGGCACTCGCCTGATAGTATTCCTTACATCTTGTCCATGGCCTGCTGGAGGTCGGCAATGATGTCGTCCACGTTCTCGATGCCAACGGAGAGGCGTACGAGGTCGGGAGAGATGCCTGCCTCGCGCAGTTGTTCTTCAGACAACTGGCGGTGTGTGTGGCTGGCAGGATGCAGCACACAGGTGCGGGCATCTGCCACATGGGTGACGATGGAGATGAAGTCCAGGTTGTCCATGAAGCGGATAGCCTCTTCGCGGCTGCCCTTCAGACCGAAGGCAATGACACCGCAGGTGCCGCCAGGCAGGTACTTCTGTGCCAGGGCATGGTCCTGGTTGCTGGGCAGGCCGGCATAACTGATCCAACCCACCTTCTCGTTCTTCTCCAGCCATTCAGCCACCTTCTGGGCATTGGCACAATGCTGGCGCATGCGCAGGGCCAGAGTCTCCAGACCTATGTTCAGCAGGAAGGAGTTCTGGGGAGCGGGGATGCTGCCCAGGTCGCGCATCAGCTGTACAACGATCTTAGTGGTGTAGGCCATGTTGCCGAAAGCGGTGGTGTAGGTAAGGCCGTGGTAACTCTCGTCGGGTTCGGTCAGGCATGTGAACTTGTCGTGCTGGGCCTCCCAGTCGAAGTTGCCGCTATCCACTACGCAACCGCCCACCTGTGTGGCATGGCCGTCCATGTACTTGGTGGTGGAGTGTGTGACGATGTCAGCACCCCACTCGAAGGGACGGCAGTTGATGGGTGTGGCAAAGGTGTTGTCCACGATGAGGGGGACACCATGCTTGTGTGCTATGCGTGCAAAGCGCTCTATGTCGAAGATACGGCAACCGGGGTTGCTGATTGTCTCGCCGAAGAAGCACTTGGTGTTGGGGCGGAACTCGGCTTCAATGCGCTCGTCGTCCCAGTCCTGGTCGATGAAGGTGCACTCTATGCCCAGTTTCTTCAGCGTTACGCCGAAGAGGTTGAATGTGCCGCCGTAGATGTTGTTGGAGGTTATGAAGTGGTCGCCTGCCTGGCAGATGTTGAAGATGGCGTAGAAGTTGGCAGCCTGTCCGGATGAGGTGAGCACAGCGCCCACGCCGCCTTCCAGTGCGGCAATCTTCTTGGCCACAGCATCGTTGGTGGGGTTTGCCAGACGGGTGTAGAAGTAGCCGGTGTCTTCCAGGTCGAAGAGTTTGGCCATCTGGTCGCTGGTCTCATAGCGGAAGGTGGTACTCTGATAGATGGGCAACTGCTGGGGTTCGCCCTTCGTGGCCTTCCATCCGCCATGGATGCAGATAGTTTCGAGGTTCTTTTTCATATTGTTGATGTTTTGTGTTTTATAGGATTACTAGGAGAATCTAGGAAGACCTAGGAAGACCTAGGAGGACCTAGGAGGGCCTAGGGTGTCCTAGGCGTGTTATTGCTTTTCAAAGAGCCGCATAAATTCCTGTTCGAAGTTGGGTGTCAGTATGCCATGGCCGATGGCATCGCGTATTTCCTGCATTGTCCAGAAGCGTCCGCCGTCCGTTTCCTCGCTGGGCTTTATCTCCTTGTTATAGACAATCTTGTGGGCATAGACAAGTTCGTGTTCGCGTTCGGAGTGGAACTCATACATCTGCACCAGTTCGTTTCCCTCGGCATTGATGCCCAGTTCCTCGCGTGCCTCTCGCAGGAGTGCGGTGTGGATGTCCTCGCCGAAGTCCACGTGCCCACCTACGGCCGTGTCCCACTTGCCGGGTTGTATGTCCTTCCACATGGGGCGCTTTTGCAGGTAGAGTTCGCCTTCCTCATTGAAGACATGCAGGTGCACCACGGGATGCAGAAGCATGGAACCGTTGTGGCATTCGGCGCGTGTGGCTTGGCCAATGACATTGCCGGCGGGGTCAACGAGGGGGAGAATGGACCCGCCATCAGCGGACCCACCCCCAGCCCCTCCACAGGGGAGGGGAGTATGATGTACTGCAGATGTGCTCCCGAGTTGGTTGTTACCACTCCCCTCCCTTGTGGAGGGGTTGGGGGAGGGTCCGTTGGGGGAGGGTCCCATCAACAAACTGCTGTCCCCATAGGAGAGGAAGCGGAAGTCGTTCTCCAGGGCGTAGTCGTAGATGCTGCGCCAGTTGCCCTGTACGAAGGCACTGACAAGGAGCAGGAGCGTGCTCTGCGGCTGGTGGAAGTTGGTCACCATCATCCTGACGATGTGGAACTTGTATCCCGGTGCTATGATTATCTGGGTGGAGGAGTGCAGGATGTCCAGATTCCTCTCGTCCATGTATCTCAGCAGGGCTTGCAGGGCCTGGCAGGTATCCACCTCTGAAGTCGTAGTTTCCGAATATGGCATCCATTGCTCCACATGCAGGTCTTCCTTGCCCTGCATGGCCAGAATGCCCATGTAGTAGAGACTCTCCAGGGTGCGCACGCTGGTTGTTCCCACGGCAATGGCGGCACCTTCGTGCGCTATGAGCCTTTCTATGGTGGTGCGGTGCACGGCAATGTGCTCCGTGTGCATGTCGTGGTCGCCAATCTCCTCGCTTTTAACGGGTTTGAAGGTACCGGCACCAACGTGCAGGGTCACCTCCTCGCGCTCTATGCCGTGGGCATCCAGTTCTGCCAGCACCTCGGGTGTGAAGTGCAGGCCTGCCGTGGGGGCGGCCACACTGCCCTTTATCTTGGAGTACACGGTCTGGTAGGTGGTGAGGTCGCTCTGCTCAGTCTTTCTGTTCAGGTAGGGAGGGATGGGCAGTTCGCCCGTGGCTTCAAGGATTTCCGCCCAGGTGTGGCCGGTGTCCCATGTGAAGTCTATCTGGTGGCTCGTGCCGTGCGCCTCGCCACGGGTGGCTGAGAGGGTTACGGTTTCCTCGCCAATCCTTATCTGCTGGTGCAGGGAACCGGTCTTCCACTTCTTCAGGTTGCCCACCAGGCAGTACCACGAGCACCGGCCTCGGCTGAGGAAGTTTTCCTGATACTCGGCAGGCAGGGCAGGTTCCAGGATGAATATCTCTATGAGTGCCCCCTGGGGCTTGTCGGAAACGCCTCCCGAGGCAAGGGGCGATGCAACGTGTTGCGAGGCCTCTTGCAACGTATTGTGAGGCGCCTCGCAATACGGCGTCACTGCCTTCCTGAAGTGAAGCCTTGCCCTGACCACTCGGGTGTTGTTGAAAATCATCAGTGCACCCTTGGGCAAATAGTCGGGCAGGTGATGGAATGTGTCCTGGCTGATGTCCCCGTGGCGGTACACCAGCAATTTGCTCGTGTCGCGCCGTGCAAGGGGAAACTTCGCTATGCGGTCCTCTGGGAGAGGGTAGTTGTAATCCTTTATGTGTATGTGCTTTGGCTCCATCATACTTATTTTGCGTACAAAGTTACGCTTTTTTGCCGAAGAAACGCTCATGCGCGAGGGAAATAATTGCACTTGTGCAATGCAGAAATGACATTTGGCCTCTTCAGTGCGTTAAAGTTTGTTTTAATGCTCTGTAATAATTGCAAAAGTAGTATATTTGTGCGATGAAATAGGCATAACACTACCATTTAACCCGAGATAAGAAACCTAATCAAACAATCAAATCTATTTTATGAGGAAATTTACACTATTCATGCTGGCCGGCATTGCCATGGCCGCAAGTGCTCAGGACGTTCCCGTAAACCGCGAGAAGTATCCTGACTACGTGAATCCGAGGGCGGCCTACAAGCCCGAACCTCGTCTGATGAAGTACATGTCTGTGGAAGGCGAGTCCCAGAGCAGAACGGCTGTCCGCAAGGCTGCCGCCGCCGACCTGCCCGACCACTGGAACAATGCCGAGACCAAGTACTTCCCCCCTGTGTTCAACCAGGATGGCGGTTCTTGCGGTAGCGCCAGCCGTATCTCTTACATGTTCACGCATGAAATCAACGCCCTCCGCGACCTGGACGGCAAGAAGCCCGAGAACTACTATCCCTCTCACTTCGTATGGCTTCACACCTTTGGCAACGACGGCAAGAACGAATTCGTGGAGTTCGTGGGTGTGCCCAATGCCCAGGTTTATGGCGGACAGACCTATAGTTCATACTTCGGCAACCAGGATGCAAGCAATAACTTCTTCGGTTGGATGCAGGGCTATGACAAGTGGATGAATGCCATCGGCAACCGTATGACCGCTCCCACTTCCATGCCAATGAGCGTACAGACAGAGGAAGGCCGTCTGCTTGCCAAGATGTGGCTCTACAATCATGCCGGCGACATGGACTTCAAGGCCGGTGGTCTGATTGGTCTTGGTGTCGCATCACAGGGTCAGTGGCACGACATTCCCAAGACCGACGCTAACGACGCCGCTGGTGTAACTGGCATGAAGTACGTGTACCGTTGGGGCGAACAGGTTGACCATGCCGTTACCATGGTTGGTTGGGACGACCGCATCGAGTTCGACCTGGACGGCAATGGCGTTGCCGGTGAGAAGAGCAAGGATGAGGTAGGCGCCTGGATTATCGTGAACAGCTGGGGTGACTGGTGCAACAAGGGCTTTATCTACTGCCCCTACAAGCACGCAGGTCCTGTCAGCGACCCGTCTGTCAACGGAGACTACTGGTGGGGTGAACTCTATCACGCACGTAAGAACTTCCGTCCCACACGTGTCATCAAGCTGAAGATGGATTACTCTCACCGAAGCGAGTTGCTTCTGCAGGCAGGTATCAGCACAGACCTTAATGCCACTGAGCCCGAGGGTGTTACCGATATGCACCACTTCCGCTATGCTGGTGACGGTAACAACGGTGATACAGATCCCGCTCCTGCAGTTCCAATGCTGGGTAAGTGGGGCAATGAGTGGAAGGAAGAGCCCATGGAGTTCTGCTATGACCTGACCGACCTCAGTGCCAACTTCGACACCAACAAGCCCTTGAAGTACTTCTTTATCATCAACAGAAAGAAGGACACCAACAGAGGCCGTGGCAACGTCTACGCCGCAAGCATCGTTGACATGGAGAAGGACCTGGACGGCATCGAAACTCCTTTCGACCTGGGCGGTGAGAAGTTCACCATCACCAAGGAAGGCAACCGCCTGATTATCTCTGCCATCGTGTACGGTGCAGGATACGAACCCGTCAACAACCTCTCTTATGCCGATGGCGTACTCAGTTGGGACGCTCCCAAGAAGAGCAGTTATCAGGTCGCTTCCTATAATATATATAAGGATGGCGTCCTGGCTGGAAACACCACAGAAAAGTCCTATGCCATCGAGGGCGGACAGGAATATGCTGTAAGCGTTCTCTATGCCGACGGCACAGAGAGTGCAAAGATCCTGTGTGCTACTGCCGTGCAGAAGAACAATGTATCTGTTGAATTCAACAACGAAGGCTTCACCATCCCCAATGTCTTCGCCAACCACTACAACGCATGTACCATAGAGTACTTCATCAAACCCACTCAGTTCGCTAACTGGAACAATGCAGCAGGTCCCGGCTGGGGTACATACATGCACCACTTCAACAACGACGGTACCTTCACATGCGGTTGGAACACCAATGCACGTGTAACCAGTTCCCAGAAGTTCACCCTCAATGCATGGTCACACATAGCCTTGGTATTCGACAACAACAAGATTACCATGTACAAGAACGGTGCCGTTGTAGGTACTGCTACCGGTTCCGGTTATAGCGGTCTTGGCGGTTTCGGCGACCTGGTGTTCAACTCCAATAGCGGCAACAACTCATGGCAGAATGCCCTGTACGACGAAATCCGTATTTGGGACCACGCACGTACACTCCAGCAGATCAAGGGTTCTACCTATACAAACTTCAAGCGTCAGGAGTTCTATGGCGACGTTATGCCTCAGGGCCTGTTGGCTTACTACAAGGGCGATACCTTCCTGGGTGAGGACGGTAACTACTATATGAGAGATTGCGTTGGTGGCAACCATGCAAGCATCCAAGCAGCCGGCGATCCTCAGGTAGAGGACAGTCCTACTCTTGTGGTTACTCCCTTGAAGGCCACTCTTCAGGCAGACTCCGTTGCCGAGGCCTACGTAGGTATTCCCGTCACCCTGACCGCTACTCGTAGCGAAGGTGTCAACAAGATATGGTGGACAATTCCTGCATGCGGTATTACCGAGAAGAGTGTAGAGGCTCCCACCGTTGCATTCACAGAGGTTGGTACATACACCGCCACCGTCTACGGCACAAGCTACAAGGGCGATACCCTGAGCAGCGAGGTGCAGATAGAAGTTAAGGAGGCAGCCGCAATTGATCCCTCGTTCACCATGAGTGCCGAGACAATAGCATGTAGCGACCACCTGAGCCTGATTGTCAACAACTACGTTGATGCATGCAGTTATGAGTGGGTACTGCCCGGTGCTGAGGTTGAGACCGTATACGGTGCCAAGGCTGGTGCTACATACCTGAAGGACGGTGACTATACCGTTACCCTGAAGATGACAACTGCCGACGGTCGTACCGCCGAGAGCAGCCAGACGGTTCATGTAACGGCCGTGGCTCCTTTGGCAGACTTCATCGTGGCAGAACCCGTTGTGCTCAAGGAAACTCCCGTTCAGATGAACAGTACTTCACGCTATGGCGCAACCGATTTCGAGTGGACATTGGACGGCCAGGCTCAGAAGACCATCATCACCGAGGGCAGCAAGGAGCAGGTTTGGGTTCCCAAGTATCCCGGCAGATATAACATCAGCCTGAAAGCAAGCAATGCCATCGGCAGCAGTTCTGTTACCAAGGAGCGTGCCTTGATCGTTACCAACGATGACTCCAAGAACGGCCTTACCTTCTCACAGGAGGCTTCCAAGGTTACTCTGACCAATACTCCCGCCACACTCAATGAGTTCACCATCGAGTTCTGGGCCAATCCCACACACTTTGCCACCAACTGCTGGGGCTTCGGCGATAGCGAGGAGACCCTGTTGCTGAAGGTCGGCAACTATGGAGAGATGTCTGTTTGCATCAATGGTACGGTTATTACCTCGGAAATAGGTTATTTCATCGCCAACGAGTGGAACCACTATGCCATCCAGCGTACCTCTTCCGGTGCTATCCGCTTCATGCGTAACGGTGTACTCGTCAAGTCCTATCCCGCTCAGTACAAGGGTGAGATTACCGGCATCAAGAAGTTTGCCATCGGTGGTGTCAACACTCCTGTCATCGGTGTAATTGACGAGTTCCGCCTGTGGGGCAAATTCATCACCAATGTCAAGGACCTGTGCAACCAGCACATGGAGAATCCTGAGGCATACGTGGCAAGCGACAATCTGCTCGCCTACTATGACTTCAACCAGAGTGGCGGTGATGTGATTGACAGAAGCGGTAACGGCAACACCGGTGTGCGCACAGGCTTCGGTCCCGACGGTGACGCTTGGGGCTTGTCAAAGGGCGTGTTCTCTCTGTACTTCGGCGAGAAACTCCCCAACGAGACGGTAACCGCCATTGAAGACGTATGGCAGGATGAGCCTGTATCTGCAGGACGCAAGGGTGTTTACACTCTCTCCGGTCAGTATGTAGGAACTACCGTCAAGGGTCTGCCTGCCGGTATGTACATCGTAGACGGCAAGAAGGTTGCCTTGAAGTAAAGGACCTTCCGACAACATAGAATTGCCCCCGTCAGTTGGAACTGGCGGGGGCAGTTGTTTGTTCTTTGCTAAAGGGACATTAGGGTAGGGCGTCTTGCCCGTTGGTATCTGCTTATCTCAGAACCAACCCTACCGGGCAATGGTCGCTGCCCATGATGTCTGTGTGTATGGTGGCGGATTCTATCCTGTCGCGCAGGCGGTCAGACGTGATGAAGTAGTCAATACGCCACCCCGTGTTCTTCTCGCGCGCCTTGAAACGGTAACTCCACCACGAGTATATCTCCTTTGTGTCCGGGTAGAGGAAGCGGAAGGTGTCCGTGAAGCCGGAATCCAAGAGTTCGGTCATCTTGGCGCGCTCCTCGTCGGTAAAGCCCGGATTCATGCGGTTTGTCTTCGGGTTCTTCAGGTCAATCTCCTGATGCGCCACGTTCAGGTCACCGCAATATACGACGGGTTTCTTCCCGTCCAGTTGCATGAGGTAGGCCCGCAGGTCCGTTTCCCACTGCATGCGGTAGTCGAGGCGCTTCAGCCCGTCCTGAGAGTTCGGCGTATAGCAGCACACGAGATAGAAATCCTCCATTTCCAGAGTGATGAGGCGCCCTTCGTGGTCGTGCTCCTCTATGCCCATGCCGTAGGATACGGACAGGGGCGTGTGGCGTGTGAAGACGGCCGTTCCGCTGTATCCTTTCTTCTCGGCATAGTTCCAGTAGCAGTTATATCCCGGCAGGTCAAGGGCAATCTGCCCCTCCTGAAGTTTCGTTTCCTGAAGGCAGAAGAAATCCGCATCCAAGGCATTGAATGCCTCGTAGAAGTTCTTGCCTACTACGGCACGAAGGCCGTTTACATTCCAACTGATGAATTTCATGTCTTAAGTATTGCTGTTGATATTATATATCCTCGGTCGGAGTGGTCTTCCGTACGGAATTCCACATCGGTCGTGTTGTGTGGCAGAAGCAAGTCGTGCAGGTTGTCCTGAAGCCCAGTGCCCCGCAGTTTTACCAAAGCCTCCTTCTGTGTCCAGAGGTGAAAGAAGCGCACGGGGTCGCCTGCCATTTCCTCCTGCTCCTGTGGGCTCATCGTGTGCCGTATAAGTGCGTCGCTGATTTTGCGCTCCGTGCTCTCCACGTCTATACCCACAGGGTGGTCTGCCACGGCACAGGCAATGGCTTTGGCGCAATGGCTCAGGTTGAAGTGTATGTGTGGATATTCCAACAGGGAGGGTTTGCCATGTCCGCCTATGACGAAGGTAGGCTTTTCCGTTATGCCATACTCCTCTTCCAGTGCCTGGCAAAGGAGCAGATAGGACAAGGTGCAATCCCTGCGTCCCTGAAAATGCCTGTATCTCAGGGCCTGTTCCCTACGCCACCGGGGGAGCAGGACCATGTCCGTGTCCAAGTCTTCCTGCGTGTACCCGGCAAGGTTGTCCCTGACAAAAAGCCTCATGCCTTGCTCTCCTCCTTGGAACGAATGTGCCTTACCTGCCACCAGAGCAGTGTGGCGGCGATGATGCAACTCATGGCATCGGCAAAGGGCATGCTATACCACACGCCGTCCAGTCCGAGGTATTTGGGCAGGATCAGTATGCCCGGTATCAGGAAGATGAGTTGGCGTGACAGGCTCAGGAAGATGCTCTTGCCGGCGTGTCCTATGCTTTGGAAGAAGTGGCTGACCACTATCTGGCCGCCCACCAGAGGGAAAATGAGCACACAGATGCGGAATCCGTGTGCCGCCATGGATACTATCTGCTCGTCGTTGGTAAATATCCTGGCAGGCATTTCGGGAATGAACATTCCGGCGAGAAATCCTATGATGGTAACCATTGTAGCGGCAGTCATGGTGTAGCGGAGCACCTGCCAGACACGGTCGTTCTGGTGCGCCCCCCAGTTGTAGCCGGCAATGGGTTGCATGCCTTGGTTCAGGCCCATGACAATCATTATGAATACGAATGCAATGCTGTTCACTATGCCGTATGCCGCCAAAGCGTTGTCGCCGCCATACTCCTGCATGCTGCGGTTCAGGAGCAGCACCACCAGACATGCGCATGAGTTCATCAGGAATGGCGACATGCCGATGGCCAGTGTCTGCCTTACTATGCTTGCCTTCAGTTTGTAGATGCCGCGTCTCAGGTGCAGAAGTTCGCTCTTGCGGCTGAAAAGCAGCAATATGGCTGCCAGCGCCAGGCTTTGGGAGATTATCGTGGCTATGGCTGCTCCCCGTATGCCCATGTCCAAGACAATGATGAACAGAGGGTCCAGTGCTGCGTTTACCATCACACCGCAGAGTGTCAGCGCCATGGCCGTGATAGGGTGTCCTGCCGCGCGCATTATGGCATTGAGACCAAGGTAACTGTGCGATATCACGTTGAACGCCAGTACTATCTGCATGTACTCACGGGCATAGGGCAGGGTAGTCTCCGATGCTCCGAATATCTGCAGGATGGGGTCAAGGAACGTCAGGCATACGATGGTGAACAATGTGCCCAGGATGAGGTTCAGTGTGATGGTGTTTCCCAGCACGTTCTGTGCCGTGGCATAGTCCTTTTGTCCCAACCTTACGCTTATCACCGTACATGCACCCACGCCCACCATGGCGCCGAAGGCTGCTCCCAGGTTCATGAACGGGAAGGTGGCCGTCAGGCCTCCCAGGGCCAGAGTGCCGACGTAATGTCCGATGAAGGCCCTGTCCACTATGTTATACAACGAACTTGCCACCATAGCCATGATGGCAGGAAGGGCATAGTTCATAAGCAGTATGCCGATGGGTTTCTCGCCCAATTCTGTAGGTACTCTCTGTGCCATATCGGATGCCAAAGTTATAAAAAAAGAAGGAAACACCATTCTCTGTTGCTTATTATTTGGGAAAAAGCATAGTATTTGCATAAAAACCGCCCGATGCCTCCCTGTTCATTCGCGGATTATTGCTAACTTTGCAGAAGTTTGTGCTTATATATATAAATAAGTACGCGCGAGAGTTTGAGGTAACGACAAGAACGAGTAATAACACTATATCATTTAAAACTCAAAATGAGCAATCAAACAGAAAAGATCAAGGAGTTGATGGAACTCCGCGAGAAGGCTCGCATCGGCGGTGGTGAGAAGGCCATTGCCAAGCAGCACGAGAAAGGCAAACTGACAGCACGCGAACGTATCGCCTTGTTGCTGGATCCAGGCAGTTTCGAGGAAATGGACATGTTCGTAGAGCACCGTTGCTACAACTTCGGTATGGAGAAGAAGCACTATCTGGGCGACGGTGTGGTTACTGGTAGCGGTACCATCGACGGCCGTCTGGTCTATGTCTTCGCACAGGACTTTACCGTCAGCGCAGGTTCTCTGTCAGAGATGCTTGCCAGCAAGATCTGCAAGGTAATGGATATTGCCATGAAGGTGGGCGCTCCCGTTATCGGTCTGAACGACTCGGGCGGTGCACGTCTGCAGGAGGGTATCAACGCCCTGGCCGGTTATGCCGAGATTTTCCAGCGCAACATTATGGCCTCTGGTGTGGTTCCCCAGATCAGCGCCATCATGGGCCCCTGCGCAGGTGGTGCCGTTTACAGCCCTGCCCTTACCGACTTCACCTTGATGGTTGAGAACACCTCATACATGTTCCTCACAGGCCCCGGCCCCGTTAAGGCAGTTCTTGGCGAGGTGGTTACCCAGGAGCAGTTGGGTGGTGCCAGTGTGCATGCCACCAAGAGCGGCGTGACACACTTTACCGCCAGCACCGAGGAGGAGGCCATCTCCATGATCAAGAAGCTGATGAGCTACATTCCCCAGAACAACATGGAGAAGACTCCCCGCAAAGTCTGCACAGACCCCATCGGCCGCATGGAGGACTATCTGAACGACATCATCCCCGACAACCCCAACATGCCCTACGACATGTATCAGGTTATCGCCGGTATCGTTGACCATGGCGAGTTCTTCGAGGTTCAGCCCAACTATGCCAAGAACCTGATTATCGGTTTCGCCCGTTTCAACGGTCAGAGCGTGGGTATCGTTGCCAACCAGCCCAAGCAGTTGGCCGGTGTGCTGGACTGCAACAGCAGCCGCAAGGGCGCACGCTTCGTACGCTTCTGCGATGCCTTCAATATCCCCATCGTTACCCTCGTGGATGTTCCCGGCTTCCTGCCCGGCACTGCACAGGAGTACAATGCAGTCATCCTGCACGGAGCCAAGTTGCTCTATGCCTACGGCGAGGCCACTGTGCCCAAGGTTACCGTCACCCTGCGCAAGAGTTATGGCGGCAGCCACATCGTGATGAGCTGTAAGCAGCTCCGTGGCGACATCAACTATGCATGGCCCTCTTCCGAGATTGCCGTTATGGGTGCCAGCGGTGCAGCCAGCGTGCTCTATGCCAAGGATGCCAAGGCCCTGAAGGACGAAGGCAAGGTGGAGGAAGCAAAGGCCTACATCAAGGAGAAGGAGGACGAGTACACCAAACTCTTCGCCAACCCCTACCAGGCTGCCAAGTTCGGTTACATCGACGATGTCATCGAGCCTCGCAACACACGTTTCCGTGTGATCCGCGCATTGGCACAACTGGAGAACAAGAAACTTACCAACCCTGCCAAGAAGCATGGCAACATACCTCTGTAACCTATGAATTTCCTTGCATTAACTATAGATAGCGCATGGCTGGCACTTACCTGTGTGGTGGTTGTCTTTGCCATTCTCGTTGTCCTGGTGGTAATTCTTCAGGTATTCACTCTGGTGGCCAAGAAGACCGCCACCAAGGCCAGCAGTGCCAAGGTGGCATACAACCAGCAGAAGCAGGCCAAGACCTTTGCCAATGCCAGCGATGAGGACAAGGCAGCCGTGGCCATGGCTCTCTACCTTTACGAGGAGGAGAAGAAGAACCTGGAAAGCCGTGTGCTCACCATTACGCATACCAGCCAGGCCTGGACATCACAGTTGAACCCCAGGCTCTAAGTCGTGTAACCCATTTTAAATAACGTACAAATGAAAGAATTCAAGTTCAAGATAGGTGGCACCGACTATCTGGCCACCGTGGAAGATCTGAGAGGCGGCAACATGCAGGTAACTGTGAACGGCCAGACCTATCAGGTGGAGATTCCCCAAACCAAGGCTCAGGGACCCCGTCCCGCAGCCTCTGCCCCTGCCGCATCACAGGCAGGCGGTCCCAAGAAAGTAGTCAGCGAACTGCCTGGCACTGTTACCGAAGTGAAGGTTGCAGCAGGCCAGCACGTGAAGCGTGGCGAGGTTCTGCTTGTCATCGAAGCCATGAAGATGGCCAACGACATCGTGTCCGAGGTGGACGGTACCGTACAGCGCGTAGCCGTGAGCAACGGCCAGAGCGTTAACCAGGGCGACCTGCTCGTGGAGATGGTGGCCGACTTCGTTGCAGCCAAGGCACCTGCACTGGAGCCCAAGCCTGCACCTGCCACACCTGCCGGTGTGAGCACAGCGCCCACCATGTCGGCTCCTGCTACAGGCAGCAAGACTGTTACTGCACCCCTGCCCGGTTCCATCACCAAAATCAGCGTAAAGGTGGGTGACCGTATCAATATTGGCGATCAGGTGTTGCTCATGGAGGCCATGAAGATGGAGAACAGCATTTCTGCGGAGGCCGCAGGTACTGTCAAGGCCATCCTCTGCAAGGAGGGCGACCAGGTGCAGAGCGGACAGGCACTCGTGGAGTTGGACTAAACATAGCATCATTTCCATAATCATGAAGAATTATATCAAGTATTTCTCCCTGGTGGTCCTGTTGCTCCTTGTCGCAACGCCAGTCATGGCCTTTGAGGTGAAGGAAGGACTTTCCAAGTTCGTTGGCGAGATGGGTTTTGCCAGTTTCCTGGCCGAAGGTGGCTGGAAGAATCTGGTGATGCTCGCCATAGGCAGTTTCCTCCTGTGGCTGGCCATAGTGAGGAAGTTCGAACCTCTGCTTCTGCTTCCCATTGCCTTTGGTATGATACTTACCAACCTGCCCGGAGCCGGTCTGTTCCATTCCGAAATGTGGAACAACGAGTTCCTCAATCCGGCCAGCCCCCATTACCACAGTTATGGCTACATCATGGCCAACGGAGGCTTACTGGACGTGCTCTACATAGGTGTAAAGGCAGGCGTTTATCCCTGTCTTATCTTCCTGGGCGTGGGTGCCATGACCGACTTCGGTCCTCTGATTGCCAACCCCAAGAGCCTCCTGCTGGGTGCTGCCGCACAGATTGGTATCTTCGCAACCTTCATCGTAACGCAGATTGACATCCCCGGACTCGGCTTCACTCCCGAACAGGCTGCTTCTATCGGCATCATCGGTGGTGCGGACGGTCCCACGGCCATCTTCCTTACCTCCAAACTGGCCCCCGAACTGCTTGGTCCCATTGCCGTAGCGGCATACAGTTACATGGCGCTGGTTCCCGTTATCCAGCCCCCCATCATGCGTGCCCTTACCACCAAGGAGGAGCGTCTCATCCGCATGTCCCAGTTGCGTACTGTCAGCAAGAATGAGAAGATCATCTTCCCCATTGTCGTTACCATTGTCGTCAGTCTCGTAGTGCCCAGTGCCGGCACTCTGGTGGGCTGTCTTATGCTCGGCAACTTGATGAAGGAATGTGGTGTGGTGGACCGCCTTAGCAAGGCTGCACAGAACGAACTAAACAACATAGTGGTCATCTTCCTCGGTATTACCGTGGGTGCAACGGCTTCTGCAGAGTCTTTCATGAACGTGCAGACCATAGGTATCCTCTGCGTGGGCATCGTAGCCTTCGGTGTAGGTAGCGCCTGTGGCGTGCTTATGGCCAAGTTCATGAACCTGTTCATGAAGGAGAAGATCAATCCCCTCATCGGTTCTGCCGGTGTCAGCGCCGTACCTATGGCCGCCCGCGTCTCTCAGGAGCAGGGTCAGAAGGAGGACCGCCGCAACTTCCTGCTCATGCACGCCATGGGTCCCAACGTTGCCGGCGTTATCGGTTCTGCCGTAGCAGCAGGTCTGTTGCTGAGTTTCCTGAGTTAATGCCTTATGTCTTGCCTTCATGGCAAGATGGTTAGAATAATACAGGCCCGGCTTCATTGCGAAGTCGGGCCTGTGTTGTATTATTGTACTTTCTGACGCTTGTTATTATTGGTGTCCGCCAAAGGTTTTTATGCATTTTCTGTGTACCCTTCTTTTATTGTCGCGACAACGTATTTTAGTCCTCCTAGACGATAGGGGCGAGTCACCCGGGACAACAAGGACGAGTCACCCGGGACAACAAGGGCGTGTCCTCACGAGAACACGCCCTTGTCATCGGGACACCTGTTTTTCCTTCCTCCGTGGCGGAGACGCAAGGGAGTGTGTCGGCCCCTTGCCGGCCAGTGGCTGTTCACCTCGTCTTCCTCAGGTAATCGGCACGTTTTGTCATATAATCTGCCTGTGCCTGAGCGAGGCGGTTTTGGCTTTCACGCAGGAGGGTTTCGCTCTCCAGCAGGTCGGAGAGGATTTCTGTGCCCATGCGGTATTTGTCCAGAGACATGCGCATGTTCTCCGTTGCCTCCTCCACGCTGGTCATGGCTATGGCTATCTGCTTGTATGCCTCTACGAGTGAAGACCAGGAGGCCTCGATGTCTATGATGAGTTGTTCGCGTGCATCCTGCAACTGGTTGTCGGCCTGTCTGAGGGCAAGTTTCTCGCGGCGTATGGCATGTGCTCCGCCCCACCATGCTGTGAGGGGCACGCTGACGGTACCGAAGACCATGCCGTTGTTCACCGTGTTGTCCATCATGGACTTGGTGCCCTGGGAGAGACCTCCGATGCCTGTGTGGCTGAGGGCAAGGCCTACGGCCACGGTGGGCAGACGCTTGCCCACTTCCATGCGCACCTTCAGTTTGCCGGCTTCCACACCCTTCTGTGCCATGGCCAGTTCATGACGTGCGGCGACAGCCTGTTCGGGTGCGATGTAGTAGGTGATGGGATTCTCCGAGGAGGTGGGCAGGTTCAGACTTACGTCCACCTGCTCTCCTGCCATACCTATCTGTTGGGCCAGCAGCAGGCACATGACGTGGTGTGCGTTGCTGAGGGTGAGGCTGTCCGAGGAGAGGCGTTGCAGTTCCAAGCGCACGCGAAGCAGGTCGTTGCGTGTGGTCACGCCGGCATCCACATAGGTCTGCACCTCTTTGTATATGGCACGCAACTGTGCCTGTGCCGCACTGACGGTGGCCTGGTTCAGTTTCAGTTTCACTATCTGGTAGTAGTTCTCCGTCACCTTCTGCAGGATGTCCTTGGTTTGCAGTTCCATCTGCAGTTTCGCCACATCCTGTCCTATGGCGGCCAGGCGGTTGCCGTTCACTATCTGTCCTCCGGCAAAGAGGGGTTGTGTCACCGTTCCCATCACGGCATAGGCCTGGTCCATCTCACGTACGGAGAAGGGTTGTCCAGCCAGAGCCGCCAGTTGCGGGTTTATCTGCTCCAGTGCCGCCAGTTCCTGGGGGTAGTAACCGTCGGCCTTCACCATCTTGTCGAAGGCATGGAAGGCCATGACGTTGGCGGATATTTCGGGGAAGTACTTGGTGAAGGCTTCCTTTTTCTGTTCTCCAGCCTTCTGAATTTCCAGGGCGGCATTCTGCAGGGTGCGGTTGCGTGTGGCTGCATTTTGCAGGCACTCCTCAAGGGAGAGGGTACGAGGCTGAGCTTGCATGGTAAGGCAGCAGAAGAAGAAAAGACCCACCCCCAAACCCCTCCCTCTATGGAGGGGAGTGGTAACAGCCGACTCGGAGTGCTCTGAATAGTCGGAGTTTTCAGAATTTCCGCTCATCGCTCCAGGCTCACGCGCCGTTTTCCGTTTTCCGTTTTCCGTTTTCCGTTTTGTTTCATACAGTTTCCAATACACCACGGGCAGTACTGTGGTGACGAGCAGGAGCATGCCCACACCGCCGGCAAAGATGGTGATGCCCACGGGCATCCAGAAACTGCTGCCTGCAATGATCATGGGCACTACGCCAACGGCCGTGGTGGCCGTGGTCAGGAAGATGGGCACCATGCGGCGCTTGCCGGCATCGAAGGCGGCCTCCTTGGCCGACATGCCGGCGGCCATCTTCTCGTTGGCATGCTCGAAGATGAGTATCTCGTTGCGCATGATCATGCCCATGAGGGTGATGAAACCGAACAGGCTGGTGAGTCCCAGAATCTTGTTGGCAATGAGCAGGCCCACTATGGCGCCCGGCATGCCCAGGCTGATGGCCACGATGCAGATGATGGCAATGGAGAACTTGCGGAAGTTGAACAGCAGGAAGAAGAAGATGAGCACCACGGCCATGCCCAGGCCTGCCATTATGTCGGGGGTGATGTCGTTGTTCTCCTCCGTCTCGCCTCCCACCTCGGCACGAACTCCCTGGGGCAGGTGCATTTGGCCGATGTAGTCGATGATGCGGTTCTGTATGTCCAGGGCAAAGGTTCCGCGCTTGCCCTCGGCGGTAACCGAGATACAGCGCTCGCCGTTGCGGTGCACTATCTTGGTGTGTCCCCATCGGGGAACCACGTCGGCCACCTGCCTGAGAGGCACGGAAGCCCCTGTGGCAGTGCTCAGGTAGGTGTCGTCCACATCGCTGAAGGTCATCTGTTCGGTGGCACGGTCCTTGAGAACCAGAGGCACCTCGTAGGTACGGCTCTTGCCGTCCACGCTGCCCGCCTCCCAGATGGAACCAATCTGCATCTTGCCCGTCTGGAGCATGAGTTGCAGTTCGGCAGAGGTGCGGGAAATGCCCAGTTGGCTGGAGGCCACGGGGTCCAGAGAGACTTCCACAAGGGGCGAGGGACGGTCATAGTCGGTATGCACCCATTCCAGTTCCGGAATGGTGCGCATCTCCTGCATGAGCATGTCGGCCGCCTTGTGTATGGAGTCTATGTTGTTGCCATAGAAACGGTACTCATAGGTGGGCACGGGCAGATAGTCCATCTGCTTCCAGCGCACGTAGGCACCCGGCCAGTGGTTGCTGTACTTGGGAGCCAGTTTGTCCAGCAGTTCCAGCGAGGCCTCTATGCTCTCGGTGTTTACGATGAGTTGTGCGAAGTTCTTGCCTGCAATGACTGGAGCGTAGGACATGTGGAAGCGCGGTGAGGAACAGCCAATGAAACTGGTCACGCCCGTCACCTTCTCCTCCTTCTCGAGGATGCCGGTCAGTTCGTAGGTAATCTTCTTCGTTTCCTCCAGGCCGCTGCCCTCCGGCAGGTATATCTCCACGGCAAACTGGTTGCGGTCGGCATAGGGGAACTGGCGCATCTTCAGAAGCGGGAAGAGCACCCCGGTGGCCACCACCAGAACTATGCTCCCGGCGATGGTGAGCCACGGATGGCGGAAGTTCCACGCCAGGGTCCTGTCGTACCAGTCCTGCACCCAGTCGGTGATGTCGCGCTTGCCGGGAACCTTCTCCTTCACCTTGCGTATGATGGCCACGTTGAGCAAGGGTATGATTACCGCCGCCACCACCAGGGAAACCATCAGGTTGATGGTGATGGTCGGGGGGAAGATCCGTATGGCATCAGCGGCCTCGCCCTTCAGGGTGAGGAGTATGGGGAAGAAGATGGCGCAGATGCACACAGTGGCCAGAAGCATGGGCCAGAAGTACTGCTGCACGCTCTTTATGGCGGCCTCCATGCGGCTCATGCCGCCAGCCAGATACTCCAGGTATCCGTCTATGACCACGATGCTGTTGTCCACAATCATGCCCAGCACCACGATGAGGCATGCCAGGGTGATGATGTTCAGTTCTATGCCCATGGCATACATGATACCCGTGCTGACGAAGGTGGACAGGGGTATGGTGAGGGCTGCCACCATGGCGCTTCGGATGGGGAAGAGCACTATCATTACGGCCACGATGATGACCATGGAGATGAGCAGGTCGCGCAGGAAGTCGCTCACGCTGGTTCCCACCACCTCGGGCTGGTCGGTGATGCGGCGCATCTGCACGTCCTCGGGCAGGCAGTCCTGGCGGAACTGGTCCAGTATCTCGTCCACATCCTCGCCGAACATGACGATGTTGTTGCCCTTCAGCATTTCCAGCGACAGGATGACGCAACGCTTGCCGTTGGACTCTATGTAGCCGTCGCTCAGGTCGTATTCCCTCTGCACCGAGGCAATGTCGCGCACGCGCACCGTCTTGCCGTCGGGCGTGGTGAGGATGATGCGCTCGCTGATTTCCTGTTCGGAATTGATGGACGGAGCCACGTGTATGTTCAGGTTCTTTTGCGGCGTTGAAAGGGTTCCGCTCATGGTGGTAAGTCCCTGGCTTGTCAGAGTCTGGATGAGGGCCGACTGGCCTATGCCATAGGCTGCCAGGCGCTCTCTGTCCACGCAGATGGTCAGTTGCTCCTTCTTCTCGCCCAGTTGCTGCACCTTGCTCACGCTGGGCAGACGGCGCAGGCGGTCGGCCAGTTCGTCGCTATAGCCCTGCAATTCGCGGTAGGAGCGCTGGTCGCTTTCCACGGTGATGAGCAGAGCGCTGGTGTCGCCGAAATCGTCCTGGACCACCAGGGCCACGACACCTTTGGGCAGCGAGGACTTGAAGTTGTTCAGTCCGTGCTTCATCTTGCTCCACACGGGGGTGAGGTTGTTCTGGTCGTCCTGGAACTCCACCATAACGATGCACATGCCGTTCTGGCTGGTGGAGTAGGTCTTGCTGCGGTTCACCTCCTTGTAGGTGAAGATATACCTTTCCAGGGGGCGTGCCACCTGTTCCTCTATCTCCTCGGCCGTGGCGCCCGGCATTACGGCAATGACCACGCCCTGACGGATGGTGAAGGCTGGGAACTCGTCCTTGGGCATCACATACATGGCCCAGATGCCGAAGGCCAGAAACAAGGCCGTTATAAAGGCCGTAATCTTATAGTTTTGGATGGGCCACGCTATCCATGAGTTGGTTTTGAATGCCATGATAGTATAAATTTGAAAACGGAAAGGGGAAAACGGAAAACTGAAAGTTTTTCCTTTGCTCGGAGAACTCAGAGAACTCGGATTATTCGGAAAACTCGGACTTTCCCGAGAAACCGCTCACCGCAGTTTTCCGTTTTCCGTTTTCCGTTTTCCGTTTGTCACCCTCGTCCCTTCGCTCACCTTCTGGTATCCCTCCACGATAACCTTGTCTCCTTCGGACAGGCCGGAAAGGATGTGTATGCGGTCGCCAACGGTCTGTCCCACGGACACGTTGCTTCTGTGGGCCTTGCCGTCCGCCATGGTCCATACGAAGAGGTTGCCGCCAGCCGTCTGCTGTACGGAGCGTATGGGCAGGTACATGCCATGCTGTCCTGTCTGGCCGGACAATGCCACCTTGGCTACCATACCGGGCAGGATGTCGCCATCGGGGTTGTCTATGTTTATGCGTATGTCGTAGGTGTGAGTGGCTGCATCGGCAACTACCCCTTTCTCAATAGCGCCACCGCTGACCTGCTTGCCGTTCAGCGCCTCTATGGTAAGGCTGGAGGGCGTGGAGGGCGATATGACGGCAATCTCCCTCTCGGGGATGCTGACCTTGACCTTCAGTTTGCGGATGCTCAGTATGCTCACCACAGGCTGGGAGGGCAGGGCGGTCTCGCCGGCACTGAGGAACTTCTTGCCCACAACACCGTCCATGGGTGCATGGATGCTGCAGTCCTCAAGCATCTTCCTGGCGGCAGAGAGCGAAGCCTCGGCCTGTTCCACCTTGCTCTGCACCTCCACCCATTTCATGTCGGCCAGCGACTTGTTCTCGTGCAGTTTCCTCATACGCTCCAGAGCATCGGTGGCCTGCTTGTGCGTGGCCTGTGCCATGGCCAGGGCATTCTCAGCCTGGGTTTTGTCCATCTCGGCCAGCAGTTGGCCCTTGCGCACGGCCTGTCCCTCGCTCACATGCACCTGCCTTATCATGCCCATGCCGGTGAAACTGACTGCCACTGACGTACCCTCTTCTACTACACCCACATAGGATGAGGCATCTGCTTCGGTGCTTAGGCATACGGTTTCTGTGGTTACTTTCAGGGCGTCGTTGTTCTGCTTCTTCTCGTTTCCGGAGCATGACGCTATGCACAATGCCGTCAGCACTGTACAGAAAAGATATGCTTTCTTCTTCATGATTGTTTGATGTTGCTATTGCCTTTTTCGGCATACAAAGATATACCATGTATAGGACAAACGTACCTTTCTGTTGCTTTTTTTAGCATAGCAGAGGGAAAAAGAACACGTTATTAACCATTTTTGTCAATTACATCCTTGCCGAAACTCTTGCATGTGGACATAAAAAGGTGTATATTTGTACTCTGGATACATTTCCCGTGATATAGTATCACGAACCTCTTGTCCCACGCATAGTCATGGAAGCACTTAGCCTGTACGAACTCAACGCCCGTGTGCGTGCCCTCATAGAAGGGGGCACGGAGACCTCCTATTGGGTTCATGGCGAACTGATGGAAGGGCGCGAAGGCTATGGGGGGCACTTCTATGGCGAACTGGTGGAGAAGAGCGAGGCCACGGGCAGTGTCGTTGCACGCGCACGCATAACGATATGGGCGCGTACATATAATATATTGGCCCTGCGCTTCCGCGAGGAGACGGGGCAGAGCCTCCGCCCCGGGTTGAAGGTGCTCATGCAGGTGCGTGTCACCTTCAGCGAACTCTATGGCTACTCCCTCAATGTCCTGGATATAGACGGAACCTACACCCTTGGCGATATGGCACGCCGCCGCCAGGAAATACTGCGCCAGTTGGAGCGGGATGGTATCATAGATGACAACAAGACCCTGCCCCTGCCCACATTGATGAAGCGCATTGCCGTTGTGTCCAGTGCCACGGCGGCAGGCTATGGCGACTTCTGCCGCCAGTTGCAGGAGAACGACTGGGGACTGGCCTTCGACGTGCGCCTGTTTCCTGCCGTCATGCAGGGCCAGCATGTGCCGGAGAGCATCTCTGCCGCCCTTATGGCCATTGCCGATGAGGCTGAGCGCTGGGATGTTGTGGTGATTATCCGTGGCGGCGGTGCCACCAGCGACCTTTCAGACTACGACTCCTACGACCTGGCCGCCTGCATAGCACAGCACCCCCGGCCCGTGATTACCGGCATAGGGCACGACCGCGACGAGACGGTGCCCGACCACGTGGCGCACACGTCCGTGAAGACGCCCACGGCTGCCGCTGCCTTCATTGTGGAACATCAGTTGGAACTCCTCTCTCACCTTCAGGACCTGCAGCAACGCATCCCTCTGGCTGCCACAGCATTGATGCAAAGAGGCGAACAGCGTCTGGCACTGCTCCGCCAGCGCCTTCCATCCACGGCCATGCTCATGATACAGAGGGAAAGGCAGCGCATCGACCGTTTTTTCATGCTCCTGCCCATGGCCACCAAGGGTCTGTTGGAAAGGGAGAAGCACCGCATAGACCTCCTCGCCCAACGTCTGGATGGCATGAACCCCGAACTGCTGCTACGGCGTGGATACAGCATCACTCTGATGGATGGCAAGATAGTGACCGATGTCTCGGTCATAAGGCCGGAAACGGTCCTGACCACGCTGATGCAAGGCGGAGAAGTCACATCAAAAGTGCTTAAGGTGGATGACAGACGTTCCGGGGAATAATTACTAAAAGCAAACCAAACCTATACATCTCTCCAGCACATTATACTCCGTCCCCTTGTGGGAGGGTTGGAGAGGGGTCTTATAATATGAAATACGAAGAAGCCATAAAGACTCTTGAAACCATTGCCCGCCAGTTGGAGCAGAACGAACTGCCCATCGACCAGATTGCCGATCGTCTGCGCGAGGCACAGAAACTTGTCGCCTTCTGTCGCGAGCAACTCCTTTCCGTGGATCAGGAGATAAAGAAAATCATCGACGAGGAGCCTGCCGGGTAGCAAATAATCGTCCGTGTGGATAAAAACATGGAAGATTGTATCGTTGTTACGATATAATTGTGTACTTTTGCAAGCAAATATTAAGAAAACATGAACGAAATAGATTGGAGTAGCCTTTCCTTTGGCTACATGAAGACAGACTACAATGTGCGCTGCTATTATCGCAATGGCGCATGGGGAGAGATAGAGAACTGTAGCGAGGAGACCATCCCCCTGCATATGGCTGCCACCTGCCTGCACTACGGACAGGAGGCTTTCGAGGGACTGAAGGCTTACCGTTGCCCTGACGGCAAGGTGCGTGTGTTCCGCTCCGACGAGAATGCTGCCCGTCTGCAGAGCACATGCCGTGGCATTCTCATGCCTGAACTGCCCACGGAGAAGTTTAATGAGATGGTGGACCGTGTGGTGCGCCTGAACGAGCGCTTCATTCCTCCCTACGAGAGCGGTGCCAGCCTCTACATCCGTCCTCTGCTCATCGGCACCAGCGCCCAGGTGGGCGTGCATCCCTCTGAGGAGTATCTGTTCCTTATCTTCGTTACTCCCGTAGGTCCCTACTTCAAGGGCGGTTTCTCCACCAACCCCTATGTCATCATACGCGAGTATGACCGTTCGGCTCCTCTCGGCACCGGTGTGTACAAGGTGGGCGGAAACTATGCGGCCTCCCTTCGTGCCAACAAGATGGCTCACGATCTGGGCTACTCCTGCGAGTTCTATCTCGATGCCAAGGAGAAGAAATATATCGACGAGTGTGGTGCTGCCAACTTCTTCGGTATCAAGGACAATACTTACGTTACCCCCAAGTCAACCAGCATTCTGCCCTCCATCACCAACAAGAGCCTGATGCAGTTGGCTCAGGACCTCGGTCTGAAGGTTGAGCGCCGTCCCATTCCCGAGGAGGAGTTGGATACCTTTGAGGAGGCCGGAGCATGTGGCACGGCAGCAGTCATCTCGCCCATCGAGCGCATAGACGACTTGGAGAACAAGCGCAGTTATGTCATCTCCAAGGACGGCAATCCCGGCCCCATTTCCACCAAACTCTACAACAAACTGCGTGGCATCCAGTATGGTACCGAACCCGACATCCATGGCTGGACACGAGTTGTGATAGAGTAGGGATAAGAGAAAAAAGGGGGTGGGTCTCCTTTTAAGAGTACAAGTACCTCTTGATGCTCTGCTTCGGGGTCTTTTCAAAGGCCTCGGTGCGAATCTCGATGCTGGAGATTTTGCTATAGGCGGCTAGTTCCGGGTTCAGGGCAAGTACGTTGTGGTTGATGAGTTTCTCAAGTGCCAGGGCGTCAATGCCATCCTTCTTGCCTGCCTCGTAGTCGGCAACGACAAGGGCCACGATGGCGTTCTTGCGGCCTACAACCAATGACTCCATGACGTAGGGGAGGTTGTTTATCTTGTCTTCTATCTCCTCGGGGTAGATGTTCTGGCCGTTGGCGGTGAGAATCATGTTCTTGCAACGTCCCTTGATGAAGACATTGCCCTTGGCATCCAGAACGCCCATGTCGCCGGTCTTCAGCCAACCGTCTTCGGTAAATGCGGCTGCTGTCGCTTCCTCGTTCTTGTAGTATCCGAGCATGACGGCATCGCCCTTTACCTGAATTTCACCCAGAACCTTGATGGGGTCGGCAGAATCAATGCGCAACTCCAGAGGGTCGGCCTTTTTGCCGCATGAATACTTGGCGAACTCGCTCTTGTCGCAATATGAGATGAGGGGGCCGCACTCGGTCATGCCATAACCAACGACGTATGGGAAGTCCATGCGCTTGAGCAGGTCTTCCACTTCTCGGTTGAGTGCCGCCCCGCCAAGGATGAGGCCTGTGGAGAATCCGTTGCCAAAGGCGGAGAGAAGTCCCTTCTTTATCTTGTTGAGGGCTATCCTGTCAAGGCCGGGCACCTTCAGGAGCATGTTGGCCGGGAACTTGTGTATGGCCGGGAACACCCTTGACTTGAATATCTTCTCTATGACCAAAGGCACGGTGAGGAACATGAAGGGCTTTACCTTGCCCAGGCCCTCCAGCAGACGTGCAGGGGTGGGTTTGCCGGGCATGATGTACACGTGGCAGCCGCCTGCCAGGGGGAAGAGTACGTCGAATGTCTGTCCGAACATGTGTGCCATGGGCAGGATGGCAAAGATGTGGCCTCCCTGTGTGGACGGGATTTCACGGCGTGCAAAGTCGAGGTTCACCGACAGGGAACGTGCCGGCAGGACCACACCCTTGGAGGTTGCGCTGGTTGTGCCTGATGTGAAACTGATTTCTACGACGGCCTCCATGTCGCGCTCCTCGGGATAATAGTTTATGAGGTCTGCGCTCAGGCCTTTGGGATAGCGTTTCGCAAAGTGCTCATCGAGGGTGTATTGGGCTTCGGCCAAAGCCTTTTCCGTTGCCACACAGATGCTTATGTCCTTCACGTTGATGATGCCGGCAAAACCGGGGGTGGATTCAAGTTGCTTGATGTACTTTTCATCGCCCTCCAGACTGTTGAAGGCAATGTCGTCGGCTATGAGCAACTTGCATTCTGAGAAAGTGCCCAGTTCTGCCACTGCGGCAGGGGTGAAGTCGGGGAGGAAGGGCACTGAGACGGCCTCGTAGGTCAGTGTGGCAAAGTATGCGATGACCCATTCTGCCGAGTTGCGGGCATAAAGGGCAATCTTGTCCCCTTTCTTGATGCCGGCCTCTGCAAACAGGATGTGATACTTCTCTATCTGTTCGGCCATCTGGCCATAGGTGTAGGTTGTGCCGCCAAAATTAGTAACGGCAGGAAATGTCCAATTCTCTTTTATCGAGTCATTCAAAAGACTTGCAAAGTGCTTCATTTATATGTCAAATGTTTTGTGTACAACTTGCTGTCAAGGCGCTCTGTCCGTTTGAAACGGTCTTTTTGTTTTGACCTGTTTGCCTTTTAAAGGTTTAATTTTAGGGCGCAAATGTACTTATTTTTGAGCAATTTTCTCTTCTTTTTGGCAAGAAAATGCACAGAAAGTGCGATATAGGTACAATAGACGGCTCATAATTCCTATGTAAGGTAAAGTTGTGGACTTCGGTTTTTGGAGAAGAGAAAGATTATTTGTATTTTTGTTCTGTTGTTTTCATTAACTTGCTATATAGGGAAACTATGGCAGATTACAGTAATAATAAGAAGAGGGTTAATGGCGTTAACTCTGTAGGATGGTTGGGGTATCTCTTGGGTGCCGTTATCATATTTGCCGGCTTCTTCTGGGCTTTTGCACATGTAATAAATACAGACATGAGTACAAGGGATAAGGTGATGGTTGGTTTTGCGATATTGATGGTATTATTCGGTGTTTATGCCTTTTTGAGCATTGCTTTCAATAGAACCGGATTCTATCTTGATAGGATAGAGTATAAAGTAGGCTTATTCCGGAAGAAGGTGGTATGGCGCGATGAAATTGCCAGTGTATGTGTCAAGTATACTTACGAAAGTGGATCCAAATCTCCTAAATACACTGAACTTGAGGTGGTCAAGACGGACGGAGGATCTGTTTGTCTAAGGACAGAGACATCAAATAAGTTGATGGAATACTATGATTTAATGCTTCGCTTTCTGTATGTTGATTACCCCATAAGAAAAGGCACTCCAGCCAGAACCATAAATTTGCATAATCCGGATGGCTTGAAACTAAAGGCGTCTGTAAACAATTTAGAGGGACCGAAGGTCCTGGAGGTGACGCCTGGAGATGTTGTGTGCATGCTGGTATCTATAGACAGGTCATCAAAGTATGACAATAATCTGAATCTTCATCTGTTTCCTATACGTAAAGATGACAAGAGCGAAATCATAGTCAAGTATTATGATGATGTGACGTATGCGGCGCTTGCCAGTGTTGCAGATCTGGAGCAAGAGACGGAAAAATTGGACAAGCGTGCTCAGGATGAAAAGGACACTGAACGTGGATGCATGATTGCATCTGTTCTTGTATTGATACTTCTCTTTATGATTGTGTATATGCTGTCATTAGCACCTGCTCAGGGTTAATATTCCGGAAGGTTGGCGGTTGACAATTAGATATTCTGCGTACAGGCGAATTCTTAACTGTCAGCCGTCAGTCTTTTTATCACCTCTCCTGCCAGCATCATGCCGAAGATGGCGGTTATGTGGCAGAGGGAGCCGTTTGTCTGTACTTTATGGAACTGTAGTTCCTCCTGTACGATGTTTCCTCCGGTGCGGTTCTCCATGGCGGGTTCTTCGCTATGGACGCAGAGGAACTTGCGGCGTGGCCATGTCTTGGCCTTCTTGAATCGGTTGCGTACGGCACGGGCCAGCGCGTCGCCCTGCACCTTGGAGAACTCCGTCAGCCTCACCTTCGTGGGGTCAATGCGCAGTGCTGCCCCCATGCTGGAGAGCAGGGTGGGGCGGGGCAGTGAGGTGGTTCGCAGGATGAGGTCGCACTTGTCGCGGAGCGAGTCTATGCAGTCTATCACATAGTCGTAGTCGCCGAGGCGGAATTCTTCTGCCGTCTCCTCGGTGTACATGGCCTCCAGGGCAGTGATTTCGGCATTGGGATTGATGGAGAGCAGGCGTGCCTTCATAGCCTCCACCTTTGCCTGTCCTATGGTGCTTTGCGTGGCCATGAGTTGGCGGTTCAGGTTGGTTGGGCACACGCGGTCGCTGTCCACTATGGTCAGGTGCGTCAGTCCTGCACGGATGAGTCCCTCGGCACACCACGAGCCTACGCCTCCCACGCCGAAGAGTATCACTCTGGCATCGTCCAGTGCTCTCATTCCCTCGTGCCCCAGGAGGAGTTCGGAGCGGTTGAATATTTCTGCCTGCTTCATCTTGTCTTTATTGGGTATTTGTCACTTTTCTTCTCTGCAAAGATACATATTTTAGTCGTCAGAGCCTTGATTGTGTTGAAATATGGTGCATTATCACATATATAATAAGGTGTTTTTGTTGTTATGTGGAGAAAAATACGTAAATTTGCATGTGCCATATATAGTATTAATATGTGGGCAAGCGTAGACTATATAAGACAAAACCTAACAATATATTAATTAACTAAATTAATTAACTAATGAAGAAAAGCCTATTGATGTTGGCTCTGTTGCTCCCTGCTATGGCGGGATGGGCACAGACGGATGCTATCAAGGCATCTACATCGGTGGACAAGCCCGAAAGCATGTTTACCGTGAGGAACGGCAATGGTTTGACCATGACCTCCTACACCTCTCCCACGGAGACCGAGGAGAATGCCGGCAAGTTCGCATTCTATGCAGAGGATGGTAAGACGAACTCTTACTACATCTACAGTGTAGACCGCAAGAAGTGGGTGTCCTACACCAAGGCTGCCAGTTACAGCAGCGGCACGAATTTCGGCAAGTTGGTGGACGCCAAGGAAAGCGCACAGCCCTGGAGGGCAACCAAAGTGACGGTGAGCGGCAACGACGTATATCAGTTCGCTCCCTTTAACACCTCAGGAGGTGCCGCCGCACAGTACATGAACTGGTACGGAGGCAAGGACCAGAACGCTCTGGACAATACCTCCATAACAATCGGCCTGTGGCAGCAGGGCGCAAGCCAGGATGCCGGCAGCCGTTGGATTATCACTGAAGTGCAGGTCTACACCTACACCATCGATCTGGAGGAGGGTAGCGTAACCATCAACGGTCAGGAGTATACCAACGGCCAGACGGTTACCGTTACCGGTCATCTCTCTCCCAGCGATGTCGTGGCTCCCCAGAAGGAGGGCAAGTTTGCCGTGGTTAGCGTGGACAACGAGACCAAGACCGTTTCCGTTACCTACTACGACATGCCCGAACTCCGCAACAGCGAGGCATACACCCAGGCATGGGTATATCCCAAGCAGCAGGATGCCGTTGGCGCTGCCATGAGCGAGAAGGAGGGTGAGGTTTATACCCTGTACAACAACGTTCTGGCCGCCAGTTTCCTGAAGGGCGACAAGGGCGTCTACTTCCTGGGCAGCAAGGCCATGAACTTGGTGGCAGGCACAGAACTCTTCGTCGTTGGCTTCGGTGCAGGCGAGAAGGTTGCTGCCAGCCAGATGCAGATGAAGAGTTTCGAGCAGAAGGACCTCGCCGCCAACCCCACTGCCATCGGTGGTGCCGAGCACTATGCCGGCAAGGCTCTGGAGGCAGTCTTCGGCTACACCTACAAGGGTGAGGAGATAGAGATCCTGTGGCGTGCAGTATTGCGCGACGGAAGCCATTATCTGCGCACCGAGATGGAACTGCTCGGCAAGGGCAACGTTGACATGTTCGACATTATTGCCATGACCTACAACGTGGATGCCAAGGCAGCCGGCACCAAGCCCGCCGCTATCGGTAATACCCGCGGCAAGGTGATTATGAGCAACAAGATATTCGCAGGTCTGGAGACTCCCACTGCCTACAACACCGTGGGCGGAGCCAGCGACGACGAGGACAACTGGAACCTGGTTTCTACCCCCGTCACCGACAACTTGGCCGCTTCTGCATGGACACAGCAGAACATTGCCGACGTGCCCATGCGCATACAGGAGGTAGGCGGTTCGGACAAGACCTACTACACCTACGCCAAGCAGGTAGAATTGAAGAAGGACCAGAAGGTGACCACAACCCTCACCTATAAGAGCGGTGCCAAGCGCTTTGACATCGACGGCGTGGTGCTTCTGGACGAGAACGGTTCTATCGTGGCCAGCGACTATCACCACGGTTATACCGGTTCTGCCAAGGAGAACAATTCATACACCTTCACCGTGCCCAACGACGGTACCTTCCGTGTATGCATGTATGTGGACGGCCGTGAAGGCGAACTCGTCTCTACCGCAGAATTCAAGGTGGAGGTCTACGAGGCAAAAGCCGGTGTGGACGTATCTTCTGATATCGTGAACATCCAGGGCCGCTGGAGCCGCAATACCACCCTGGCCGCAGGCGAGACCTGGAAGGTGGCTGCCGTTGTGGGCCTCGTTGCACAGGACGGTAGTCAGGACAACCCCGACATCCGCAAGACACAGAAGCGTCGTTCATTCCTGGCATACAGCGAGCGCGAGCGTGCAGTGCCCTGGCGTGCAGTTCCCGCATACGTGGCATGGTACGAACTCCAGATCAACCGTAACAACGCTGAGCCCGGCCGAGAGCACTTGGACAACACCAAGGCTGCAGACGTGCTCAATGTGATGGCTCAGTGGAAGACACAGTTCTACGACCGCTACGGCGTTTCTCCCAGCATGTTTGTCATCGACGACGGATGGGACCTCTATGGCGAATGGACCTTCCATAGCAGTTTCCCCAACGAGTTGCGCGACATGTCCAAGGCAGCCAAGGAGATGGGTGCCGGCATCGGTGCATGGCTCGGCCCCGTGGGCGGTTATGGACAGAGCGGTAACTACCGTCGCCAGTACTGGAGCGACAAGGGTGGCATGCAACTCTCCAACCCCCGCTACTACGAAGCATTCAAGAAGGCTGCATACAACCTCGTATGTAATCAGGACGGTACAGAAGGCTATCAGGCAGGCAGCGACAACTATGTATTCTTCAAGTTCGACGGTATTTCCGGTCAGTTCTCTTCCGTAGGTCCCGACAACGGCGACACCGGCAACGAGAATGCCGAGGGTATCATCCGTCTGGAGCGCTATGTGCGTGAGGAACTCCGCGAGGACATCTTCTTCAATACTACCGTAGGTACATGGGCTTCTCCCTTCTGGTATCAGATTTCAGATGCCACATGGCGTCAGGAGAACGACCACGACCGCATTGGCAACAATACCACCAAGCGCGAGAACTGGATCACTTACCGCGACAACCTGGTTCACCAGAACTACGTTACCAACTCTCCCATCTGTCCCATCAACACACTGATGACCCACGGATTCATCCTCACCAAGTTCGGTCCTCCAGCAACTGACGAGCGCGACTACAAGTCTGTGCTGAACGAAATGCGTTGTGCCTTCGCGTGCGGTAGCGGCCTGGTGGAACTCTACAACGACTACGACCTGATGAACAGCATCGAGGGTGGTCGCCTGTGGGCAGACCTTGCCGACCTCATCAAGTGGCAGAAGGAGAACTCCGACGTGCTGATGGATGCACACTGGGTGGGCGGCGATCCCTGGACAGGCTCAAAGGCCGAGGTTTACGGCTGGGCAGCATGGAATGGCGAGAAGGCAGTCCTGACCCTGCGCAATGGTGCTAACAACACACAGACCTTCACCACCACCCTGCGTGAGGCTCTGGAAATTCCTGCCAACATTACCGGTTCTATCGTGCTGATCAAGGCATTCTCTGACCAGGCCAACCTTGAGGGCTTGACAGAAGGCCAGGCAATCGACATTGACCAGACCTTGACCGTGACCCTGCCCGGCAGCAGCGTCTACATGTTCAACGGACGCGATAGCGAGGCTCCCGTGGTGGCAGTGGAAAGCATCTCCTTCAATCAGGAGCAGTATGAGGTAGAGGAGGGTTCATCCGTAGCAGTTGTTGCTACGGTAAACCCTACTAATGCCACCAACAAGCTCCTGGAATGGACATCAAGTGATGAGTTGGTGGCTACTGTGGTGAATGGAGTTGTCAAGGGTGTTGCCCCCGGCCTCGTAACAATCACCGCTTCTGCCACCGATGGCAGTGGCGTGGTTGCCCAGGTGCAGGTGACAGTTACCGAGAAGGTAGTGCCTCCCTATAGCATCAACTTTGACAAGGGTATTTCTCAGAATGCAGGTGCCAGAGCTGTAACGCAGATTGTCTTCGCTCCGGCAACGTCAGAGGCCAAGACACTGGACGTGGACACCTCTACCAAGCGATATCTGGACATCAGCGAGAACGAGGATATGATACTTTCCTGCGCTCCCGGCGAGGAAGTCAACGTTACTCTGAAGATGAACGGCGGAGCATGGATGCACGGATACGTGTACATCGACCTTGATCAGGACCAGCAGTTCTCTTTCAAGGAAGGCAATACCGACCAGAGCGGAACAGACGTGGTTAGTTTCTTCTTCTATTCCGGTTCCTTTACTCAGGAAGATTCTGGCGTCAACTCTCTGGGTGAAACCATCACCGGAGCAGCCCGCAACCCCGGTTCTTCCATTCCTTGCCCCAAGTTCACCGCTCCCGAGGAGGGTACATACCGCATCCGTTTCAAGGTTGACTGGAACAGCGTTGATGCAGGCGGTCAGATAGCAGCCGACGGTACTTGCACAGGCAAGAACGGTATCCTTAATACCAACGGTACCATCATTGATGCTACTCTGCAGGTGGGCAATGCTACAGGGATAGACGATCTGAAGGGTGAAAACGGAAAAGTGAAAACTGAAGTTTTCGACCTCAGCGGACGCAAGGCCAATGCTTCTCAGCACGGTGTCTTCATCCAGAACGGCAAGAAAGTTGTGAAATAGCGAGAGCAGAAGCAAAGTTTACTTTGATTATGCCGAACCGACGTAGGAGCGAATACAGAATCAAACTTGTTTGGTTATGTTGAGCGACAAGGAGGAAGACAAATGTCAACAGTAAACAACTTGAACGAAGTTAAGGTTGTGAAATAGCAGAACAGAAATCTGCGAGTAAGCGAATTGCTAAAAATACCTATATTATAATATACCGTCGTGTGGTTCCATCCATGCGACGGTATTGTTTTGTACTTTTCTCTCCTCCCCAAAATGAGTCCGCTTGGCTATTGTTTCGGACACAGCATGCCGTGTCCCTACCATGCTCTCGTTTGAGCGTTTTTGGGGATTTCGCTCACTTAACCGTACTTTTGACTGTAGTCTTAGGTACTCACGTTGACCTTCGGTCTTCCGCCTTCTCGCAAGGCATAGAATACAAGCATTCTCTGCTCTTGTTTCGCGCGTCGGTTCGGAAGTAAAAATAAATTTGGATTTATTTTGTTTTTCTCTCACTTATTTGTACCTTCGCATAAACTTTCCCCTCCCCATTCTACTCCCCTCCCTTGCAGGGAGGGCTAGGGGTGGGTCTTAACATAATGTAATATGGAACTGTATCCCAAACTCATCATGGATGCCCTTGCTACGGTGCGATACCCCGGTACGGGCAAGAACATTGTGGAAATGGAGATGGTGGAGGATGACCTGCGCATAGCAGGCATGCATGTCAGTTTCTCCCTCATCTTCGACAAACCTACCAATCCCTTCCTAAAGTCACTTGTCAAGGCGGCAGAGGCGGCCATTCATGCCTATGTGAGCAAGGATGTGGAGGTAGAGATAAAGACAAAGACCCTGCAGGCTCCCCGTCCCGACCTGCCCGATCTGCTCCCCGGAGTGAAGAACATCATTGCCGTAAGCAGTGGCAAGGGTGGTGTGGGCAAGAGCACCGTGGCCACCAATCTGGCCGTGGCCCTGGCACGCATGGGGCATCGTGTGGGTTTGCTCGATTGCGACATCTTCGGCCCCAGTGCCCCCAAGATGTTCGGCATGGAGGATGCACGTCCATATAGCGAGAACATCGGTGGGCGCGACCTTATCATGCCCGTTGAGAAATATGGCATCAAGGTGCTCAGCATAGGTTTCTTCGTAGATCCCGACACTCCCACCCTGTGGCGTGGCGGTATGGCCTCCAATGCCCTGAAGCAACTCATAGGCGATGCTGCATGGGGCGACCTCGACTATTTCGTATTGGACACACCTCCCGGCACATCCGATATTCATCTGACCCTCGTTCAGACTCTGCCTATCACAGGTGCGGTTATAGTAAGCACACCCCAGCAGGTGGCCTTGGCCGATGCACGCAAGGGTATCAACATGTACACCAACGACAAGGTGAATGTTCCCATTCTCGGTCTTGTGGAGAACATGGCATGGTTCACTCCTGAAGAGCACCCCGAGGAGAAATACTACCTCTTCGGCCGTGAGGGCGTGAAATCCCTGGCAGAGGAAATGAACGTCCCCCTGCTTGGACAGATTCCCGTGGTGCAGAGCATCTGCGAGAACGGCGATGGCGGTACCCCCGTTGCCCTGGACCCCGCCAGCATCACCGGTCAGGCCTTCCTCCAACTCGCCGCCCGTGTGGTCACTGAAACCGACCGCCGCAACATCGAGCGCGAGAAGACAAAGATAGTGGAGTTGAAGAAGTAAAACAACAAGCGCCGGCCTAACATTGTGTTAGGCCGGCGCTTGTCTTGTATTCGACTGAGCATAAATTTTATTGAGGAGCCTGCGACTCCATTTATTTTCACAGGAGTGCGTTTCACGTTTCTCCAGAGGATGTCATTTTATCCTCCTCGGTGACTCGTTCGTGTTCTCCGGGACGGCATTAGGGTACTGTGCCAGGACGGGAAATGGTACTTGCAAAGCCTTGCCGGATGGTGTCGTTTTTATTCCAAACCGGTCATTGGCATCATAACGCTCAAGAACGATTTTGGTTTATCCACTCTTCGTGCCTCTTTATCTTCCAGCCGAAGGCGGCATGGATGATGGACATCAGTGGGGAGAGCAGACAGAAGAAGGTGTAGGGCAGGTAGGTGAGTGTGGCCACACCCAGCACGGTGGCCTGTGTCATGCCACAGGTGTTCCAGGGGATGAGGACGGACACTACGGTGGCACTGTCCTCGGTGGAGCGTGAGAGCAGTCGTGATTCATACCCCTGGCGGGTATACTCGTCCTTGAACATGTTGCTTGAAAGAATGATGGAGATGTATTGGTCGCCGGTCATCAGATTCATGGCTATGCCATTGAACACGGTGGAGCAGACAAGGCCCAGGCGTGTTTTCATGAAACGACGGAATACGGCCTCCAGGAAACTCTTCAGCATGCCGCACGATGTCATGGCGCCTCCAAACACCATGGCAGAGAGAATCAGCCAAATGGTGTCCATCATTCCGCCCATGCCTCTGGTGGAGACAAGGTCGTTCAGGAGCGCATTGCCAGTGTCTACCGATGTGGAGTTGGCAAAAGTGGTGATGATACCACGGAGCAGTGCCTCAAAGGAAAATGAACCGTCGGCAGAACCGCCGATTTGCATGAGTATGTTCCCCTGAAAGGCTATTGCCAGGATAATGGCCATGATGGAGGAAAGGAAAAGTACAATGAGGGTGGGCACTTTCCTGTAAATGAGCACTCCGGTTATTATGGGCACGACGAGCAGCCATGGCGAGATATGGAAGGTGTTGTTCAAGGCCTCGGTGTATGTGTCTACCGATTCCGTCAGGTTGCCGCTTCCTATCCAGATGCCTGCTATTCCAAATATTACCAAGGTGATGAACATGCTTGGCATGGTGGTAAGCAGCATGTAACGGATATGTTGGAAGAGTGGTGTGCCGCTACTTGAACTTGCCAGTACGGTGGTGTCGGAGAGCGGAGATATCTTGTCGCCGAAATAGGCGCCTGAGATGATGGCACCGGCCGTCCACCCGTCTTCAAATCCCAATGCCCGTCCTATGCCTATGAGTGCTATGCCTATGGTGGCTATGGTTGTCCACGACGAGCCCGACATTAATGACACCAAGGCGCATATCAGGCAAGAGGAGAGAAGGAACACCGCAGGGTGTATCATCTGAATGCCATAGCAGATGAGTGTGGGTACAATGCCTGATATCATCCACGATGCAGAAAGCATGCCTATGAGCAAGAGTATGCAGATGGCAATGGCGCTTTCCTGTAACTTTTCTGAAATGCTTCTTTCGATGGTGCTCCACTTTACGTGGCATACTCCCATGCCCAGTGCAATGCATATACCGCTGGCGGTGAGCAGTACAATCTGCGAGGGACCGCCAAGAGAATCACTCCCATAGACATACAATGTGCACGAGAGGAGGGCTATGAGAGAGACGAAGGGTATGGCGCTGAGCCAGGCAGATGGCTTTATGGGGGTGGTGTCGTTTGGCTGCTTGTTGGACATGTTCCGTGTATTATACAAGTAGGGACGCGGCATGCCGCGTCCGCATGTTTATGGGTATTTGTCAGATTTCAGGATGCGGTGTGACGCATCCTTACGGGTAAGACGTGGATTCGGGGATTACTTGCCGCTATCGTTTCCGCTACGCTTGTTGCGCCCGTAACTGCGGTATTCGTCAAAGGGAATCTCCACGTCAGGTTCCACAAGTTCTCCATTCTGTGGAAGGCGGAAGGCCAGATACTTGATGTCTATGCCACGCGAGCGCCACATTTCCTCGTAGTAGGTCTGTCGGGAGCGTGCCTCGGCCGTTTCTTCGCTTGTCTCGGCATAGAGGCTGCGTGTGCATATCATGGGGACGAGATTGTTGGCCTTGAGCATCTCCTCGGTGTAGGTGAAGAGGAAGTTGGAGTCCGTTTTCAGGTGTATGATGCCTCCGTCCTTGAGGATATGGCGGTAGCGTTGCAGGAAGTAGGTGGAGGTAAGGCGCTTTGTTGCCTTCTTCATCTGGGGGTCGGAGAAGGTGAGCCATATCTCGGATACTTCCCCGGGAGAGAAGAACTTGTCAATGAACTCTATGTTGGTGCGCAGGAATCCCACGTTCTTCATCCCCTCGTGCATGGCCTCCTGTGCCCCTGTCCACATGCGTGCTCCCTTGATGTCCACGCCTATGTAGTTGTTGTTCGGATACAGGCGTCCCATTCCCACGGTGTACTCGCCGCGTCCGCATCCGAGTTCCAGAATGATGGGGTTGTCGTTGTGGAAGAACTCCTTGTGCCAATCCATGCGCACGGGTTCGTCTCCAGGGCGATAGGGGCGTTCCACTACCAGCGGATTGGCCGCCATGTCGGCGAATTTGGCAAGTTTACCCTTTCCCATCTTCCTTATTCCATTTCAAATGTTGTGGTGCCTATGTTCTGCCCGTCGGCAAAGATGTCTACACGGTATTGGCCGGCCGTGAGGCTTTCTGCTATGTCCCAGTATACCGTTACGGGGAGTTCCTCGCCATTGTACTCCACCTCCTTCAGTATGCTGTACTGGAGGTCACGGTTCTCGTATTGGAAGGTACCTCCGTTGGTCAGTATGGAACCGGTGGGAGTGGCAATGCGAACGTAGATGCTGCGCATGCCGGTCTCTGTGGTGACGTTGCGTGCCAGAGTGAAGGAGACTACAAACTTCTTGGCCTTCTTTATCTTGTCCGTGTCCTTGCCACGCTTGTTGTGCGCCATGGCAGAGATGCCTGTGGCATTGAGTTGGCTGGCTATGGCCACCTTGTCCACCAGTTCCTCATTCTGTGTGGACAGTGTGGTGATGTGCTCTTTGGCCAGTTGGTTCTGGTTGCGCAGTTTGTCATTGTCTACCTTCAGGGCCTGGTTCTCGCGGTTCAGCGAGTCAATCTGCATGACATAGTCTTTCAGTATGGCACGCAGGGTGGCCAGTTCCTTCTTCAGACGGATTATCTCTCGTGTGTTTTCTGCCTTTGTCTGGCGCAGTTCTTCCAGGAGTTTCTGCACGCGCTCCTGCTCGATGGCCAGTTGGTTGATTAACGAGTCGTTGTTGATTTGTGCCATCATCTCGTTGTACTGCATGGCAAACTGCTCGTACTCGTTCTCCATCTCGGCCTTGTCCATCTTCAAGACCTCTATCATCTGCTCGTTTTCCTCCTGGCGGACTCTCATCTTTGTGTTCATGTATATGAGCAGGCCCACAAGGATTATACCTGCCACGGAGGCGGCAATGATTGCTGTTTTCTTGTTCATGTCGTGTATTTCTTAAACATAGTATGACTATTCGCGTGCAAAGGTACGAATATTTCCTTAGATAAAGGGCGGCATGCGGTATTTTGTTACTCCAGTAATTGTGTCGCTTAAACAATTTTATTATCTTTGCATGCGTAGATAAGATAACTTAACTTAACAAAACAGATAACATAAATGCTTATGCGTAAACTGATCCTGTTGGCTGCAGCGCTTGTAGGTGTGGCCGGTATTTCTTGGGCAGACGGAATTCGTATGCTCAACAAGACTACTGCCGAGGTGACTCTTGACGGTGGCAGACGTATGTATGTGGATTTCTATGCCCCACATATCTTCCGTGTGTTCCAAGATCCCAATGGTGGTATAATTCGTGACCCTCAGGCCACTCCCGAGGCACAGATTCTGGTGGACAACCCGCGCCGCAAGGTAGGCGAGGTGGTGCTGGACAGTGAGACAGCCACTCTTACCACGGAGGCCATAGCCGTAAAGGTAAACACTGCTACCGGTCAGATTCAGGCACTGAAGGACGGTAAGGTCATCGTTGACCAGACTGTCCCTACCGATTTCGGCAAGAAGCGCACGACGGTGAAGTTTGCCCAGGACGCTGACGACTACTTCTACGGAGGCGGTGTGCAGAACGGCCGTTTCTCGCACAAGGACAAGTTCATCGCCATCGTGAACACCAACAACTGGGTGGACGGCGGTGTGTGCAGCCCCACGCCTTATTACTGGAGTACCGCCGGTTACGGAGTGATGTGGCACACCTTCAAGCCCGGTGGCTATGACTTCGGCGCTGCCGAGGCAGGCAATACCGTGCTGTATCACGAAACGGACTATCTGGACATCTTCGTGATGGTGAATGAGGGTGCCGTTGCCCTGCTTAACGACTTCTACCAGTTGACCGGCAACCCCGTTCTCCTGCCAAAGTTCGGTTTCTATCAGGGACACCTGAATGCCTACAACCGCGACTTCTGGACAGAAGAACCGAAAAACGAGAAGAGGATACAGATGCCCTACGAGGACGGCAAGTTCTATAAGGAGAGCCAGAAGGACAATGGCGGTGTGCAGGAAACGCTGAACGGTGAGAAGAACAACTACCAGTTCTCTGCCCGCGCCGCCCTCGACCGTTATCTGGACAATGACTTCCCACTGGGTTGGTTCCTTCCCAACGACGGTTATGGCGCAGGCTATGGCCAGACAGGTTCTTTGGACGGCAACATTCAGAACTTGAAGGAGTTCGGCGACTATGCCCGTAGCCGTGGTGTGGAAATAGGTCTCTGGACACAGAGCGACCTGCATCCCAAGGAAGGTATCGAACCCCTGCTCCAGCGCGACATAGTGAAGGAGGTTGGCGTGGCCGGCGTGCGTGTCCTCAAGACCGATGTGGCATGGGTTGGCGCAGGCTATTCCTTCGGTCTGAACGGTGTGGCCGATGTGGCGCAGATTATGCCTTATTATGGCAACGATGCACGCCCCTTCATCATCTCTCTGGACGGTTGGGCAGGTACCCAGCGCTATGCCGGTATATGGTCGGGCGACCAGACGGGTGGCGAATGGGAGTATATCCGTTTCCACATCCCCACTTACATCGGTGCAGGTCTGGCAGGTCAGCCCAACATCACCAGCGATACCGATGGTATCTTCGGCGGACAGAACCTTCTGGTCAACGTGCGTGACTTCCAGTGGAAGACCTACGGCCCCATGCAGTTGAATATGGACGGATGGGGTTCAAGCCCCAAGTATCCCCAGGCTCTCGGCCCCAAGGCTGCCGACCTGAACAGGTACTACCTCAAACTGAAGTCAAAGATACTTCCTTACCAGTACACCATAGCACGTGAGGCCGTGGACGGAAAACCCATGATCCGTGCCATGTTCCTGGAGGAGGAGAATCCCTACACTCTGGGCAAGCGCACCGAGTATCAGTACATGTTCGGCCCCAGCATCCTGGTGGCGCCTATATATAAGGAGACACGTATTGACAAGGAGGGCAACGATGTTCGCGACGGTATCTACCTGCCCAAGGGCGAGTGGGTGGACTACTTCACCGGCGATGTGTACCAGGGCGGACGCATCATCAACAACTTCCCTGCTCCCCTGTGGAAACTGCCTGTGCTCATAAAGCGTGGTGCTATCATCCCCGTGCATAAGACAACAAACACTCCAGTGGAGATAGACCCCAAGATGCGTGCTTACGAAATATACCCCTTGGGCAGCACCTCATTCACAGATTATGACGATGACGCCAAGACCCAGGCATATCTCCAGGGCGAGAGCACTACAACGAAGGTGAACAGCAATTTGGACGGGAAAGGCAACCTTACCGTTACTGTAGAGCCTACCAAGGGCAGTTTCAAGGGCTTTGAAAAGCAGAAGTTCACCCACCTGACCGTGTTCTGCAGCCAGAAGCCCGGCAAGGTGGCAGCCAAGGTTGGCGGCAAGAAGGTTAAACTCGTCGAGGTTTCTGACTATGCGGCGTGGAAGGCAACCCCCAACAGTTACTACTATGGCCAGAATGCCGAGGACAAGTACATGAAGGTTTCTGCCCTGATGGTGAATGTGGCAGAAACTGATGTCGTTGCCAACGAGGTTGTCGTGACCGCTTCCAAGGTTGTTGTGGACAACACCGACAAACTTCTGGCCAATACCGGTGCCCTGCAGGCTCCGAAGGCACAGATGGAGGGCAGCGATGCCTACACCCTGACACCGGTATGGGAGGAAGTGGAGAATGCCGACTACTACGAACTGGAGTTCGAGGGACAGATATATAGCACCATTGCCGCCACGGAGTACACCATCGACGGACTTGCCGCTTCTACCTCCTACGAAGTGAAGGTACGTTGCGTGAACAAGGACGGTGTTAGCGACTGGACCTCTCTGAAGGCTACCACGGCAGCCGATCCTCTGCGCTTTGCCATACGTGGAATCAGTGCCGAAACCACTTGCGCAAACCAGGGCGGACAGGGCATTGACAAGATGTTCGACTTCGACGAGACAAGCATCTGGCACACCGCATGGGGACAGACTGCCGTTCCGTTCGATATTGTGATAGACCTGAGAAGCATCAATATACTTGACAAGATGCAGTACATGCCACGTCCCGATGGCGGCAACGGCACAATACTGAAGGCCTCCTATGAGGTGAGCATGGACCGCATGAACTGGAGCGCCCCCGTTGCTCTCGACTGGGCACGCAGCGGTGACGTGAAGGAGGTTGTGTTCAAGGATGCCCCCAAGGCACGCTTCGTCCGCATAAAGGTGACTGAGGCTCTGGGTAACTTCGGTTCCGGTCACGAACTGTATATCTTCCGTCAGCCCGATTCCGAATACTACATCCCCGGAGACATCAATCTGGATGGTAAGTTGGACGAGAACGACCTCACTTCTTATATGAACTACACCGGCTTGCGCAAGGGCGACGGCGACTTTGACTATGTGAGCAAGGGCGACCTGAACGGCAACGGTCTGTTGGACGCGTATGACATTATGGCCGTAGCAGTGGCATTGAGCGATGGCGTGAGTCCCCGCAAGACCGCTCCGGTGGCAGGCGAGGTCAGCATCAAGGCCGATAAGGCTCAGTACAATGCCGGTGACATTGCAAGCATTACCATCAGTGGCAAGGGTCTGCAGAGCGTGAACGGTTTGAGCCTGGCCCTTCCCTATAACGCCCAGGATTGGGAATATGTGGGTGTCGAGGCTCCTGCGCTTGCTGGAATGTATAATATGACATACGACCGTCTGCACACCAATGGCGACAAGGTACTTTATCCCACCTTCGTCAACCTGGGCGAGAAGCAGAACATTGAGGGTGACACCACTCTGATGGTCGTGAAGATGAAGGCCAAGAAGAAGCAGAAATTCACCTTGAAGCACACCAATGGCATGCTTGTTGACAAGCGTCAGAACGTAGTGACATTCTAATTTCGTGATGTCGGCTTATAAATAAGCGTAAAAAGACACTTTTGGAAAACTTTTTCTTTAACGTCAAGAAAAAGACGGCTGAATATCAGTAAAATAGAAAAACAACCGGACAACTTTCCCGTTTTGTGCAGATGAAAAGTTTGCCAAAACGGGAAAGTTTTTGTTTGAAATCCTTGTCTGGTATTGTCTATTGTCGTATATTTGCAACGCTTTTCGCCCGAAAAAAAACAGGTAGGGCGGAAGCACAGAGAGAGTATACCTTATATAATATTAGAAACACATTATCCCATTATCCCAGTATGATACAGACAGTACTTAAAAGAGACGGACGCATTGTCGGTTTCAACGAGCAGAAGATAGCGGCCGCTATCCGTAAGGCAATGCTTACCACAGATGCCGGTGAAGACAACGAGTTGATATCTAAAATTACCGACCGCGTCAGCATGCGAGGCAAGTCGCAGATGACCGTGGAGGAGATCCAGGATATGGTGGAAGACGAGCTGATGAAATCCAGCCGTCCGGACGTTGCCAGAATATACATTAAGTACCGTAGTGCGCGTACCATTGCCCGTAAGGCAAAGACTCGCGACATCTTCCTGGAGATAATAAACATCAAGAACAACGACGTCACCCGCGAGAATGCCAACATGAATGCCGACACTCCTGCCGGTATGATGATGAAGTTCTCCAGCGAGACCACAAAGCCTTTCGTGGACGACTATCTGCTGAGCGATGAGGTGAAGGAGGCTGTAAGCAACAACTACCTGCACATCCACGACAAGGATTACTATCCTACCAAGTCGTTGACCTGCGTCCAGCATCCTTTGGACAGAATCCTGAAGTACGGATTCCAGGCCGGCCATGGCGAGAGCCGTCCTGCAAAGCGTATCGAGACCGCTTCTATACTGGGCTGTATCAGCATGGAGACTGTGCAGAACGAGATGCACGGCGGTCAGGCTATTCCGGCTTTCGATTTCTATCTGGCACCATACGTGCGCAAGAGTTTCATAGAGGAAGTCAAGGTGTTGGAGGATCTGAATGCCGAGGACTACAGCGAACTGTACAACTGCGAGATAGAGGATTTCATCGAGACCCCGCTGACCGGTCTTGCCGGCAGAGAGCGCATACGCCAGCATGCCATCAACAAGACCGTGGAACGTGTGCACCAGTCCATGGAGGCGTTCATCCACAATATGAACACTATACATTCTCGTGGCGGCAACCAGGTGGTGTTCTCGTCCATCAACTACGGTACGGACATCAGTGCCGAGGGACGCTGCATCATACGCGAGTTGCTTAAGAGTACCTACGAGGGTGTGGGCAACGGCGAAACTGCCATCTTCCCCATACAGATATGGAAGAAGAAGCGCGGCGTAAGTTATCTGCCCACCGACCGCAACTACGACCTCTACAAGTATGCCTGTCAGGTGACAGCACGCCGTTTCTTCCCCAACTTCATCAATCTCGATGCCCCATACAACTACCACGAGAAGTGGGACATCAACGATCCCGAGCGCTACAAGTACGAGTGTGCTACCATGGGTTGCCGTACCCGCGTGTTCGAGAACCGTTTCGGCCCCAAGACCAGTATCGGTCGCGGTAACCTCTCCTTCTCTACCATCAACATCGTGCGCCTGGCCATCGAGTGTATGAACATCAAGGACCGCGAGGACCGCATAGCAGCCTTCTTTGCCAAGTTGGACAGCCTCCTGGAGGTTACTGCGCAGCAACTGCACGACCGTATGGAGTTCCAGAAGACCGCCTTCGCCAAGCAGTTCCCCTTGCTCATGCGCGGTCTGTGGATAGGTAGCGAGAACCTTGCTCCCAACGAGACTATCGCCCCCGTCATCAACCAGGGTACACTGGGTATCGGTTTCATTGGCTTGGCAGAGTGTCTTATCGCCCTCACTGGCAAGCACCACGGTGAGAGCGAGGAGAGTCAGGAACTTGGTCTGAAGATAGTCACCTACATGCGCGACCGTGTGCTGGAGTTCTGCGACCGCTACCAGCATAACTACAGCGTTCTGGCCACTCCTGCCGAGGGTCTTTCCGGCCGCTTTACCAAGTTCGACAAGAAGAAGTTCGGCATCATCCCCGGCGTTACCGACAAGGACTACTATACCAACTCCAACCATGTGCCCGTTTACTACAAGTGCTCTGCCTTGCACAAGGCTCAGGTGGAGGCTCCATACCATGCGCTGACTGGTGGCGGACACATCTTCTACGTGGAGATAGACGGCGATGCCACACACAACCCCGAGGCCGTGATGAACATCGTGGACATGATGGACAAGTTCAATATCGGTTACGGCTCGGTAAACCATACACGCAACCGTTGCATGGATTGCGGTTACGAGAATGCCGAGAAGGTGATGGACGAATGTCCCAGTTGCGGCAGCCACAACATTGACCGCCTCCAGCGCATCACGGGTTACCTCGTGGGTACCACCGACCGTTGGAACAAGGCAAAGTTGGCTGAACTGAACGACCGTGTCATACATAAGTAATATACCTTATATATAATATATAGGCAGACAGACCAAGCATGTCATAAAGTGCCGTCTGTCTGCTTTTTTTCTTGCAGATATGAACTTGCGTGTATTGGATATTTTAGAGGACACCACGGTAGACGGTCCCGGTTTCCGTACGAGCATCTATTTGGCGGGATGCCGTCATCGTTGCCCCGGTTGCCATAATCCCGAGTCGTGGAACGAGGGTGGGGGAGAGGAGGTCTCCGTGGACGAACTGATGCGTGTCATTGTCAACGACCCCTTTGCCCACGTTACCCTTTCCGGCGGTGACCCTCTTCTGCAGGCGAGGGGCTGTGCCGAACTTGCCGCCAGAGTGAAGGCAGAGACGGACAAGACCGTGTGGTGCTATACCGGCTACACTTGGGAACACCTACTTTCGGAAGGCAATGCCGACGTGATGGCACTGCTGGGCAATCTGGATGTTCTTGTGGACGGTCCCTTTGTTCAGTCCCTCCGCAATACCGACCTCCTTTTCCGAGGTTCTTCCAACCAAAGGCTCATAGACGTGAAGATGTCTATGCAGGCAGGCGAGGTGGTGCTATGGCAAAGGTAGCAGGGTAGGGTTTTGCTGCTCTTATTTTCTTGTTATTCTGTTGTTTTTTGCGCAGTTTTGTCGTATATGTGCCGGATGGACTATAAAGATTGCGTCTTTTTTGCCCGTTTGAATAAAAAGTGTTAACTTTGCACCCGAAAAGCAGACAAGACTTATAGGTGGCCGCATGCGGATGCCTTTAAGTGTTGTTGCTGTGTATTTTTACAAAGAAACGAATAAAACAAAAGATTATGAGTAATAAGGAAAATTCGGTTCGCATACAGACTTCAATACTGAATCCTTACGAGAAAAAGGCCCTCATCTGGATGGCTGAGCGTCTGCCCCGATGGGTAACATCCGACATGCTTACATGGTTCAGCCTGTTCGGCGCCGTGGTTATAGCATTGGGCTATCTCCTGACCAACTATCACCCGGCATGGCTCTGGCTTTCCTCCCTGGGCTTCGTGCTCCACTGGGTAGGTGACTCTCTGGACGGAACCATCGCCCGTGTGCGCAACCAGTCGCGCCCCCTGTATGGTTTCTACATTGACCACAATATGGACTGCATCGCCGAGTTCTTCATCTTCGGCGGCATGGGTCTGTCGGCCTACATGCACTTCTGGATGGGTCTGCTGCTGTTCTGCGTATACCTCGGCATGGAGGTGTATGTGATGATATGCGCCCATCTGAAGAATGAGTTCAAGTTGACATACGGTGTATTCGGTCCTACGGAATTGCGCGTGCTGATGATACTGCTCAACACCATCTGGTTCTTCATCGAGCCTCTGCACACCTTCAGCCTTCCCCTCAAGGTCGGCCCTCTTACAGGTGAACTGCTCAGTCTGGACATGGCCGGTGTTGTGGTGTTCATCATCCTGTGTTCTATTTATTTTGGCAGCCTTATCAAGGACGGTAAGTATTTCGCCAAGATAGACCCATTGAAGAAGAATAAGTAAATCAATATAGTGAGGAGGGTCTTTGTGTCCCTCCTCTCTTGTTTTTGTCGCAAATGGAACCGGTCCGTTTGTGTAGCAGAAAGGTAGAATAGATGGATAAACTGGTGAGGTATTTTAAGTTCATGGTCTCCACGCTTGGTGGAACCGCCGTGGACTGTGCCGTAATGTGGCTCCTGGCCGAAGTCCTGTTTCCTGGTACCGAATATGTGGGTCTTTTCGTTGCACCCACCGTTTCCTTCGAGTGTGCCGTATTCACCAACTACACGTTAGCCTATTTCTTCGTGTGGAAAGACAGGGTAGGCGAGCGTTCTGCCCGAGGTTTCTGGGGACGGTTCCTGCCCTACAACGTGTCCTGCATAGCGGCTTTCCTGATAAAGATGGTACCGTTTGTCCTCATCCGCCACTTTGCCGGACTCAATGTCGTGGTATGTAATCTCCTGGCTCTTATCTTCTCAGGCATCTTCAATTTTGTGATGAATGAGTGGGTGATTTTCAGGAAGAGGACGAAGTGACGCCTCTCTGCTGTAGATGAAGCAAATCCGGATGCTTGTTGGAAAAATGATGACACCTCCGGATTTGTACCGTTTTATCCGAGTATTCCAGTAGGGATGTTGTGCGAAAACCATCCTGTGCTCTGTAATGGGCCGGAAAATCCCTATTTTAGTGCCATTTTTGTTCTCCCGGGTGACTCGTCCTTGTTGTCGTGAGGACAGCGCCTTGTCATCAATGACAACTCGCCCTTGTTGTCGTGAGGACAAAAAGGTGCCCTGCCGAGCGTTTGTGTGTAGAGTTACGCAGGTTGTACGGCGGGGAGCATCGCAACTCAGACATGGGAGTGTGCGGATGTTGAAAAATCATTATGATGCAGGCAGATAGTTGTCTCTGTTCCCGCTTCCGTTTCCCAGGGTGGAGGGGTCTGCTTCTAAGGATAGTCAACTATTGTTGAATAAGGTCTACCGGACACTCTCCACCCACAAAAAAATACGGTGCTGACGAACATATATGTCGGCGCACCGTTTGTCTTGTGTTGCAATCAGGGTGGATACGGCAGTTCTGCCGGTCTTGTCTATCCTCTCATCCTGATGAGTGAAAGGAATTCCTCGCGTGTCTTGTGCTGGTTGAATGCCCCGCAGAAGTCGCTGGTGGTGGTGATGCTGCCCTGCTTCTCCACGCCACGCATCTGCATGCACATGTGCTGGGCCTCTACTACTACCATCACTCCCTGGGGATGCAGAGCCTCCTGTATCGCCTCGCGGATTTGCTTGGTCAGGCGCTCCTGCAACTGAAGGCGGTGGCTGAACACATCCACCACACGGGGTATCTTGCTCAGTCCCGTAACTTCGCCATTGGGGATGTATGCCACATGAACACGTCCGTAGAAGGGAAGCATGTGGTGTTCGCAGAGAGAGTAGAAGTTGATGTCCTTCACTATGACCATCTGGTTGCAACCTTCCTCATGGAAGATGGCGCTCTTTAATATGGCCACAGGATCCTGTTCGTATCCTCTGGTCAGGTCGGTCATGGCTCTTGACACGCGTAGCGGTGTTCTCTGCAGCCCCTCTCTTGATGGATCTTCACCCAATAATTCCAGAATCCGTGCAACATGTTGTTGTATTTCTGCTTGCACAGGAGTCAGGTTCTTCTCTTCTGAGTTCATCTTCTGTAATGTTAATCTTGCTCTTCACTATAATAGCCTTGGGGAAACGGCCGGATTCGCGCATGGCCTGGAGTACTTCCATTGCCTCCTCGCGTGTCTGGAAATCGCCTACGCGGCATATCCAATGCGGAGAGGAGAAGCTGGTGTATACGGACAGGTCCTCGAACCATATCTTCACCCTTTGTGCCATCTGTCGTGCTTGAAGTTTGGACTTCTGGTTGTTGCCTCCGTAGTAGACTTGCACACGGTAGCCGTTCACGCGGATACGTTTGGAGTGGGTGTTGGCCCGTTTTTCCTTAACAACGATGGCGCTGTCCTCTTGCTGGATGGTGCGGAGGATGCTGTCCATGGTTATCTCCTGCTGGGCATGAGCCATGACTGAACACAGTAGCGTCAGGAGGAAGGAGATGAAGATTTTTCTCTTCATAAAATGGTGTTGTTTGTTGTACGGCCTTCATGCGAAAGGGCCTGCCTCTGACAGGCCCTCCGCACTATGGTGCCGTAAATGTTCTTTAATTAGTTCCAAGCGTCGATGATGCCCTTGAAGTCAGCAGCCTTCAGAGAAGCGCCACCAATCAGACCACCGTCAATGTTGGGCTTGCCGAAGAGTTCGGGAGCATTGCTTGCCTTGCAAGAACCACCATACAGGATGCTGGTCTCGTCGGCAACCTCAGCACCGTAAACCTCAGCAACGCAAGAACGGATGAAGGCGTGGATTTCCTCAGCCTGCTCGGCGGTAGCGGTCTTGCCGGTGCCGATGGCCCAGATGGGCTCGTAAGCGATAACAACGTTCTTCCACTGCTCAGCGGTCAGGTGGAATACGCTGCCAGCCAACTCAGCCTTACATACAGCCTCCTGCTCGTTTGCCTCGCGCTCTGCCAGGCTCTCGCCGATGCAGAAGATAACCTTCAGGCCGTTTGCCAGAGCCAGGTCAACCTTCTCCTTCAGGATCTCGGGAGTCTCGTGATAATATTCGCGACGCTCTGAGTGACCGAGGATAACGTACTCGGCACCAGTGCTCTTAACCATAGAAGCGCTAACCTCACCGGTGTATGCACCGCTCTCCTTGTCTGCACAGTTCTCTGCGCTAACGGCGATTACGCTGTCCTTCAGCAACTCGCTAACGGTAGCCAAGTGGATGAAGGGAGTACCGATGATAACATCGCAATTGGGCTTCTCGGCAGCCAGCATGTCCTTCAGTTCAGTAGCCAGTGCTACACCCTCCTGCAGGCTCTTGTTCATCTTCCAGTTGCCTGCTACAATGTGCTTTCTCATTTTCAATAGTTTTTAAAAGGTTTATGTATCTTGTTTCTTTCTCTCTCTCAATATCCTTATCCCAAGCCAAACCTTGTCCAATATGGTGAAGGCGAGCAGTGGGATGATGTACCACGACAGCAGGATGAAGAACCTTTCTGCATAGGTAGACTGAGGTTTCTGCACCCATGGCATCTCGTCCAGCGTGGAAACAAGTTCGTCCTGTCCCGGTATCTGCGACGATGCCCATTTGTTGGCCACCACGCTGCCGTTGAGCAGTATCACGCCCGGATTGCTCCTGACCATGGTCTTTAGCGGTATCTCGTCGGCGACGAGGAAGGGATATTCCGCTCCGGTTATGTCGCGCCAGTACTCTATCAGACTGTCGCTGCTTGCCGTCAGCGCCACAAGCGGGTATCCGTAGTCTTCGCAGTACTCTGTCAGTTCAGCCAGTTTGTCCATCACGCCGTCGTCGGCATTTTCCAGTCTTGGTGCCACGACGAGGAACTTCCATCCCTGGCCCGAAACTATACTGTCTGTCATGTCCTCTCCTGTAACGGGGTCGGATATTACCAGGTCTGTTATGGGAGGTATCCTGTCCGTGTCGTCCCATTGCATCTTGGCATGAATGTCTGCACCTATGTGATAGGGACGGAAGTCCATAACCGGCAGGGTGTACACACAATAGAGCGTCAGCGTAAAGGCGTACATCCAATTATAGAGCGACACGTGCCATTGTGCGTGTTCGCTGATCAGGCGTGTCTGCAACTTGTAATACATGCACACCAGAATGGCGCATGTCAGCAGGACCACGTTCTTGCCGAATGTCTGCCAGTTGGTCAGTACCCATGCATCGCCGAAGCATCCGCAGTCACTGACAGGGTTCTCTATTGCCAGATAAAGTGTGAACGGAGTGAATATCAGGAAGAACGCCAACACCACACGTGATGTCCATCGCCTGTTGCTGCCGAAGAGCAGGTTCACTCCCATGCAGAATTCCGTCAGTGCCAATGCCATGCTCAGCAGAAGCGGCATGTACAGGCCCAACAGTTCGTCTAAGCCGAATGCCACGGCATAGTCCTTGATCTTGTACTCTGTGCCGCGCGGGTCTATCATCTTCACTGCTCCCGAGAATATCAGGGATGCAGAAAGGGTAATGCGGCATGCATTTACCAGAAGCCACCGCAACACTGAGAACAGTCTGCTACTCCTCACCGAATGTCAATTTTATCAAACCGAACACTGCATAGTTGAGCATATCCATGTAATTGGCGTCTATGCCCTCGGACACCAGTGTCTCTCCGCTGAGAGATTCGATTTGCTTTGTCCGGAATATCTTCATCAGTATGAGGTCTGTGTAACTGCTGATGCGCATTGAGCGCCAGGCCTCGTCGTAGTCGTGGTTCTTGCGCAGCATCAGTTCAAAACACTCCTGTGCATGGCGGTCATACTCGGCCAGTGCACGTTCGGGGCTCATGCCGTCTGTTACCTCTGCCGCTCCAAGTTCCAACTGAATCAAACCGATGAGGGCATAGTTTACAATGCCAATGAATTCGGGGCGTATGCCCTCGCCTACCATTGTCACGCCCTTGGTTTCTATGCTACGGATACGGTTGGCCTTGATGTATATCTGGTCGGTCACCGACTCGGGACGCATTATGCGCCACGCTGCTCCGTAGTCGTGGAGTTTCTTGGAAAACAGGGTGCGGCATTCCTGCATCACCGCTTCAAACTGTTCGCGCGTGTTCATTATATATTATGGTAATCTGGGGTGCTGTCCCCTTATATGATGAAAGAACCAATCCCCGGCCGGGGACCGGTTCTTCCTTGTTCCTTTTATCCTGTCGTTGCCATGTCTGTGCCTCCGGGGTCGTCCCGGAGAGGACGGACGGTGCTTGTCAGCATCTTAGGATCTGACCAACACGAAGGACTGTCTTTGTGGTAATGTTGTTCAGCTGGCACAGGCGCTTGACTGTGGTGCCACGCTTGCGTGCAATGACGGAAAGGCTTTCTCCCTTTCTTACCTTATGCACCTGGGCACGGAGAGATTCGCGACGTTCCTCCTGGAACTTCTTGCTCTGTGCTGCCTTGTCTGCCTCGAAAGTGGGACCGCCTACAGAAGCCAATACCTTGTTGTCGGGCAGTTGCTTGCTCTCATCGGATGTGAGCAGGCGGCTGCGTCCTACGGATGAGAACAAATAGTAGTCGCCAAGAACGTCCTGGGCAGTAAAGTCGAACAGCTTTTCGGGGTCAATGAACTGGCCAAGGAAGCGTGTCTCAAAGTGCAGGTGGCTGCCGGTAGAACGGCCGGTGTTGCCACCCAAACCGATAGGCTCGCCAGCCTTTACCTCCTGGTCCTCTACGACCAGCTGCTTGCTCAAATGACCATAAACGGTCTCCAAACCGTTGTGGTGGCGGATTACCACGTACTTGCCATAACCCTTCCTCCTGCCCTGGTTGGCAACGATGCGTATCTTGCCGGAAAAGGCAGAACGTATGGTGTCACCTACATATACCTTGATGTCGGTGCCGTAGTGCTTGCGGCGGAATGAGCGGCGGTAGCCGTAACTGCTTGTCACGCGACGGCTTTCGCAAGGGAAGTGGAAAGCACGCAGGTCAATTTTGTATTCCTTGGGCATCTCCACACCATAGTTTGTGGTGTAGTTGTTGTTCCAGTTGGGATAAAGTGATGAGGCAGGGTCGCCTAAAGACTCCTTCTCCAGCATCTTTGCTATGCTTACGGAATCAATGGCGCGCATGCGCTTGTCAATGGGGGCCACGCTGGCCAACTGGTCCTGTGCCATTGCCACAAAGGCAAACATGGCCAGGATGGATAACATCAGTGTTCTCTTCTTCTCGGTGGTCTTTAAGAAGTGCATTGGTGTGTTAGGTTGTTTAAGTGGTTAGTGCTTTGTAGGATTTACGTGTCTCACATGCCGTGCTTAAATCTCGTCTACGGCATAAAGACGGCTCAGATTCATGTCCTTCAGGTCAAAAATTTCTTCGGGACGGAAGAATCTTTTCAGTTCTGCCTCGGCAGCCTCGGGAGAGTCAGAGGCATGAACTATGTTCTGCTGGTTGCTCATACAATAGTCGCCGCGGATGGTTCCGGGGTCAGCCTTACGGCCATTGGTGTATCCGGTAATGTACCTTACCACGGCAATGGCGTCAACACCCTCCAGGCACATGGCCACTACGGGGGTCTTCATCATGGAGGCTTTCAGAATACCGAAGAAGGGCTTGTTCTTCAGGTGTGCATAGTGTTCGGCCAAAATGTCGTCGTCCAACTGCAACATCTTCATGCCGGCAATACGCAGGCCTTTCTTCTCAAAACGATTTATAATCTCGCCTATCAGCGCTCTTTCAACTGTGCTGGGTTTCAGCAGTACTAAGGTTCTTTCCAACATCTGTCTTATCGTTATTCAAAAGTCATATATGGGCACACGCGTGCCATAACGGCGACAAAGGTACAACATTTATTTGAAAATCCAACACTTATATCGCACATAAATTGCCTTAACGTGCCATTTTTGGCGTTAAAAGTGTCGTGAGGACACATTTAGGCCGCCGCAAAGGCATGTTGGAGTGCATTATGGCATGCTTTTTGGTGCATGCTCAGCATCCTCCGTACTGCTCCGTTGCACAACGTACACGACGTGCAGGGAAACTATTGCCGTATTTGAAGTAATCCGGTAGTCGGCCAGGGCAAAAACTTGTGCGCAGAACCTGAAAGCGAGGCCTTCCTCCTGGAAATCTCCTTCGCCGTCATGCGCAAAAACTCGTGCATGGCGCCAGAAAACGAAGCGCACGCCTCTCAGACTCTTTTTAGAGTTTTATCGCAAACTTTTTGAGTCTTTCGTGAATCATGTCTTGTGGAATGACTGCCTTTATTGCATCTGCCAGGATGTTAAGCAGACGTTCCCGCACATAGTCGCGTCTTATGACAAGGGCGATTTCACGTGTTGGCTGGGGATTCTGCAAATGGCGGATGTGGGCTTGCTGGCCGTTGCCAAGCAGTGGCACGTGTAGTTCGGGTATAATGGTATAACCGCCATTTTCGTCAACAATCCTGACAAGCGTCTCGATGCTGCCGGCTTCATATATTGCGCGTTTTTCCGTATTAGCATGGCAGAATGGGAAAATGCCCCTGTTCGGACAGTATCCTTCCCGCAGTACCCAGACGCTTTCGGCTGGTAGTGCAGATGTCTCCAACGTCTTGTGCCGGTACATTTCCTCGCTTGGCGAGACGTACGCCACAAAGCGCTCCGTGTAAATTGGTATTTCCAGCAATTCGCTGTTATCCAGAGGTGTGGCCAATAGGGCAATGTCTAATTCGGCCCGTTCCAACTTTTGTATGATGGTTGCTATGCGGGCTTCTTCCACATACAGGTCTATGCCGGGGTGCTCCTTGGAAAGGTGCTTGAACATCTTAGGCAGTATATACGGCGCTATGGTTGACGCTATGCCCATGCGCACTTTGCCTATAGCCTTGCCTTTGTGTGCTGATACAAGTTCTTCTATCTGCGAGGCATTGAACAGCAGGACTTTCGCCTGATTGATGATTTCTTCCCCTAATTTGGTTGGCTTTATCGGGTGGCTGCTGCGGTCGAATATGGTCACATCCAGTTCTGCTTCCAATTTCTGTATCAATGAAGACAGTGTAGACTGGGTGATGCCACACGATTCTGCGGCACGTGCAAAGTGGCGGTATTTGCCTACTGCCACGATATATTCCATTTGTTGAAGTGTCATGCCGGTTGTTGTGTTTTGAGGTTGGCTTGATGTTTGTTGCTACTCGTGGGCGATTATGAGAAGACATCCCTTCCTGTCCAGTGTGCGGAAACATGCCGCATGGGGGTGACAGAGAAGGAATATCTACCCGATAACCGGTCTGTATGAACCGAAACGTGTTGCAAATATACTAAATTTCCTAAAAGAAGCCTCAGGACATGTCGTTTAGTTTGTCAGATGAACAGGTTCACGTTGGCCTGTTCGGCTCTGTCCATATAGGTGGCAACACCTCCTACGGTGACTTCGTCGAGCAGTTCTTCGCGCTTTACTCCCATCACATCCATAGACATCTGGCATGCAATGAACTCCACTCCATTGTCAATGGCCTGCTGGCGGAGACTTTCAAGCGAGTCCACACTTTTGCGCTTCATGATGAAACGCATCATTTTGGCGCCGATACCCATCATGTTCATCTGCGAGAGAGGCAACTTCGTGGAGTCGGATGGCAGCATCAGGCCGAACATGCGTCCCCAGAAGTCTTTCTTAACCTTGGGTTTGTGCGACTTCTTTATTGCGTTCAGTCCCCAGAAGGTAAAGAATATCGACACCTTCTTGCCCGTGGCTGCCGCCCCGTTTGCCAGAACGAAGGTGGCCAGTGCCTTGTCAAGGTCGTCGCTGAAGAGGATAAAGGTTTTGCCCTTGTCTTCGCTTGCCACGCTCACATTCCCTGCACCGCAAGATGACTTTTTCTCTATCAGCACATAGTGTATGCCCCTTTCTGAACGCTTTTGTATGAACTTGTGTCCGGTTGTATGACACCATGACTCGGCATCGTTGGGGAATCCGGCGTCCGTAGAACGCACCTCAACCTTTTGCCCCGGTTGCAGGGAGTCCATGCTTTTCTTCAGTTTCAGGATGGGTCCAGGGCATTGGATACCGCAAGCGTCTATCCGGACGACGGCTGTATCAGCCTCCTGCAACGATGCAGCACTGCAGCAGGTCTCCTTTGTCCCATTCTCATTTGCGTTTGGAACAGGCACGGGGCTTGTGGCAGCCTTGTATGTCTTGAGGCCTCCTATAAGATTGCGCACATCCTTGTAGCCATGTCCTTTCAGTATATTGGAGGCTAAGTAGCCGCGCAAGCCCACCTCGCAGAAGAGGTATATCGGCCGGTCTTTGGGGATTTCGCCCATTCGTTCGCGCAGGTCGTCCAGCGGGATGTTGACCGCCCCGGGAACGGCACTTAGTGCAGATTCTTCAGGCGTCCGCACATCCACAAGCATCACCTTGGAAAGATCGGCATCCTGCAACTCGCGCCAATAGAGCGGAGTCATCTTGCCGCAAAGGATGTTCCCGGCCACATATCCCGATATAGCCACCGGGTCTTTTGCCGAAGAAAAGGGTGGCGCGTAGGCATGTTCCAGATTGGTGAGTCTTTCCACCGTGTATCCGTTCTTGATGGCCATGGCATACTGGTCTATACGCTTGTCCACTCCGTCATAGCCCACAATCTGTGCGCCATACAAACGTCCTCCGTCCGGCGAGAACGTGATTTTGATGTCCATCTGCAAAGACTCCGGATAATATCCCGCGTGCGAACCGGAATGAATGGTCGAGGACAGATAAGGAATATTCATCTGCTTCAGCCGTTTGGCTGGAAGACCCGTGGATGCGACGGTGAGGTCGAACACCTTGGCTATGGATGTGCCAATGGAACCTTCGTAAGTCTGGATATTGTTGAAAACCATATTGTCTGCAACTATGCGCGCCTGACGGTTGGCAGGGCCGGCAAGAAAGTTCAACCATGGCTTTCCGGTGATGGGATGGGGATATTCTATGGCATCGCCGACGGCATAGATGTGTTCATCAGAAGTCTGCAGGTATTCATTCACATATATTCCCTGCATTTCTCCCAGTTTCAGCCCTGCATCCTTTGCCAGTTGGGTCTGTGCCCTCACGCCTATGGAGAGCAGTACGAAGTCGGCGTCCAACTTGATGCCTGACTGGAAATGCACTCTCAGCATCCCGTCATGACGTGTGAAAGACTCTACTTTTTGGTCAAGATACAGTTGCACGCCTTTCTCCTGCAGATGCTGGTGTACGATGGACGCCATAGAGAAGTCAATGGGCGTCATTACCTGATTGGCCATCTCCACTACCGTAACCTGCGCACCTGTGCGGTGGATGTTTTCCGCCATTTCCAAACCGATGAAGCCGCCGCCCACGATTACAGCATGCCTGACATGATGTCGGATTATATGTTCCTTTATCCTGTCGGTATCTGCCACGCTGCGCAATGTAAATATTCCCTCGCTGTCAATGCCCGGCAAGGGCGGACGTACCGGAGTGGCACCCGGAGACAGCAGCAATTTGTCGTACGATTCCGTATATTCACGCCCGTCGGATGTGCGTACTCGCACCGATTTATTGTCGGGATATATGCCCACAACTTCGCTATTGACCCTTACGTCTATGTTGAAGCGTTTACCGAATGCTTCGGGAGTTTGTACAAAAAGGCGTTCACGTTCCTCTATGACACCTCCGATGTAATATGGAAGTCCGCAATTGGCGTACGAGATATGCTCGCCCTTCTCAAACAGGATTATCTCCGCCTGTTCGGTGTTCCGGCGTATGCGTGCCGCTGCGGTGGCACCACCGGCCACACCACCTATTATAATATATTTTTGATTAGTGTTTGCTTTCATACCTTACTCTTGTCTATCAGTTGTCTATTGTCATTTGTCCGGAGGTTACTTGCCTTTAAGCAGGAAGTCCTCAATAACCGTACGCAGTTGCTGCTTGGTTGGTGCTCCGCTTGCCCTTTGTGGTGCATCGTGTAATGGGATGAAAAGCAATGTGGGGACACTTCTTATTCCGAACAAGGCAGACAGTTCTTCTTCGCTATCTACATTTACCTTATATATGTCTACCTTCCCGGCATACTCCTCCGACAAATCTTCCAGTATAGGGGAGAGCATCTTGCAGGGACCGCACCATGGAGCATAGAAATCTATCACTGCCGGCTTGTCTCCTAAATATTCCCACTTGCTTTTTAACGTCTCAATGCTGGATATTCTTCTCTCAAAGCCTTCTTTTGTCAAGTTGATTGTTGCCATAATCTGTAATATTTAATTGGTTTGTTTTTCTTTGTGGTGCAAAGGTAAGGCTTATCCTTTATTTGTCAAAACGATTAAATCTATCGGTATATTGATTATGACGATTGGGATGCTCGGTGCTGACATGCAGAGGGTATGCGACACGGCCTCTTAAAAGGCAGTTCCCAACACAATAATGAAACCAACACCACTTCTGACATCATTATTTTCCCTCATTCGTTGGCATATTTCAGAGAGAATTCTTATTTTTGTGCTGGACAAACCCCAAAAAGGAAAGCATATTATGGACACCTCTACTAACAGCCTATGGCACTGGTTCAAGGGAACCGACAAGGATGACCGACAGAAGGACGGACGCTTTTCCGCATCTATTGAGTTGGAGAAGCAGATCGGAGAACAGATATACAATGCATTGCAAGGTACGGTTGTGGAGGAAGTCCTTCGCAAGATAAAGACCACCAATACCGATGCCTATTGGCGCAGTGCCATGGAAGGACACAGCCTGAAGGTGGAGGAGGACCTGCTCAAGGACTTCTACGACCTGTGTCACGAAGTGTGCGGAAAACTGGACTTCAAGGAAAAGGTAGACTTCTACATTACCGGCGACTCCACGGTGAATGCCTTTTCGGTAGCAGCCGAAAACGAGGAAGAACCGCACATCGTTAACATCAATTCGGCGCTCTTCGGACTCATGACCCAGGACGAACTGAGGTTTGTTGTCGGGCACGAGTTGGGACATCTCATCAATAGAGACACTGCCCTGGCCAGGCTCATAAACTTTGTGTTCCCTCCGAATTCCGACGTGCCCGTGACCCTGCAATACAAGATACGCCTGCACGAACAGTTGGCAGAACTTGTTGCCGACCGTTACGGCTATCTGGCCGTGGAGAACCTTGATGCCTGCGTGACAGCCTTCTTCAAGATGGCATCAGGACTGGATCTCATGAAGATGAACGTGAGTATAGAGGCCCTCATTGCCGACAACAACCGGCGTCTGGACTATTTCCTCAAGGACAAGGGTATGAGCCGCGCCTCACATCCTGTAAACCCTATCAGGGTACAGGCGCTGAACCTCTTTGCTACGGCCAAGGACAAGGAAGAACTGGACAACGGCATGAAGGAACTGATATCCATACTGCTGAAGGTAGGCGATAGCGACCTGGACGAGCACACGGCACGCTTCATCGCTTCTGCCGGCCTGCTTGTGGCCAGCACCGACGAGGATATCAACAAGGAGGAGTATGACAAGATCATACAGTCGCTTGCTGCCTTGAAGATATTTCCCAAGGAGTTCCTGGACGAGATAATAAAGGGTGATGTGGCCGAAATCTTCAACGAATCTGTGCAGAAGATGCTGGAGATAAATCCCGGCCTTAAGGAAGGGATGCTGCAGTATATGATACAGATAGTCCTCTCCGACAAGATTATAGCCAAGGAAGAAGTGGAACTGATATACCAGTTCGGCAACAGCATAGGCCTGAGCGACATGGAGGTTGCCACCGCCATTGCGGAGTCCATACAGCAGTGCTACGTGCCAAGTCTTGACGCAATCTGTTAGCAGGCCAGTACCAACACGAAGGTACTCCAGTACCGACACGAGAGTACTCCAGTACCGACGTGAGAGTACTCCAGTACCGATTCGGCATTACAAAAACCGGTACTGAGTTCAACTTATATTGCTCCAGTCCATCTCGTCGCGTTTGAGATAGCGTAGGCGTTCCACCATTATGCGGTGCTGTGGTTGGGACAGGGTGGGGTCTTCGTCCAGGATGGCAGAAGCCGTCTCGCGTGCCAACTGGACTATCTGGCCGTCTCGGGCAAGGTTGGCAAGTTTCAGGTCGAAGGCTATGCCGCTCTGTTGCGTGCCCTCCAGGTCGCCGGGACCACGGAAACGCAGGTCGGCTTCGGCAATCTCGAAACCGTCGTTCGTCTCGGTCATTATGTCTATGCGCCGGCGCGTGTCGGAGGAAAGTTCGTATTTCGTCACCAGTATGCAATAACTCTGGCTTGCACCGCGCCCCACACGTCCGCGCAACTGATGCAGTTGGGACAGGCCGAAGCGCTCGGCATTCTGTATCACCATCACAGAGGCGTTGGGTACGTTCACACCCACTTCTATCACAGTGGTGGCCACCAGGATTTGCGTCTCTCCGCTGACAAAGCGTTGCATTTCCGCATCCTTGTCGGCAGGTTTCATCTGGCCGTGCACCATGCTTATCCTGTACTGGGGGAATATCTTCTGCAAGTGTACGTATGCCGCCTCCACGTTCTTCAGGTCAAGTTTCTCGCTCTCCTTTACCAGAGGGTACACCATGTACACCTGCCGTCCCTCCTGAATCTGCTGGTTTATGCCGCGATAGAGTTTGTCGGGATTGTTGTCGTACATGTGCATGGTCTGTATGGGCTTTCTGCCTGGCGGAAGTTCGTCTATCACGGAGACGTCCAGGTCGCCGTACAGGGTCATGGCCAGTGTGCGCGGTATGGGTGTGGCGGTCATCACAAGCACATGCGGCGGTGTGAGGTTCTTTTCCCACAACTTGGCACGCTGTGCCACACCGAAGCGGTGCTGTTCGTCTATGACCACGAGTCCGAGGTTGCGGAAAAGCACGTTGTCCTCTATCACGGCATGAGTGCCTACGAGTATCTGCACCTCTCCCGTCTGCAGGCCCTCCATCACGGCCTTGCGCCTCTTTCCCTTGACCATGCCGGTGAGCAGTTCCACACGCACCGGCATGTCGCCCAACATCTTGCGGAAGGTTGCGAAGTGCTGTTCGGCAAGGATTTCGGTAGGTGCCATGATGCACGCCTGATAACCGTTGTCCAAGGCAATGAGCATGGTCATCAGTGCCACCATGGTCTTGCCCGAGCCTACATCGCCCTGCACCAGACGGTTCATCTGCCTGCCCGATTTCATGTCGGCGTGCATCTCGCGTATCACGCGCTTCTGCGCTTCTGTCAGTTGGAATGGCAGGTTGTGGGAATAGAAGGTGTTGAAGTAGTCTCCCACTCTGGAGAAGACATGTCCGCGTATGGTCCCTTGGCGCAGACGCGCATAGCGGAGCACAGACAACTGCACGTAGAATAGTTCTTCAAACTTCAGCCGGTAGTTGGCCTGGGTGAGCCCGTTGGCCGACGAGGGATAGTGTGCGGCCCTCAGTGCCTCGTCCCTCGACACCATGCAAAGGCGCTCCAGCATGTGGCGTGGCAGGGTCTCAGGGATGCTTCCTTCGGGAAGATGCCTTATCAGTGTGCTCGTGAACCTCTCCAGAGTGCGCGACACCATGCCCGCCTTCTTCATGCGCTCCGTGGTCTGGTAGTACGGTTGCATGCTCATCTTGCTCAGCACCAGGGTGTCGGCCGGGTCTATGTCGGGATGCGAGAGGTTTATCCTGTCGTTGAATAGCGAAGGTCTGCCGAACAAGATATAGTCGGAGTGCAACTTCACCGTTTTCAATATATACTGTTGCGAGTTGAACCACACGCAGTCCACCCAGCCATATCCGTCCGTGAAGTGCCCTATCAGGCGCTTCTTCCTGCCTTCGCCCATCTGCTCGAAACTGATGAACTGCCCCCGTATCTGCACGAAGGGCATGTCGGAGGTCAGTTCCGAGGTGCGGTACAGGCGGCTTCTGTCTATGTGCTTGTAGGGGAAATAGTACAACAGGTCGCCCCAGGTCTTAAGACCCAGTTCCTTCTGCAGAAGTTCGGCACGCTTGGGACCGATCCCCGGCAGGTAAGTAAGTTCTGTGTCGAGAATGGGGGCGCTCACGCAAAGTCGTCAGTTTCTCACGCTACTAAAATTCCTTGTACAGATCCGCCAGTTTGTCCTTAAACAACTGATTGTATATCATGCCCTCGCGCAGGGGAGCAACTGCCTCTTCACCCAGGAAATGCTCGGCAATGGCATAGCCGAAGGCCATGGCGGCGCCAGGACCGCGGCCGGTGATGAACTGGCCGTCCTTGGTGACAATCTCGCCCGTGTACTCAGCGCCCTTCAACTGGCCCTGCACACCGGGATAGCATGTTGCCTTCACTCCCTCCAGTATGCCCAGGTGTCCGTACACCATGGGGGCGGCACAGATGGCGGCCAGGGGCTTGCCCTCGGCATGGTGCTTCAGTATGGCCTGGCGCAGGGGCTCGCACTCGTCCAGATTGGTGCTGCCGGGAAGACCGCCGGGCAACACGAGCATGTCCGCTCCGCTCAGGTCCACATCGGCCAGGAGGGCATCTGCCACCACGCCCACACCATGTGCACTATAGACGATCTTCTCGCCGGTAATGCTTACCGTGGTTATGTCCAGACCTGCACGTCTGATGATGTCCAGAGGAGCCAATGCCTCGATGTCTTCAAATCCGGTTGCTAAAAACAGGTATATCATAGTTGTGTCGTTTTATAATGTTCTATGGCACAAATATACATAAAAAATATGCATTTTCAGCCCGGTCAGCACAAAAACTAAAATAAATCATGTAACTTTGCCCGCATAAACCCAAATCGGTCATTAGCGTTATGATGATAATCGCTTTGTTTTTGAACAGATGTTTTGTCGCTTTGAGGGCGCAATGGGGTTCCATTGTAACCGAGAAGCGACGAAACAGATGACAAAAAGATAGCGTCATTAGCGCGTAACAGTCTAATGACCGATTTGGGATAAAGACCCATACACGAATGAAGAAACTTCGCTTCGCCATATTCGGCAATACATACCAGGCAAAGAAGTCGGCCTGCGTGCAACGTCTCATCAGCATACTGGAGGAGCACGGTGCATCGCTGCTCATCGACAAGGCCTTCTACGGCTATCTGACCGACGGACTCGGCATATCCGTAAAGCCGGAGGCACTGATAGAGGGAAGCGACTTCCAGGCAGACTTTGTCATATCCATGGGTGGCGACGGCACCTTCCTGGAGGCGGCACGCCACGTGGGCGACAAGGGTACTCCCATCCTGGGCATAAACATGGGGCGCCTGGGCTTCCTGTCCGATTATCAGGCAGAGGACATACCTTCTGCCATAGAGCACATATACAACGGCACGTACCGCATAGAGGAACGCACCGTGCTGATGGTGGAGGACGACAGGCACTCCATACAGGGGCATCCCTATGCCCTGAACGAGGTGGCGGTGCTGAAGCACGACAATTCCTCCATGATAAGCATTGATGTGGAGGTGAACGGCGAGTTCCTCACCACCTATCAGGCCGACGGACTCATAGTGAACACATCCACGGGAAGTACGGGTTATGCCCTCTCCGTGGGAGGCCCCATCATAGGTCCGGGCAGCAACATCATAGGCTTGGTGCCCGTGGCTCCCCACTCGCTGACGGTAAGGCCCCTTACCATTTCTGCCGACGCCACGGTAAGGATGAAGGTGAAGAGCCGCTCGCACAACTTCCTCCTGTCCTTGGACGGACGCAGCGAATCCTCGCAGGAGGGCATCACACTGACCATCCGCAAGGCACCCTACACCATCAACGTGCTCAAACGTAGCGAAGGAAGTTTCTTCCGCACGCTCCGCGAGAAACTCATGTGGGGCGCGGATTCAAGAGAGTAAGGAAGGATATGGCAACACCCCAACAGATAAGGCATCTGCTTGCATGGTTCTGGCACACCAGCCGCGGTATCAGGATGAAGTCCATTGTGAACGTCATTCTGGGGCTGCTGGTCGTGGGCATGGACTTTGCCTTCATCTGGGCAACGAAGATGACCATTGACACGGCTACCGGCCAGGACGACCGCCCGTTGTGGGTGGGGTGCGCCCTGCTCGTTGGCATAGGGCTTGTGAACATTGGTATCTCCTTTGTGCGTCGGTGGACAAGTGCCATACTGGGAGTGAAAAGCCAGAACCTGATGCAGTTGAGGGCATTCTCGCGTCTGATGCATAGTGTATGGACGGGCAAGGAGCAGTTCCATTCGGGCGACGTGATGAACCGTCTGATACGTGATGCCAACGAGATAACCTCCGTCATCACCGACACCCTGCCTGCCGCCATCTGCGTGTCCGTCAGGCTGTTGCTGGCGTTTCTGTATCTGTTCCATTTCGACTCATGGCTGGCAATGGTCGTTCTGGTGCTGGCTCCGGCTTTCTTCTTGCTCAGCAAGGTGTACATCCGAAAGATGCGCAGCCTGTCACGCGAGATACGCACTACCGACAGCCGCATACATAGCATCCTGCAGGAGAGCATACAACACCGTATGGTGCTGAAGACTCTGGAACAGACCGGTGGGATGGTGGAGCGTCTGGAACGCACACAGGAGCATCTGCACGGACAGGTGCGCCATCGTACCCTCTTCTCCAGTTTCAGCAACCTGACCGTCAACTTCGGCTTCACCGCAGGCTACCTGCTCACCTTCATCTGGGGCGTGTACCGCATGGAAGCCGGCACCATAACCTATGGTACCATGCTGGCCTTCATCCAACTGGTGGGGCAGATACAGGGCCCCTTCCGCGACATGACACGCTTTGTTCCGGCCATCGTAGGTGCGCTGACGGCTGCCGAACGCATGGAGCAACTGGAGCAGACTCCGATGGAGGAATCCGTCAGTCAGAAACTCTTCCCGCACGGGGCTGGTATCCGTTTCAGCAATGTCACATACCGCTACAATGACGGTCATCGCAATGTCCTTGACAACTTTTCGTTTGATTTCGCACCCGGAAGCACCACGGCCATACTTGGCGAAACGGGCGCGGGCAAGACCACGCTGATACGTATGGTCCTGGCTCTGCTTTCCCCCACCCGGGGCAAGGTGGAGTTCTATGATGCCACAACTTCCGTTGCGGCCTCTCCCGACACACGTTGCAACCTTGTCTACGTGCCACAGGGCAATACGTTGCTGAGCGGTACCATCCGCGACAACCTTCTGCTGGGCAACCCTGATGCAACTGACGAGGACTTGCACCAGGCCCTGCGCATGGCATGCGCCGATTTCGTCTTTTCTTTGCCGGAAACGCTGGACACTGTATGTGGCGAGGGCGGCACAGGCCTGTCGGAAGGGCAGGCCCAGCGCATTGCCATAGCGCGTGCTCTTCTGCGCCAGGGCAATATCCTTCTTCTGGACGAGGCCACCAGTGCGTTGGACACGGATACGGAGCGCCAACTGATAGGGAATATCGCCAGCCAGGCCAGAGAAAGAAAGCAGACCATCCTATTCATAACTCACCGTCCTGCCGTGGTAGAGTATTGCGAGAATACATTGCGGCTTTACAGAAACGGATAGCATTCTGCATTTTAGCCCTTTCTCTTCCAGAGACAAGCGTGATGGCCGGAGACACGGTTATGTGGACGGCTGTTCCGTTTTGTCATGTAATTTCAATATCTTCAAGTCCGTCAGTGAGTGGCAATGGGGGAGTGGCGGCCTGTGTCTCGCATTGTCCTGCATTTGCCTTCGTGAGGGCGTGTTTTTGTCCTCCCGACGACAAGGGCGTGTCATCAGTGGTGACAAGCCCTTGTCATCGGGACAACAAGGGCTCGTTCTCCGGGAGGACAAAAATCCCCCAAAATGACGGGTTTTTGGCTGCTTTCGGGGCAGATGTGCCGATATGGCATGATGACACCCCTTGAAGAGCATGGCTATGCCGCTTTCTTCAAGGGGTGTCATTATTTTTGTGTTCAGGTCATGTCCGGCTTTGCCGGATGAGGCTATACCAGCACCTTGTCGCCGCATTCCTTGGCAAGACGCTTTTCTGCGTCCTTCAGTTCCTTGTATTGGGCGAGTAATTTGAGTTGCTCTTCCTTTGGTGTGGCAGGGTTCTTCATCTCTGCCATCACCTTGTTGATCTTGCTTCTGACGATGGAAATCTTCATGTCGGCCAGAACGTGTGTGGTCACTTCCATGAGCCTGTCCCCGTCGGTGGTAAGTTGTTGTCCGCGGGTGTGGTACTTGCTCAGTTCCTCCTTGTCCATGCATAGTTGGAAGGCAGCCTGCGAGAGTTGCGGGTTGTGGTGTCCAAGGAAATATTTCTCGGCCACGAAGCCTTCGTCGTGGATGTGCTCTATGGCTTTGTCCAGGATGACTTGTGCCGTGGGATTGCTGAAGGTAAGGCCGTCCTGTGCCAGCGAGTAGAAGATGAACTCTGCCACTGACAGGGGTACGTTGTTGCCGTTCTCGTCTTCGGCCTCGCATACAATCTTTTCTCCATAGCGCACAATCAGTTGGGCCAGGAGCAACTCTGTGCCATGCGCTGACTTGCCCTGTTTGTTGGCAACTTGTCGGGGCAGAGGTTGCGGGGTGGCTTGTTGGGTGAAACCTTGTGCGGGAATGTCCTTGTTTGCCTCAGTGGGGAGGGATGCTTCCGTATCGGTATTCTCACCTTGCGAGGGCCCGATTTCGTTGGGCAGGTTTTGTGGAGAATTCCTGCGCTTGTATTCCTCCTCGCGGTTCTTGGACATCTGGTTCTGCACGGCACGGTGTATCATCTGTTCCTGCATCTGCATGGTCTGTGCCGTTTCGCGTATGTAGAGCGAGCGTGTTATCTCGTCGGGGATGAAGGAAATGCTCGTGACGATTTCTGCCACCAGTTGGCTCAGTTTGCGAGGGTCGTTCTGTGCCTGGGACATGAGCAGGTCGGTCTTGAACTTGAGGAAGTCCACCTGATGCTGTTCCACGTAGCGTCGGAAGTCCTCGGCATTGTGCTTGCGTGCAAAACTGTCGGGGTCGTCGCCGTCGGGCAGAAGCAGTATTTTCACGTTCATGCCGGCCGCCAGAAGCATGTCCGTGCCTCGCTGGGCGGCATGTATGCCGGCATCGTCGCCGTCGTAGAGCAGGGTGATGTTGTTGGTGAAACGGTGCAACAGGTGTATCTGCTCCTTGGTAAGTGCGGTGCCCGAGTTTGCCACCACGTTCTCAATGCCGCACTGGTGCATGGAGATTACATCGGTGTAGCCCTCCACCATATACACCTGGTCCATCTTCACTATTGCCTGCTTGGCATGGTAAAGACCGTACAGTTCGCGGCGCTTGCTATATATGCTGGATTCGGGCGAGTTCTGGTACTTCACCGCCACACCCTTGGTGGCGGCATCCAATACACGTCCGCCAAAACCGGCCACTTTGCCTCCTATGGTGTACCAGGGGAACATGACGCGCCCCCAGAAACGGTCCACCACACTGCCGTCCTCGCGCTTGATCGACAGGCCTGTGCCCACGAGGTACTGCTCGCGATAGCCCTCTTTCAGGGCGGCGCGGGTCATGACGTCGCGCCCCTTGGGACAGAAGCCCAACTGGAACTTCTCTATGATGTCGTCGCGGAAACCACGTTGGCGGAAGTAGGCAAGACCAATGGCGCGACCGTCCATGGTGTTGTACATCTGGTCCTTGAACCACTTCAGCGCCCATTCGTTCAGGATGAACATGCTATCCCTCTCCATTTGTGCAGCACGTTCCTCGGCGGTCAGTTCCCTTTCCTCCACCTGAATGCCGTATTTCTTGGCCAGATAGCGAAGCGCATCAGGATAGGACAGTTGCTCGTGCTCCATGATGAAGCCGATAGGATTGCCACCTTTGCCACAGGCAAAGCATTGACAATAGTTTTTTGCTGGTGAAACATAGAACGACGGCGTGCGGTCATCGTGGAAAGGGCACAATCCCTTATAGTTGGCACCGGACTTCTTCAGTGTGACGAAATCCGACACCACGTCCACTATCTGTGCCGCCTCCTTTATCTTGTCTGTGGTAATCCTGTCTATCATATTCAGTGCAAAGGTACGATTAAGTGAGCGAAATCCCAAAGAAACGATTAAGCGAGAGCAGAAAAAGTTTATTTTTTATGCCGCGTGTGAGTTTCTAAGCCCATCAGGTCAGTTTTATTTGAGCATTTATATGCGTGAGCACCTTAGAGGCATCGGTTTGGTTATCTGCGCTCACTTTAGTGTTAGTGCGTATCGTGAAGTTTAACGGTTGCATAAGACCAAGGGTTACTCTGTGCCGATGATGAAATGCGAACCTTCAAGACACATGTGTTTGACGGATGGGTAGGAAACAGACTCTTTATGGGAAGTAGTTCCCATACTGAATGCACGAAGTATAAGGATAGACGGTGTGCTGAATCATCGGACTCACGTAAATAAATAATGTATAGTACTACGATTGTAGTTGGTTATCGTGTTTTTTTCATCCAAATACTATGATTATAGTTAAAACTTATGTGCTGACAAATGATTTTGTACTACATTTGCAGTAGAAAAGCATGGCGACATATACTTTTTGATATCAAATGCAATAAATATAATACTTACGGCAATATGGAAAACAAGAAGTCTCTGACCAAGGCAGAACTAAATGTGATGAACATTCTGTGGAGCAAGAACGAAGCCACCGTGAACGAGATAATCGAAGTGATGAGCGAACCCAAACCGGCCTATACAACTGTGCTGACCGTGATGCAGGTACTTACCCGCAAGGGAATAGTCTCTCCTGAGCGCAGGGGCAAGGCGCACGTGTTTCGTCCTCTGCTCTCTCGCGAAGATTACATCGATACTTTTATGCAGGAAACCCGCAACGTTCTCTTTCAGGGTTCTTTGCGCAGTCTCTTCTCCTATTTCGTGAAGAGCGAAAAACTGAGCAAGGAAGAACTGAATAAGATCCTTGACGAAATCAATGACGAGGAGTAATCCTGTTACATGAAATTCCAATCACTTAACCCCCTTCACACCTTATGACAAACTTTGATTCACTCATCCCCATGCTGCAAGGCTATGGCAGTATCCTGCTGGTATCAACTTTGCTGATGGCATTCTACTTATTGGTGATGTCGCGCAAGCAATCGTTTCGGTTTCAGCGCATGTACTTGCTGGCTATCCCTGCGGTATGTTTCATGCAGATTATAGCATTGGCCGTTCTGCCTAAAATTATGCCTCAAGAAGAAGTCGAGGTTATTACTCTCACCCAGGAGGAGGCCAGGCGATACCAATATGAGAATCCTGATACGAAGGTGATTGCTGAAGAAATGCCAGCCACAGAAGCAGAGGGCATATCCACGCCAACGCCCTTGCCCGAAGAAGAACAATTTGTAATATCTGCCAGCACTATCCTAAAATGTATCTACCTTGGCATTCCCATAGTGTCAGCACTGCTCTTGCTCATAATACTCATCCCTCTTGTACAGCTCTTGCTTCGTACACGTGCTATCAGGCTCTCAAACATGGAGGGTTCCTGCACCATCGTACGGAAACCATGGGTCAGCACTCCCTTCTCCATGGGACGCATCATATTCCTGCCCATGGGAAAGAGCAAGGAGGCAGAAGAGATTTTTATCAAGCATGAAAAGGCTCACATCCAGAGTTTGCACTACATTGACGTGTGGTGCATAGAGGTGATGGTAAGGCTACTATGGTTCAACCCCATGCTATGGGTGGTACGCAAGTACTTGCGCGACTTGCACGAATTTGAGGCCGATCACCTTGTTCTTGCACAAGGAGTGGATGTACATTCTTATCAGTGCCTCTTGCTGGAAGTGGCTTCTGACGAATGTTCCATCTTTACCAATGGTTTCAATCAATCCTTTATCCGTCGTCGCATCAAGGAAATGAAGCGCAAGGGTGTCACCGTTCTTGGGCATTGGGGTAAGACCTCTGCCATATTGTGGTGCATTACACTGGTAGGCGCTTCTACCATATTTGCAATGCCGGAGCAAGATGCAGTAGTAATACGTATTGAGAAACAGATAACCGCAACTGGCGATACCATCTATTCGGATTCAGAGGTAAAAGACAGGGTTCGCCAATTACGGTCAGAAGGAAAACTTGAGTTGGTAAATGGACTTCTCATCGAATTAGAAGCAGGCATTAATGTCACCGAGGTTGTTGAGGTTTCTCCGCATGATACAATATGTCTTGACGAGAAGACCATACAAATCATTGCCCAGATGTACCGCAATAATCCAAAGGCTCTCTATGAAGCGCTTGGACGTCCTCAGCCAACAGAGGAAGAATTGGCAAAGAAAAGATTTATGGCAAAAAAGGAAAAAAACAAACATCTTTACTCGCATAGATTGAGGAAACATTTAGGACTTTCCAGGTTTCTACCTGCCAATAGTCTAAAGTTTGTCGACACCTTTATGCTAACATACTCGTTTGGAGACTTACAAAAGCAGCAAGGTTCACCTGTCTTCAATGTGGGAGCAATATGTACTTCCTTATTCGATAACTTCTTTGTACTGACAATGACAATGGATACTACTATAGTTCTCAGGCATGAACAGTACAGGTACGCCCCCAACTATTTTCCCACCATCACCGGTTGGATGCTCAAGAATTGTGATACCTATTGGAGGGAAGGACAAATAGAGTATAACGGTGGTGTGGATGCTGACACAGACGACAAGAATAGTGCCCCTCTCTCTGCTAAAGAGCGTGCTAAGGTAAAAAGTACCATAAAGCAACTGCGCGCCAAGTACGAGCGTACATTCACTTCTGGCGAATTCATAGAGAATACCAATGCTGACAAAATCTTCGTTGTTCAGTTGCCTCATATAGAAGAAATCAAAAACGCAGGTACATTGAATGACCGAATAATCCGGGAGAATGCAAAGAAATGTTATGCCATCGAGTTCTACAAGAAGGGACGCAAAGATGCCATGCGCATGCTCATCTTTACATACGAAGAAGTCAGCATAGAAACCATTCTCGGCAAGGTTTCAAGATATATCCGGTTCGAATAGGGCAGATTTCAAAAATAATAGTATAAAGAATTTAAACGCAATACCAATATGGAGTACAAACGGAATTCAAACAAGTTTCTCATGCTTAGAGGACTATTCCTGTCTGCCATGCTTGTTGTCTCCATTCTTTCTCATTCTAAGATAGAGACCGTGGTCAGCAACTCTGATAGTTTGAAAACTAAGGAGAGTAGATACAGTACTATTTATGAAGATTTTGAATTTCCTGCCGAATTTCCAGGTGGACAGGAAGCATTGAAGGAGTATCTAAAAAAAGAATTCCGATACACCAGGAAATCCCTGGAGAAAACAACACGTGACAGAATAATACTTAGGTTTACAATCAATGTAGACGGAAGCTTAAGTGACATAGAGATAGTTCGTGGTTCTGGAAACAAAAGGCTGGACAAGAAAGCCGTGCGAGTCGTGAAGAATATGCCACGATGGAAACCTGCTTCTGAAGCCGGTAGAATCATACCGATAAGATACTATCTGCCAATTAAGTTGGATTAGTCTTCCTTTCACAACAAGAAGTTGGCATGCAATGCTCTTGCATAGCCGACCTTAGTTCCTTGGGACATCAATCTCCAGTTCGTCGCTTCGGAGAAATGTTTAATCGTTTTCTTGCATTTTCGCTCACTTAATCGTACCTTTGTGCGGAAGAATAACGTAGGAACAAGGACATGATGAAAAAGGAAATAGTAGAAAGATTCTTGAAGTATGTGAGTTTCGACACCCAGTCAAGCGAGGAGGCAGAGGGCCGTTGTCCCAGTACGGAGAAGCAGTTGCGTCTGGCGGAATACTTGGTGGACGAGTTGAAGGAGATGGGTATGCAGGAGGTGGAGATGGACGCCCATGGCTATGTCTATGCCACTCTGCCTTCAAGCGAGGGTTTGGAGGAAGTGCCTGTGGTGGGATTCATTGCACACATGGACACCAGTCCTGATTGTTCGGGTGCTGATGTAAAGCCGCGCATCATAGAAAACTACGACGGCACGGACATAGTGTTGGACGATGCGGAAGGTATCGTGACACGTGTCAGCCAGTTCCCCGAACTCCTTGCGCACAAGGGCGAGGACATCATCGTTACCGACGGTCATACCCTGCTCGGCGCCGACGACAAGGCAGGCATTGCCGAGATAATGACGGCAATGTCGTACCTGTTGGCCCATCCTGAGGTGAAGCACGGCAAGGTGCGCGTCTGCTTCAATCCCGACGAGGAAATCGGTTGTGGCGCACACCTCTTCGATGTGGAGAAGTTCGGATGCCAGTGGGCATACACTATGGACGGTAGCGAGGTGGGCGAACTGGAGTTCGAGAACTTTAATGCCGCCAGTGCCAAGATTGTTGTGAACGGCGTGAGCGTGCATCCCGGCTATGCCAAGGACAAGATGGTGAATGCCGCCCTGTTGGCTACGGAATTTGCCCAGCAGATGCCGGAGAACGAGGTGCCTGAGCGTACCACCGGTTACGAAGGCTTCTTCCACCTGTACCAGATGCAGGGTGGGGTGGAGCAGGCCACACTGACATACATAATCCGCGACCACAACACGCAGATGTTCCAGATGCGCAAGCGTCTTATCCTGGACATGTGCGAGAGGATGAACGACAAGTACGGGCACGGCACATTCCTGCCCGAGGTGAAGGACACCTATTATAATATGCACACCCAGTTGGTAGACAAGCCTCACATCACCGACATTGCCCTGCGTGCCATTGAGGAGGCATGCGGATTCTCCAAGGTAGTGCCCATCCGTGGCGGTACAGACGGAGCGCAGTTGTCATTCAAGGGGTTGCCCTGTCCAAATATCTTTGCCGGCGGACTCAACTTCCACGGCCGTCACGAGTTCCTGCCCATTCAAAGCATGGAGAAGGCCATGCAGACGGTGGTGAACATCTGCCGTATCGTTTCCGAGAAGTACGCTTAAAGGTCAGTACAGGCAGGGATGAAGAATGTTTGCATGAAGGTGATGGGATTGGTGGCCGTAGGCTTGGGCTTGCTGGGCATGTTTCTGCCCCTGCTCCCCACCACTCCTTTCCTGTTGCTGGCCGCGGCATTGTTCTTCCGCAGTTCCCCCCGGCTTTATGCCTGGCTCCTGGGGCATCGCACCCTCGGACCGTATATCCGCAACTTCCGTGAGTACAAGGCCATTCCCTTGCATACCAAGGTAGTCTCGGTGTCATTAGTGTGGATAACCCTCTTGTATTGTGCCTTTGGCATGAGCCTTCCTGTATGGGCAAGCGTACTTTTCCTTTTGCTTGCCACAGCCATCAGTTGGCATATCCTGTCGTACAAGACATTGAAGAAGTGAAGACGGTATGATATCCCGTTGTTACCTTGAAATAACCAACGTGTGCAATCTTGATTGCCTCTTCTGCCCCAAGACGGAGCGGAAGGGGCGGACCATGTCTGTGGAAGAGTTTGATTTGCTTACAGACAGGCTTGTTGGCAGGATAAAGTTCCTGTACTTTCACCTGATGGGCGAACCTCTGCTTCACCGTCATTTGCCTGAGTTTGTCACGATGGCAAAGGAGAAGGGCTTTATTCCGGTCCTGACAACAAACGGAACTCTTCTGGACAAGGCCGGTGATGCCTTGCTTGATGCCTTGCCCCACAAGGTGCAGATATCCCTGCACTCGCACGAGGGTAACGGCAAGGATGCCCCCGAGGAATACATGCGTCAGGTAATGACATTCGCGCAGAAGGCGGCAAGCCTTGGGGTGATAGTTGTCCTGCGCCTTTGGAATCAGGGTGGATATAATTCGGCCAACGAACGTCTTTTGGAGTTGGCTTCGGAGTATGTGCCCCGTCCGTGGACGGAACGCTACGACGGGTGGAAGATGGCGGATTGCATATATCTGGAGTATGACCACATATTCGAGTGGCCCGACGAGGAGCGCGAGGCCATTGAAACCGAGGAGGTATTCTGTTATGCCTTGCGCAACCAGATAGGTGTGCTTGCGGACGGCACGGTTGTCCCCTGCTGTCTGGACCATAATGGCAACGTGGCTTTGGGCAATCTTTTTCATCAGACTTTAGAGGAGATATTGGAGTCCCCTCGTGCCAGTGCCCTGTATGATGGTTTCACGCGCCATGTTGCAACAGAACCTCTTTGCCAGCGGTGCGGATATGCAGCCGTGACAAAGAGGTTCAGGAAATGTGAAAACGGAAAACGGAAAGGTGAAATCTAAACCAACATTGTTTAGTCGCCTTTGACCTTGTAGGATATACTCACGCTCGGGGATGTAGGGACTCGGCATGCCGAGTCCGCTTGTGCTTTTGTTATCGGACACGGCATGCCGTGTCCCTACCATGCTTCTGCTCTCACTTATTCGCAGTTTTCCTTTCTCCTTTAATCCCGCTTTGCGGTCTTGACTTTGCTCACGCTCGGCAGAATCAAGTTAGACTTGCTTCTGCTCTCACTTAATCGCAAAGTTCTCCTTTCTCCTTTCTCCCTTTCGCCTACCATCCCGAGGTAGAGCCGCCGCCACCGGTACTGCCTCCACCGAAGAAACCGCCCGTGAAGCCGCCGCCTCCGCGGCGTCCTCCTCCAAGCATGGAACCCATGAGCATGCCGCCCACCATGCTGTCGGTGTCGTCATTGTCGTATTGGAGGTATTCCTTTATTACGGTGTGACCGCAGGAGGAACAACGCATGGTCTTCCTTATAAGTTTGCCTCTGCGTGTAGGTGTGCTCGTCTGCGAAACTACTTTCAGCGCACCTGCCTTTCCGCATCTTGGGCATTTGGTCTCCTGGCGGTGTATCAGCCAGATAGGGGCAACGATTATCAGGAGGATAACTCCCATGGTCAGGAGAACTCCCCACAGAGTCATTTCCTCCTCGGTGCTGTCGGCCTTCATGGAACCGTCCAATATGGCTACCACGGCCTTCGTGCCTTCAAGCATTCCCTGGTCGGTGTTGCCTTCGCGAAAGTGTGGAATCATGTAGCGCGACTGTATGCGCTTGCACAGGGCATCGGGCAGTATGCCTTCAAGTCCGTATCCTGTGGTGAAGCGTATCTTGCGCTGGTCGGCAACATACAGTATCAGCATGCCGTTGTTGCTCTCCTTGTTGCCTATGCCCCAATGGCGGAACAGGTTGTGTGCAAAGTCGAAGATGTCTTCGCCCCCTATGCTTGGCAGCATCACCACCATGGACTGTATGCCAGTGCTGTCTTCCAGCAGGGTCAGCATACGGTTTATCTCCGCTTGGGTCTCCGTGGCAAGCAATCCGTTGGGGTCGCTTACGTGCAGGCGGCGGTCCTGCGCATATACATTAGGCACAGTCTCCACGGAGTATGCCTTGTTGTCGCTTGCCCCTGTAGGTAGGAACGGGGCAAGGACAAGGACCAGTATGCATAGAACCTTCTTCATGTCAAAATAGTTCAATGTTAAGTTATGGGACCTTCCTTAGAACTGCACGGTGGGAGCCTGTTCGCTGCCCTCCTGAGCCTCGAAGTAGGCCTTCTTCTCGAAACCGAACATGCCGGCCAGGATGTTCTTGGGGAAACTGCGCAGGGTGGTGTTGTACTTGCGTGCAGATTCGTTATAGTCGCGGCGTGCCACGCTGATGCGGTTCTCCGTGCCCTCCAACTGGACCTGCAGTTCCTTGAAGTTCTCGTTGGCCTTCAGGTCGGGGTACTTCTCTACGGTAACGAGCAGACGGCTCAAGGCGGAACTTACACCGTCCTGTGCCTTCTGGAAGTTGGCAATCTGCTCGGCAGACATGTTGCTGGGGTCGATGTTCATGCTTGTAGCCTTGGCACGTGCCTCAACTACGGCCTGCAGGGTTTCGCTCTCGTGTGCGGCATATCCCTTTACGGTATTCACCAGGTTGGGGATAAGGTCGGCACGGCGCTGGTACTGGGTCTCCACGTCGGCCCACTTGGTCTGCACTCCCTCGTCCATGCTAACGAGTCCGTTGTAACCGCTGATGCCCCATATAACGGCAATGACTGCTACTACGATAATGATGATTGTTGATTTCTTCATAGTCTTTTCTTTTTGTTAGGTGGTTATATAATATAAATAAGGTATATCTCTTTACGCTCACAGGACCTTAATCCTCGTCCATCTCCTCTTCGCTATCTTCGTCATACTCCCCGTCGTCTGTGCCGTCGTCGAAGTCAAAGGCGAAATCTCCGAAGAACTCGGGCACTTCGCTTGTGAAGGAGTCCAGGCTGCGGCGGTCCTTCTTGGTAGGTCGTCCCAATCCTTTGGCACGTCCCACGAAGCCTGAAATCTTGGCCATCTCCAGGATTTCGTACTGCTCGGGTGCAGTCACGTTTTCCAGGATTTCGGGAATGAGTTTCGCTCCCACACGCTTCTCTATGGCCTGCAGTACGCGGAAACTGTAGGTTATGGGCGGTTTGCGCACATCTATCACGTCGCCCTCACGTATGGTGCGCGACGGTTTCAGTTGTGCTCCTTTCATGCTGACCTGCCCTTTCTTGCAGGCCGCCGCCGCTATGGTGCGCGTCTTGAAGATACGTGCCGCCCACAGCCACTTGTCTATTCGTGCTTCGTTGTTCTTCATTTGTTGTTATAGTGGTTCATTGCGAACTGCATGCCGCTCAGGGCAAAGGCCTTTATGGCATCGCATGCCACAGGTACCTTCTCGTCTATGGTCTTGTTGTCTTCGGGTGAGAACTTGCCCAAGACGAAGTCCACCTGGCCACCACGGGGGAAGTCGTTGCCTATGCCGAACTTCAGACGGTTGTATCCCTGGGTGCTGAGCATCTGTGCTATGTGCTTCAGGCCGTTGTGCCCGGCATCCGACCCGTTCTGCTTCATGCGTATGGCGCCTACGGGCAGGGACAGATCGTCCACTATCACGAGGAGGTTCTCCAGTTGTATCTTCTCCTGTTGCATCCAGTAGCGCACAGCATTGCCGGAGAGGTTCATGTACGTGCTTGGCTTCAGCAGTATCAGTTCGGCATTCTTCACGCGGGTCTTGCATACAAATCCGTAGCGCTTGTCCTGGAATGTCGCACCCTGTGCCTGAGCCAGGGCATCCACTACGCGGAATCCTACGTTGTGGCGTGTGCCGCGGTATTCGTCGCCAATGTTTCCAAGTCCTACAATAAGGTATTTCATAATCGGACTTCCCTTCTCTTCTGTCCTGTCGCAGTCCTTGTGGCATACTGACGACGGCAGAAGGAATGTTATCAGTTTCTGTATGATGTTCATAAAAGCAAAATACGGGCAGCGGCATGGCCGTCACCCGTATTCCTTGTTTTGTCAGAGTCCTTTCCTCGTGTCCCCTGATGGCATAGCCACGGGTGTGGGAGGTAGGGTTGATGAAAATCTCTGTTTTTACTTCTTGCCAGCGGCAGCCATTGCGCTCATAGCGCTACGTGTCATCTTAACCTGACATACTACTACGCTGGGGCTGGTTACGAGTTCCAGACCTTCGAAGCTCAGTTCGGCAACCTTGATGGTCTTGCCCAGACCAAGGTTGGTAACGTCGATGTTCAGCTTCTCGGGAATCTGAGTGTAGGGAGCGCGAACCTTCAGGTTACGTACGCTTGCAGCCAGCTTACCACCGGCCTTAACACCCTCTGCCAGACCGTTCAGCTTGATGGGCACCTCCATTACGATGGGCTTCTCCTCGGTGATCTCGTAGAAGTCGATGTGCAGCAGCTGGTCTGTTACGGGATGGAACTGCAGCTCCTTCATTACAGCCTTGTACTCCTGACCGTCGATGTTCAGGTTTACGCTGTAGATGTCGGGAGAGTAAACCAGGTTGCGAACCTCAGCAGCGGTTACTGAGAAACCGAGGGCTACGGGCAGGCCGTTCTCGCCGCGCTTCTCACCATACAGGTTGCAGGGGATTGAACCGCTCTTGCGGATTTCGCGTGTAGCCTTCTTGCCGGTAGCGGTGCGGGCTGTGCCCTTTACGTCGATACTTTTCATTTTGTCTCTTTGTGTTAGTTTGTGTTACTCTAAATTAAGTTTTTGCCTAATTCGCCATCACACGGGCTTTCATAAGCGGGTGCAAAGGTACGTAAAAATGGTGAAAGAACAGCGTTGTTGTGCGGTCTTTTTTGTGAAATCTTCCCTTTTTCACCCTTTTTCTCCTTGTCCTTCCCTATTCTTCATTAAAAATGAGTACCTTTGTGCGCTTTATAAATCGTTCTTATGATAAATCGTAAACTAATCCGCATCAAGACTGTGCAGGTGGCATACTCCTGCTGTCTCAACGATGTACGTCGCCCTGAGGATGGCGAGAACATATTGCTCAGCAGTTTGGGTACTGCCTACGATTTGTACAATACCATGCTGACCTTGATGGTGGAGATTTCCCGTTTGGGATTGCGTGCCCACGAGGCGCAATCCAGCAGAGCGAGGCGTCTGGGCTTGTCCGAACCCAGCCGTAAGTTTGTGGACAACCGCTTCATGTTGCAGTTGGAGAGCAACCGTCAGTTGCAGGACAACCGCAAGAACCAGCGTCTGGACTGGACCAACGAGGAGGAGTTTGTACGCACTCTCTACAACAAGGTTGTGGACAGCGACTTCTACCGCGAATACATGGATAGCGGAGAGGACTCTTATGATGAGGACCGCGAGTTGTGGCGCAAGGTCTACCGCTACATCATAGTGGACAATGACAGTATAGACGAACTGCTGGAGGATGTCAACATATTCTGGAACGACGACCGCCATATCATTGACACTTTTGTGTTGAAGACCATCAACCGTTTTACAAAGGATGTTGACGACAGTTATCCGCTCCTGCCCGAGTTCCGCGATGGGGAAGACCTGGAATTCGCACGCAAGCTGATACTGCAGGCCATGAACGGTTCCGACTATTACCGTAGCCTCATATCGCAGAATACACGCAACTGGGACATGGAGCGTGTTCCGCTGATGGACCGTGTCATAATGCAGGTGGCTCTGGCAGAAATCACATCATGTCCCACCATACCGTTGTCCGTTTCCATCAACGAGTACATAGAGATAGCCAAGAGTTACAGCACCCCCAACAGTGCACGCTATATCAATGCCACTCTGGACAACATCAGCAAGAAACTCATTGCCGAACGCAAACTGATAAAGAATGCCTGAGGCACAGACCTCGTTTCACGGTCGTACGAGGCAAGTAATCAAGATAAATAAACAACAAACATAATAAGACAATGATTCAGACATTAGCAGCCCAGGGAGGCTTTGACCCTGTAATTATACTCATGTGGGTGGCCATCGGCCTTATCTTCTGGTTTTTCATCATGCGTCCCCAGAAGAAGAGACAGCAGGAAATACAGAAGTTCCGCAACTCCATCACCATCGGTACCAGAGTGGTAACTTCGGGTGGTATCTATGGAGACGTGCGCGGCATAGAAGAAGTCGACAACATTCTGGTAATAGAGGTTGCCAAGGGTGTGAACATCCGTGTTGACCGCAACAGCGTTTATGCAACTGCACAACAGGATCAGATCAGGTAGGAATAGGGCAACATTAAGCTTTACATCCCTGCTCCGCGAAAAGGGCAGGGACATAATCGTCTTTGCCTTTTTCCTGGCCATAAGCGGCGGTTTCTGGGTGTTGCAGAAACTCGACGACACCTTTGAGGCTGATATCCGCGTGCCTCTGGAACTGGTGGGCATTCCCAAGGGAACCATTATCACTGCACCTCTGCCTAAGGAGGTGGTGATTACCGTACAGGACAGAGGTACGAACCTGTTCAATTATAAACGCAGGAGCAAGGGCATCCAACCCATACGTCTGGACTTCTCCGTGTACGACAACGGTTCGGTTGCAGGAAGGGCGACAGTGCCGTCTGCCGATGTGCAGCGTGCCTTCCAACAGCAGATGAACTCGTCCACTCAGGTAATACGACTTACTCCCAGCAAGTTTGAGTTCCATTACAATCGTGGCATGTCGCGCCGTATCCCCGTAAAGTTCGTCGGTAATGTGACAACTGCCAGGCAGAACTATCTGCAGAATATAACGCTCAACCCGGACAGCGCCACCGTATATGCTCCGCAGACAATTCTGGATACTCTCCGCTATGCCTATACGGAACGTCATGACTTCACGGAGTTGACAAAGACTGCCACCTTCAGCCTCCACTTTCCGAAGATTCAGGGTGTGAAGGTGGAACCTGAGACCATACAGATGACTGCCCACGTGGACTATTATACGGAGCAGACCGTGCAGGTTCCTGTCATAGGGCTGAATTTCCCTGCAGGAATAACGTTGAAGACGTTTCCGGCCACCGTCACGGTGAAGTACATGGTAGGTGCTTCCAATGCACGTTTCATCCGTCCGGAGAATTTCGTTCTGGCTACGACATACGAGGAGTTGCATGCCGATGCAAACAAGAAACTAAGGCTCCAACTCAGGTCCATACCTGAAGGGGTGAGCAATGTGCGCATCTTCCCTCAGGAGGTTGACTTCCTTCTGGAGCAGTCAATAAAGGAACCCCTGCAAACAGCCGAGGAGACCGCAGATGATTAAACTGGCCATTACCGGGGGAATAGGCAGCGGCAAGAGTTACGTGGCGCGTCAGATGACAGAACTCTTGGGAATTCCTGTCTACGACTCCGATGCAAACGCCAAGCGCCTTAACGAGGAGTCTGCTGTAATACGTAGCGGACTGACGGAAATGGTAGGTGCAGACGTATATGATGCGCAGGGGCGTCTGGACAGACAGCGACTCGCAGCCTTCCTGTTTGCAGGCGAGGAGAATGCCAGGCGTGTCAACGCCCTCATACATCCGGTGGTAAAGGACGACTTCCTGCGCTGGACGACAGAGCAGACGGCTCCAGTGGTAGCCATAGAGACAGCCTTGCTGGCCGAAAGCGGCATAGACAAGATAGTGGACAAGATAATTCGGGTGGATGCTCCGGTGGAGACACGCATCAGCCGTGCAATGCAACGGGACGGTGTCACTCGTGAAAAGGTGCTCGAACGCATGGCCCGGCAGCAGGAGTACCCCAATCCCGATATAATAATAAATAATGTATAAACAAACACAGTAGAAAGAAAATGCTTGAAACAATTCTCGCCATCTCCGGCAAGCCCGGACTTTACCGACTGGTAAACCGCGGAAACCGCAGTCTTATCGTTGAGACATTGGACGCGCAGAAGAAGCGCATGCCTGCTTTCGGTACAGATAAGATTATCTCTCTGGCAGATATAGCCATGTACACCGACGAGGAAGAAGTACCCTTGCGTCAGGTTCTGAAGAACATCTATGACATGGAGGGCGGTAAGGCTACTGCCATAGACTATCGCAAGGCAAGCACTGCCGAACTGGCCGACTTCATGGCCAAGGCTCTGCCCAACTACGACCGCGACCACGTGTATCCCGGCGACATGAAGAAACTCATCCAGTGGTACAACATCCTTGTTGAGAACGGTATTACCGACTTTGAGGAGAAGCAGCAGGCTGCCGACACACAGGAGGCAGAGTAAAGGGACTACCCTCGGAAATTTACCGACCTTATACATATAGCAGGTCCGACGACATTTCCATGCCGTCGGACCTGTCTTTTTTCTTGCACGTGCCAATCCGGATAGTCTTCCCCGAGGCGCTGTTTTTGTCCTCCCAGGTGACTCGTCCTTGTCCTCCCGGGTGACTCGTCCTTGTCACCCTCGGTGACTCGCCCCTGTCACCCTCGGTGACTCGCCCCTGTCCTCCTTGAGGATACAGACGTGCCTTGGGAAGGGGAAAGTTTATTCCCTCATACTCTCTATTTGCTCCAGCACATCGTCCAGCCTTTTGCCGTTCTTCTTGGATTGGCGCAGGCCCCAGAGGATGGAGACCCCCATGGTGAATATCGTGATGGCAATGATGCGCAGGTCCCATGTGAAGTTGCTGGCAATAAGGATGGTCCATACCACGAGGGCAGTGCCGGGGACGAGCAGCAACCAGTTCGTAATGCTGCGGTACTTCTTGTGTCTGATTACGTTCTCCGTGGCTTGGGCCATGCTCAGGTTGGGCAGGTTGCTGATGTCGAGGGCATGGTAACTTTTCCTGTCCAGATACAGTTCCAGCAGGGCTACGGCCATGATCATCAGGCAGAATCCCCAGTAGGCTATGCCTTGATCATAGAACTTTACTAAGAAGATGAAACTTACCAATGGCGCAGAAATGCTGCATACGCGCAGGCGGTACTGGTACCAGCGTTCTATGTGTGAAAGGTTTTCCTTCATGGACTTTTCCAGCATCTTCTCGTTGATGATTCTCTGCTTTTCCAGTTTGGCATCCATAAGGTTGAACTGCTCTTTCAGTTCCTGCAGTTCGCTGAGGTCAAGGGTTTGTTGTGACATGATTGTTCCGTGTTTACTTGTTAGACATTGATTTCAACTGTTCCTTTATGCGGAACAAACGGGTGGTGACGGCAGCGGTGGATATGCCTACCACACTGGCTATGTCCTGGTACGTCATGTTCTCCAGCCAGAGGAGGATAATGGCCTTGTCAAAGACATCGAGCCTGTTGATGCGGTCGTACAGCATCTGTATCTGCCGGCTGTGCAGGTCGTCATCGTTGTAGAGGTCGATGTCTACCGATAGCGGTACTGTCTGTACCCGGCTGTCCTTCCTGCGTTTCTGGTTACTGCATGTGTTCAGGCTTACGCGCCATATCCATGTCCTGATGTCGCTCTCTCCACGGAATTTCGGGAAACCTTTCCATAGGTTTATAAGGATTTCCTGAAAAAGGTCGTTCACCTCTTCCGTGTCCTTGGAGAAGAAATAGCATACGGTGTAGATAGTCTTCCGGTATTCCTCCACCATTTTCGTGAATTGCAATTCAATGTTTTCCATCCGTTTTTCTGTTGTTCTCTACTCTCTTAGACACGGGGATGCGCAAATCCTTTCGCGTTTTTCCGGATTTTTATAAAAAAAGAATGATGGTGCATGTCCGTGAGCCCCGGCATGCACCATCGTATGGGTGTTATTTTGTTGCAGTATCAACAGAAGAGTGTTGTCGCATCAACACTCCAGTGTTGTCACGTCAACACTCCTCTACCTTCACGAGGCTTTGACCGTTGACAATGAAGGCCGAGTGCACACGTTCCACAAGTGAGAGGCGTATGGCTATGGTCATGACGATGTCGCCGTTGTCCTTATAGTCCTGGCTGACGATGCGTGGCTGCAGGTCCTTGACCATGCGCATGACCATGTTCATGTGCTCGTAGCCGAAGGTCAGTTTCAGTTCCTTCTCCACCAGACGCTCGGCATACTCGCCTGCCTCCAGAGCCTCGGCGGCTGCCGTGCGGTAGGCAACGATGAGGCCGCTGGTGCCCAGTTTCACTCCGCCGAAATAACGTATCACCAGGATGATGAGGTCGGACACGTCGGCACTGACCATCTGTCCAAGTATGGGCTTGCCTGCCGTGCCGGAAGGCTCGCCGTTGTCGTTGGAGCGGTACTCCTCTCCCTCGGGACCCAACCGGTATGCCCAGCAGACGTGGCGTGCGTCGAAATACTCCTTCTGGTACTTCGCCACCTGCTCCATGGCCTCTTCGGCCGTGCGCACGGGTATAGCAAAAGCGAGGAACTTGCTCCTCAGTTCGGAGTAGGTTCCCTCGCTTGCTTTTGTCAATACTTTGTATGAATCTCTCATTACGACAATTTGTGTACCACCAGACCGGAACGTAACTTAGGCTCGAACCATGTGGCCTTGGGAGGCATGATGTTGCCGCTGTCGGCAATGTTGATGATCTGCTGCATGCTGACGGGATAGAGTGCCAGGGCCATGCGCATTTCTCCGCTGTCCACACGGCGCTTCAGTTCCTCCAAGCCACGGAGACCGCCCACGAAGTCTATGCGCTTGTCGCTGCGCAGGTCCTTGATGCCCAGAATCTGGTCAAGGATGAGTTCGCTGCTGATGCTCACGTCCAAAGACTTGATGGGGTCGTTGTCGTCTGCCTTGCCGGGGAGCAGTTCCAACTTGTACCACTCTCCGTCCAGATACAGGCTGAACTCGTGCAGTTTCTCGGGACGGTAGCATGCCTCGCCCATGGGGGTTACGGTGAAGTTCTCTGCCAGCAGGGACATGAACTTCAGACTGCTGTGTCCGTTGAGGTCCTTCACAACGCGGTTGTAGTCGAGGATGGTCAGTTGGCTTGCAGGGAAGCAGACAGCCATGAAGTAGTTGTACTCCTCGTCGCCACGGTGGTTGGGGTTCTGCTTTGCCTTCTCGGCACCCACCAGAGCGGCGGCGGCACTACGATGGTGACCGTCGGCAATATACAGGTATGGAATTTCGGCAAAGGCCTTGGTGATAGCCTCCTGGTCCTGCTTGTCCTGTATGAGCCACAACTGATGGCGGAAACCGTCGGTGGCGGCGGTGAAATCATATTCTGGCTCGTTGCATACATAGCGTGCTATGATGGCAGCCAGAGTGTCATTGTCGGGGTAGGCAAAGAAGACAGGCTCCATGTTGGCATCGTTCACGCGGACATGCTTCATGCGGTCTTCCTCCTTGTCGCGGCGTGTCAGTTCGTGCTTCTTGATGACACCGTTCATGTAGTCGTCCACGTAGGCACATACCACCAGACCGAACTGTGTCTTGCCGTTCATGGTCTGGGCATAGATATAGTATCCGTCCTCCTTGTCCTGAACCAGCCAGCCGTTGTCCTGGAACTTCTGGAAGTTCTCTGCAGCCTTGGCATACACCTCGGGTGCATATTCGCTGGTACCGACGGGGAAGTCTATCTCCGGCTTGATGATATGGTAAAGGCTCTTCTCGTTGCCCTCGGCCTCGGCGCGGGCCTCTTCAGAGTCCAATACGTCGTAGGGGCGTGACTGTACCTGTTCTACAAGGTCTTTTGGGGGACGTAGTCCCTTGAAGGGTTTTATGATTGCCATAGTATCAGATTTTTATCAGGTTTCTTATTTCTTCTTGCCGAAGAACTTGTCGTACAAGAACATTGCCACGGCAAACACTAAGGCATAAACGATATACACGTAGAATGGGTTCTTGTCATCAAGGACGAACTCATCGCCAATCCACATGAAGAGGGCGAACAATATGCCTGTGATTAAGGCGCCAAGCAATTTTCCGTATGTCATAGATGTAGGGCTTAGGATTTCTGTTTTCAGTTTTTCCGTTTACTTGTTCAGTTGGAATTTGGTGATGCCGTCCTTCAGGTAACCGACAATCTGCTTTGCCGCGGCAATGCCCGCATTCACGTTGGCCTCGGCCGTCTGCGCTCCCATCTTCTTGGGAGTGGCGAAATAGCGTCCTGCCAGAGCCTCGGAGTATTCTGCATGCATGTCGGGCTTGATGTCGGCAACGTACTTCAGGTCGGTACGCTCCTTCATCAGGCCGAGCAGAGAGGCCTCGTCGATAACCTCCTTGCGTGCGGTGTTCACCACGATGCCACCCTTCTTCATCTTGCCTACAAGTTCGGCGTTGATGCTCTGGCGTGTCTCTGCGGTAGCGGGGATGTGGAGTGAAACCACGTCGCACTGCTCGAAGAGTTCTACCTGGCTTGCGGCAGCCTTCACCCCGGCACTCTCTATTGCCTCAGCAGGGCAGAAGGCGTCATATGCCATCACCTCCATGCCGAAGCCCTTGGCTATGCGTGCCACGTTGCGGCCCACGTTACCGAAGGCCAGGATGCCCAACTTCTTGCCCATCAACTCAGTGCCGCTGGTTCCGTCGTAGAAGTTGCGCACTGCCATTACGAGCATGCCGAACACCAGTTCTGCCACACTGTTGGCATTCTGTCCGGGAGTGTTCATTGCCACCACGCCGGCCTTTGTGCAGGCCTCAAGGTCGAGGTTGTCAAAACCGGCACCGGCGCGGACAACAATCTTCAGGTTCTTGGCAGCCTCAACCACCTCGGCGTCCACCTTGTCGGAGCGCACGATGAGAGCATCGGTATCGGCAACGGCCTCTAAAAGTTGGGCCTTTTCTGTGTATTTCTCCAGCAGAGCCAGTTCCATGCCGGCCTCGTCTGCCACTTTCTTTATTCCGTCAACGGCAACCTTGCTGAAAGGCTTCTCCGTTGCTATAAGTATCTTTGCCATATAGGTATTCTTTCCTTATTATATATATAAAGGCATACAGCGCCGATTAGTGCTGGGCCTCGAATTCCTGCATGCAGGCAACGAGAGCCTGGACGTCCTCCATGTCCACTGCATTGTAGAGACTTGCACGGAAACCACCCACGCTGCGGTGTCCCTTGATGCCCACCATGCCGCGCTCTGTGGCGAATGCCATGAAGTCGGCCTCCAGGTCCTTGTACTCCTCGTTCATCACGAAGCAAACGTTCATGCGGCTGCGGTCCTCGGCATCCTGTACTGTGGCACGGAACATCTTGTTGCGGTCAATCTCGGCATAGAGGGCTGTGGCCTTCTCTATGGCACGGCGCTCCATCTCGGCCACACCGCCGTTCTTCTTAATCCATCTCAGTGTCTGCAGGGCGCAGTAGATGGGCACTGTGGGAGGTGTGTTGAACATGGAACCGCCCTTGATGTGCGTGCGGTAGTCCAGCATGGTAGGAATCTGACGGCTCACCTTGCCCAGAGCCTCTTCCTTCACGATGATGAAGGTAACACCGGCCATGGCCAGGTTCTTCTGTGCACCGCCATAGATCATGGCGTACTTGCTCACGTCCACAGGGCGTGAGAAGATGTCGGAACTCATGTCGGCAATCAGGGGTATGGGGCTGTCGAAGTCCTGACGTATCTCCGTACCATAGATGGTGTTGTTGGTGGTGATGTGGAAATAGTCGGCATCCGCAGGGATGGTGAAGTTCTTGGGGATGTAGGTGTAGTTGGCATCCGAACTGCATGCCACCTCCACGCACTCACCGAAGAGTTTTGCCTCGGCCATAGCCTTCTTGGCCCATACACCGGTATTGATGTATGCAGCCTTCTTCTCCAGGAAGTTATAGGGAATCATACAGAACTCCAGGCTGGCACCGCCACCCAAGAAGAGCACGCTGTATCCCTCGGGGATATTGAGCAACTCCTTGAACAGTGCTACTGCCTCGTCCAGCACGGGCTGGAAGTTCTTGGCACGATGGCTCATCTCCATCAGGGAGAGACCGCTGCCTTCAAATTCGATACATGCTTTAGAAACTGCCTCCATTACCTCTTTGGGCAACTTGGAGGGACCTGCATTGAAATTATACTTCTTCATAGTCTTGTTAGTATTATTTCAGGTACTATAATAAATAAAAAAAGTCGGGGTGACCCGACTCGAACGGGCGACCACCTGGTCCCAAACCAGGTGCGCTACCAACTGCGCTACACCCCGATGTGCCTTGCCTTTAAGCTTAACACATTGCAAAGGTAACCCCTTTTTTTTGTTTATGCAAGCAAAACGTAAGATATTTTCTTAAAAAAGTATCAATCCTGCTACACCGCACATGCAGATGAGCAGTATGGGGTGCAACTTGTAAACCTGCTGGCCAATGAACACAAAGACGAAGAGTCCAAGGCTTATCCAAAACCTCCATGGGTCGGTGTCGGGACTGCCGAAGTTGTCATGTGTGCATAGTAGCAGTGCTGCTGCTGCTATGAGTCCCACCACGGCAGGGCGAAGACCCTTGAATATGCTTTCCACAATGGGATGGGATTTATATCGGAGCAGGAAGCGGCTGATGATAATCATCAGTACGAATGTGGGCAGAACCAGGGCAAAGGTTGCCAGGGCAGAGCCTAAAAGTCCGGCCCATTCGGGGTAACCGGCATTCACTACGGCTGTGTAACCGGTGTAGGTGGCCGAGTTGATGCCTATGGGACCGGGTGTCATCTGGCTTATTGCCACCATGTCGGTGAACTCGCTCATGGTCATCCAACCATGGCGTGTCACTACTTCCGCCTGTATCATGGACAGCATGGAGTAGCCTCCGCCGAAACCAAGCAGACCTATCTGGAAGAATGTTATGAATAGGAGGAAGAATATCATGTTTAACGGGCTTTAGTGTGGAGGTAGGGTCCTTAGAGCCTTATTTGGTTAGTTGGCCGTAGGCATATCCGCCAAGGGCCGCTATCATTATCACGTAAACGGGACTGAAACCGAGCATCCAGATGGCAAGGGCCGCCACCACTGGTATCCATACATTATATATATTTATCTTGGCCGTGCGTGCCATCCTGAACACGGGGGCTGCTATCAGTGCCGCCACGGCAGGACGTATGCCACGGAAGATGCTTGCCACAACCGGGTTCTCCCTATACTGGCGGAAGAATATCGCTATGGCCAATATGATAAAGAAAGAGGGTAGGGCAGCGCCAAAGGCGCACATCAGTGCTCCGGGCAGACGCTTCATCCTGTAGCCGATGAACACGCTGATGTTAACGGCAAACACACCGGGACACGACTGTGCCACGGCAATGAGGTCCATCAGTTCTTCCTCTGTGGCCCATTGCTTCTCGTCCACAACGGTCTGCTTTATCAGAGGAATCATGGCATAGCCTCCTCCGATGGTAAACAGTCCTATCTTGGCAAAGGTGACGAATAGTTCAAGCATCTGTGTGTGATGATACTATAACTTTCTATAGCCTCTATAATCTCTATAGTCTCTATAGAATCTATAGCATCTATAACTCCTATAGTTGCGAGGGCGGGGAAGAGTCTCCTCCGCCCTCGCAGTATGTCATGTTTTATTTCTTCATTCTCTCTTCAACCCACTTGCGTGCGTTCACGAAGGCTTCCAGCCATGGAGTGCACTGGTCGGTGAGACGGCGCTCCTCGGGATAGTAGCCGCATTGCCAGGGGAAGATGGTGCGCTCGGGGTGAGGCATGATGGCCAGATGACGGCCGTCGCCGCTGCAGATGGCTGCCACGTCGTAGTCGGAACCGTTGGGGTTGCCGGGATAGCCAGTGTAACTGAACTTTGCCACCACGTTGTATTCGCTTTCTGCCTTAGGCAGACGGAACTTGCCCTCGCCGTGTGCCACCCATGTGCCAATCTTGAAACCGCCCAGCGAACCGAACATCACGCTCTTGTTCTCGGGTATGGTAAGTGCTACGAAGGTGCTCTCGAACTTGTGGCTGTCGTTGTGCAGCATCTGTGCTGTCTCCTTGCGGTACTGGCTCAGTCGCTTGCTGTCCAGGATGCTCTCGCCGTTGGCGGTATCCAGAGACTTGTTGACCAGTCCCAGTTCTATCATCAACTGGCAACCATTGCAGACGCCAAGACTCAGAGTGTCCTCGCGCGCATAGAACTTGTCCAATGCCTCCTTGGCCTTGGGGTTGTACAGGAATGCGCCTGCCCATCCCTTGGCACTGCCCAGAACGTCGCTGTTGGAGAAACCGCCACAGAAGGCAATCACGTTCACGTCCTCCAGAGTCTCGCGTCCGGAGATGAGGTCGGTCATGGTAACGTCCTTCACGTCGAAGCCTGCTAGCCAGAATGAGTATGCCATCTCGCGCTCGCTGTTGGTTCCCTTCTCGCGGATAACGGCGGCACGGATGCCGCTCTTCTCACGACGGTCGGGGTTAGCACCATACTGGCTCAACTTACCGGTGAAGTCCTTGCCGAAGACGGGCTGTACGGGCATGCTCTTGTAGTTCTGGTAACGCTCGGCTGCCTTGCCGTTGAAACTCTGCTTGCGGTCCAGCAGGTATGAAGTCTGGTACCAGATGTCGCGATACTGGTCGATGTCCAATTTGATGCCCTGTCCAAGGTCGATGGTGCGTTCCTCGCAAACCTCGCCGATCTTGATGTAACCCACACCGGCATCCTCCAGAATCTTCTTCACGCGTGCACCGTTCTCGTCGCTTACCTGAATTACCACACCGGGGTTCTCTGCAAAGAGGATCTTCACCAATGCATCCTGTGCGTCATTCTCGCCCTTGAACTTGCTCAGGTCGAGTTTCAGACCACCTGTGGTGTTGGCAAAACACATTTCCAGCAGACAGGTAGCCAGACCACCGGCACTGATGTCGTGACCGGCAAGGATGAGGCCCTCGCTGACGAGTTGCTGAACAGCCAGGAAGGCATCGCGGAAGTATTCGGGGTTCTGCACTGTGGGAACGTCGCTGCCCACCAGTCCCCAACTCTGGTTGAAGGCGCTGCCGCCCAGTTTCAGGGCATCGAAACTAAAGTCGATATGGTACAGACGGCTGCCTGCCCACTTGCCCTTCACCTGCTTCAGCACGGGAGAAACTATCTTCTTGATGTCGCTTACCTCGCCGCCTGCGCTTACAATCACGGTACCTGGACTTACAACCTTGTCACCGTTGGGGTACTTCTGGGTCATGCTCAGAGAGTCCTTGCCGGTGGGCACGTTGATCTGCAGGGCGCAGCAGAAGTCGCTCAATGCCTTAACGGCACTGTACAGACGTGCGTCCTCGCCCTCCTGTGCACGGCAGGGCCACATCCAGTTGGCGCTCAGGCTGATGCTGTCCATAGCACTTGCACCCTTCTCGTCCTCTATGGCAAGGGGTGCCCATACCAGGTTGGTCAGTGCCTCTGCCACTGCCAGCACGCTGCCTGTTGCAGGATTTGCTAATGCTGCCTGAGGTGCATGACCCAGTGCGGTGGCAATACCCTTCTCGCCACGGTAGTCGAGAGCCACGGCACCGCAGTCGCTCAGTGGCAACTGCAATTCGCCCTGACACTGCTGGCGTGCCACGCGGCCGCTGACGCAACGGTCCACCTTGTTGGTCAGCCAGTCCTTACATGCAACGGCCTCCAGGGGCAGAAGGTTCTTCAGGTATGTCTCTATCTGTGCAGGATCGATGTCCTTCTTGTCGCTGTATGTGCGTTCCACGGTCTTGTCCACCATGATGGTCTTGGGAGACGAACCGAACATCTGCTCTACGGCCAGATCAAAGGGACGCACGCCGTCGGCCTGCTCGAAGGTGAAGCGGTGGTCGCCTGTTGTCTCGCCCACGGTGTACATGGGGGCACGTTCGCGTTCGGCAATGCGGCGCACATGCTCTATGGCTTTTTCGTCAATGAGCAGACCCATGCGCTCCTGGCTCTCGTTGGCAATGATTTCCTTGGCGGAGAGAGTCTTGTCGCCGATGGGCAGTTTGTCCATGTGTATGATGCCGCCACACTCCTCGACAAGTTCGCTCAGACAGTTCACGTGTCCTGCAGAACCATGGTCGTGGATGCTGACGATGGGGTTGTTGTCCTCCTCGCACAGGGCACGTACCACGTTGTAGGTGCGCTTCTGCATTTCGGGGTTGGCGCGCTGTACGGCGTTCAACTCGATGCCGCTGCTATAACGGCCGGTCTCCACGGAACTTACGCTGCCGCCACCAAGACCGATGCGGTAGTTCTCGCCACCCATCACCACAACCTTGTTGCCGGGCTGGGGCTGGCCTTTCAGACAGTCGCGCTTTGTGCCGTAGCCCACACCGCCTGCAAGCATGATAACCTTGTCATAGGCATATCTCTCCTGGCTGCCCTCCTCGTTGTGCTCGAAAGTCAGCACTGAACCGCAGATGAGGGGCTGGCCGAACTTGTTGCCGAAGTCGCTGGCACCGTTGGAGGCCTTTATGAGAATCTGCTCGGGAGTCTGGTACAACCACTCGCGTACGGGCAATATCTTTTCCCATTGCTTCAGGCTTGCATCGTGCTCGGCACTTACAGCATCGCCCTGCAGGCGTGAGTAACTGGTCATGTACACAGCCGTACCTGCAATGGGCATAGAACCTACGCCACCGCCCATACGGTCGCGTATCTCACCGCCACTACCGGTAGAGGCGCCGTTGAAAGGCTCCACGGTGGTGGGGAAGTTGTGTGTCTCTGCCTTCAGTGAGATTACGCTCTCCACCTCCTTCACCTGATAGTAGTCGGGCTCGGCATGGGTGGCAGGCGCAAAGAGTTCCACCTTGGGACCCTGGCTGAACGCCACGTTGTCCTTGTAGGCAGAGAGTATGCGGTTGGGGTTTTCCTGAGTGGTCTTCTTGATCATCTGGAACAGGCTGCTCTCCTTCTCTTCACCGTCGATGATGAAGGTTCCGCCGAAAATCTTGTGACGGCAGTGCTCGCTGTTGATTTGTGCGAAACCGAATACCTCGGAGTCTGTCAGGGGACGGCCCAACTGGCCCTCCACCTTGTGCAGGTATTCAATCTCTTCTGCGCTCAGTGCCAGACCTTCCTGCTCGTTGTATGTCTCCAGGTCGGTAATCTCCACGATGGGCTGAGGCTCTATGTTCACGCGGAACAGATTCTGGTCCAGACCGTTCTTGTACATGCGCTGAAGCATGGGGTCGAATTCGGCCTCCTCGTTCTGCACCGGGAAGTATTCCTCTATGCGTGCAATGCCCTGTACAGCCATGTTCTGTGTTATCTCCACGGCATTGGTACTCCAGGGAGTTATCATCTCGCGGCGCGGACCCACGAAGCAACCTGCCAGATGGTCTGCTTCCAACATTTCGGCCTCGCCATACAGCCAGCACAACTTTTCTATCTCGGCCTTGGTCAGAACCTCGGCACTTTCCGTAGCGATGATGCTCTGCTGCGGTGTTTTAAAGAAGGTAATTGCCATATCTTTCTTTGCTTATAATATTCGCGGTGTAAAGTTACGCTTTTTTTGCCAAAGGGGCAAAGAATAGTGGGTTATAATTTAAATACAGGGGAACTATGGTGGAGTAGAGGTTGATACAGAGGCATTACAGGGATGAATGCAGGTGTACATTATGCAATAATGTTGTCTGGACTCTGTTATTTTCTTGTGTTGATCGCTACACTGCTGCAACTGACGATGGTGGGAATGCTGCCGGGGAAGACTTCAGAGGGTACGTCGGAGTGGAGGAGAAAAGTAAAATGGTGCGCCTCGTTGCGTAAACAGGGTTACGCTAACGTTGCACACCATTTGCTGTTTCGTCTTGACAGGAAATCTTCCTTACAATCGAATGATTCTCTGTATTAGAACATCTGGTCGGGATACTGGCCGGCCTCGTGCAGAGCAGCGAGCTTGGCTACGGTCTCGGGACGATCCTCGGGATAGGTAACGCCGAACCACTTAGAGGTAGTGTCAAGAACCTCGCAGGTAGCCTTGCCTTCCTTGATGAGGGTGTCCACCATCAAGGGGATGAAGAATTCGCTCTTCAGGTTGGTCTGGTTCTTGGGGTCAGACAGGAATACCTTGAAGAAGTCTTCGCTGTACTGGAAGTAATCGGGAGTGAAGCCCCAGAAGTTCATGCTGGTGGGAGCGGTGTCGGGGATAGCAACCCATGTGGTGCCGTCCTCGTCCAGATACTCTACAACACCGTTGTGGCGCTCGATCTTCGTGCGCTCAACAACACCGGTCAGCAGGTGTGTCTCGGGATCCATCTCGCAGATGCCACGGCTAACGGTACCGCTTTCGGACAGGGTGTTGTCCACACGGAAGCCTACCATTGCATACTTGCCCTTGCTGCCCTCGGGCAGAGAGGTCAGGAACTTTGCCATTACCTGGAAAGCGTCGCGATCGTAGAAGTCATCGCAGTTCAGTACAGCGAAAGGCTCCTTGATAACGTCCTTGCCCATCATAACGGCATGGTTGGTACCCCAGGGCTTTTCACGGCCTTCGGGAACAGTGAAGCCTTCGGGCAGTGCGTCCAGAGCCTGGAAACAGAGTTCGCAAGGAACATGTCCCTCGTACTTGGCCAGAATCTGTTCGCGGAACTGCTGTTCGAAGTCGCGGCGGATAACCCATACAATCTTGCCGAAGCCTGCCTGGATAGCATCATAAATACTGTAGTCCATAATGCTCTGACCCTGAGGGCCGAGAGTGTCCAACTGCTTCAGACCACCGTAGCGGCTACCCATACCGGCAGCCAGAAGGAATAGTGTAGGTTTCATTGTGTAAATGTGTTTAAATAGGTTAACATTAAGTATTCTTTCGCTACAAATATACAAAGAAAAAGCATACGACGGTTCATCGTAATACGAAAAAATGCCCGTCTTTCATGCAGAGACGGGCAAATTATGCTAAAAACAACGTGTGAGGGTTGTGCTGGATATGTCAGAACGGGTAGCCTACGGCAAAATGATAGCCAAGCGATTTGCCGAATGAAGGCATGTTGTAGTAACCTGTCTTGCCTGTGTCGTAGGGTGCATGCAATCCCACGCCAACATCAAAACGGATGACCAGAAACTCCAGGTCGTATCGTAGGCCGGCACCAGTGCCAAGAGCCAGTTCCTTGCCAAAGTTTTTCCATTGGAAGCGTCCGCCTGGACGTGCCGGGTCTTCCTTGGTGAGCCATACATTGCCGGCATCCAGAAATACGGCTCCGAAGAGGTTTGCCACGAGAGGGAAGCGGTACTCCACGTTGCATTCGAAACGTATGTTACCCACTTGGTCGAGATATGAATAACTGCTTTCCGCAGGGTTGTAACTGCCAGGACCTATGCCACGAACGCCGAAGGCGCGGATGCTGTTGGCACCGCCGGCAGAGAAGAGGTCGGCATAGGGTGCAGTCTTGTCGCCATAGTTCCAGATAAATCCAAGGTAGCCGCGAAGCACCAGTTGGCTACGAGGGGAGACACGTAGCATGTGGGAGTATTCGGCCGTGTACTTCTGGAACTGGATGGCCTGCTTCGTGAAGAGGGACACGCGTCCCTGATGCTTCTGGACCTTTGGGCTGGTCCAGGTGAAGGCGTATTCCATGCTGGGGACCAGTTTGTCTCGCAGGCTCTCATAGAGGGCCGGATTCTCAGTCATCAGGCTATCGAAACGCTGTGTGGTGCTTAGCAGGTGATTGTATTCCAGACGTACTGGCGTGAACTCGTGGATGATGTTTTCTCCTTTCTGGAAGGTCCACTTTATGCGTGCACCGGCACTGGCACTTCCATAGTATCCGGCACTGTTCATCCATTTTACGTCCATCTTGAACAGTGTAGAGGCCTGTATCTTCCTGTTGAGTTTGCGCCACAGGTTTCCGAAGAATATGAATCGTGGATAGGTGAGATTCAGGTTGCCTCCCAGTTCCCACGAATTGATGCCCGTCTTGTCTCCTTGCATGTTGGCTCCGGTCTGCCATTCGTACGAACCGTTAACACCCAGGGTTAGCGTCTCTGCACCGCGGAATGCGTTGCGCTTGTTTATGGAATAGGACAGTCCTGGGCCGAGCAGACCATTTGTCTTGTTGGTAATCTTGGCTTCAAACTCACTGTCGTACGGCTTGTCCAGCATGCATTGGATGTCCAAGTCCAGGGTGTCGTTGAACTGCGTGGTGTTGTACTTGCCTTGCAGCAAAGCCGTATCCTTTGGCACATAGTTCACCTGCACGGAGGAGAATATGCCCATGCCGGACAGTTTGCTTATCATCAGATTATGCAGGTCTTGATTGTAAAGGTCGCCTTTCTTCATGTAAAGGTATCTGTAGAAGGCAGACAGCCTTAGGGATGGCTTGCGCTTGCCACCTCCGCTCCATTGCATACTCAAATTACGAAGCGAGAATGAATCTGTCAGTTCGCGTGTATTGTATTTCAGTATGGTAATGCGTGTATTACCTATGTGGAAGGGTTGTTTTGCCACCTGTGTCATGGTGGGAGAGGGCAGTACCTGCAATTGTACGTGTTCGGGCCGCATGAGAGTGTCGGCCTTGTAGGCAATGTGGTCGCTACGGAAATAGTAGTGGCCGCGATTGCGCAGAAGAGATGCTATGCGGTCGCGTTCGTTGGCAAGTGTCGGCACGTTGAAGGGATTGTTGCGCTTCAACAGCGACTCGTCCATCGTCTGCCTGATGAGTGTGTCTATGCTCAAGGGGAAGTCGCGGTACTCTATGCTGTCCAGATGGAACAGTTCTCCCGGCAGAACCTGATAGGATATTTTCTTCTTTCGGGGGTTCTTCACGTCCTCGATGCGGTATCTGACGTCACCACGGAAATAACCATGATTGCGTAGTGTGTTGCGTGCCACCTGGGTTCGTATGCTGGGACTAACGGTACTGATGTATTTGGGTGTCGCCCCAAGAGTGTTCATCATCCATTTGCCGAAGGCGCTTTCGCTCTGGCCGTAGCGATTCCATACCCACAGACCTATGGTGAAGGGGTGTGTCCAGTAACTGGAACCCATAATGGTTCCGTTCGGGGCGTAGGCAAGTGCCCCGGTCACTTCAGCACGTGCTGTGCTGTACGCCTCCTTGTCTATGATTTCCTGTCGTCGCAGGCTGTCCTGCTCTTCGGGTGTGAGTTCTCTTTGCTTCTCTCCTTCCTTTGTGTCGGTATTGCCACGGAATATGTCCTCTACGGCGGTATAGGCATCGGCTACGGCAGTTATCACTCCCGTGCTGTCCTGGCTCTTCTTGCGTTTCTCGTCCCATCGTTGCCCGTAGGACAATTCCTTGATTCCGGCATAGAGATATTCGTCCTCAGGGATGTTCTTTGTTTGGTAACATCCCGTTAGCATCAGTGTCAGGAGTATCAGGAAGGGGAGACTGTATACCTTATTATATATATTATATATGGTCATGTGGTGACGCTTCATTTTTGTGTCTGCATTGTGGTGTTGGCTTGTGCGGGACGTTGCTGGCTCTTCTTCTTCGTATCACGGAAGATGAACAGTTCTCCCAGGTTCTCGGTCTTCCTTCGTAGTACAAGGCTGGCACCCATTTCCATTACTTCAGAGTCGAGTATTGATTCGGTGTCCTTGTTGTAGAAGGCTTTTACATAGCGTGTGCCGGAGTTGTCCAGACGGTATTCAACTGATACGTTATTGATGATGCTCATACCGGTATTCTGCGCATCGTTGCCGGAACTTACCTTGCCACCTATTATCACACTGATGCGGTTGCCCCAGAAACGTTTTGCAAAGGAGAAGTTGTAGTCGGTCTGTGCCGCACCTGTCGCGCTGGTAGTGTTGTCTATGCCGAAACCGATGTCTATGGTGGACAGGGCCTTGCCTGCAATGTTGGAAATCTGGCTGTTCAGGAAGGAACTCAGGGCGCTGGTGGCGTCGAATCCCTCTCCGCTTCCGCTACTGTTGGGCGAAAGGTACATGCCGGTGGTCAGCATTGCCACGGCGGCACGTCCGCGGTCCTCTATGGACATGGAGGCGAGTTCGTTCTGCACCGTCAGGTCTTCGGGTGCTTCCAGAGTGAATTCCAAGCCGAGGTCGGACAGGGTCTGTGTTATCTTCAAACCAACGTCGAAGTTTACGCTTCGTGTTGTGTTGTTGGTGGAAACGGAGGCTTTCTTGCGTTCGCTGGCGCTGATGTTGAGTTTGGGGTTCATCATGTCGCCAGTGAACTCCACGTAACTGCCGCTGTCAATCTTGAAGTTCTTCAGCGAGACAATCACCAGGCTGTAGTCCATGCTTCCTGAGAGCACGGTGTAGCGTCCGAACAGCCTCATGCCTGACAGCATGTCGTAGGTCATGCGCAGTTCGCCACCACCCTCCAGTTCTATGTTGTCCTGCCCGTCTTCGCTCATCAGGCAATGTATTGTCGTGGCCTCGTCGATGTTTACTTGGAAGTCCATCTTCACGTTCTGTTCGGGCATTGGCGTTGGCACAGTTTCGGTGGTGTCTGAGAAGTCGGTGAATGTTACCAGACTGCTCAGTTGGTCGTCTACCACGAGGGGAGAGTCCTTCATCACGTACGTTACGTTCGTTTTGCCGTTGATGTTCAGGCGGCCGCGGATGTCCAGGTTGTCCAGGGTTCCGCGCATACGTCCGAAGAGGTCCACGTACACTTTGCCGTAGGCTTCGGCTCCCTTGCGTTTGGGCGCGTTGATAAGGTTGAAGTCGCGTGCCACCACATTCAGATCCAGTTTTGCCTTGCTCAGGTCAGTGAAGTCGATGATACCGTCCAGAGTGAGAGGATTGTCACCGTTGGCATACGCCTGTATCTTGTCGAGGTCCAGGAAGTTCTTCTCGATCACTATCTCGTCGTCCGGCAGGCGGAGGTCTATGCTATAGGGGTCGGAACAGATGTGCATGCTGTCCGTAGCAATGGAACCTGACATGAGGGGTGCAGAGACAGGTCCCTGCACATCCAGCGTGCCGCTGATATAGCCCTCCAGACGTGCCATGTTGTCGGTGATGAAACCGTTGGCAATGTTCAGGGGCAGGCGTTGCAGATGTGCCTCGGCTTCAATCTGACCTTCTTCGCCCTTGGTCCAGTATCTGCCGTTCAGCAGGGCTATTTCCCTGTTGTTCTGAGACAGTATTCCGTCCACCAGGTGCGAACCGTCGGCATTGGGGAAGTAAATCATCTCCATGCCTATGTCGCCAAGCGGACTTCCCTCAAAGCCCATCTTCTTCACGTCCATGTCCACCGATACCGTGGCCTGTTCTTCCTCCTTCACGGCATGTATGTCGCCGTTCAGCATGCCCGTCACCATGGGCATGAAGGGCAGGACGCGTGAAAGTTCGCCAAGGTTGAAGTTGGCGATGGACAATGTGATGTCCTGTTGTGCCGTTTCGTTCGGCGTGCTATACAGGTTCAGGGCGGTACCGTCGTCGGCAAGCAGGTTCATGTCTGCCTTTATGTGGTTTGACTTGTCGATGGACAGGAAGTTGTCGGCATTCACATTGAAGCGACGGTATGCAAAGATGGGGTCGAGCGGAGTAAGTTGCACTTTCAGTGCGCTGTCCGCTATGCCCACGTTAAGTCCGAAGTCCACGCCCTTGTTGCCTTTTCCGTCAATGAACAGGAAACTGCTCTCCAGTCCCTTGGGCGTTACGAGCGCATTCAGCGAGGCATCGAAGTTGACCACCTTGTTCCTGGGGCCGTTCTTCACCCTTGCCATCATCTTCACGCCTTCGGCAATGTTTTTGATGTTCCAGGAAATGGAGTCGATGACTACCGCCGCGGTTCTCAGCTTGTTCATGTGGCCCTGTCCGTTCAGTCCCTCTTCGGGATTCGTTGTCAGGTCGAAGGCCATTTCGGTCATGGTTGTGCCGAGCATGGAACGCATGATGTTTGCCAGAGGGTTGTTGTTGCCGCACAGCAGATGCATGTCCACCAGGGGCAGGCGTCTGTTCAGTTCGTGCATGTCAAGTATGTGTGCGTCTCTCTGCCTGTTCAGTTCCTGCATGAAGTTGCCGGTTTTCTTCATCAGTGAGTCCAGGCCTTCGTCTGAATGGAACTGAATCCACATGTTGCCGGCGTTTGTCCTTGCCAGCATGCTCTCCTCGTTCAGGTTCACCTCCAGATTCAGGTCCAGTGGGTAGTAGGTGGTGTCGGGGGTGGCCAATTCTATGCTGTGTACGCTTCCGTTCAGACGGTGTGTCTGCTTCATGTCCGTGCCGCCGTCCATGCTTAGTGTCATGGATGCCACGAGAGAGTCTTTTGTTATTCCCAGAGCCTGGAAGTTTATCCTGTTCATGGACAGGGAGAAATCGGCCTTGGAATCCTTTTTGTCTATATTGGCATTGGCGCATGCGTTTGCCATGAGGATATCGTTGTCGCAATGCAGTTCTACCGTAGCCTTACCACGTTTCAGTTGGGCTGTAAGTCTGGCATTGTCCACATCCCAGTCCTTGTATTCCAGGTGTTTCAGGTCCACTGCCGCTTTCAGTCCTGTAGCCTTGGAAAGAAAGTCTGTGCCATGTCCGCTTACGTCGGCATAAAGGGTCAGTAGTCCGATGCTGTCCTCCGGCATGAAGTTTCGGATGTTTATATCCTTGGCATGTGCCCTGGCCATGTACGACATGTTGTCAAGGTCTAGCGATGCGTTGGCGTGCAACGTTCCTTCGCCTTGTCTGATAAGTGCGTCTGCCTTGTATGTATTGTCATGTACCCTTGTGTCGGCAGACATGTTCATGCGCGGTATGTTAATGCCGGTAAGTCCCAGATAGCGACGTATGAAGTCCAGGTTCATGGTACTTGCGTCCCACAGTAGGTGAGCCCTCATTCCGCCTTCCGCCAGTGCATCTGCAACGTATCCGTCTGCCTTTATGTCTATTGCGGTGGGCATGAGCAGGTGCAGGGTATCTATGTTAATGGAGTCGATATTGCCGTTAGCCGTTATGTGGGCATTCAGGGGTAGGGCAGGGTATGCCTTTGCCAGGTCTTCGGGAATGTAGTCCTTGGCTATGCCGAGCAGGTCGGAGTGGGAGAGCGATGCCTTGATGTTTGCCGCCATGAAACCTCCGCTCCGGGGAGTGAATGCATTGAAGTCCATGTGCAGGTTTCCGTTGATGAGGCTCTGCGGCTTTTCCTGCATGCCGGTGTTGATGGAGAACTTCGGCAGGCTTACGGCCATGGTGTCCATCCTCAGACCTTCTGCAGAGAGCGAGGTGGCAGGCAGGGATATGCATGTGCTTGCCCCTGCCGTGTCTTTCATGCACAGAAGCAGAGTGTCTATGTCTATCCCCAGGGCATTCACGGCATATATGCCGTTTTCCAGACTGATGTCCCCTCCCGAGAGTTGTGCGTTTCTGATGGCGGTACTTACGGCAAGTGTGTCTCCCGCCGTGCGGAAGCCTATGCGGCTGTTCCGTATGTCTATTTGTCCCACCTTTATTGTCCAGGGCAGGGGAGCGCTTTCCGTTGTGTCCGTTATTACGGTATCGCGCATGCAGATGTCCAGGTCGCAACCCTCTATGGATGCGCCGCTCAGTTGTGCGCGACCGTTTTTCAGGTCTGTGTCCTCACGGTCAAGGTGCAGCAGACCGAGGCGTCCGTTTATTCCGAGTTGTGGAATGAGGTCGAGGGAGTTAAAGACTCCGTTCCTGATATCTATGCCCTCTATTCCGAATTGCCCTTGGAGGATGTTGCCGAAGTCCAGGTCCACCATCACTGCCCCCGTGTGCAGGACGGTGTCGTTTTCCTGTATGGCGGTAAGATTCTCCAGTTCTATGTCCAGCAGCGGGGTGATGCCCACCTTCTCCAGACTGATGTCCATGCCCGTTTCCTCAGAGGCTATGCCAATGGCTTTCTGTACCGCCCAGTTCTGGATGGGGGGTATGTACAGAAGCACCATTATGAATACGGGAAGCAGCAACACCGTTCCAAGGGTGATGCCTGTCCATTTCAATATGCGTCGGATGATGTTCAAAAGGATTGGGGACGTTAGTGTGTGTAGTGTGTCTTATTTCGTTGCCTCTTTGCACAAGGCCAGCCAAAGTCTGTCGTCGGGCACGGGTGCCGTGACGGAAATCGTCTCGTGGCTCACGGGATGTTCCAGTGTCAGGTTGCGGGCATGCAGGGAGATGCTTCCGTCGGGATTGCTTCTCGGTGCTCCGTATTTCAGGTCGCCCTTTATGGGGCATCCCATCTTGGCCAGTTGGCACCGTATCTGGTGGTGCCGTCCGGTGTGCAGATGTATTTCCAGGAGGTGGTACCTGTCGCCAGAGGCGATGAGTTCGTAGTCCAGGACGGCCTTCTTCGCCCCCGGCACTTCGCGGTCGTAGGCGCGTGCCGTGTTGTTCTTCTCCTGTCGGGTGAGCCAGTGCGTCAGTGTGCCTTTGGATGCTTGCGGACGGTTCTGCACTATCGCCCAATAGGTCTTGCTTACCTTGTCGTGTTCGGCAAACATCTTGTTCAGGCGTGGCAGGGCCTTGCTTGTCTTGGCAAAAAGTACCACGCCCGACACTGGCCTGTCCAGACGATGCACCACTCCCAGATACACGTTGCCTGGTTTGTTGTGCTTCTCCTTCAGCCAGTCCTTGACAATATCAGATAGGGGAGTGTCGCCGGTCTTGTCGCCCTGGACTATCTCCCCTGCCTGTTTGTTTACTATTATCAGATGGTTGTCTTCGTATAGAACGGTCATCTGCTTGGATTACATGTTCATGCCGCCGTCCACCTGGATAACCTGACCGGTAACGTAACTTGACAGGTCGCTGGCCAGATACAGGGCGGTGTTGGCGATGTCCTCGGTCTGTCCGCCGCGGCGCAGGGGTATCTTCTTCTTCCACTCCTCGCGTACCTCGTCGGGCAGGGCTGCGGTCATGGCGGTTTCAATGAAGCCGGGGGCTATTGCGTTGGCACGTATGCCCTTGGGACCCATTTCCTGAGCCACGCTCTTTGCCAGGGCTATCATGCCGGCCTTGGAGGCTGCATAGTTGGCCTGACCGGCATTGCCGTGAACGCCCACCACGCTGGCCATGTTGATGATGGAACCGCCACGCTGGCGCATCATCACGGGTACGCAGGCATGGATGAAGTTGAAGGCCGATTTCAGGTTTACGTTGATGACGGCATCCCACTGGGCTTCTGTCATGCGGAGCATCAGGCCGTCCTTGGTGATGCCGGCATTGTTTACCAGGATGTCTATAGTGCCGAAGTCTTCCTTTATCTTCTTTACGGTCTCCTCTGTCTGTGCGAAGTCGGCGGCATTGCCGGCGTATGCCAGACACTTTACGCCGAGGGCCTCTATCTCCTGACGTGTGGCTTCCAGGCCGGCAGCCATTTCGTCGTTAAGAACCAGGTCGGTGAAAGCGATGTTTGCCCCTTCGGAGGCGAACTTCAAGGCGATTGCCTTGCCTATACCACGTGCCGCACCGGTTACGAGGGCGGTTTTTCCTTCCAATAGTTTCATAGTCGTTATGGGTATGTTTGGTATTTTCTGATGGTTTGTTGTTGTCGTCGGCAGGGAGAGCATGCTCCGGCCGGCCTTATTTGTTGTATTTCTTGCTCAGTGAGCGGTGTATTATCTTGTGCACCACGCCACGTATCAGTCCTTTGGGCATGCCGTCGGCTATGCGTCCGTAGATGAACGGTACCTCCAGTCCTCGCACGGAGTATCTTATGATGTCCACCATGAGCGAGAGGTCGTCTATCTCAAACAGTCCCTTTTCCACGCCCTCGGACAGTATGGTGGTCAGGAGTATCTTCTCGTTGCGGTCGAAACGCTGGCGGATGAGGCTCACGCGCCAGATGTCGCGGAAGAACTCTGCGCGTATGTTGCCGTTGCGCTGCACCACGTCCTTTATGGCCTGCAGGTGTGCGTATATGAGGGCCACGAGTTTGTCCTCGGGGTCCATTTCCTGCTGGGCCACCTCGGCCATCTTCTGTGCCATCAGTTCCAGTTCGTCCTGAACCACGGCATCATAGATGTCTTCCTTGCTCTTGAAGTAGGTGTAAAGCGTGCGCCTGCCCTTCCCGGAAGCCAGGGCGATGTCGTTCATCGTGGTTTCCTCTATGCCTTGTTTGGCAAACAGGGTGCGTGCCACCTCTATCAGTTTGTTCCTTGTTTTCTCTACCGCCATACTATATATGTATATAAGGTGTAATTCTGTGCAAAGGTACGATAATTCCTCCATATTAGCAATAATTTTGCAATTTTTCACTAAAACGTTTGGCGGTATCAGGAAAAAGGCATACCTTTGCACTCGCAAACAAGAAACGACGCCTATGTCGCGTTCAAGTTTGATACGCAATATCGCGGGGTGGAGCAGTTGGTAGCTCGCCAGGCTCATAACCTGGAGGTCGCCCGTTCGAGTCGGACCCCCGCAACAGAAGTGGTGGTGGAACTCTCCGGTTAAAGATTTATCTTTGCTGGAGAGTTCTTTTCTTTTCTGCATTACACTGATGAAGGTATTATACATACACGGCTTTGCATCGGCGGGTAGCACAGGTAGTGCCACCCAGTTGCGCAATCACCTCTATCCCAAGGGGGTACAGGTGCTCAGTCCTGATGTTCCCGTAGAACCGCTTCGCGCCATAGAGTACCTTCGCCAGTATGTTGGCGAGCACCAGCCCGACCTTATCGTCGCCACCTCCATGGGAGCCATGTATGCCGAGCAGTTGCACGGTATAAGACGCATCCTGGTGAATCCCTCCTTCCACATGGCACGCCTGCTCACTTTCCGTGGCATGGGTCGCCAGGAGTTCCGCAACAAGCGCGAGGACGGCGCACGCGACTTCAAGGTGGACAAGCAGATGATAGCAGAGTTCAAGGAGGTGGAGAAACAGAGTTTCCAGGACATCACCCCCGAGGAGAAGCAGCTCGTTTGGGGACTGTTCGGCACCAAGGACAAGAACGTGAATTGCCAGCCCGACTTCCGCAAGCACTACGGCACTGGGCAGATGACCCTCTTTGAGGGCGAACACTATCTGAACGGAGTGGTGCTTGGCAAGGTAATCATACCTCTGGTAGAGAAACTTCTGGGGATATGACCCTTGGAGCGTGAGGCTTCGCAACGTGAAGCGATGGGCCTCGTAACGTGTTCCGATGAGCCTCGCAACGTGTTGTCTCTGGTCAAGGAATACAGAGCATATATATAAGGAATAAACGAAAACAGATATAAGATTATGTTTGAAAATCTTTCGGAGCGTCTCGAACGCTCGTGGAAAATACTGAAGGGTGAGGGCAAGATTACCGAAATCAATGTTGCCGAGACCCTCAAGGACGTGCGTCGCGCCCTGTTGGATGCCGACGTGAACTACAAGGTGGCCAAGACTTTCACCGACACCGTGAAGCAGAAGGCTCTGGGACAGAACGTGCTCACCGCCGTGAAGCCCCAGCAGTTGATGGTGAAGATCGTTCACGATGAACTGGCAGAACTGATGGGTGGCGAAACCGCCGAACTCAACCTGCCCGGCCGTATCGGCGAGCCCAGCATCATTCTGATGGCCGGTTTGAACGGTTCCGGTAAGACCACCATGAGCGGCAAACTGGCCAAGATGCTCAAGGAGAAGAAGCACAAGAGTCCCCTTCTGGCCGCGTGCGACACCTTCCGTCCCGCCGCCATGGAGCAGTTGCGCGTGCTCGGCGAGCAGGTTGGCGTGCCCGTGTACATCGAGGAGGGTGCCACAGATCCCGTTCAGGTAGCCCTGAATGCCATCCGCGAGGCAAGGTCCAAGGCTCACGATGTTGTCATCGTGGATACCGCCGGCCGTCTTGCCATCGACGAGGAACTGATGCAGCAGATTTCCGACATCAAGAACGCCATCAATCCTCACGAAATCCTCTTCGTGGTGGATGCCATGACCGGTCAGGATGCCGTAAACACCGCCAAGGAGTTCAACGAGCGCCTCGACTATACCGGTGTTATCCTCACCAAGTTGGACGGTGACACCCGTGGCGGTGCAGCCCTGTCCATCCGCACCGTGGTGAACAAGCCCATCAAGTTTGTGGGTACGGGCGAGAAGATGGAGGCCATAGACCCCTTCCACCCTGCACGTATGGCCGACCGTATTCTGGGCATGGGCGACATCGTTTCTCTCGTGGAACGCGCCCAGGAGCAGTTCGACGAGGCTGAGGCCAAGAAACTGGAGGCCAAGATTCGCAAGAACAAGTTTGACTTCTCCGACTTCTACAACCAGATTCAGCAGATCAAGAAGATGGGTAACCTCAAGGACCTGGCCAGCATGATTCCCGGCGTGGGCAAGGCGCTGAAGGACGTGGACATCGACGACAATGCCTTCAAGGGCATCGAAGCCATCATCCAGAGCATGACTCCCTACGAGCGCGAGCATCCCGAGTGTCTCAACACCTCACGCCGTCACCGTATAGCCAAGGGTGCCGGTGTGGAACTCCAGCAGGTTAACCGTCTCATCAAGCAGTTTGACCAGACTCGCAAGATGATGAAGATGATGACCGACAAGTCCAAGATGGCCCAGATGGCCAGCATGATGAAGGGAAGAATGTAAATTAGAAACGTATAAAAGACTCTCCCCCCGCCCCTCTGCAAGAGAGGGGAGTAGTTACAACCAACTCGAGCCTACATCGGGCAGTACATTATACTCCCCTCCCTTGCGGAGGGGCAAGGGGGAGGGTCCTTCAATAAATAAACACTTATGCAGATAATAGACGGAAAAGCAACCGCTGCCCAGATAAAGGCAGAAATAAAGGCTGAGGTTGAAAGCATAATAGCCTCCGGAGGCCGTGCACCCCATCTTGCCGCCGTGCTTGTGGGTCATGACGGAGGTAGCGAGACATACGTCCGCAACAAGGTTCTTGCCTGCGAGGCATGCGGTTTCCAGAGCACCTTGCTCCGCTACGAGGACGACATCACCGAGGCAGAACTGCTTCAGGTTGTGGACGATCTCAACAACAATCCCGAGGTGGACGGCTTCATTGTCCAGTTGCCCCTGCCCAAGCACATTGACGAGCAGAAGGTGACGGAGGCAATCCTGCCTGAAAAGGATGTGGACGGTTTCCATCCCGTCAACGTGGGACGCATGTCCATAGGTCTGCCTGCCTTCATTTCGGCCACACCTCTGGGCATCCTCACCCTGTTGCGCCGCTACAATGTGGAGACACGTGGCAAGAAGGTTGCCATCCTGGGCCGTTCCAACATCGTGGGCAAGCCCATGGCATCGCTCATGATGCAGAAGCAGTGGGGCGACTCCACCGTCACCGTCCTTCATTCCCATTCCGCCAACCTGGCAGAGGAATGCCGTCAGGCCGACATCCTCATTGCCGCCATCGGCAGCCCTGCCTTCGTTACGGCAGACATGGTAAAGCCCGGTGCCGTGGTTATTGACGTTGGCACCACCCGTGTGCCCGATGCGTCACGCCCCAGCGGATTCCGCCTTCAGGGCGACGTGGACTTCCAGGCGGTATCCCCCCTGTGCTCTGCCATCACCCCAGTGCCGGGCGGAGTAGGTCCCATGACCATCTGCATGCTCATGCTCAACACCCTGCAAGCATACAAACAGCGTGCATAGCATTGACGCGGAAGGCATGGTTCCTTCCGCGTCTGAGCACCTCTCAAGGCACTGCAACACCCTAAGCAGTCCTTATTTTGCCTTGCGATTGAAAAAAAGTGCCCAAATATTTGGCAGTATCATCAAAATGCCATATCTTTGCACTCGCTTTCAGGAAGCAACAACTGCTTCGGAAAGCAATACTAACCAAGATGGTGACTATAGTTCAGTCGGTTAGAGCGTCAGATTGTGGTTCTGAATGTCGTGGGTTCGAATCCCACTAGTCACCCTCCCTCCCTCCGAGTCCTCGGGTAAGCATTTTGCTTTCTGAGGACTCTTTTTTTATTCAGGCATACATGTTTCATACCCGCTATGGCAAGACCTGTCAAGGGTATCCGTTTGTTTTTTAGTGAAAAGATTTGTTATCTGAAATAAAAACATTAACTTTGCCATTGCCCTAAAGGATATGAACCTGTTTGTTGTGCTTTGAAAATGAGTGGTCTGCTCGTGGAAAAGTATCTTTACAGGAGGGATTTGGAACTTGAATCTATATTATATATATTATGAAAAAGCATTTCTTGTCTTTGCTTTGCGTGTTGCTGGCATCGGTGCATGCAATGGCACAAGGTTTCCCGACGGTGAGTACCGAACAGGAAACGAAGTGGTATCTAATCCAGTTTATGAACGGTGGCAATGCACTGACTGCTGAAACCGATGGCGCTAACATTACAACAAGCGCAGCTAAGGGAAGTAAGGCCCAATTGTGGAAGATTACGGGGTCAAAGACCGATGGTTATGTGTTTACCAACAAACTTGGCTATGTCCTCGGGGTAACCTCTGCTGAAAAGAACCAGATGGTTCGGGCCAATTCTTCGACTTCGGGTGTGTATAAGTTTGTCATCAACGCTACCACGGTGTCCGAATATTCTGGCGCGTACGAAATCCAACCCAAGGCAAACACTGCCATATCCATGAATCTGTGGGGCGGTCCTGCGGAAAACCGTGGCGTAGGTCTTTGGGACAAGGGTGACAAGAACAACGCCGTGGAATTTGTGGATGCCGAGAGTTTTGCGGAAAATCTGGAGAAGATGAGCAGAACGGCTCTCATCCCATATCCTAACAAGTTGGATGTAAAGGATGGCGAACTTCCACTCGCTTCTCTTTCGGCCATTGCCTACACGGGTGCTGGGATGAAGGAGCATGCAGAGGCATTTGCCCGACAATTGGGAATATCCACTGGCATAAGCCTTGAAGTCAAGGAGGCAGGCGATGCTCCCTCTCTGGGCGAGATATGGTTTGGCACCGACGAGACGCTTGCCAAGGAGGCCTACACCATGAGCGTCACATCTGAGGGCATCACCATCCAGGCTTCCGAGTTTGGCGGCTGGTTCTATGCCTTGCAGACGCTGAAGCAACTCATGCCACGCAATTTCTTTGCCGGGGATAAGCAGAGCGATGCCGGGGCATGGACCATTCCCTGTTTGGAAATAGAGGACCGTCCGCACTTGGGTCATCGCGGCTACATGCTCGACATTGCCCGCCATTTCTTCAACAAGGAAGAGGTGAAGAAGGTACTTGACATCATGGCCCTTTACAAGATGAACCGCTTCCACTGGCATCTGACCGACGACCAGGGTTGGCGCATACACATCCCCGAGTACCCCAAACTCACCGAAGTGGGTGCCATACGCAAGGGTTCGTTTGCCAACAATGGCGACGGACAGAAATTCTTTGACGACACCGAGTACGGCCGTGGCATGTTCTACACCCTCGAGGACCTGAGCGAGATTGTTGCCTACGCCAAGGCACGCAACATAGAGATAATCCCCGAAGTGGACCTCCCCGGCCACATGGTGGCTGCCGTTGCATCATATCCCGAACTGAGTTGCGACCCCAGCAAGAAGTATGAGGTACGCATTGACGGAGGCATATCAAAGGATGTTCTCAACGTGGGCGATGACCGTGTCATCGACTTCCTCAAGTGCGTACTCGGCCACGTGGCAACCGTCTTCCCCTATGACTATGTCCATATCGGTGGCGACGAGTGCCCCACGGACCAGTGGAAGACCAACCAGATGTGCCTGGACCGTGTGGAGGAATTGGGCCTGGAAGGCGTTCACCAGTTGCAATCATGGCTTGTGGAGGAACTGGGTATCTTCCTCAAGGAAGAGTATGGCAAGGATATCGTAGTGTGGGACGAACTTCTGGCCAACTGGAACGACAACAACAAGACCAAACCCGTCATCATGGCATGGAACGGCATGGGTTTCAGCACCCAGGCTGCCAACCGTGGCTTGAAGTCCATCATCGTGCCCTACCAGTACCTGTATATCGACTTCATGCAGGGAGAGGAGGGCGACCTCTTCGTGGACGAACCATATCACGGTGGCTGGGGCGTGAACACCGTGGACGAGATATATGGCCTCAATCCCCTGAGCGCCTTGAACGGCAAGGAGGAATTTGCTCTCGGCGTGCAGTGCAACATGTGGACGGAGACCTGCAACGACATCGACGAGGTGGAATACTGCCTCCTGCCTCGTATGCTGGCAGTGTCTGAGATAGGATGGCTGCCCACGGACAAGAAGGACTGGACATCGTTCTACCTGCGCTTGCAGACACACGACGAGATCTTCGACCACCTGGATTATCAGTATGCCAAGCATTTTATCGAACCCAAGGAGTACACCGGGCAGGAGAGCACCATCATGGAAGCAGAGGAACTCCTTGCCAAGAGTGTGCGTGGCGGTGTCGGCTACCCTGCTGCTGAAGTGTATGATGCATTGAAGGCCGCGCTGGAAAGTACTGATGGCCAGGATGTCAGTGCCCTTGCACAGGCCATCAGCGACTACAAGGCGGCCGACATTGTCCAGCCTCAGGAGGGCAAGACCTATCAGATCGTCTCTGCCTCCACCTACTACAAGCGCCAGTACGAGGGTTCCACCATGTACCAGAAGGATGGCGGAGTGCGTTTCCATTTCACTCCCCAGACAGAGCCCGAGGAACTCTGGCAGTTCGTACCCACCGATGGCGGTTACCTGCTCAAGAATCTATGCACAGGCAAGTTCGTGAAGATGGGCGCTTACAACGCGGCACTGGAAATGGTGGAGAGCGGCGCTACTCCCATTCGCATGGACAAGGCCACCATCGCCACCAAGAACTTCACATATATCCCCGGTGTGGTCACCCTCTCTGCCGTAAGTGGTTACAACGCCCAGATGACCGGTCAGGTGAAGCGCTTCAGCGCGGAACTCTCCGGTGATGTCTATGCCAAGGACGAGGCTGCCCTATGCTACAACGGTACATGGAAGGTGGTGGAAGTGACCGACTTCAGTGCCCAGTTGAAGGGTCTTGTCAACAAGTGTGAAATCATCCTCCTCACCGCCCAGCCAGGCGAAATGGGCAATTACACACAGGAGGCTCTCGACTTTGCCGAGCAGAACATCATCCTTCCTGCCCAGAAGGCATTGGAAGAGGGCGTCGTTTCGGAGGAGAAATACAACCAGTTCCTGGACATCTACAACCAGTTCATACAGATGCCCAAGACTTCCATCTCACAAACCCTGAGCGAAAGCCATTACTACTATATCCGCAACGTATGGTTCGGCAGATATGCCCAATATAATGCTTCTGACAATAGCATCACCCCTGTCAATGGAAAGAGCGAGGACGACACCTATCTCTGGCGCATAAAGAAGAATGACGACGGCACCGTATTCATATACAGCAAGAAGACAGAGACGGCCGCCTATCTTGCCTCCAATGCCGTTGACCAGAAGGTGAAGGTGGGCAAGGACTACGCGTGGACACTGGAAGAGCGCACCCTCGACGGCAAGAGCGGCATCTGCATCATAGACGGAAGCAAGAAATACAGTTGGTACACCAACCCTGATGCCTGGAACTACATACTGATGAAACCCTTCTGGGGAGCATGCACATGGGAGTTCCAGAAAAGCGGTGTGGAGGTTCCCACCGGCATCGACGACATAGAGGAAACGGAAAACGGAAAACGGGAAACGGAAATCTACGACCTGAGTGGCCGCCGTGTCACCGCTCCTGTAAAGGGCATCTATATTGTAGACGGCAACAAGCAGATTGTAAAGTAGGTATAGTACAGTATTACAGGATACAGATTGGGGGGTGGCAGAACAAAATTGCCCCCCCCAATCTGTATCCTGCCTCTTTCTTTTTGCCAGGTCAGCGAAGCGTTACCATGAACCTTATGGCCGGCATTCCCTTCCGTCTTTGTCTATGGGATATAGCGCGTTTTCTTCGACAAGACGTTCCTTCATCATCTTCAGCAGCATGGCCGTTTGTCTCGGGTGCGTATTGGCTATGTCGGTCGTTTCGTAAGGGTCCTCCTTCAGGTTGTATAGTTTGCACGAAGGTATCCCCGTTGTCCCCGGATTGTAATAGTATATCAGTTTCCAGTCGCCTTTGCGATATGTCGTGAAGTAGTTGGCGCGGTGCTCGCCATGAGGGAAGTGCATCAGGAAATCATCCCTGTGCCTGCTGTCCTGCTTTCCGGCCATCAGCCTTTTCAGGCTTCTGCCATCCAGGGTGTGTCCTTTCGGTTTCTTTATTCCTGCCATGGAGAGTATGGTGGGGTATATGTCCATTATCGTGCCTTGTTGCAGTTGTACACGTCCCTGTGCTATGGGAAACTTCTTCTGGAGTCTGTTGCCGGCATCTGGTTTTGCCCACGAGGCGATGAAGGGAACACGCACACCGCCTTCGTACTCCGAACCTTTCTTGCCTCTAAGCGGAGCGGAGGAGGCATGGTCGGCGGCTCCTCCCAAGGGGGCATCCCCGCCATTGTCTCCGAGGAAGAGGATGATGGTGTTTTCGGCAATACCGGTTTCTTCCAGTGTCTTCATCAGGTCTCCAAGAGACTTGTCCATCCCCTCCACCAATGAGGCGAAGGCTACTGCGGGCAAGTCTTTGCCAGAGTTTTCGTAATGTTCCGTAAACCTCTCGTCGGCTTCAAACGGTTGGTGTACGGCATAGTGCGACATGTTCAGGTAAAACGGTATGCCCTCCTCCGCGGCCTGCCTTATCTGTCTTGCCGCTTCCATGGTCAGTGCGTCCGTCAGGAAGGTGTCGGTATCATGGTATTTGTCCAGCCCCGGTACGGCTCTGGCCTTGTTCCCGCGGATTTTGCCATAGCCCCACTTTCCGTAATAGCTGCCAGGCTGGCCTATGGAATTTCCGCCTATGTTGATGTCAAACCCAATGTTTTTCGGGTCCTCGCCCTCGCTCCCCCTACAGCCGAAGTGTGCCTTGCCTACGTGAATGGTACGGTATCCGGCCTTTTGCAGGAGTTTCGGGTAGACGGGCATGGTACTGTCTATGCCCTCCCAGTTCCATTCGTGCGGACCATGTGCTGTACGGTTGTTTCTTTCTGAATCTATCCAGTTTGTTGTCCGGTGTCGTGCCGCATTCTGCCCTGTCAGTATGGAAGTACGCGAGGGCGAACTCACACTCTGTGCATAGAATGTGGAAAACCGTATTCCCTGCTCTGCCAGCCTTTCCATGTTGTGTGTCCTGTACCATTTGTTTAGCGGATGTAGCCGCACCTCACCGTCTTTGTCGGCAAGGAATGGCACAGAGGTATCCATTACGCCCATGTCGTCCACCAGAAACAGAATGATGTTGGGCCTGTCCTGTGCATGCAATGCTCCACATTGCCACACCGCCATACAAGCGCCAAACATTCCGATGCGTTTCCTTATTTCCATATATCCTTGTTTGTGATTGTTCGGATGCATGCTTCTTCATAAGGCAGCCTCCATTGTCTCGAAAGTCTGTGCCAGTCCTCATAGTATAAGGACTTGAGTCCTCCTACTACGAGGACTGCAGTCCTCTTACTATGAGGACTCGTCATTCGTTCCAGTTGAAAGCCTCCAGATACGAGTCGAACTTGTACTCGTCCTTGATGCCTAACTGGTGCAGTGTCTCCGTTATCAGGTCCTGTTCCTGCTGTGTCAGCATAGTATTTATATGTATCTTCTGCACCTGCAAAGATATATCATTGTTGCGGATAAAGCAAGCATCCTCTGCTCTTGTTTTGTTCGTCGGTTCGGATTTGCTCAAATAAATTTGGCAAATACCTTGCTTAGTTGTAACTTTGCAGACGGAATGATTATTAAGGCTGCTAAACATATATGAAGCAATTAAAAGAACGTATATTGAGTGACGGAAAGTGCCTGGATGGCGGTATACTGAAGGTGGACAACTTCATAAACCATCAGATGGACCCTGTACTTATGCGAGAGATGGCAAAGGAACTCGTCAGGAGGTTTTCCGGGCACACAATCAACAAGGTTATGACCGTTGAGGCAAGCGGCATAGCACCGGCCATAATGGTAGGCGACTATCTGAACGTGCCCGTGCTCTTTGCCAAGAAGAAGACTCCGAGCACAATGGACAACATGCTGGTTACGGAAGTGTTTTCGTTCACCAAGAACAAGACATATACCGTATGTGTCAGCGGCGATTATCTCAACCCCGGGGACAAGGTGCTTTTCGTTGACGACTTCCTTGCCAACGGCAATGCCGCCCTTGGTATCATCGACCTGGTGGAGCAGGCAGGTGCCACGCTGGAGGGAATGGGCTTCCTGATAGAAAAGGGTTTCCAGAACGGTGGCGAACTGTTGCGCAACAGAGGCATACACGTAGAGTCCCTGGCAATCATTGAGAGTTTGGATAATTGTAACGTAACATTCAGATAGTCATGCAGAACGGACTTATATACGGGCTGGAGGACAGGCCTCCCTTGAAGGACACCCTGTTTGCCGCCATGCAGCATCTGCTGGCAATATTCGTGGCCATCATTACCCCACCGCTGATTATATCCGGAGCACTGGGCTTTGATGTGGAGACGACAAGTTTCCTCGTGTCCATGTCCCTGTTTGTGTCAGGCATCGCCACGTTCATCCAGTGCAAGCGCTTCGGAGGGGTGGGATGTGGCCTGTTGTGCGTGCAGGGCACAAGTTTCTCGTTCATCAGCCCCATCATTATGGCCGGTGCGATAGGAGGCCTGCCTGCCATTTTCGGCGCCACCATGGTGGGAGCGTTTGCCGAGATTCTCGTCAGCCGCATCCTTAAGTATGCCATGAAGATAATCACTCCGCTTGTGTCGGGCATAGTGGTAACGCTGATAGGCATAAGCCTCATAAAGGTAGGCATCACCTCTTGCGGAGGAGGAGCATCGGCAATAGAGAACGGTACTTTCGGTTCATACCTCAACCTTGGCATCGCGGCTCTTGTACTGCTGCTTATCGTGCTGTTCAACCGTAGCAGCAACCGCTATTTGCGAATGGGCTCCATTATCATAGGCATAGCGATAGGGTATGCGGTTTCCTTTTTCTGTGGCATGGTGGACTTCGGCACTATGCCGGAATATTCCATATTCAATGTCCCAGTGCCGTTCAAATACGGTGTGTCGTTCGACATATCTGCCATAGTGGCCTTTGCTATAGTCTATGTGATTACGGCCATAGAGGCGTACGGCGACATAACCGCGAATTCGCTCATTTCAGGAGAGCCGGTAGAAGGGCAGACCTTCTTGAAGCGTGCCCAGGGCGGAATCCTTGCCGATGGACTGAACTCATTCATAGCAGGTGCGCTCAATTCCTTCCCTAATTCCGTTTTCGCGCAGAACAACGGCATGATACAACTTACCGGCGTGGCCAGCAGATACGTGGGCTATTTCATCGCCCTGTTTCTTGTCTTCTTGGGTTTCTTCCCCATTGTCGGCGTGATATTCTCCTTTATGCCCGACCCAGTGCTTGGCGGAGCCACCCTGCTCATGTTCGGTACCGTGGCCTCGGCTGGTGTGAAAATCATCGCCTCTCAGCAAATAGACCGCAAGGCAACTCTGGTCATTGCCATCAGTTTCAGCATGGGACTTGGTGTAGAACTCTATCCCGACATTCTCATGCAGTTCCCAGAGACCATCAGAAATATATTCTCTTCCGGCATTACAACCGGAGGACTGGCGGCTATCATCTCCAACATGGTTATCCGGATAAAGGAGTAGTTGCACCAGTCCTCCCGAGCCTTTGCCAGTCCTCATAGTATAAGGACTTGAGTCCTCCTACTACGAGGACTGCAGTCCTCTTACTATGAGGACTCGTCATTCGTTCCAGTTGAAGGCCTCCAGATACGAGTCGAACTTGTACTCGTCCTTGATGCCTAACTGGTGCAGTGTCTCCATTATCAGGTCCTGTTCCTGCAGTGTCAGCAAGGTTTTGCCGTTGCGACGCTCAAAATACGGGTTGCGGCCGAACTTCTTCTGCAGTATGTCCAGGAACTTCTGATACTGTTCCTGTGTCATCTTCTTCTGGAAGTTGGTAAATCCCTTTGCGTAAACCACCGGAGTGTTGTCGCGGAAATATTTGCACCCTTCAGTTTGCGTGCACTTTTCCGGATTTACGATATGCATATATTCCTGACTCTTTACCAGGGTGATGAATGCATTGCGCCTGAGGCAACGTTGCGCCAATGGACAATCCGCATGCAGGCATACGGGATAGTGCGATGGAGTAGAGGTATGAATCTTCTTCGGCATGGTATTTATATGTATCTTCTGCACCTGCAAAGATATATCATTGTTGCGGATAAAGCAAGCATCCTCTGCTCTAATTTACCCCAAACCGCTTATTAACGTTATGACGGCAAGAGGCTTTGTTTTTGGACGGATGACAAAAAGATGGTTTCATTGGTGTGTAACTGTCTATTGTCCGATTTTGGATTATAGTATCAAAAAGAGGATATGCCTGTTTTCTGGCACATCCTCTTTAATGGTAGGGTAGGGACGCCACTTGTATCAGTGGCAAATACGTCTTGCTTTACTTCACTACAATCTGTCCGTTGGTGATGTAGACGCCCTTGTCTGCCTGGCGTACCTGACGTCCGGAGAGGTCGTAGATTTTCGTTCCCCGTTTTCCGTTTTCCGTTTCCTCTATGTCGCCGATGCCTGTTGCGGTGTCTGTAATGTCTATGCGGAAGAGGTTGCTGTAGTTGTTGCTCCAGCCGATGCTGTTGCCCCATCCGTCGAAGACGCCTGATGCCATGACGATGAGTGAACCGTCGGTACTGCCGTTTGAGCGCTTGCTTACCAGGTAGTAGGTGCCTTCCTTGGTGGCTGAGGCATCGTTTATGCTCCAGTCGCAATAGGTGGCGTTGTAGGTGCCGAGGGTTCCCTTGTTGCTGTTGTGACCGCCACTGGAAGCAGCACGCCATATCATGTATTGCTTGGTGTCCTCGTTGTAGAAACTGTACTTTCCGCTTGCCTCCTTCTTGCAGGTGAACTCTGCCTTGGCTCCCTGCTCTTCGGCTGTGGTGGTGGCCAGGGAGAGGGTGTTGCTTGCGTTGATGTACAGGGCGTATTCCTTACCGTTCTGCTGTACGTTGGTCAGTGTCACGGTCTTGCCGTCCCATGGGTCGGCAGGAGCCTCGCTGTTGAGCAGGGCATAGATGTTGTCCACCTCCTGAGTGGTGGGCTGCTGGCTCAGGGACTCTATGGCGTTGGCCAGTTCTGCCTTTGTGCCCTCGGAGAGTTCGGCATCTGCCACTACGGCAGAGAAGTATGCCTGCAGGAAGGCACGGCGGTCCACATTGGCCTTATAGGAGTATGCCCCCTCGGTGATGTACTCCACCTCCAGAGGCAGGTAGATGTTGTCGAAACCGTCGAAGTTGTGCTGTCCGGCACCTGTGGGGAAACTGGTGGATACGGGGTTGTCGCGCTTGCCGAAACCGGTCAGTGTCTCCTCGTAGATGAAGCCCACGCGTCCGTCTGCCTGCAGATCCATGGAACTGTATGCCGAGGATGTGGTGCTCACCTGGTGGAAACCGTTCCAGTCCTTGCAGAAGTTGACCACGCTGTTCATGTCGGCCATGTCGGTCAGTTCCTTGTAGAAGATGCCCACGTTGGTACGTCCGCTGCCTGTAGGCAGGGATTGCAGGGCCAGGTACATGTCCTTCTGGTCGTTGTTGCGAACCACGGGGATGATGAGTATTTCTCCGTTCGTGCTGTTGCCGCCGGGGGTGAGACCGGAACCTGCAAAGGTACTCTTGGCATCGGTGCTCCAGGAACCAGTGCCCTCCAGTGTGTTCTCGTAGGTGTAGATGTTGTATATGCGTCCGCCACCCACACGGCTTGACAGGATTACGCGTCCGTCGGGCATCTCCTCGCACTTAGGCTCGTCGCCACCGGGAGCGGGCAGGGCATAGGCACCGCCCAGGGCCTTCCATGTGCGGCCGAAGTCGTCGGAGTAGATGACACGGTTGCCGTTGGGACGTGCGCACATGGCGGCATAGAGACGGTAGTACTTGTCCTTCTTGACGATGCGGCTCTGGAACACCTTGCCACCGCCCACGAAGGCTGCCTGAATGGGGTTGCCCTGGTCGAAGAGGCTGTATATCTGTTCCGTGGCGTTCACGGGTTCCTGCCATGTCTCGCCGTTGTCTGCGCTATGTATCGTGGCAATGAGGTTGGGGTTCTGCCTGGTGGTGTTGCCGTTTCCGTAAACGGTACATCCGGCCACGGCAATCACCAGAACTTCATTGCTGGTGCGGTCTGCCACCACGGCAGGGTCGCCGAAGGCAGTTTCGAAGTAGTTGACCGTTGCCGAGGTCTTTCCGTTGCCCACGGCCACATCCTTCATCTCCGTCCATGTGTCGCCGTTGTCGTCGCTGGTACGGCACACCACGTCCACCTGTCCGTAGCCGGGGTCGGTGCCGCACACCAGACGTGCCGCCACGGTGATGAGGCGTCCGTTGCTGGCTGTGCTGATGCCGGGGATGCGGTAGGGCGGGATGACTCCGTCACCCTTGCTGGTGTTGTAGAGGTCCTGGCGCTTGGGTTCCTCCATGGTCTGCAGGCCTGTCACCTTGATGGTGTTGCCCTCCACGGTGATTGTGCTGGCCTTCAGTACGTTGTCCAGTATGCCTGCCGTCAGGCTCTCCTTGGCGATTTCCTTGTCAGAGATGAAGAAACCTCCGTTGAAGGCGTTCTCCTCCTTGCCGTCGTGGGTGTAGGTGACGTATGCATCGGCATTGTCTGCTATGTCCACATTATATATATACTTGCCCTCGGTGTCTACGGGTTCAAATCTCCACAGGAGGTCTTCGGCGGTGCTTGCGCCTGCTGCCCATGTGGTGATGAAGTCAGTGCCGCCCACCTTGAAGTTGGCGCCTCCGTTGGTACAGTTCACCGCCTCGGCAAAGTAGTAGTAGCGGTACTCGCCCACATCGCTGGTCTCCTTGATGGTCAGTTCGTTGAATGTGCCTGCTACGGAACCGCCCCAACTGGCACCTGCCACCATGGGTTGTCCGTCGCCGTTCTTCACGCCCAGTTTGCCGGCACCCTTGTCTGTGATGTGCCAGATGCCGTTGTTAGTCTCCACCTTGGAGTTGGACTGAAGGGTGAACTTCATGCTGTTGCCCGTGTGCAGGGCGTTGTTGAAGAGGTGCTCTGTGCGTGCCGTAGCCTTGCTGATGATGCGGTAGTAGCCGGTGCTTACGCCTTCAGGCAGGGTTACCTCCACCTCAAGGCCGTTCAGGAAGTTCTCCAGGTCGTTCACCTTGGGAGCGCAATCCACACCTGCCACGCTGCTGCTCTGGAAACGCTGCAGGAGGATGTCCAGTATGGCCATCTTCTCGGGGTTGTCCTTATACTCCTCCTTCAGGATCATCACCTTCTCGTACTGGTGTATGCCCTCGATGAGGCGCTCGAAGCGCACGCTGGAGCGGTTGCCGGGATAGTAGCAATAGGTGTCGCCCGAACCGAACTTGCGGAAACGGCTGTCCGTCAGCGGATGCTCGTCCCAGTTGATCCATGACCAGTGCAGGTAGCCGTTCAGGTCGTTGGCGGCGGCATACAGGGGCAGGTATGTTGCCTCGGCGGGCAGCGAGTTGGAGTAGATGTTGGGCTCAGCCTCGGCGCAACTGGTGTAGACGGTGGTGATGCGGTTCTTGGCCTTGCGGTCGGCACGCTGTTCGGCGGTGAAGCGCTTGTCCTGTCCCAGTGCCACGCAGAAGTCCTGCAACTTGTCGCTCAGGGATGAGTGGTAGTTGCCTGCCAGGGCCATGTTGAAGCCCAGGGCGCTGGCTATGTTGTAGGCGTTGAGCATGTCGGCCTCGGCACGCTCGTCCATGGCGATGTTTGTCTTCTCGAACCAACCCTTCTCCTGCAGGTGAGCCTTGAAGGCGGTCAGGAAGGCTGTCCACAATTCGCGGTACTCCTCTGTGCCGGTGGTTGTCTGCAGGAACTTGTATGAAGAGGATGCCTCGTCCCAGTAGCGGAACTTCATGTCCCAGGGCACCATGCTGAAGCAGTTGATCTGTCGGTTGATGCCGTACTCGTTGCACAGTTCCACGTACTTGTCAAAGATGGTATAGTCGTATGCCCATGTGCCGTCGGCCTTCTTGGTGGTCTGCACCATGGGGTCGAAGAGGTCGTGTGTCTGTTCGCCCCAAGGTTCGTAGAACATGATGGCGGAAACGGTGCTCTGTCCGGCACGTCCAAGAGCCTTCAGATAGGGGCGCAGGGCCTCGATGTGGCCGTCGCTCCAACGCTCCACGTCGTAGTAGCGGCTCACGGAGTAGGGCTGTTGCCAGAGGTCCAGGTGGAACTTCTGGTCCTTCACCTCAGGAAGCGAGCGTGTATTCACGTTTACGGTCAGTGCCAGGGTCTTCAGCACCTCTCCGCCCTCGTTCACCACTTCCAGGGCGGTTTGGTATTCCCCTGCCTCGGCATCGCGTGGTATTTCCAGCGTGCACCACACGGGGCGTGTCTCCATGGCGGGAACGGCATGAGGCTTGTCCTGGTCAATCACATCGGGCACCAGCCATGTCTCCAAACCGCTGGGGTGGTTGCCACAAGCCTTGAAGTCGTCGGTGATGACGTAGTTCACGAAGCGTGCCTCGCCGGCCTTTATGCCGGTCTTTTCGCCACCCTTTGTCCATTCAGTCATGCGTACTGAGAGCATGCCCTGGTCCTCCTTGCTGAAGAGCACTGCCTGTATGTTAGCACGCTCGCCCTTCCATGCATGGATGGTGGCGGCATCCTTCTGCTCCAACTGGGGCACATCGTGCAGGGAGTAGTGCTCGTCGCGTGAAGCCCATGAAGCCTGCAAACCCTCGCCAACGGCACTCCATGCCGCCACGTCGGGAGTAGTGCCCACGCGAGGTTCGGCATAGTCGTTGATGGGATATTTGGTGACGTTCTCCGCCACGCCGTTTATCTTCAGCGTTACGTCGATGATGGAACCGCCGTCGCTGATGAACTTGTCGCCGGCACCGCTGGGGTCTATGCTGTTCCATTGCACCTTGTAGCGCATGCGGTAGGTGCTGCCGTCGGGCAGGTCCTTGGGAACGCGGAAGGAACCCGGTGCAAGCGTGTTGTCGCCTGCCTGTACTCCGTCGCTGTTCCATCCGGGTGTTGCGTTTTCGCCGGTATGGTTATAGAACGACCAGCACATCAGTTCGTTGCCCTCGCCCTGGGTGTAGGGGCCTTCACCCTCCAGATTCACGTCGAATGCCTTGTTGATGTTCCAATCCACATAGACATAGCCGTGCATCCACTGGCCGTTAATCACTATCTCGGGTGTGACGATGTCCCCGGCCTTCACCTCGAAGACGGTCGCCGTCTTGTCGAAGTAGGCAGGACACTTTATGGCCGATGCTATGCCCGTCAGTTCCTGTCTTTCACTCTGTGTACCCACGATGCTCACGCTCTTGGGGTAGTGCGTGCCGTGATTGATGTTCACGTCCGCTCCGTGCGCCACGTAGTAGTCGCCCTGAGCCTTCAGTCCCGACCCGAAGCCGAGTGCCATCAGGGCAAGAAGTAGTGTTGCTTTCTTCTTCATGTGTGTTAGGTTATGTATTGTTTATGTGTAGTTTGCGTTACAAATATACAATATTTATTGTAAAGTGCAAGACCGTGTCCTGTCAAATGGCATCCTCCCGACGTTTTTTGCGACGTACCACACCCCGTGCCCTCCCATTTTCATCAGAGCATCAAAATATTTGCAGAAACTATCTGCCATACAAAATAATTATGTAACTTTGTCCTCAATGAGCATGGCGATTATTGTTTGCAATTCTGAGTAATTGGACACTATAAAGTTACGGTGTTCTCGCTAATCACCAGATAATTAAACTGATGTTTAAATAATATTCTTATGTGTGTTCTCTTAGATATGGTTGTTGCTGATACAACGTATGGATTATTGGCAATTATATGTGTTATATGTATTGTGTGCTTTGAGATCAAGAAGTGTGTGAGCGCGTTGATTAGTGCACGTAAATATAGGATAAAGTACGGGGTGGGCATCATATCCGAATCTGTGACGAAGATTGAAGACCATGCTTTCAGTGATAGCTCTTCCCTTACGAGTGTCAATATCCCTCCATCGGTAATGAAGATTGGGAAGGGGGCATTCTCGGGTTGTTCTTCACTTATCAGTATCAGCATCCCTGAATCGGTGACGAAAATAGAAACATTAACCTTTCGTGACTGCTCTTCTCTCAGGAACATTAGCATGCCGAAGTTGCTGACGGAGATTGGAGATTTTGCATTCTCTGATTGCTCTTCCCTTGCCAACATCATCATCCCACCATCGGTGAAGAAGATAGGGAAGTATGCATTTAGTGATTGCACCAGCCTCACGAGCATCAGCATCCCAAAATCGGTGACGGAGATTGGAAAAGAGGCTTTCGCAGGTTGCTCTTCCCTTACAATTGCTAAAGTCCCCAGGAGCACAAAGATAGATGATGACGCCTTTGAAGATTGTCCTAATGTGCATATAGAGCGATACTAAGGCGAAATACCCCGAAATTAACTTAAAGAGAGGCCTGCATAATCCTATGTGTTTTTTATGTTCTCGCTTGCTTGCCTACTTATGCATTTCCTGTTCGTTAGGTTGAAGTAACTCCGTCTTCCCCTTTTACTTTTCCGTGCCTTTGGTGGAGAATAGAAAAATATTTTGTAAATTTGCGCACGGAAATATTAAGAAACAGACAGAGTGATATCAATTGACCAACTTTCGGTGGAGTTCAGTGCCCGTCCGCTCTTTGCGGACATCACCTATGTGGTGAACGACAGGGACCGCATAGCCCTGGTGGGTAAGAACGGAGCAGGCAAGAGCACCATGCTGAAAATAATAGCAGGAGTGGAGCACCCCACCTCGGGAACCGTATCCCTGCCCAAGGGCACCACCGTGGGGTATCTGCCTCAGGTGATGGTGTTGTCCGATTCGTGTACCGTGCGCCAGGAGGCCGAGAAGGCCTTTGCCCATCTGCACGAGATAGAGGCGGACATCCTGCGCATGCAGAAGGAGATGGCCGAGCGCGACGACTATGAAAGCGAGGGCTACATGCAGTTGTGCGAGCGTTTCACCCACGAGAGCGAGCGCCTGGAGATGATGGGAGGAAGCGAGTATATGGGACGTCTGGAGCGTACCCTGCAGGGACTTGGCTTCCGTCAGGCCGACCTTGACCGCCCCACCAGCGAGTTCTCCGGCGGTTGGCGCATGCGCATAGAACTTGCAAAGATATTGTTGCAGCACCCCGACGTGTTGTTGCTCGACGAGCCCACCAACCACCTGGACATCGAGTCCATACAATGGCTGGAGCAGTTCCTGGCCTCCTACTCGGGTGCCGTGATGCTGGTGAGCCACGACCGCGCCTTCATAAACAACGTGACGAACCGCACCATAGAGATAAGTTGCGGACGCATATATGACTATCGGGTGAAGTACGACGAGTACGTCAGCCTCCGTGCCGAGCGCCGTGAGCAGCAACTCCGTGCCTGGGAGAACCAGCAGAAGGAGATTGCTGACACGCAGGCCTTCATCGACCGCTTCCGCTATCAGGCCTCCAAGGCCATACAGGTTCAGCAACGCATACGCCAACTGGAGAAGATGATACCCGTGGAGGTGGACGAAGTGGACAACTCGGCCCTGCACCTGAAGTTCACCTGCTCGCAGAGGAGCGGCGACTATCCCGTCATCTGCAACGAGGCACGCAAGGAGTACGACCACGTTGTCTTCGACCATGTGAACCTCACCATCCGCCGAGGCGAGAAAGTGGCCTTCGTGGGCAAGAACGGTGAGGGCAAGTCCACCATGGTGAAGTGCATTATGCAGGAAATCCCCTTCCAGGGCGAGGTGAAGGTGGGGCACAACGTGCAGATAGGCTACTTTGCACAGAACCAGGCACAGATGCTGGACGGCGAACTTACCGTCTTCGATACCATCGACCGTGTGGCCAGGGGCGATATCCGCCTGAAGATACGCGACATACTGGGCGCCTTCATGTTCGGAGGCGAGGCCTCGGAGAAGAAGGTGAAGTTCCTCTCCGGAGGCGAGCGTACCCGTCTGGCCATGATAAAACTCCTGCTGGAACCCGTAAACCTGCTCATCCTTGACGAGCCCACCAACCATCTCGACCTCAAATCCAAGGACGTGCTGAAGGAGGCCATACGCGACTTCGACGGCACGGTGATAGTTGTGAGCCACGACCGTGACTTCCTGGACGGCCTTGTGGAGCGCGTCTACGAGTTCGGCGGAGGCAAGGTGCGCGAACATCTGGGAGGAATATATGACTGGATAAGGAGTCATGTAGAAGCAGGAGGACCCCTCCCCAACCCTCCCGCAAGGGGAGGGAGTAGTTACGCCAAACTACCGACAGAACATCATACTCCCCTCCCTTGTGGAGGGGCTGGGGGAGGGTCCTCCTCCTCTCGCGGCGCCGCTTCCTACGAAGAGCAGAAAGCCCAAGCCCGTGCCCAGAAGAAGCGTGAAAAGGAACTTGCCGATGCCGAGGCTGCCGTCCTCCAACTGGAAAGTGCCATAGCCATACTGGAGGAGCAGATGGCCACCGAAGCAGGTTCGCAAGACATGAGCCTATACGAGAAACATACCAAACTGAAACAACAACTAACCCAAGCCGAAGAGCGATGGATGGAACTGATGGAAACGGAAAGGTGAAAACGGAAATCGGAAAACTCAGGACTCAGAGAACTCCGAATACTCCGAATACTCCGATTACTCCGAATACTCCGATTACTCCGAATACTCCGATTACTCCGAATACTCCGATTACTCCGCTCCCCGCTCCCCTTTAACCTTTCCGTTTTCCGTTTAAACTATGCCACTAACACTACCCGACAAACTGCCCGCCATAGAGTACTTGAAGGAAGAGAACATCTTTGTACTCGGCGATGAGAGGGCCAGGCATCAGGACATACGTCCCTTGCGTATTGCCATACTGAACCTCATGCCCCTGAAGATAACCACAGAGACGGACTTGCTCCGCCTCCTGTCCAACACACCCTTGCAGATGGAGATACATCTGATGAAGGTGAAGGCACACACGTCCAAGAACACGCCCATAGAGCACATGCAGGCTTTCTACCGCGACTTCGAACTGATGAAGCACGAGAAGTTCGACGGCATGATAATAACCGGTGCACCCGTGGAGCATCTCGAGTACGAGGACGTCACCTACTGGCAGGAGATGGAGGAAATCTTCGACTGGTGCCGCCATAATGTCACCTCCACCATGTACATCTGCTGGGCGGCACAGGCGGCACTGAGCCACTATTATGGCGTACCCAAGTATCCCCTGCCCGAGAAGATGTTCGGCATCTTTCCGCAGACACCCCTGAATCCCCGTCTGCCCATCTTTCGTGGTTTCGACGACGTCTTCAACATGCCCCATAGCCGCCATACCGAGGTGCGCCGTGAGGACATAGAGCGTGTGCCGGAACTGCAGATCATAGCGGAAAGTCCCATGAGCGGCGTTTCCATGGTGATGGCACGCGGAGGCAGGGAGATATTCGTGACGGGACACAGCGAGTACTCGCCCCTGACACTGGACACCGAGTACCGGCGCGACCTGGGCAAGGGTCTGCCCATACAGATGCCCTACAACTACTATACCGACAACGACATGGAAAAGGGCGTGCACGTTACTTGGCGAGGACACGGCAACCTGCTCTTCACCAACTGGCTCAACTACTACGTCTACCAGGAAACACCATACGACATCAATGCCATCGGATAAGATACAGATAGAACTCCTCGCACCGGCACGCGACAAGGAGTGTGCCTTTGCCGCCATCGACCATGGTGCGGATGCCGTCTACATAGGTGCCGCACGCTTCGGGGCACGTGCCGCGGCTGGCAACTCGGACGAGGACATTGCCCTGGTGGTGCAATATGCGCGTCCCTTCGGTGTGAAGGTGTACGTTACGCTCAACACCCTGCTCGAGGGCGAGGAGGAACTCCGTGAGGCCCGCGACCTGGCATGGCGCATGTACCGCATAGGGGTGGATGCCCTCATTGTCCAGGACGAGAGGATAAGGCTCTTGCCCGACATGCCCCCGATACCCCTGCATGCCTCCACACAGATGGACAACCGCACGGCAGAGAAGGTGCAGAGGCTCCATGGCGAGGGTTATGAGCAGGTGGTGCTTGCGCGCGAACTCACCATAGAGGAGATTGCCGACATACACCGCCAGGTGCCCCAGGTGCCGTTGGAGGTGTTCATACACGGTGCCATCTGTGTCAGTTACAACGGCCGGTGCTATGCCTCGGAGGTGTGCTACGGGCGTAGCGCCAACCGTGGCGAGTGTGCCCAGTTCTGCCGTATGCCCTACGACCTGGAAACCGCCGATGGGGAGAAACTCCTGCAGGGCCGTTATCTCCTGTCCATGCGCGACATGAACCGCACGGCACATCTGGAGGCTCTGCTCGATGCCGGTGCACGTTCGCTGAAGATAGAGGGCAGATTGAAGGATGCCGCCTATGTGAAGAACGTAACGGCATGGTACCGCCAGCACTTGGATGCCATTTTCAAGAGGCGCCGGGAGTATTGTGCCGCCTCGCAGGGTAGGGTGGAGTTGTCCTTTACCCCCAATCCCGAGCGTAGTTTCAACCGTGGCTTTACCGACTACTTCATGCACGGACGCACCTCCGACCTCTGCAATACCGTCACCCCAAAGAGTACGGGTGAGCGCGTGGGCTTCGTCAAGGAGATTCGCCGCGGCCACATTGTGGTGGCTGGTACGGCTTCCTTTGCCAACGGCGACGGACTTTGCTACGTCTCTGGTCCCAAGGGGCAGGAGCAATTGGTGGGTTTCCGCATAAACCGTGCCGAGGGCAACCACCTCTATCCCCATCGCATGCCACAGGGATTGAAGGACGGCACCACAATATATCGCAATCAGGATCAGGCAATGGAGAGCGTGCTTGCCGGACAGACGGCCCTTCGCCGTTTGCCCCTTGCATGGACGTTGGAGGAAATACCTCAGGGTTTCCGCCTTACGGCAACCGTAGGCACGCATGCCGCATCCCGTGAATATGAGTGCGAGCACCAGGAGGCACGCACTGACCAGTCATCCTCCATCCGCGATGTGCTCTCCAAACTTGGCGGCACGATATACGAGGTAACGAACACGGAGATATCCTTCTCTCAACCATGGTTCATCCCCCGTAGCCGTTTGGCAGAATGGAGGAGAGAAGTGCTGGCGGAAGATTCAATGAGCGGACCCCTCCCCAGCCCTCCCACAAGGGGAGGGAGTAGTTACAACAAACTATCAACAGAACATTATACTCCCCTCCCTTGTGGAGGGGTAGGGGGAGGGTCCGATGGTCCGGTACCCATTCCCTCCATCCCCCCCCTGATGACCTGCCGCTATTGCATACGCTATCAGTTGGGGCAATGCCTCAAGCGCAATCCCCAGGCGGTGCGAGGTCCCCTGTATCTCCGTGGTGCCGACGGCCGCAGGTTCCTCTTGCGCTTCGATTGCAAGGCGTGCCAAATGACGGTGGAGGTGAGCGATTAACGTTTAACGGTGAGCGGTGAGCGATGAACAAGACTCGGAAAACTCCGATTACTCAGAATACTCTGAATGCATAGAAAACATCTAACCTCCTCCCCCTAAGGGGGATTTAGGGGGTCCTAATATAATAAGCATGGCAAAGCAGAAGACCGTATACGTGTGCGACTATTGTGGTCAGGAATCTGTCCGTTGGGTGGGCAAGTGCCCCGCTTGCGGCAGGTGGAACACCATGAAGGAGATGCACATCCAGGCAGAGAAACCCCAGTCGGCCATTACGCGCATGGCATTGCAGGCGGCCGGCGAGCAGGAGGGGGCAAACCGACGCAAACCTATGCCCCTGTCCGATATCAATGCCACGCAAGAACCTCGCATGGACCTCTTGGACGGCGAACTGAACCGCGTGCTTGGCGGAGGCCTGGTGCCGGGCAGCCTTGTCCTGCTTGGCGGAGAACCCGGCATAGGCAAGAGTACTCTGGTGTTGCAGACGGTTCTTGCCCTGAAGGACAAGCGCATCCTGTACGTTTCCGGCGAGGAGAGCGCCAGGCAGATAAAGTTGAGGGCCGAGCGCCTTGCACCCGAGGCCGGTGGGGAGGAGCGCGACTCCCTGCTTGTCTTCACCGAGACATCCCTGGAACAGATATACCTGCAGATACAGGAGACACGTCCCGACCTCGTGGTCATCGACTCCATACAGACAATCTCCACCGAGGGAGTGGAGTCAAGTCCGGGTTCGCTCTCCCAGATAAGGGAATGTGCCGCCTCCCTGTTGCGCTATGCCAAGTCGGGAGGTGTCAGCATCCTGCTCATCGGCCACATCACCAAGGAGGGCTCCCTGGCAGGTCCCAAGGTGCTGGAGCACATCGTGGACACCGTGCTTCAGTTCGAGGGCGACCAGCACTATATGTACCGTATCCTCAGAAGCATAAAGAACCGTTTCGGCAGCACCTCCGAGTTGGGCATCTACGAGATGAGGCACGACGGCCTCCGCCAGGTTACCAACCCCTCCGAACTGCTCCTTTCCGACAATCGCGAAGGACTCTCCGGTGTGGCTATAGCCTCCGCCATAGAGGGTGTGCGTCCCTTCCTCATAGAGACCCAGGCACTCGTCTCCACCGCCGCCTACGGCACGGCACAACGTAGTACCATAGGTTTCGACGGCAAGCGCCTGAACATGCTCCTTGCCATTCTGGAGAAACGTGTGGGGTTCAAGTTGGCACAGAAGGACGTCTTCCTGAACATAGCCGGAGGTCTGCGCGTCACCGACCCTGCCCTCGACCTCAGTGTCATAGCCGCCGTGCTTTCCAGCAATGTGGACACCCCCATAGACACCGGTGTCTGCATGGCAGGCGAGGTGGGATTGAGTGGTGAGATACGTCCCGTCAGCCGTATAGAGCAGCGCATCAGCGAGGCGCAGCGCCTTGGCTTCACCCGCATACTCATACCTTATAATAATATGTCCTCCCTGGACAAGAAGAACTACACCATAGAAATAGTACCCGTGCGCCGCGTGGCAGAAGCGGTAAGGGAACTGTTTGGGTAAGGGGGGACCCTCCCCCAACCCCTCCCTGTATGGAGGGGAGTGGTTACAACAGACAATGAATATTAATCCTTTAATAAAATCCTCATTCCCCAGTGAACATCGTTCAACGTTCAACGCTCAACGATTAAAGGGGAGGGGTCCCCTTATTCCCCAGTACTATATACTCCCCTCCCTTGTGGAGGGGTAAGGGGGAGGGTCTTCCTCTTAACTATGATACACGAATTCCAACTCCGCATCTCCCCCCGCGAGGCATACGACGAACGCGGGATCCTTTCCTACCTGCAACGCGAGAAGGGCCTCAGGGCCGATGCCGTGCAGGTGCTCAAACGCAGTATTGATGCACGCCAGCGTACCATCTTCGTGAACCTTACGGTGCGTGCCTTCGTGGGCGAGAAACCTCAGGACAGGCTTTTCGACCCCATATATTATCCCGACGTCAGCGAGGCCGAGGCGGTCATCGTGGTGGGTGCAGGTCCCGGTGGATTGTTTGCCGCCCTGCGCCTCATAGAACTTGGCCTTCGCCCCATAGTGGTGGAGAGGGGCAAGGACGTGCGCGAGCGCAAGAAGGACATTGCACGCATACGCTCCGAACAATGTGTGGATGCCGAGAGCAACTATTCCTTCGGCGAGGGAGGTGCCGGGGCATATAGCGACGGCAAACTATACACCCGAAGCAAGAAGCGCGGCGATTGCGACAAGATCCTGCGTGTCTTCGTACAGCATGGCGCCAACCCCAACATCCTTGTTGATGCACATCCGCATATAGGTACGGATTGCCTGCCCCGTGTCATCGAGAACATGCGCAAGACCATCCTCTCGCGTGGCGGCGAGGTGCACTTCCAGACGAAGATGACCTCCCTGATTGTGGAGAACGACCAGGTGCGTGGCATACGTTGCGGCGAGCGCGAGTTCCTCGCCTCCTCCGTGATACTTGCCACGGGACATTCCGCACGCGACGTCTACCGCTACCTGCACTCCGAGCACATAGAGATGGAGGCCAAGGGGCTTGCCATCGGTGTGCGTCTGGAGCACCCCTCGCACCTCATCGACCAGATACAGTATCACTCCAAGGAGGGCCGTGGCAAGTGGCTCCCTGCCGCCGAATACAGCATGGTGCGCCAGGCAGAGGGACGAGGCGTGTATAGTTTCTGCATGTGCCCCGGCGGTGTGGTGGTTCCTGCCGCCAGCGGTCCCGAGCAGATAGTGGTCAACGGCATGAGCCCCTCCAACCGTGGCGGCCGTTGGAGCAACTCCGGCATGGTCGTGGAGATACGTCCCGAGGACATCATGCCGGCATCCCTGCTCACCCCGTCCGAGGCCAGGCGCACGGACATCATAGCGCTGGAAACCTCCGACCTGAACCTCTCTCCCTCCGACATGCAGGACGACATCCTGCGCCCCCTCCTCCTCCAGGAACAGTTGGAGAGGATGTGCTGGCTCCAGGGCAACCGCCGGCAGACGGCACCCTCCCAGCGTATGGCCGACTTCGTCAACAACCGCCTCAGTGCCGACCTGGGCGAAAGCACCTATGCCCCCGGCCTCATTGCCAGCCCCCTGCACTTCTGGATGCCCAAGTTCATAACCACACGCCTGCAGGAGGGATTCAAGGCCTTCGGCCGTGCCTACCATGGTTTCCTCACCAACGAGGCCAACATGATAGCCATTGAAACCCGCACCTCCGCCCCCGTGCGCATCCTGCGCCAGAGGGAGACCATCCAGCATGTCCGCATCCGCGGACTCTTCCCCTGCGGTGAGGGAGCCGGTTATGCCGGCGGCATCGTCTCGGCAGGTGTGGATGGCGAACGTTGTGCCGAAATGGCGGCGGAGAAATCAGGCAAAATGATACTCAATAGTCAAGAATAGGAACAAATAGTTTGCTTGGTACTATAAATAATTGTAAATTTGCCCACTCAAAAAGATAAGACATATAATAAGTATGAAAGTACTGAAGTTTGGCGGTACCAGTGTGGGTAGCGCAGAAAGCATACTTAACGTAAAGAAGATAGTGGAGTCGCAGACGGAGCCCGTCATCGTGGTGGTAAGTGCCCTGGGCGGCATTACCGACAAGTTGATACAGACGGCACAGATGGCTCTGGAGGGCGACCTGCGCTACCAGAAGGTGTTTCTGGAAATCGTGGGCCGTCATGAAAAGGTTATCCGCGAGGTTCTCCCTGCCGGCTCTGCCCGTGGCGAACTGCTCACCATAGTACGTGCCCTGCTGGAGGAGTTGAGGAGCATCTATCAGGGTGTCTGCCTGATCCGCGACCTCTCGCCCAAGACCGAGGCAACAATCGTCAGTTATGGCGAGCGCATGTCATCGCGCATAGTGGCCACCGTTATCGACGGTGCCAGATGGTACGATTCGCGCGACATCATCCGCACCGAGAAGAAGAACGGCAAGAACGTGCTCTGTGCACAGGCCACCAACGAGATAGTGCGCAACACATGGAAGCGCCTGCCCGAGATAAGCCTGATGGGCGGTTTCATCTCCTCCGACATAGAGAGCGGCGAGGTGACCAACCTTGGACGTGGCGGCAGCGACTACACCGCGGCCATCGTGGCGGCGGCACTGGACGCTACGGCACTGGAGATATGGACGGACGTGGACGGTTTCATGACCGCCGACCCCCGTGTAATCAGCACGGCATACGTCATCGACGAACTCTCCTACGTGGAGGCCATGGAACTCTGCAACTTCGGTGCCAAGGTAATCTATCCTCCCACCATATACCCCGTCTGCGTGAAGAACATTCCCATCTGGGTGAAGAACACCTTCAACCCCGATGCCCCCGGTACCATCATCAAGAAGGACATACACCTGGGCGAGAAGCCCATCCGTGGCATCTCCAGCATCAAGGGCACCACGCTCATCACCGTCAGCGGTCTTTCCATGGTGGGTGTCATCGGTGTGAACCGCCGTATCTTCACCTGCCTGGCGGACAATGGCATATCAGTGTTCATGGTGTCCCAGGCAAGCAGCGAGAACAGCACCTCCATAGGTGTGCGCGACGTGGATGCCAGCGAGGCATGCCGTGTGCTCAACGAGGAGTTTGCCCAGGAGATAGCCGACGGCGCCATGTACCCCATGACGGCCGAAGGAGGCCTGGCCACCGTGGCCATCGTGGGCGAGAACATGAAGCACACCCCTGGCATTGCCGGCAAATTGTTCGGCACGCTGGGACGTAGCGGTATCAGTGTCATTGCATGTGCCCAGGGCGCAAGCGAGACGAACATCTCCTTCGTCATTGCCGAGGAGTACCTGCGCAAGGCGCTGAACGTCATCCACGACTCCTTCTTTCTGAGCGAATATCAGGTGCTCAACCTCTTCATCTGCGGTGTGGGCACCGTGGGCGGAAGTCTCATTGAGCAGATACACCAGCAGCGCGAGAAACTGATGCGCGAACTCCGCCTCCAACTCAATGTCGTGGGCATAGCCTCCGGCCACAATGCCATGTTTGCACGCGAGGGACTGGAACTGGACAACTTCCGCCAACGCCTGCATGAGGCTCCTGCAAGCGACATCCGGCGCCTGCGCGACGAGGTCATAGGCATGAACATCTTCAACAGCGTCTTCGTGGATTGCACGGCATCGGCCGAGGTGGCATCGCTCTACAAGGATTTCCTTTCCCACAACATCAACATAGTGGCGGCCAACAAGATTGCCGCCTCCAGCGATTACGAGCAATACAGCGAACTCAAGCGCATAGCACAGATGCGTGGCGTGAAGTTCCTGTTTGAAACCAACGTGGGTGCAGGCCTGCCCATCATACGCACCATCAACGACCTGCGCAACTCGGGCGACAAGATCCTGCGCATCGAGGCAGTCCTCAGCGGTACGCTCAACTACATCTTCAACACCATCTCTGCCGACATACCCTTCAGCAAGACGGTGGAACTGGCCAAGGCCGAGGGATACAGCGAGCCCGACCCGCGCATAGACCTCTCCGGCAAGGACGTGCTGCGCAAACTGGTCATCCTCGCTCGCGAGGCCGGTTACAGCATCAACCAGGAGGACGTGGAGAAGAAACTCTTCGTGCCCCAGTCCTTCTTCGACGGCACCATGGAGGAGTTCTGGCAGAACCTCCCCACACTGGATGCCGATTGGGAAGCACGCCGCAAGGTGCTGGAGAGCGAGAACAAGGTTTGGCGCTTCGTGGCCAAGTACGAGGGCGGTCATGCCAGCATCTCCCTGCAGGAGATAGAGGCCGGACATCCCTTCTACCAGTTGGAGGGCAGCAACAACATCGTGCTCCTCACCACCGAGCGTTACAACGAATACCCCATGCTCATCCAGGGCTACGGTGCCGGCGCCTCTGTAACGGCCGCCGGTGTGTTCGCGGACATAATGTCACTGGCTTAACGAACGGAAATCGGAAATCGGAAAACGGAAAACTCCGTGAACTCAGATTACTCAGATTACTCAGAATACTCCGATTATTCCGAAACAACCTCCCCCTTTGTCCCCCTGAGGCAGGGGGACGAGCGAAGCGGAGGGGGTATGCCAAACCTTCCCATTCAAACATGTTTTCCGTTTCCCGATTTGACTTCGTCGAATCTGCTTCCGCTCGGCAATTCAAACAAGTTTGATTGCTCTCGCTTACTCGCAGATTTCACATTTCCGTTTAATACATGAAACATATCATCATACTTGGCGACGGCATGGCCGACTGGCACAATGAGGCACTGGGAGGAAAAACCCTCCTCCAGCATGCCCACACCCCCAATGCCGACCGACTGGCACGCATGGGACGATGCGGCCTGCTCCGTACCGTGGCCGACGGATTCCACCCCGGTAGCGAGGTGGCAAACAGCAGCATCCTCGGTTACGACCAGCATGTTGTCTATGAGGGCCGTGGTCCCTTGGAGGCGGCAAGCATAGGCGTGGAACTGGCCGATGACGACCTTGCCCTGCGTTGCAACCTCATTTCCCTGGACGGCAACCTCCTGCGCAACCACTCCTGCGGCCGTCTGGAAACGGAGGATGCCGACATACTCATAAAGTACCTGCAGGAGGAACTGGGCAACGAGCGCGTGCACTTCTACACCGGAGTGCAGTACCGCCACCTGCTTGTCATAAAGGGCGGCAACAAGCACCTGCATTGCACCCCTCCGCACGACATCCCCGGCAAACCTTGGCTCGAGTACATGCTGCGTGCTGAAACACCCGAGGCCGAGGAGACGGCACAACTGCTCACCGAACTTATCTACAAGAGTCAGGTCCTGCTCAAATACCATCCGCTCAATGCACAACGTGCCGAGCAGGGCATGGACCCCGTCAGCAGCATCTGGCCGTGGGGTGGGGGATACCGCCCACAGATGGCTCCGCTTACTGAGACCTTTGCTTCGCAGATACACCACGGTGCCGTAATCACGGCCGTGGACCTAATCCGTGGCATCGGACGCTATGCAGGGCTTCGCACCATAGATGTTCCTGGCGCCACAGGCCTGTGGGATACCGACTATGCCGGCAAGGCACGTACTGCCCTTGAGGCCTTGCGCACCGACGACTTTGTCTATCTGCATGTCGAGGCCGCCGACGAGGCCGGGCACGATGGCGACCTGGCACTGAAACTCCAGTGCATAGAGAACATCGACCGCCATATCACAGGTCCGATTCTTGATGCCGTATCGGAATGGCAGGAACCCGTGGCCGTGGCACTTCTGCCCGACCACCCCACACCCATAGACCTGCGCACGCACACCGCCGAACCCATCCCCTTTGCCATCTGGTACCCGGGTATAGAAGCCGATACCGTCACATCTTTCGACGAAGATGCGGCACAGGGCGGTTGCTATGGTCTTCTCGAGGGCGACCAGTTCATCCACGCCTTCATGCAGGAGCAATCATCCTCCACCCAACCATCAGAAATATACTAACTAATGAAAACGGAAAACGGAAATCGGAAAACGGAAATCTGATTACTCCGAATACTCCAGTTTTCCGTTTTCCGTTTTCACCTTTCCGTTTAACATTGTTTTCCGTTTTCACATTTCCGTTTAACCATGCAATACTATTCTACCAACAACCCCACCACCCGCGAGAGCCTTGAAACCGCCGTTGTCAAGGGCCTTGCCGCCGACCGTGGTCTTTATATGCCCACCAGTATCCGTCCCCTGCCCCAGGAGTTCTTCGACAATATCCAGGATATGTCGCTTCAGGAAATCTCCTTCCGCGTGGCAGAGTGCTTCTTTGGCGAGGACATCCCTGCCGAGGACCTGCGCCAGATTGTCTACGACACCATGTCGTTCGACATCCCTGCCGTAAGGGTAACGGACAATATCTATTCCCTGGAACTTTTCCATGGCCCCACACTGGCCTTCAAGGACGTGGGCGCACGCTTCATGGCGCGCCTGCTTGGCTATTTCAACAAGAAGCAGGGAGGCGACCGATTGGTAAACGTTCTTGTAGCCACCTCCGGTGATACAGGTTCTGCCGTTGCCAACGGTTTCCTCGGTGTCCCCGGCATCCATGTCTACGTGCTCTATCCCAAGGGCAAGGTTTCTCCCATCCAGGAGTGCCAGTTCACCACCCTCGGGCAGAACATCACCGCCATAGAGGTGGAGGGCGTCTTCGACGATTGCCAGGCAATGGTGAAGAGCGCCTTCATGGACGAGGAACTCAACCAGCACATGAAACTCACCTCTGCCAACTCCATCAACGTGGCACGTTTCCTGCCCCAGAGTTTCTACTACTTCTGGGCCTATGCCCAGTTGAAGAAGCAGGGCATTGCCGTCAACGGCGCACCCTCTGCCGTGGCTCCCAAACTGGTGGCTTGCGTGCCCTCGGGCAACTTCGGCAACATCTGCAGTGCCCTCTTCGGCCGTCGCATGGGCTTGCCCATTGACCGCTTCATTGCGGCTAACAATGCCAACGACATTTTCTACAACTATCTGCAGAGCGGTCAGTACAATCCCCGTCCCTCTACCGCCACCATAGCCAATGCCATGGACGTTGGCGACCCCAGCAACTTTGCCCGCATCCTGGACCTCTACGGCCATAGCCACGAGGCCATCACCGAGCACATCTCCGGCGCCACATACACCGACGGACAGATTGCCGACACCATGCGCCAGTGCCTCAGCGAAACGGGTTACCAACTCGACCCCCACGGTGCTTGCGGTTATCAGGCACTGAAGGACGGTCTTCGCCCCGGCGAGGTGGGCTTCTTCCTGGAAACTGCACACCCTGCCAAGTTCAAGCAGGTAGTGGACGACATCTGCCACACCGACGTGGAAATCCCCGCCCGCCTGGCCGCCTTCATGCAAGGCGAGAAGCAATCCGTGCCCATGCCCAACGACTTCTCTGCCTTCAAGAACTTCCTCTTGGAACGGTGAGCGATTAACGGTGAGCGGTGAGCGAAATCCGATTACTCAGAATACTCAGAATACTCAGAATACTCTGAGTACTCTGATTATTCCGATTACTCCGATTACTCCGAAAACTCTGATTACTCCAGTTTTCCGTTTTCCGTTTTCCGTTTTCCGTTCCCCCTCCCCTATACCCAAGAGGTGCAGAACCATTGTCCGGTCCTGCACCTCTGCTCTTTACATCGTATGCCGTTATTTGCCTCTCCGCTCTCGGTAGTATCTACTCCCCTCTCTTGTAGAGGGGCTGGGGGAGAGTCCTTTTCACTCACATCCTGCCTTGATGTTCTTCTTCAACTGCTCCACGCTGCTTGCCCCCACCAGTACGGATGTCACCCCTTGTTGTTCAAGAATCCAGCGCAAAGCCATTTCTGCAAGGCTCTGCTCCTGCTCCAGTGCCTTGGCGTTGAGTTCCTGGAGTTGTGCAAGGAGTTCCGGGGTGAGCATTTCAGGTTTGAGAAAGCGTGCCTGGCTCATACGGCTGTCCTGCGGAACGCTGCCCTGCAGATAGCGGTCGGTCAGCAACCCCTGTGCCAAGGGCGAGAAGGAGATAAAACCAATCCCGTTGTTGCGGCACTCCTCCAGGATGCCTTCCTCCAGTGGAGCCTTGTCCAGCATGTTCAGGCGCCCCTGGTAAATGAGGGGCGGAACATCCCTTTCGCTCAGGTACTTTATGGCCGTCTTCAGCGCATGCAGGGGCCATCGCGAAATGCCTATGTACAGAGCCTTGCCCGAGCGCACTATGTCCACCAGTGCCTGTAGGGTTTCCTCCAACGGAGTTTCCGGGTCATAGCGGTGAGTGTAGAACAGGTCCACGTAATCCAGTTTCATGCGCTTCAGACTTTGGTCAAGGCTTGCCATCAGCGACTTCCTCGAACCCCAGTTGCCATAAGGCCCCGGCCACATCTCGTATCCCGCCTTTGTCGCTATGAACAGTTCATCGCGGTAGGGTCGCAGGTCGTCCTGCATCATCCGTCCCATCATCTCCTCCGCACTGCCTGGAGGAGGCCCGTAGTTGTTTGCCAGGTCCATGTGCGTTATGCCATGGTCGAAGGCAAACCTGACGATGGAACGGCATTTGTCGTAGTCGTTTGCAGCACCGAAGTTGTGCCACCATCCGAGGCTTATCTTGGGCAGCAGTATACCGCTATTGCCGCACCTGTTGTATTGCATCCCGTTGGTGTAGCGTTGTTCGTTGGCGAGGTAGTGTTGCATAGTGGTTATGTGTGTTGATATGTCTTGGACTTACCACTCTTTGTCCCAAATGTTGGGGGACTTGGGATTGTGGCTGTCCTCTCTGCCAAGGAAATCATATTCGTCAGGGTTTGTAATGCCCTGACTGTCTTTGTCTATGGAGTTTGCTATCATCTGTATGGCATTGATTGTGTGTACCTCTACAGACGGGCTGGTATATATCTTTTTCATATTTGTGTTAACCTGTATATAAGTATTCCTGTGTTTGTGTCTATGTATTATATATAAGGTGTATGTCACATCTGGTGCTCACCGTTATTTTATCACCAATTTGCCGTTGATGATGTTTATACCCTTCTGGGTGCGCATCAGTTTCTGTCCTGCCAGATTGTAGATGGTACCATCATTTTCCTCCTTCTTTTCGCTGAGGTCGTATATGCCGGTAGCATTGTCGTCCCATACCACGGAGATGAGGTTGCGGGCATTGTTCTCCAACTTCAGGTAAGCCTTGTTGGCACCCAGGGTGTAATCAGTGGCAAGCAGACGGAAAGCGATGGAACCGTCATCTTTCTTGCGTGTCAGCATATAGGCATTGTCGGCAGATGTAAGTGGAGTGTCCTCTGTCACTCCCACCATCTGGTTACCTTCGGTAGCGCTAACGCTTCCCTCTGCGGCAACGAATGTGTATGTGCCCTCATCGCCTTTCAGCACCACACCTTCATTGGCAGCAATCTTGCCACTTTCAATAGCCGTTAGTTTCACGCTCTCACCATTGTCATTGTCGGTAGCGGTATATGCGGTCAATCCGCTGGGCACGGTGGCATTGTAGGGGAGACAGAAGGTGGCGTAGCCGGCAGAGGAGATTTCTACGTCATAGGTAGGAACTTCAATAAACCAGATGTCGGTTTGTGTGTTTTTGTATGAACCGAAGTTTGTGTTTGTAGAACTGTTATTCCTCTGTAGACAGAAACCATTTGTTGTCATATTGATAAGCCCCTTTGTGGTATTGGATAATACCCAATAAGTTTTTTTGGCAATAATTCTAACCTTACCATTATCTTGAGAATCTTTAAGACTTAGATAATAACCATTTTCAAATTGGAAAGCCCACTTTGTTTTATCTGAACTGTTGGCAATTGCAGTAAGGATGTTCGCGTTGGCTTTATCTGTTTGTGCTACACCCTTTACGGCTTCAACAATATTAGTGTATGTGGTAGAGAAATAGTAGTCAGTCCCATTGGAAAGTGTAGCACCAATATAATATTTCTTGCCGTCTTCAAGCAGGGTGTAGTCTTTGATTTTTGGGTCTCTGGTTGCAATTATGCTATAAGTATGACTGGCTGTCAAACCATTATATGATGCGGTTGCAGTAACTTGTGTTGTACCTTCTGTGATAGTTTCAGGAGAGACTGTCCATTCTGTATCATCAGTAACATCTATTGTACTCTCGTCAGAATAAACAGCGTTTACTATTAGACCATCTGCGGATGGGGTATCGCCAACGTAATAAGATGTCTTTGTTGGCGTTCCGCTAATTTCGATTGAAGACAGGGTTCTGGCATTGGTCTCGTCGTTGGAGATAATTACATTGTTCTTGTCAAACTCGTAGGTGGTATTGTATTTCTTTAACAGACCTTTTACGACAACAACAGAGCCAAGTTTCAAATCGTTGATGGAAGTGAACTGAGTTCCATCTATATTCAAACCGCTATAGCACTGGAACTGTTGGCTTGTTGTGGTGCCATCATCGGAAATCCAATATGTGATGGAACCGTCTGTTGAATTATAACTGTCAATTTGAGAAATGATGCCTTTCACGTAGACTTCTTCGGTAAGCCCCCTGTTGTTGTCAATGAGTTCGTATGCCTGTGCTATGGTATATGCGCTTTCTTCAGTGTTGGCTATTGAATTGACAGTAATATTATATGTGGTGCTTGCTGTTATACCTTCGTAACTGGCCGTAGCAGTAACAGAAATTGTGTTGGATTGGATAGTAGCAGGTTCAAAAGACCATGAGACAGAGGAGGTAACATCTTTTGTGCTCTCGTCATTGTATGTGGCGATAACTCCCAAGCCTTCTGCAGAGGGCGTATCACCGACATAATACGTTGTATTTGATGCAGTACTGCTGATGGTAAGTGATTCAGCTGTTGGGGCATTGGCATCTTTTTCGTATGTGACGGCAATGGTCTTTATTCTTCTATGGCCTGATGTCCCTCCGATTGTGAATGTAATGCTTTCGGAAGATCCTTCCCAGGTTCCTTCGCTGGAATAGTAATTACCACTGTCCTTGCTAATTTCGTTTGAACCATCGCCGGAACCAAATGTAAGTTTAATCTTAATGATTTTGCCTATAGTTGATGCGATAGTGAAGTATCCTCCTCCATATACTCTGATGGCATCGCCGGTATTGTAGTACTTGCAGGTATAGCTGTTTGTGCCTTTGTCAAAGGTTACAGTAATACCATCAGTAATTGTTACGTTATTTATAACTTGTGCATTGGTGTAACCTTGTTTAGAAGCATCAAAGGTCACCGTCACCTCTTCGCCCCACGTATTCCCTATGCCCACTATGCATAGCAGTAGAAACAGGACTCCTCGCAGGAAGGAGTTCTTAAATAGATGTTGTGTCATATCGTGTTGTGAGTTAATTATATTATTACAGGCTTATGCATCGTGGAACATCATTCCACCTGCATCTTCGGGGCGTTCTATGCCGGGGTATTCGTGGTGGAAGTCGGTGGTGAGGCGCTGGATGTAGCGTGCCGCTTCCCACTTTGCCATGGGGAGGTCGTGGAGAAGATAGTTGCCACAGGTGGCGGGGGTGGTGCCGGGAACTTCGTCGGTGTAGTCTACCACATATTGGAAGGCACGGAGCATGAGGGCGCGTACTTCGTGGCACGACCACTCGCCCTTCATGATGAGGTAGTTGCCGGTGAGGCATCCCATGGGACCCCAGTAGACGATGCGGTCTTTCCATTCAGGGTCGTTGCGCAGGAAGGTGGCAACAATATGCTCTATGGTGTGGATGGCGGCAATGTGCAGGGACGGTTCCTGATTTGGGGCGGTCATGCGTATGTCGTAGGTGGTGATGGTGTACTCGCCCATGGTGTCCTGGCGTGAAATGTAGATACCGGGCATGAGGTTGCGGTGGTCAACTTGGAATGAGGGTATGAGGTCCATAGTTTTAGAGGGGGTAGGGATTTTGTTAAATAGTTAATAGGTTAAAGGTTAATGTTGAAGGGCGAGGTTCGAATTACGAAGGTCGAGGGGTGAGGGGATGAGGGGTTAGAGATGACGATGAGAATATTGACCACAAGATGACACTGATTTGACGGGATTGGCACAGATGAAGGGGCATTGTTATGCTGATTGTTATCGTTGTTATCGTTTTCCGTTTTCCGTTTTGACTTTGTCGAGCCTGCTCCCGCTCGGCATTGAAGTAAACTTCATTGCTCTCGCTTACTCGCAGCCTTCACCTTTCCGTTTGAATTAGGTTTGCTATGCACTGCTTGAGGGAGTCTGTCCAGTAGGGGATGTCCAGATGGAAGGCTTCCTGTATCTTTGTCTTGTCCAGGACGGAGTAGGAGGGACGCTTCACGGGCGAGGGGTACTGGCTGCTCAGGCATGGACGGATGTCGCAATGGCGTTGGGCTTCTGCCGAGGGGCAGAGCGTGTTGGCCGTCTGTTGTATCATCTGGGTGAAATCGTACCAGGAGCATACGCCAAGGTTGGAATAGTGGTAGATGCCGCTCTTGGGATAGCAGTTTTCCGTTTTCCGTTTTCCGTTTTCCGTTTGTATCGTCTGATAGTCCTTGAGTATGGTGCAGATGGCACGGGCAAGGTCCAGGGCATAGGTCGGTGTGCCGCACTGGTCGTAGACGACGTTAAGCATGGGCCGTTCGGCGGTGAGTTGTAGCATTGTCTTGCAGAAGTTTTTGCCGAACTCGGAGTAGAGCCATGCCGTGCGTATGATGACGTGCTCGCACCCTGTGGCAAGGATGCGATCCTCGCCCTCCTTCTTGGTACGGCCGTACACTCCGGTGGGTGTGCCCTGCTGGTCTTCGCGGCAGGGTGTGTTGTACGGCTCTGTGCCGAAGACATAGTCGGTGGAGATGTGTATGAGCAGACCTCCTGCGGCCTTCATGGCAAGGGCAAGGTTTTCCGGAGCGTCGGCATTGAGCCTCATGGCCAGTGCTGCCAATGCAGGGTCGGTTTCGCAAGCATCTACATTAGTCCATGCGGCACAGTTCACGATGGCATCAATGCCGCGTGTCTGTACCATGTCCAGAACCGCCTGGCGGTCGGTGATGTCAAGAAAGACGGTTTCCTGTCCCTCCACCTGGTTTACGTCGGTGAAGATGTATTCGTCCGTGCCGTCCTTGGCAAGCAGACGCATTTCGGAACCTAACTGGCCGTTGGCTCCTGTTACCAATATTCTCATGATAGTTCGTGTTGTGTGGTGGGGTATACTTTGCTGGTGCAAAGTTACGATTAAGCGAGCGATTTGCCAAATTTATTTGAGCAAATCCGAGCGTGAGTAACTTAGACCGAAGGTCAGAGTTACGATTAAGTGAGCGAAATATCAAATTTATTTGAATATTTCCGAGTGTGAGCAACTAAGACCACAGGTGTAAAGTCGCGTTATTTGGGTGTAAATGTCAAAAAGTGTTGTGTTTCTTTTGCCCAAGTGCTTTAATCTTCGTACCTTTGACTACAAAATCAAATGAACTTATGAAAAATCGACTGCTTATTGTGTTTGTCTGTCTTGTGAGCGTCATGTCTGCCGGTGCACAAGAGGGTAGGGCAAGAAGAATGTCAAAGTATGAAGGTCCCGAGGTGCTGAAGTTCTCGTTGGAGGGACGTTTCGGCTGGCAGATGTTCCGTATGGACGAAGTAACGGACGATGACCGCACGGGCTTCCGTGGCGACTTCTTCAATCTGCGCTTGGATGCAAGGTTGTATAAGGGACTGAGTTTCTCTTGGCGCCAGCGCCTGAACATTACCAGTGAGCGTAATTTCTGGAACTCAACCGACTGGATGGTGCTGAACTATGCTCCCAACAAGGATTGGCTCATCTCTGCAGGTAAGCAGGTGGTGGCCATAGGCGGATACGAGTACGACCGTCCGCCCATAGACATGTACAACAGCAACAGCGAGTATTGGAACCACATAGGCTGCTATCAGTTTGGAGCCAGCGTGGCATACAACTTCGGCGAGAACGATCGTCTGACCTTACAGTTCAGCAACAGTCCTTTCCGCACGCATATAGGAAGCAACAACACGTATGGCCTCTCGCTGATGTGGAACGGCAGGCACGGCATATGGGAAACCATCTGGTCGTTGAATGCTTTCCAGTGTACAGAAGGCCGTTGGATGAACTACATTGCCCTGGGCAACAAGTTCAATTTCCTTCCCAAGCGTTTGTGGCTGGAACTGGATTATGTGAACCGTGCCAGCAGCCGCCAGGCTTTCCTGTTCGAGGATTGCAGCGTCATTGCCGAGATGAGCGGCAAGCCCCATAGCACCGTGCGCCTGTTTGCCAAGTACACCTACGACGTCAACAATACCGGTACGGATGCCGACTGCTACGTGTTTGACGGCACGGAGATGCATGGCATAAGCGGAGGCATAGAGTACGAACCCTTCAAGAAGTATCCCGAGGTGCTGAGACTTTACGGCTCGGCAGGTTACAGTTGGGGCGTGAACACCAATCCGGATGGCGTAATGCAGGACGGACAGATACGCCTGAACGTGGGTGCCAAGATAAGCCTCGATGTGCTGAAGGGCCTGAAATGGGCGATAAAGAAATGGTAAGAGAACGGAAAACGGAAAACGGAAAACGGAAAACTGCGAGTAAGCGAGAGCAGAAGCAAAGTTTACTTTGATTATGCCGAGCGTGAGCAGATTCAAGACGATGCAGTCGGCTTAAAACTGCGAGTAAGCGAGAGCATGGTAGGGACACGGCATGCCGTGTCCGATAACAAAAGCATAAGCGGACTCGGCATGCCGAGTCCCTACATCCCCGGGCGTGAGCAGATTCAAGCCCCCAAAGCGGGATTAACCTTAAACTTGAAACTTGAAACCTGAAACCTGAACCCTTAAACCTTACCCCCTGTTCTATACAATCTGTATTCTGAATAAACTAAATTAAAAGATATGCTTAAAAAGATTCCAAATGGCATTCCATGCCTGCTCATCATCGTTGCCCTGTTCGGATACATGGGCAGTGTGATGGGATTTGCCAACATGCTCAACACCATTATGCACACGGCACACGACCTGTTGCTCAACACCGTGTTCTATCTGATGGGCATGTGCGTGATAACCGGTGCTCTTGGCAAGATTTTCGTGGAGTTCGGAGTGGTGGACCTGTTGCAGCGCCTTCTGCGTCCCATCATGCGCCCCGTGTTCAATATGCCCGGTGTGGCTTCGCTGGCGGCGGTACTCACATTCCTCAGTGACAACCCTGCAATCATCGCCCTCAGTCAGGACAAGGGCTTTGCACGCTACTTCAAGAAGTACCAGCACGTGTCGCTGGTAAATTTCGGCACAGCCTTCGGTATGGGCCTGCTGGTGCTGGTCTTCATGATAGGCCAGGGCTATTTCCTGGCTCCTTTTGTTGGTCTGAGCGGTGCCATCTTCGGATGCATCATTGCCACCAGGCTCATGCAGCGCTTCACCCTGAAGATGTTCCCCAACTACAAGGACGAGGACGCCACGGCCGTGACTAACTATACGGGTGGAGAGGTATTGCCCGACGTCAGCTTCTCTCAGGACGGAGAGGAGCAGAAGAAGGACGGAAGCCTGTTCGTGCGTGTACTGAACGCCCTGCTGGACGGTGGTAAGGACGGTGTCACCATCGGTATGGCCATCATCCCCGGCGTGCTTATCATCAGTACCCTGGTGATGATGCTCACTTTCGGAGGTACTGCCGAGGGTGTGGATGAGATGGGCAACGATATTATCGTGTACACTGGCGGAGCCTTCCAGGGAACACAACTTCTGCCATGGGTGGCTGGAAAGTTAAGTTTCGTGTTTGAATGGCTCTTCGGCTTCTCTGCTCCCGAACTCGTAGCCTTCCCCATCACCGCACTGGGTGCCGTGGGTGCTGCTTTGGGCTTGATTCCCGAGTTTACCGCCAAGGGCATCATAGACGGCAATGCCATAGCCGTATGTACCGCCATGGGCATGTGCTGGAGCGGTTACCTGAGCACAGATGCCGCTACGCTCGACTCGCTGGGTTACCGTCCTCTGGTTCCCAAGGCATTCCTCAGTTCTTTCCTCGGCGGTATCTGTGCAGGTATCTTCGCACATTGGGTGTATGTGCTGATCATGTACATCGGTACTCTGTTTGCCGCCGCTCCCGTATGGAACGTGCAGACACAGGGAACCCTGTGCAACTCTCCCCAGCACCAGCAGATAGAGATGACCATGATGGACGACAGCACCTTCGTGGTTAAGGACTGGTTCGGCGAGAAGGGTACCGACCTCGAGTTCCGTGTCAACAGCCAGGATTCATCTATCGTCATCACCAACGCCTATGCCGAAAAGAAGGACCGCTTCTTCTTCGTACGCATCAACGAGAAGGCTCTGCAGGGCGAGGTGGCATACGCCGCACTCCACCCCATGGGCGAATACTCAAGATATAAGGGAGACGAGACGGGTGGTAACATGTTTGTCTTCGCCTTCCTCTATGACGGAGCACATCGTCCCTTGGACCGTGGCTACTATGAACTGGTATGGGGCGACGGCACACCACAGACAGTGGAAGCCGAGAAGTTCATCCAGAGAGAGATAGAAGCCGAGAAGGACAGCCTCCTCCATGACTCTACCTACAAGACGGTGGCAGAGCGTGTGCTCGAGGTAAATGATACGGTAAAGAGTGATACCATAAGCAGGTAAACGCGCCTTTACCTCATATATAACCAGGGAATGCCCCTCCATCTGTCAGGTGGAGGGGCATTCGCTGATTGTAAGCGAAGCGTCGTTTTGTTATCTCTGCATTGCAATCGTCGCTGCTTAAACATTGCTTTTGTAATCATAACATTTTTTAAGGACGTTGTCTTAACGTTTTAGTGACCTTCTTTATATATTTGCATCGCCATAGGCATGAATTAACCTGAAAAACAACAATAGAAAAACCAAAACAACCAAAACATCATGAAAAGAAGACTACTAATGTTACTGGCATGTGTCAGTGTGCTTTGGGCATGGGCTGACTTGCCTTTCCGTAACCATCGTTACGATTCATTCAAGGTGCTGTCTCCGGCAGAGGGCAGTATCCTGTTCATCGGAAACAGCATTACCGACATGCATTGCTGGCCCGAGGCATTCGTTACATCGGAGGGCGAGTATCTGCCCATCGTGAACCGAGGCAATTCGGGAACCTATTCCACCGAACAGAGCGACAACCTGGAGTCCTATCTGCAGAGCAAGCCCAAGAAGGTGTTTATGATGATAGGCACTAACGACATAGCCATATCCGGAGGTTTGAACTTCAGTCCAGAGCAGGTGCTTCAGTACATCAAGAGCATAGTGGCGCGCATACAGGCACGTTCTCCGCAGACTAAGGTGTACCTGTATAGCATCCTGAACAACAAGACCGCCAACCGTGTGGAAGCCACATGGCTGAAGGCCAATGAACTGATAAAGGCTTATGCAGAGACGGTTGACAAAGTGACCTATGTAGACCTGTACGATAAACTGACCGGTGTAGCACAGGGAGGCGCATTGAGTTACGACAACCTGCACCTCACGGCTGCTGCATATCAGGTGTGGACAGAGTCCATCTGCCAGTACTTGCAGGAAGACGAGACATATACCGTTAAGTCGGTATATCCTGCTAATACGGCAGAGAAGCAGAACAATGGCGGTTTGGGCGGAGCGCATGGCATGCGTGCCACCTATTTCAGCATGATGCCTGTCAGCGCGGACGACGTGCTTGTGTTCGGCGACGAGTTCGTGAAGAACGGAGAGTGGCAGGAACTTCTGGGCAATGCCAACGTGAAGAATCGCGGTACCGGCTGGGGATACGGGGGTGACATCGCCACTACCTCTAAACTTGTGGACGCCACCTATGCCGATACCGGTGTGGAGAAGAAGGACGCCAAGGCCATTTTCCTTTATACCGGTACAGGGGATGCCAACGGTACCACCGCCCTGGAAACCGTGAAGGCCAACTACAAGGCTCTTGTAGACAAGATAAAGGAGAAATCTCCTTCGTCCGTGATATATCTGATGGGCCTGTGCCCCACCGCCAATGCGTCCAACAACACCGGCCGCATCGCTGTGCTCAACGAATACATTGAGTCACTGGCAGGTGACAAGGTGAAGTATGTGGATACATACACTCCGTTCCTCAACGGCGACGTGGCGGATACCAAGTATTTCTATCCTGACAACTACCTGGGTGGCATAGGTTATGTGAAGATGGCCGCTCTCATGGCAGAGGCCCTGAAGGCAGACTTCACTGATGCCGAATACACCGTCATAAGCGAGGAAGAAGCCGTGCAACGTCATGCACAGGCCGGTTTGCGCAATACGCTCTCTCAGGCCATGGCCAGGGGACTGATGGCTGAAGTGGGTACATCTGTGGGGCAGTACGATGCCGCCAAGATGGCTGCCTTCAACGAGGAACTCAGTGCGGCAAATGCCCTGTTGGCCAAGGAGACCGTAACGGAGGAAGAGATTGTTGCACAAGTGTCAAAACTGAACGAGGCCCTGTTGCCGGCACTGAACATGCCCGTTGCCAGCACTACGGATGCAGAGCACTGGTATCAGATTACATCCCTGCGCTCTGCCAACCACTATGTTACGGCTGAGGGCGAGACCACAGGTGTTGTGGGGCTGGAGACCTCTTCCAAGTATGCCACTTCCATGTGGAAGTTCGTGGACCGTGGTAACGGCACTTTCGATATAGTAAACCGTGAATACGGGGCTTATCTTAATCCTGTTGCCACCTTCAACACTCAGATAAATACCGTACAGGCAAAACCAGAGGCTGGGTGGACGGTAAGTTATGCCAATACTCCTGGATGCTACATTATTTCTTCTGGCGAAGTGCAACTGAACCAAACTGGCTCAGCACAGAATTATGCCATCTATAATTGGAGTTCAAACAAGGGTAGCGACCGAACAGATACAGGTTGCCAACTCTACATTCATGTGGCAGGTGAACCAGAGGAGTTGCCAGAGGCTCCATCTTCTTTTGAATATACCATTGACAAGGCCAACGGTAACCTTTACCGTGGTACGACAGCCAACCAGGCATGGAACAGTACTTGGAAGAGCAATGCCACTCCGCAACTGCAGTTCGGATGCGGTGTGAACAATATGAACTGGAACGGTAATAACGTACAGATGATGACCGGTACGGCAGGCTCCTCTACCTACACCCTCACTGCTCCTGCTGGTTATGTAATAACGGATTACTCGTTCACTTTCGCCAACAACAACCACTCTACCGCGCTTAGCCTCACCATGGACAACGGTACCGTGTATTCGACATCGTCAACGGCTCAGACCGTGAGTGCAAGCGGACAGAAACTGTATTCCGTATCCTTTGTTCTTGCCGGAGCCAACGGCAATGGAGTGTTGCTTTCGGACTTTACCGTCAAGGTTAAGGAGGATAAGAACGAGAAACCTCTTGTCAGCACCGAGGGCAACGAACATTGGTACTACATTGCCAGTGCATCAACACAGACATATTGCAAGGATAAGGTTATATACTACGATACAGAAGCAGAGCGCCTCCGATTTGCCGACAAGTCCTTCCGTGCCGACCGCATATGGAGCCTGTGGGAAAAGGATGGCAAGTTGGCCATAAAGAACTATAAAGGCGAATACTTTGCAACGGCACCTGCCGGCACCGGCGGAACCACCACGTTTGGTGTGCAGGATACTCCTAATTATATATATAGTATAGAGGATGCATTCGGCTTCTTTATTATCAAGGACAGCGGAACAGAACTCCATGCCCAAAACAGTGGCTCTTCAATAGTCCGTTGGCCATCGGACGAGGGCAATGCCTCTTTGTGGAGATTTGATGAGGTGGATGTGTCAAATGCCGCGGCCGCTATATCCTCCACAGTGGTTGAGCAGGGCAAGGTGACTACCGCCATTGGCTATAAGAACCAGCCCATGGTTCGTGCCACTATCAGAGTGAGCGGCCTGGAGGGCAGTGTTTCGTTCCAGGGAATAAAATGCTTGTTTGCCGGCTCAAACATCAGCGATGTCACAAAGATGAGAGCATATTTCGCTACCAATTCCCGTGAACTCTTCATCGACGAGGATAACTCAATGCCTTGGCGAGAGCAGAACGGTGAACTGTATGGAGAAACGACAACATTCAACTCAGACAGAACATTCGTGATTTCAGGTTCTAAGGAACTGGAGCCAGGCGAGCATTATCTCTGGATAACATACGATATCTCCGAGTCGGCCAAGGAGGGTAACAGAGTGGATGCACGTGTGATGAACTATACTTTCAATGGCGAAGACATGAAGGAGACCAACGGCCATCCTGCACATCAGGCAACAATATTCCTCTCCGAGGGTACTGTGCTCATGCCCATGGACAAGGGGTCGCTATACTACCGTATCCCCTCCATCACCGTTACAAAGGACGGTAAGCGCCTTGTCACCCTGACAGACGACCGCAAGAGTCACAATTCCGACCTCCCCTCGCATTGCTACCTGGTGGCTCAGTATTCCGAGGACAACGGCAAGACATGGAGCGACCCGCAGACCGTGGCAGGCACCGCAACCACAGGCGGCAACTACGGACACGGTGATGCTTCTATCGTGACTAACCGCGACAACGGCGAGATCGTGGGCATCATGACCAGTGCCGGCACTTATGGACACGGCTTCTTTGCCGGTACCGCCGCCGAACCTCCACGCTGGAAGACAATCACCAGCCGCGACGGTGGCCTGACATGGGAGGCTCCCGTTGACCATACCGATGACCTCTTCGGCGCCAACTGCGACAACCCCAAGACCAAGACCTGGAAGAGTGGCTTCTCCGGTTCGGGAGCAGCCCTTCAGAAGCGCGACGGTACTCTGGTGTCAAGTTTCGTCAATCGTCAGGCCGACAACAGCCAGCACTTCTACTTCTTCATGAGTAAGGACGGCGGTCAGAACTGGTACGTAAGCGGCAATAGCGGTACGGACGGAGCCGACGAACCCAAGACTCTGGAACGCAACAATGGTGATTTGGCCATCAGTGTGCGTGCATCAGGCTACAACTTCCACAACTATACCTCCGATGATGGCGAGACATGGCATCTGGCACCACGTACACGTTTCACCACCGGTATCTCCGGCAATGCCTGCGACGGTGAGTACATGGTGTGGTGTTCTACCCTGGAGGGTAATCCCTGGAACATCGCTTTCCAGACATTGCCCAACAGCGATAGCCGACAGAACGTCAGCATAGCCTTGTCTACCGATGAGGGCGAAACCTTCGGTACTCCCAAGACCATCTGCCCCCGTGGCTCAGCCTATAGTGCGGCAGTTGTCCTTCCCGACGGTACCCTTGGCGTGTACTACGAGGAGAATGGCGTGTTCGGCGGTTATACCATGCGCTTCGTACGCTTCTCTCTGGATTGGGCAAGTAACGGTCAGTACAAGTTCACCGAGGACACACCCTTCTTCCCCATCAAGTCCACGAAAGAGACCGGTATAGACGACATCGTCTCTTCTCAGGAATCTCTCAAGGACAACACCATATATGACCTGCAGGGACGCCGTGTTACCAAGGCAGCATCTCAGGGCATATACATCCAGAACGGCAAGAAGGTAATCATGAACAGATAACCAGGTTATTTTATAGCAAGTAGCAGGCTCCCCCGAACATGCACAGGCATTCGGGGGAGCTTTTTGTCTTATGGTTTGTTTACACAAGGATGTATGTCCCTCACAACTGCGATGCCAAAGCGCCAGGCAAGTGAAGCGACGAAGGGGTCTGTCCTTTACTCCATGCCCAAATAAGGGCTTGGCACAAGATGAACCCCTATAACTCAATAAGATTATTCCCGTTTACCTGACGGCAATGTAACTCAATAAGGTAGGTATCCCGTTTACCGGACACCAATAACACAAGAAAGGAGCAGAGGTTAATTCTGCTCCTTTCCATGAATGTCTGGCGTTATGCCAAAGTATGCAAGTTTAGTTTGAAGTGTGTGACATATACACAGCGTTGCCAACCTGGGGACTTCCCTTATAGGAGGCCTTGTTGCCCACGATGGTGATGGTGTCGCCCACCTTCAGGCCCTTGGCTTCAACCATACCCTTCTTGGCATCGCCTGTGGCACCATAGCCGGGAAGGATACCATATACATAGACGTCATCGCCATTGGCATCCTGCAGAGTCAGATTGCCATAGGTGGGATTGGCTATGTTGGTGATTGTGCCGGTGAGTTTGTAGTATACGTCGGTAGCATCCTCCTTGGTAAGGAACTCAGCCACGCTGACCTCGGGAGTTGCGGTGTACTTCTCCAGCAGTGTGCCCTTAGGCATCTGAGGTGTACCCTTGTACTCGCTACGCTTGCCTACAACGGTAACGAAGTCGCCTATAGCGAGAGTCTGGCCCTGGGTGTTTACATAGTATGCATACACTTCGCCGGTGTAATCCTTAACGTAGAAGTTGTTGTTGTAGTTGTTGAAACCGGTCACATGACCCACGATGCGGTACTGCTTGGCATCGTCCACCTCGGCGGCAAGGAATTGAGCCACGGTAACGTCGGCAATACCACCGGCCTGTGTGAATGTGTAGGGGATGGGCTCGCCTTCGTTGGCAAAGAACGAGATGCTGCCTTCGCGTGCACTACCGTCATTGGGAGCGATGTCGAAGGTGTAGACGATAGTGTCGGCAGGGTTGGGCTCCAACTTGGTGGGAACGCCGTCTATGTATTCTGCATCACTGTATGAAATCCAGTCCTGACACTCGTCGGCAACGGAGAAGAATGCGCCCTTGCCCTTGCTGGCCAGTTTAATCTCCAGAACGCCGCCTTCCTTGTCTACCTCTGTGGCCTCGCTTACTATCTTGAGGAGAGCCTTCTCGATGTCCAGTACGGTTACGTTCACCATCTGCGGGTCACCATTGTATGAACTCTTGGGACCTTCGATAGTAACCTTGTCGCCTACCTCCAGGCCCAGGCTGGTGAAGTTCTTCGTCTGGCCTTCTGCATCCAGAGTGCCGTAGATGTAGAGTTCTGCGGTACCGTCGGTCATGTACCAGTTGCCATAAGTGGTGTTGACAATCTTGGTGATAGTACCGGATACAACGAAGGACTTGCCGTCGGGAGCCTCGTTTACTTCCTTACAGGTAGCCTTGGATGCGGTCATCTCGCCCTGGCGCACCTTCAGGAACTGACTCTTTGTGCCTGAAACTATCTTCAATTCTGCTTCGCGGCCGGCATCTGAAGCCTCGGCAGAGAAAGTGAGCTCAGTCTTGCCGGCTTCACCGCTTGTCTGGGACACTGTAATCCACTCGGGAATAGCAAAGTCTTTCTCTGCGCTGAACTCCCATGCCTCGCCGGCATTGAGGGTTACTTTCACGTCACCACCTTCAGCAGGTATGCTGATATAGGTGGTGGACAGGTTCAGGTCGCCGAAGGTGCCCAGAACCTGGTCTTCCGAACATCCTGCCAGGAGCAGGGTGGAGAAGATGAGTGTTAATATTGATTTGAATTTCATATTGTGTCTATGGTTCTTTAGTTAAACATATACTTTATACCCACTGCGATGTTCCAGCACTGGCCGATAGAGTAGTTGGGAACCCATGTCTGAGTGTTGGCATTCACCTTCTCGGGAGTAGAGAACAGAGCATAACCCTCGGCATCGGTGCCCTCGAACTTGAGGATACGGCCAGAGTTGAGGTCGGAGTTCATTGTCTTGCTTACGCCCAGTTCAGAACTGAACAGGTTCAGTACGTTCTTCATGTCGAGGCTCAGCTGGATGGTGTTCAGGTTCTTGCCGCACTTGATCTTGAAGTCGTGCTTGTAGCTCAGGTCCAAACGGTGTACCCAGGGATTGTATACGCTATAAGCCTCGGCATACTTGCCCTGGTTCTTGCTCAGGTAGCTGTCGCCATGAACAAAGTCCATGAAGCGGTCGCGGTCGCCTGCGCTTACGAATCGGAACTCGTTGTTGGCAACCTGCTCGTCGGTGGGGATGTAGAGGGCATCGTAGTTGTAACCGTCACCGTTCATGTCGTTTGCGGTCATGTAAGAGTAGTTGTAACCGCCGTTCCATGCCTCGTAGATAAGGCTGAAGTGGCTGTTCTTCATGTGGAAGGTAGCACCGGCAAGAACACGGTTGGGAGTAACGTACTCGGAGTTGTGCAAGGCAATGTTGTTGGGACCGTTGACGGTGGGAACATAAGTGAATGCTGATTCGGCATTAGAACCTGGCAGACCTGTGACCTCCTTAGAAACGGTATGTGTGTAAGAAGCCATCAATTCCAGTTCCTTGATGGGACGCATGTTCATACTCACGTTGGCTGACCAACCATAACCCTTGCTGGTGTTCTCCAGAACGAAGGCCTTGGTGCCTGAGCGGAATGAAGAGGGATAGATGGGGCGAGCGTCAGCACCGTTGAAGCGTGCAAAACCCTCTACAGGCATGATGCTCCAGTCGGAGATGGTGGCTGCGTTGACGGTCTTGTTGAAGATACCCTCGGCAGAAATAGTGAAGGGGAAGGAAACAGGCAAGACATAATCTACTGCCAAAGAAGTCTTCCATACCTGAGGCATCTTGAAGTTGGGGTCCACGGCAGAGATAGAAGAGGGACGTGTGCCATCCTCAGGACTTACGGTGCTGGGGAAACCCATGCCGATGAGCTTGTCGCGCAGGGACTGGGTGTATGACTTGCCGTCCTCCTTTACAAGGCCGCCGGCAAACTCAGACATTATGGCACCCATGTCGCCATACTTTGCCTTCACCTCGTCGGGCAGGTAGTTGTAGTTGCTCTTGGGGCCGAGCTGAGCCTGGTACTGAACCATACCGCCATTTGTAGGCATATTGGTGAAGAATACCAAGGGCAGGCGACCGGAGAAGAGACCGGTACCGCCGCGGAGTTTCAGGGACTTGTCGCCCATGATGTCGTAAACAAAACCTATTCGGGGAGAAACTGACACCTGTGCACCGGGCCACTTGCCGGTATCAATGTGACGTCCGTTGTAGTCAAGCTCCTTGATGGCATTGTTGGTCATCAGGTCACTGTTGTTGAAGAACAAACCGTCCAGACGCAGGCCAGCGGTAAGTTTGAAGTTGTCGGTAGCATTCCACTCCTCCTGTCCGTAGATGCCCAGCTTGCTGAAGCGTACGCGTGCGGCGGGAGCAGTTTCACCATCATAACCATAGGTCAGACATACCACTTCGGGTGTAGCACCGTTGATGAAGTCGTCCACGCTACGATAGCGATAGTAACCAGTACCATTACGCATATACTGGTTGTCCGCCATCTGGTACTCATAGCTGATACCTGCAATAATCTTATGGTTTCCGGTGTAGTATGTTATGTCGTCCTTGATGTTGAATACGGTGTTGTGCACGGCATTGTTCCAGGTGAAGAGCTCGTAACCCAGAGCCATGTACTGAGTGGTGGTGTTGGTGCCGTCATGAATGTCTATGAAGGGGAATTCATCAGAGTTGGAGCCGCGGACATCGTCAAGTTTTGAGAATGTAGCCAGGAACTGATTGGACAGGTTGTTGGTGATACGACTGTTCAGATCTACTGATGCGGAGTGCACCAAGTTGTTCATGGAGTACATGGAGTTGGCAAATGGCATGGAGTAGAGTGAAGTGCGTCCAAATGCAGATCGTTCGCCGCCATCCATAGAAGACACGTTGGGTGCATTCCATGCGGTGTTCTTGGTATAGTTGTAGCGAACGGCCAACTTGTTTCGGTCGTTTATATTCCAGTCAACACGTGCCAGCAACTTCAGATTGCTCTCGTCGGCAGGGAAGTCGGTGAACGAACCGGTGTTGTAGCCATATTTTGTTTTGACGAACTCCTGTACGCGTTCCATGTCGGCAACGGTAGTATAGGAGAGATACTGCTCCTCGCTACCCTTTCCGTCTACAGAAGGTCTCCAACGTACTGCAACAGAGGGGGATGCTTCATACTCTGCATTGGCGAAGAAGAACAGCTTGTCCTTGATGATGGGACCGCCGAATGTGGCACCGTATGTAGTGCTTCTGTCGCGGTCGCGAGCACCGGGTATGGTCTGTCCGTAAACTACATCACCACGCATGTTCTCGTTGTGGTGGTGTACGTAGGCTGTACCCTTGAACTTGTTGGTACCAGACTTGGTAATGGCATTCACACCACCGCCGATGAAGTTGGTCTGGCGAACGTCGAAGGGAGAGATGACAACCTGGAGTTCCTCGATCGCATCGATGGAGATGGGGCTGCCGCCACCGGGGAGACCGTCGCTAAGACCGAAGTTGTTGTTGAAGTTGGCACCGTCCACGGTGAAGTTGGCGGTACGACCGTCCACACCGGCAAAGTTCATGCCATTGCCACCATAGGGAGACAGGCGTGTGATGTCGGTGATGCTGCGGCTGATGGTTGGCATAGACTCGAGCTGTGCATTGCTGATGTTGGTTGAAGCACCAGTCTTCTCTCCAGCAAACTTTGAAGAACTACCCACTACTACCAACTCGTCCATTTGCTTGGCATCCTCGTTGATAACAATGTTCATGTTGTAGGTTTCACCCAGTTCCAGAGTGATGTTCTTCACGCTCTTGGGTTTGAAACCTACATAGCGGATCTGCACCTCATAGGGACCGCCGGGACGCATACCCTGGATGTTGAAACGTCCGTCCAGGTTTGTTACGGTAGAGTAACGTGAACCTGAGGGTTGGTGTACGGCTTGGACGATGGCGCCGATGATGGCCTCCTTCTTCTCATCCGTCAACTTACCGCTCATTCCAGAGGTTGTTACCTGTGCGGAAACAACGGTAGCGAACAGCAACAGTGCCGCTACCCAAAATGACCTCATTGTCTTAAACATGATGAATTAGTTGAATTTATTATAAATGATAATTTGTTAATGATGACGCAAAGTTAGTTAAAAATGCTGAAATACGGAAGCCGGAGAGGTGAAAAAGCCTCTGTCATTGCAATATTATGGGTGAAAGTGTCGTGAGCCTGTGATGTAGCCGGCTGCATATTGCGAAGAAGGTGTCCGGAGCATGGAGGGTGGCATCCTGCCTATGTATGATGTTTCGTGTCAAGATTTATTACGTGCTTTAGGGGTTGTTTTCGGGTGTCCTCCAGACGTGTTTCGGGTGTTCTCCCGACTCCTCGTTGCTGTCGTCCCGAGAATCGGCTCGTGTTCTCCTCGGTGACAAGCCTTTGTTGTCGTGAGAACAGGCGCGTGTTCTCAGTGAGGACAAGGGCGCGTTGTCGGGGAGGAATTATGGCAGTTGCAAGTGCCTGTGTATCAGACGTTCTCTGAAAAGTGACGTTTCCCCTCCTGAGAGCTGCCTCTGCTTATGGGGGAGAATTCGTTGTTTGCGCGTAGATGTCAGTATTTTTTTACGTGGAGGCTTGTTGCCTTGCCCCGAGGAAAGGTTAGGGCTATGGAAACAAAAAGTGCGCATCGTATGGGATGCGCACTACACTGAGTTATTCTTTTATCTTATGTTTCTTTCGGTCGCACGGGAAGAGAGGCTCGAACTCCCGACACCTGGTTTTGGAGACCAGTGCTCTACCGACTGAGCTATTCCCGTGTGTTTCCAAGTGCAAAGGTAAGCATTTATTTTGGAATAACGGGTGTTTGCCGGAGATTTTTTTGCGTCCCGCCTCTATATTGGGCGTTTATTTCTCGTACTTGATTTGGCGTACTGACTCAATACCAGGGATTTGGTTTATGTGGGCAATGGCGCTGACCATTTCCTTCACGTCGTGTACCATTATCGTTACCTTGCAATCCACTATGCAGTCCTTGGTGCTGATGCAGAGGGAATCCATGTTGAGGTGTAGCCTGTCGGCAATCTCCGATGTGAGGTCCATTAGCAGGCGGTGCCTGTCCACACCGGTTATGGCCAGTGTGATGGGGTAGGTGAAGCCGATGCGGTTTATGGTTATGGAGGTGGGGGAGTGGACCTCGATGGGAGGTGCGCCGGCATTGTCGGCATAGTTGACGCTTACCACATTGTCGCCGAACTTGCTGGCCATGCGTATGGCCTCGGGGCATGAACGGCGGTGCAGGGTTATGTTTTCGTACTCGGAAGTGTGCGGGTGTATTCCCTGCATGCGTATGCCTATCACCTCGCCGCCGGGCAGAGGTTTGCATATCGGGCAGCGGCACACTCCGCCACGGATAAGGCGGCGTTCTATGAGGAAGAGCCTGAGGTAGCGCTTGGCCAGATACGTCTGGCAATGGTCTATCCAGTCCTTGCGTGGCTTGGCGTCTGGCGAGGTTATCAGTTTCACGCAGTCGCCTCCGTGCAGGACGGTCTTCACGCTGCACAGAATGTCGTTGACGTAGGCATAGTGCGCGTGTGCGCCAACCTCGTCTCCCTGCTTGAAGGCATAGTCTATGACGGTGCTGTCCTTGGGCAGGATGAAACTTTCTCCGCTTGGGGAGAATACCGTAATGTCGTCGTAGTAGAGACTGGACGATATGTGCTCGAGGAAGAATGCCTCGTTGCCCTGGCTGACGATGTCCTCCAGAACCTTTCGGAAACGCTTTACCCAGTTTCCTATGTTGCTGCCTATCTCGTTGATGCAACCCACCTGGCTGGCTTTCACCATCGCTTCGGAGCATATCTGCACATCCTCCCACACGCCTTCTTCGGACAGGAGCATGAGGCGCAGGCACTGGTAGGAGTTCTCCTTCGGCTGCTCGATTTGGTTGATGAAGCTGCCCGGGCGTTCGCGGAAGTCACGCGTGAGCAGGTTGTATATCTTCAGGCATGTTTCCTTCTCGGTCAGAGGGTCGTCCAGGGTGTCGTCCCAGAAGGTTATGCGCACATAATAGCGGTTGGGCAGATGCCAGAAGTCCACGTCCTGTTGCTTCATGCGTCGCCAGATGGAGTAGGGGCGTCGCCAGAAGGTCTCCACGTTGCACTGTATGCCGTGGTCCTTCAGTGTGCCCTTCACGTTTTTGCAGAAACGTTGCAGGCGTTCGCGGTTGTCGGCCTCGTCCTGCTGGAGCCAGCGCTCTATGTCGCCGTATTCCAGTTCGCAACGGTATTTGAAGGACAGGTTCTCCAGGTCGGACTTCACCTCGAAGAGTCCCAGGCGGTTTGCCAGCGGAGCGTAGAAGCAATCCGTCTCTCCTGCTATCTTCATCTGCTTGTCGGGGCGCATGGATTGCAGGGTGCGCATGTTGTGCAGGCGGTCGCTTATCTTCACCATCACGGCCCTGATGTCGTAGTGCAGGGATGCCAGAATCTGCTGGTAGTTGTCCACCTGCTTGGTCGTCTGGTAGGTTTCCTTCTTCTGCTTTGTTACCACGTTCACCAATCCGGCCACGTCGTTGCCGAAGCGCTGGCGTATGTCCTCCACGGTGTACGGCGTGTCCTCCACCACGTCGTGCAGGAAGGCGGTGATGACTGTGTTGGCATCCAGTTGCAGTTCCTTGGCAACAATGAGTGCCACGGCAATGGGATGCAGTATGTATGGTTCGCCAGACTTGCGCTTCTGTGGTGCATGTGCCTCCTTGGCCAGAAGGTAGGCCTTGCGTACGCGCTCCATGTCCTCCGGAGTGATTCGCGGAGCCAGGGCGTCAAACACCTGTTGTGCCAGATTGCTTACAATGGGTTCGTAGTCCATAATCGTAGTGGTAAGTGGGTTATGTGACCGCTTGTTTATGATTTGTTTGACAAAGTTAACAATTTTTATATCAAAGGAAGAATAAATGCTGTTTATTTTTGTGTCAATGCTGTTTTTTCTGTATCTTTGCGCATGTTTATAATATAATAAGGTGTAGGCGTCCCGGACGCACGCCTTCAGTAACAGTAGAAACCAATAAAAAACATACGATTATGAAAGCATTTGTATTTCCCGGTCAGGGAGCACAGTTCACCGGTATGGGCAAGGACCTGTACGAGAGCAATGAGGTAGCAAAGGAGATGATGGAGAAGGCCAACGAGATACTTGGCTTCCGTCTGACCGACATCATGTTCGAGGGCGATGCCGAGGCATTGAAGCAGACAAAGGTTACCCAGCCTGCCGTGTTCCTGCACAGTGTGGTAATGGCAAAGTGTATGGGAGATGCCTTCCAGCCTGATATGGTGGGCGGTCATTCCCTGGGCGAGTTCAGCGCGCTGGTGGCAGCCGGAGCCTTGGATTTTGAGGACGGACTGAAACTTGTCTATGCCCGTGCCCTGGCCATGCAGAAGGCATGCGAGGCCGCTCCCGGCGGTATGGCGGCCGTATTGCGCCTGTCCGACGAGCAGATCGAGCAGATTTGTGCCGACGTTACAGCCCAGGCAGGCAAGGGTGTGGTGGTAGCAGCAAACTACAACTGCCCCGGCCAGTTGGTAATCAGCGGTAACAAGGAAGCCGTTGAGGTGGCATGCGAGAAACTCCTCGAAGCCGGTGCACGCCGTGCCCTGGTGCTGCCCGTAGGCGGTGCTTTCCACAGCCCCCTGATGCAGCCAGCCAAGGACGAGTTGGAGGCAGCCATAGCATCCACAGAGTTCCACACTCCCACATGCCCCATCTATCAGAACGTTGACGGCAAGGCGCACACCAACCCCGAGGAAATCAAGCAGAACCTGATTGCCCAACTGACCGCCAGCGTACGTTGGACACAGGAGGTGGAGGCAATGGTAGAGGCCGGAGCAACGGAGTTCGTGGAGTGCGGTCCCGGTCAGGCTCTGACAGGTATGATAACTAAGATTGCCAAGGGCGCTACCGTCCTGCACGCATAACGCCAGAACCGTTTTGCCATGAACATATACCAAGTATTTACCCGCTTGTTCGGTGCCAATGTGGAGCATCCCGTTCCGCATGGCAGCAAGAGTCAGAACGGATGCGGCACCATGTCGGCCTTTACAGCCAAGGCCTTGGCCGACATCAAGGCCATGGGCGTGACCCACATCTGGTACACAGGCATCATAGAGCATGCCACGCAAACCGACTATAGCCGTTACGGCATACGCAAGGACCACCCCGAGGTGGTGAAGGGCCGTGCCGGCAGTCCCTATGCCATAAAGGACTACTACGACGTGGATCCCGACCTGGCAACCAAGGTGCCCGAGCGCATCAAGGAATGGGAGGCACTCATAGAGCGCACCCACAAGGCCGGGATGAAGGTCATTCAGGACTTCGTGCCCAACCATGTGGCACGCGAGTACCACTCGGATGCCTGTCCCGAGGGATGCAAGGACCTGGGCGAGGGCGACGATACTTCGCTCAACTACTCTCCCGAGAACAACTTCTACTACATGGGCGAACCTCTCCACCTGGACAATATCCTGGGCGAAGAGGAGCGTGCCAAGGCCAACCTCTACGAGGAGAACCCCGCCAAGGCTACCGGCAACGATGTGTTCTCTGCATGGCCGGGCAGGAACGACTGGTACGAGACGGTGAAACTGAACTATGGTCCCAACACCTATGCCAAGATGCTTCAGATACTGCTCTACTGGGCGGAGAAGGGCGTGGACGGATTCCGTTGCGACATGGCCGAGATGGTGCCAGTGGAGTTCTGGGAATGGGTGATACCTCAGGTGAAGGAGCAATACCCCGACATCATCTTTATAGCGGAGGTGTACAACCCTCAGTTGTACCGCGACTACATCTTCCGCGGACACTTTGACTACCTTTATGACAAGGTGGGACTTTACGACAAACTCAAGGCCGTATCCGCAGGATGGTGCTCGGCCAAGGAACTGACATCATGCTGGCAGAGCGTGGAGGACATACAGGACCACATGCTCAACTTCCTGGAGAACCACGACGAGCAGCGCATAGCCAGCGACTTCTTTGCAGGCGATGCCAAGAAGGGCCGTCCCATGATGCTGGTGAGCACACTGATGAACACCAACCCCATGATGATATACTTCGGCCAGGAACTGGGCGAGAAGGGTATGGACAGCGAGGGTTTCTCTGGCGAGGACGGACGTACGACCATCTTCGACTACTGGACGGTGGACACCATACGCCGTTGGCGAAACGGCGGAAAATTCGACGGTGCCCTGCTCACGGACGAGGAGAAGAAACTGAAGGAGTTCTACACACAGACCCTGCGTCTGGCCGAGGAGGAACCTGCCTTCAGTGAAGGACTCTTCTGGGACCTGATGTATGTGAACGGGCATCTGGACAGACAGTATGCCTTCCTGCGTAGCGACAAGAACAAGACCTACCTGGTGGTGGCCAACTTCTCCGACGAGAACATCACCACAGACATCCGTATTCCTGCCGATGCCATCCGCTCGCTCACTCCCGAATCGGAGAAGGTGAAGAACAATCTTGCCCACGACATTACCGTGTCTATCAAGGTGAAGGCCTGGGACGGCATCGTAAAGAAGATAAAGTTGTAGGGAAAACGCCTCGTGAGACGACGGCCCTCGCCTCGTGAGGCGATGCCCTTCGCCTCGTGAGGCAATACACATCGCAAGGTATAGCGTAGCCATCTACAACGTATAACATAAAAAGAACACAGATAATGAACAGCGCAAATACAATCAGCCATTCGCACCTTGTCATCATGGCAGGCGGCATAGGAAGCCGTTTCTGGCCCATGAGCACTCCCGAACGCCCCAAGCAGTTTGTGGACGTATTGGGCACAGGACGCACATTCATTCAGATGACAGTTGACCGCTTCAAGGGAATCCTGCCTCCGGAGAACGTGTGGGTGGTTACCAGCCAGGCATACAAGGACATCGTTGCCGAGCAACTTCCCGAGGTGCCTCAGGGCAACATCCTTCTGGAGCCTTGCCGCCGCAACACCGCTCCCTGCATAGCCTATGCCGCATGGAGGATAAAGAGCATAGACCCGAAGGCGGCCATCGTGGTAAGCCCTTCCGACCACCTTGTCCTGGACACTCCCGAGTTCCAGCGTGTGGTGAAGAGCGCCATGGACTTTGCCTCCACCTCGGATGCCATCGTCACCCTTGGCATGAAGCCCACCCGCCCGGAGACTGGCTACGGTTACATACAGACGGACATGAGTTGCCCTTCTGCCCGCAACAAGGAAATATATCGTGTAGATGCCTTCCGCGAGAAGCCCGACCTTGCCACGGCCGAGAAGTACATCCGCAAGCCCAATATGCTATGGAATGCCGGCATCTTCATCTGGAACGTCAGCACCATAGTGAATGCCCTCAGAGTGTATGCGCCTGAGATTAACGAGGTGTTCGAGAACCTCTTGCCCCTCTACGGCACGGACAAGGAACAGGATGCCATCAACGAGAACTTCCCCAAGTGCGAGAGTATCTCCGTTGACTATGCCATCCTCGAGAAGTCCGAGGAGATATACTGCTTCCCTGCCAGTTTCGGTTGGAGCGACCTGGGCACATGGGGCTCGTTGCGAGAGAACGTAAGCCGCGACAACAACGGAAATGCCGTTATTGGCGACAACGTGCAGACCTACGAGACACGCGATTGTGTTATACATTGCAGCGAAGAGCGCCGTGTAGTGGTGCAGGGTCTGGACGGCTACATCGTGGCAGAGAAGGACAATACCCTGCTGATATGCAAACTCTCTGAAGAGCAGAGGATAAAGCAGTTTTCTGAATAAAGACGAATAGACAACAGCAATGCAAAATAGAAAAGTAGCCCTGATAACGGGCGTGACAGGACAGGACGGCAGTTATCTGAGCGAGTTCCTTATAGAGAAAGGTTATGAGGTTCACGGTATCATCCGCCGCAGCAGTGTGGATTACCGCGAGCGCATCGCACACTTGGAAGGCCATCCCCAGTTCCACCTTCATTATGGCGACATGGGCGACTCCATGTCACTCGTAAAGGTAATAGCCGACGTACGTCCCACCGAGATATACAACCTGGCAGCACAGAGCCATGTGCAGGTAAGTTTCGACGCTCCCGAGTTTACGGCCGACGTGGATGCCGTTGGCGTACTCCGTGTTCTGGAGGCTGTGCGTGCCAACCACCTGGAGAACGAATGCCGCATCTATCAGGCATCCACTTCCGAACTATACGGTAAGGTGGAGGAGGTTCCGCAGAACGAGAACACGCCCTTCCATCCCTACAGTCCCTATGCCGTGGCAAAACTCTACGGTTTCTGGATTATCAAGGAGTACCGCGAGGCATACAACATGTATTGCTGCTCGGGCATCCTGTTCAACCACGAGAGCGAGCGCCGTGGCGAGACCTTCGTGACACGCAAGATCACTCTGGCCGCCGCACGTATAGCACAGGGCAAGCAGGAAAAACTCCTCCTGGGCAACCTCTCCTCTCTTCGCGACTGGGGTTATGCCAAGGACTATGTGGAGTGCATGTGGCTCATCCTTCAGCAGCCCGAACCCGAGGATTTCGTCATCGCCACCGGTGTGCAGCACTCTGTGCGCGAGTTCACCTATGCCGCCTTCAAGGCTGCCGGCATTGAACTGAAGTTCGAAGGTGAGGAGATGGACGAGAAGGGCATCTGCGTGAGCGGTCCTGCCGAACTCGTGGGCAAGACACTTGTTGAGGTAAGCCCCGACTTCTACCGTCCCACCGATGTGGTCAACCTCTGGGGCGACCCCACCAAGGCCAAGACAAAACTGGGTTGGAACCCTGCCAAGACTACCTTCGAACAACTTGTATCCATCATGGTCAAGCACGACATGGAGAAGGTGGCCGCCGACCACGTGGCCAGCGTGATGCGTACAAACCTGGCAGAGTATCTGGAGAAGGGCCTGGTGAAGTAACCTGTCCGACATTCTAACCGAACGAGATAGTTATATGATGGAACAGAATGCCAAGATATACGTTGCCGGACACCGCGGTATGGTGGGTAGCGCCATTGTCCGCGAGTTGCAGAGACAGGGCTACAACAACATCATCACCCGCACCCATGCAGAACTGGACCTGATAAACCAGGAGGCCGTAAACCGCTTCTTCGAGCAGGAGAAGCCCGAGTATGTCTTTCTGGCTGCCGCCAAGGTGGGAGGCATCATTGCCAACCAGACGGCCCTGGCCGACTTCATGTACGAGAACATGATGCTGGAGATGAATGTCATACATGCCGCATGGCAGAACGGCTGCAAGAAACTGGAGTTCCTCGGGTCTTCCTGCATCTATCCCCGTATGGCTCCGCAGCCCATGCCCGAATCATGCTTGCTCACAAGCGAGTTGGAACAGACAAACGAGGCCTATGCCCTGGCAAAGATCAGCGGATTGAAGTATTGCGAGTACCTGAACCGCCAGTACGGTACCGACTACATCTCGGTAATGCCTACCAACCTCTATGGTCCCAACGACAACTACCATCCCACACACTCCCACGTGCTTCCGGCCCTTATCCGCCGCTTCCACGAGGCGAAGGAACAGGGGCTTGACGAGGTGACGTGCTGGGGCGACGGTTCGCCTCTGCGCGAGTTCCTGTATGTGGACGACCTTGCCAACCTCTGTGTCTTCCTGATGAACAATTATAGCGGAAACGAAACCGTCAATGCAGGCACAGGCAAGGAACTGAGCATCAAGGCGCTGACAGAACTCGTCGCCAAAGTGGTAGGCTACGAAGGCCGCATCCTTTGGGATACATCCAAACCGAACGGCACACCGCGCAAACTCCTTGACGTAAGCAAGGCCAAGGCACTCGGATGGACATACCGCACGGAGTTGGAGGACGGCATCCGCCTCAGTTATCAGGACTTCCTGAGCAATCCCATGAGAGCAGAGAGATAGGCATGGCATTTGAGTGCCATGCCTTGTAAAGAACAAACATTGGTTATCCTTAGATACTATTATGAAGAAACTATTGTCCCTTCCCCCAAATCTGGTAGAGTGCTTCCATGACGTGGCCGGTGTCAGCCGTGAGGAATATTTCTGCACCTCCGACCCTGTTGGCGCACGACTTGGCAGCGGAGGCGGAACGAACTGGCTGATGGAGGCCTGCCATCAGGATGAGGCTCCCGAACAGACTTTTGAAGAGTGGCTTTCACGCGAGAAGCGTATCCTGTTGCATGCCGGTGGCCAAAGCCGTCGTCTGCCAGGCTATGCACCAAGTGGCAAGGTTCTCACCCCCATACCCGTATTCCGTTGGGAGCGCGGACAGCGCATAGGCCAGAACCTCTTGCAGTTGCAGTTGCCTTTGTACCAGCGCATCATGAATGCCGCGCCTGCCGGTCTCCGCACCCTGATAGCATCAGGCGATGTCTATATCCGTGCAGGCAAGTTGCAACAGATTCCCGATGCCGATGTAGTGTGCTACGGACTTTGGGTAGATCCCTCCCTGGCCAAGAACCACGGTGTGTTCCTTTCCAAGAGGGAGACGCCCGAGGTGCTTGACTTTGTGCTTCAGAAGCCCTCGGTGGAGAAGTTGGGAGAGTTGATGCACAGCCACCTGTTCCTTATGGACATAGGCATTTGGCTGCTTTCCGACAAAGCCGTCAACCTGCTCATGAGCAAGAGTACCGGCAAGGGAGGCGAGATATTGAACTACGACCTCTATAGCGACTTCGGCCAGGCACTCGGCGAGAATCCTACCACCACAGATGCCGAGATCAGCCAGTTGAGGGTGGCGGTATTGCCATTGCAGGACGGCGAGTTCTATCACTACGGCACCTCGCGTGAGATGATAAGTTCCACCATGGCCATACAGAACCTTGTGTACGACCAGCGTGCTATTATGCATTTGGGTGTGAAGGCACACCCGAGTATCTTCACGCAGAACTGTCATCACGACATAAAGTTCCAACCCACCAACAGGAACACATGGATAGAGAACTCCTGGGTTCCGTCCACATGGGTACTGACCCACGAGAACATCATTACCGGTGTGCCTCAGAACGACTGGACAATCAGTCTCTCTCCCGGCGTCTGTGTGGATGTCGTGCCATTGGGAGAAAACCAGTGGGTGGTGCGCCCCTATGGCTTCAACGATGCCATGCGTGGTGACCTGCGCGACGCCTCTACCGAGTACATCGGACGCCCTGTGGGAGAATGGCTCTCAAAGCGAGGCATCTCTGCCGAAGAGGTGGAGGGCAACACCGACTTGCAGAACAGCCGTATCTTCCCCGTGTGTGACAACATTGAGGAGATGGGCCGCCTGCTCCAGTGGATGATATCCGACACTCCTGCCGACATGACGGATGTATGGAGAGCATGCGAACGCCTCTCCGCCAACGAAATCAGCGACAAGGCCAACCTGCGCCGCCTTCAGAAACAACGCCTGGAGTTCCGCAAGGCCAACCTTACCGCCCTGGCAAACAACCACAGATGCAGCATCTTCTATCAGACCAACCTCGATGATTTGGCTCATGAATTCCATAATCTTCAGGTGCCGGTTCCCGAGCCTCTGCCCGAGACCGAGCCTCTGCTGAAGCGCATCAACGACCACATGTTCCGTTCCCGTCTGTTGGAACTGAACGGACAGGACGGTTCTGAGGCCGGAGCAAAGGCATTCTCCCTGCTTGGCGAAGGATTGACGGAAGACGTGCTTGCCCACAAGCAGATGCCCCAACTGGACGTGTACAGCGACCAGATTGTATGGGGTAGAAGTCCCGTCAGGATAGACTTGGCCGGAGGATGGACAGACACGCCTCCTTACTGCCTCACTTCAGGCGGCAGTGTGGTAAACCTGGCTATCGAGTTGAACGGCCAGCCTCCCCTGCAGGCATACGTAAAGCCCTCGGCAGACTACCATGTCGTGCTCCGAAGCATCGACTTGGGCGCTATAGAAATTCTCACCACATGGGAGGAACTGGCAGATTTTGCCAAGGTAGGCTCTCCCTTCTCCATCCCCAAGGCCGCCCTGGCCCTGGCAGGTTTCCTGCCCCAGTTCTGCCAGAAGAAGTACAAGTCCCTTCAGGAGCAGTTGAAGGACTTCGGATGCGGCATAGAGGTGACTCTGCTCAGTGCAATACCTGCCGGCAGCGGTTTGGGCACAAGTTCCATCCTGGCCGCGACGGTATTGGGGGCAGTGAGCGACTTCTGCGGATTGGCATGGAGCAAGAACGAGATATGCAACCGCACGCTTGTCCTGGAACAACTCCTAACCACAGGAGGCGGTTGGCAGGACCAGTACGGAGGTGTGCTCCATGGCGTGAAGTTGCTCGCCACTCAGGACGGTTTCGAGCAGACACCCGAAATCAGTTGGCTCAGCGACAACCTCTTCACCGACTCCCAGTACCAGGCATGCCATCTGCTGTACTACACCGGCATCACGCGCACGGCCAAGAAGATTCTTGCAGAGATAGTACGTGGCATGTTCCTCTACGATACGGAACGCCTGCAACTGCTTGGCGAGATGAAGGAGCATGCCAGGGATGTTGCCCAGGCCATTATGCGAGGAGACTATACGCAGTTGGGTACCCTTGTAGGCAAGACCTGGCAACAGAACCAACTGCTGGACAGCGGAACCAACCCACCGGAGGTTCAGGCCATAATAGAGAAGGTCAAGGACCTTTGCCTTGGATTGAAGTTGCCCGGAGCCGGCGGCGGCGGTTTCCTCTACATGATAGCCAAGGACCCTGCTGCAGCCCTGCGCATCCGCGAGATACTTACAAAGGAGCGTCCAAATGCCCGTGCCCGTTTCGTGGAAATGAGCATATCGCGTACTGGCATGCAGGTGTCGCGCAGTTGAATGTAAGGGCGATGCGGTCGCGGACAAACTGTAGACTGTAGATACTGTAGACCCCTCCAACTTCGGAGGTGCATACAATAAACAAAGATGGCACCACATTGCGTGGTGCCATTTGTTAGCATTGGCAAGTAGTCACCGCTCGCCGCTCATTTAGCCCAGTGAGCCTTCGCCTTCGTCGCCGCCGTCATCGGGAGCGTCCTCGCCAGGCTGTATGGTGGCCATGTTGTTCAGCAGTTCCTTTTCGGCCTTGCGGGCCTCGGCCTGAGCCTTGCGGGTGCCCACGTACTCGAAGGAGGCATCGTTTATGAGGTCCTTGAACTCGCTGGAGGGTTCCCAGCGTACCTTCACCTTCTTTATCAGTGCGGTGGAGAAGGACTCGGCATTGTCCGCAGCATCGGAAACGAGGGTTACGCTGAAGGCACCCAGGTCGCCAAGCACCACCTTGTTGCCAAGGAGCAACTGTTCGCGTATGCATGAGGTCAGTTGGGTGGCCACGGCCATCACGTCGCCCTTGTCATACTTGCTGGAGTGACTGGACATGTGCTTTGCCATGTCCGAGAGGTTCATTACTTCGCGGAATTGCGCTACTGGATAGGTCTTGTTGCCCATTTCGGGTTCGCCCGGATGTATCTGGCGCAGGGCA
>JAGAQH010000002.1 GCA_017622815.1 Bacteroidaceae bacterium | reverse complement strand
TGCCCTGCGCCAGATACATCCGGGCGAACCCGAAATGGGCAACAAGACCTATCCAGTAGCGCAATTCCGCGAAGTAATGAACCTCTCGGACATGGCAAAGCACATGTCCAGTCACTCCAGCAAGTATGACAAGGGCGACGTTATGGCCGTGGCCACCCAACTGACCTCATGCATACGCGAACAGTTGCTCCTTGGCAACAAGGTGCAGTTGGGCGACTTGGGTGCCTTCAGCGTAACCCTCGTTTCCGATGCTGCCGACAATGCCGAGTCCTTCAGCACCGCACTGATAAAGAAGGTGAAGGTGCGCTGGGAACCCTCCAGCGAGTTCAAGGACCTGCTGAACGAAGCCTCCTTCGAGTACGTGGGCACCCGCAAGGCTCAGGCCGAGGCCCGCAAGACCGAAAAGGAAATGCTGAACAACATGGCCACCATACAGCCCGGCGAGGATGCTCCCGATGACGGCGCCGACGAAGGCGAAGGCTCACTGGGCTAAATGAGCGGTGACTGCTTGCTAATGTAAACAAGATGGCATCACGGAATGTGATGCCATCTTTATTTATTGAACACTTCTTACGCAAACTCGGAGAGTTCCAGCCAGCGCATGGACTTCTCGTCCAGTTCGTCGTTCAGGAGGGGCAGGCGCTTGGACATGGTGGTAATCTCGTCCACGCTGACGGTGCCGCTGCTGAGGGCACTCTCTATGTCGGTTTTCTCCTGCTCCAGAGCCTCGATGTCCTTTTCCAGTTGCTCGAATTCCTGACGCTCCTTGAAAGTGAGTTTGCGCTTCTTCTCCGTAAGGCGCGGCTTGCCGTTGGCGGTTGGGGAGGAGTTTTCCGTTTTCACCTTTACGTTTTCCGTTTTCAGTTTTCCGTTTTCCGTTTTCTCGAGGAGTTTCTCCGACTCGCGGAACTGGGTGTAGTTGCCGGGGAAGTCCTTCACAAGGCCGTTACCCTGGAATACAAGCAGGTGGTCCACCACCTTGTCCATGAAGTAGCGGTCGTGCGACACGATGATGACACAACCCTTGAAGTCCTGCAGATACTGCTCCAGAATCTGCAGGGTGACGATGTCCATATCGTTCGTAGGCTCGTCCAGGATGAGAAAGTTGGGATTCTGCATCAGCACCGTACAAAGTTGGAGGCGGCGGCGCTCACCACCGGACAACTTGTAGATATAGTTCTGCTGTTGCAGAGGCGTGAACATGAAATGCTGGAGAAACTGCATGGCGGTGAGGTGCTTGCCTCCGCCCAGATCCACATACTCGGCCACACGGCGCACGGCGTCTATCACCTTCATGCTCTCGTCCACCTGCATGGGCTCCTGGCTGAAATAACCGAACTTTACCGTCTCGCCAATAACGAAGCGTCCGCTATCGGGTTGGACAAGGCCGAGGAGAAGTTTCAGGAACGTGCTCTTGCCTGTGCCATTGTTGCCCACTATGCCCATCTTCTCGTAGCGTGAGAAATTGTAGTAGAAATCCTTCAGGATGACCAGTTCTTCCCTACCCTCCCCTGCCGGGAATGACTTGCTGACGTACTCGGCCTCGAAGATCTTGCTTCCGATGTAGGTGCTGTTCACCTGCAGGCGCAATTTGTCCTCCTCTATGTGCCGCTTGGCTTTCTTCTCCAGTTCGTAGAATGCCTCTTCGCGGTATCTGGCCTTATGGCTGCGTGCCTGCGGTGTGGAGCGCATCCATTCCAGTTCGGTTCGGTACAGGTTGTTGGCTCGCGCTATTTCTGCCCTGGCATTGTCTATGCGTTCCTGGCGTTTCTCCAGATAGTAGGCATAGTTGCCCCGATAGGTGTAGAGTGTCTGGTCGTCCATTTCCAGGATAACGTTGCACACACGGTCCAGGAAGTAGCGGTCGTGCGTAACCATCAGCAGGGTTATGCACTGGCGGCCGAGATAACCTTCGAGCCATTCTATCATTTCCAGGTCAAGGTGGTTGGTAGGCTCGTCCAGAATAAGCAGATCGGGGTTCTGCAGGAGCACATTGGCCAGGGCCACACGCTTCACCTGTCCGCCGGAAAGGACACCCATCTTGCGTGTGGTGTCACCGATTTTCAACTTGCCCAGAATCTGCTTGCTGCGCACCTCCAGGTCCAGTGCTTCCTCGGTGTCGTTGCGGTCCTGACAGGCATGCCAAAAGCAGGCATCCATCACGCTCATCTCCGAAGGGAACTCAGGTGTCTGGCTCAGGTAGCCCACCCTTATGCCGCTACGCAGGACAACCTCACCCTCGTCCGGCTCGTCCACCCCGGCCAGGATGTTCAGCAATGTGGTCTTGCCGGTACCGTTCTGCGCTATGAGTCCAACACGCTGTCCCTCGCCTATACCTATACTTATACCATGGAAAAGGGTCTTGTCGCCTACCCTTCTGGTCAAATCTGTTGCCTGGAGAAATACTTTCATAGTGCAAAATTAACAATATCTTTCAAAAAATAGGGGCAAAGCGCACGTTTTTACGCAAAATTATCTTAACTTTGCATTACGAAAATCGGAGCGTAGTGTTTACTCCGTATTCCCCTAACACATTTTTTATGCACACAAAGAGTCAATTGGAGTCCATGAGTATGGACGAATTGCATGCACTGGCCGCAAAGATAGGCGCAGAGCAGAGCGATGACCAAATAACACTTATTTATAATATTATAGATAAGGAGAGCGAAGTCGGTTCCATGGAAGTGCCGGCCGAAGCGAAACCCAAGAAACGAGGACGCAAATCCAAGGCCGAGAAGGAGGCCGAGGCAGCAGCACAGCAGCAATTACCTGCTGAAACCGGCGAAGCACAAGCTACGGCCGAGGACGCTGCCGCAGAGGAAGCGCCACAGCCCAAGAAGCGCGGACGAAAGCCAAAGGCAGAAAAGGAAGAGGCCGCAAAGAACGACAATACCGATATTCCCGCAACAGAAGCCCAGGAGCCCAAAAAGCGCGGAAGAAAGCCCAAGACCGAGAACGTGGAGGAAAAGCCCGCTCAGGACGAGCCTAAGCAGGAAGCACCTTCTGCAAACATGGAACAGGGCAATCCGTCTGCCTTTAGAATAGTGCGCGATATACGTCCCACATCCCTCATCCTTGCACAAATCCAGAGCGGAGAAGCAAAAGAAGAGCAGAAGGAGCCGGCCGTACAGGAGCCCGTAGTCAAGGCAGAAGAGAAAACATACTCCTTTGGAGAACTGCTCACCGCCGAGGGTGTTCTGGAAATTAGCACAGATAATGCCAGCGGTTTCCTGCGCTCCTCGGATTTCAACTACATGCCATCGCCCGATGACATACAGATTTCCGCCCAGCAGATAAAGAGCCATGGCCTGAAGACCGGCGATGTGGTGCGCGGTACCATCAACATGCCCTCGCGTGGCGAGAAATACTACACCATGGGCAAGATACTCAGCATCAACGGATGCGACCCTCGTGTCATACGCGACCGTTCTCCCTTTGAAAACCTCACCCCTCTCTTCCCCGACGAGAAGTTCAACCTGTGCTCCGGCACCAAGGACCCGTTGTCGGTACGCATCGTAGACCTCTTTGCTCCCATAGGCAAGGGACAGCGTGCCCTTATAGTAGCACAGCCCAAGACGGGTAAGACAATACTGATGAAGGAGATAGCCAACGCCATAGCAAAGAACCACCCCGAGGCATATCTGATGATGCTGCTCATAGACGAGCGCCCCGAGGAGGTGACAGACATGGCACGAACAGTGAAGGCCGAGGTTATAGCCTCCACATTCGACGAACCGGCAGAACGCCACGTGCGCATAGCAGGAATAGTACTGGAGAAAGCCAAGCGCATGGTGGAATGCGGTCACGACGTGGTGATATTCCTGGACAGCATCACACGTCTGGCACGCGCCTACAATACCGTCACTCCCGCCAGCGGCAAGGTGCTCACCGGCGGTGTGGATGCCAACGCCATGCACAAGCCCAAGCGCTTCTTCGGTGCGGCACGCAACATTGAAAGAGGCGGTTCGCTGACCATCATAGCCACCGCCCTCACCGACACCGGCAGCAAGATGGACGAGGTTATCTTTGAGGAGTTCAAGGGCACGGGCAACATGGAACTGCAACTTGACCGCATGCTTGCCAACAAGCGTATCTTCCCTGCCGTGAACATCGTACAGTCAAGCACACGACGCGATGACCTGCTTCAGGACAAGATGACACTGGACCGCATGTGGATTCTGCGCAAGTTCCTTGCCGACATGAATGCCATAGAGGCCATGACAGAGGTAAAGGACCGCATAGAAAGAACAGAAAACAACGAAGAGTTCCTCATATCCATGAACTCGTAAGACTCTCCGATGTCCGTAAATACAAGGCATGCATCCCTTCTGCGTTGGGGGATGCATGCTTTCTTTGTATTATTTGTGGTGCCTTACAATGCCTCGAGAGAAGCCGCATATCCACCATTACGAACCATGCGTATCTTGACGGTATCGCCCTTGCTAACCTCGCGGACATTCTTTGTATAGTGCATTGCCTGTCTGTCGGCATTAGAACCATCCTCGAAGGAGGTCAGTTTATAGGTCTTGCCCTCGGGCAGGAAGTCCAGAACAACGTCCATCTCAAATGGTTCCTTACGCTCTGCGGTCATACCGCCCAGATACCACTTGTCGGCATTGCGCTTGGCCAGGACCAGATGTTCGCCAAGTTTGGCATCAAGAACCTTGGTCTCGTCCCAAAGGACAGGAACGGAAGATATGAATTTGATGCAATCTTCGTTGTTGTAATACAATGTCGGGTTGTCTGCAAGCATCTGCAAACCTGACTCAAAGACAACGAACAGGGCCATCTGATAGGCTCTTGTACCTATTGATGCAGAGTTGGGACGACGTGCGGAGTAATTGTCCGGCTGCATGCTGTTCATGGCACCAGGTGTGTACTCCATAGGTCCGACGGCGTTTCGGATGAAAGGCATGTAGATACTGTTCTCCGGCTTGCAATTACCCATCTGCTCCATACCGGTAACACCTTCGTAAGAGAGAAGGTTGGGATACATGTACTCAAGTCCTGCGGGCTTGAACGCACCATGATAATTGACAAAGATATGGTGCTTGGCGGCCTCCTTCACGGTTCTTTCATAGAAGTTGACCATCCACTGGTCGCTACGGTCCATGAAGTCAATCTTCACGCCCTTTACACCCCACTTCTCGAACTGGGCAAACATGCCGGGATTCTCCTCCACACAACGCCAGGTGAGCCAGAGAACAACATCCACACCCACCTTCTTGCCGTGGGCTATGATTTCCATAAGGTCGCAATCGGGGTTGGGAGTATAGGGGTCCATATTGTTCTTGGCCCAACCTTCGTCCATAACAATATATGGTATACCGTACTTGGATGCAAAGTCCATGAAATACTTGTAGGTTTCCACATTCAGGCCTGCCTTGAAGTTCACGTCCGGACCATAGGGAACTGCGCCGTTCCACCACTCCCAACTGGCCTGACCGGGAACTATCCACGAAACATCCTGCAACTTGCTGTCCTGAGCAAGACGGCAGGTCATGGTGTTTGTGACAAGTGCGGCTTCATCCTTGGCAATGACAAAATATCTCCAGGGGAAACTTCTTGTTCCCTGGGTCTTGGCAATGTAGGGATGACGCAAAAGCACGTCATTGCTCTTGTCGCTTCGGGGCTTTTCAACGGCAGGAACGCGGGGGAAGACGGATGAGAAACCATTGGCGTCGTTACTCCTGAAGAAAGGAGCAGGATAGTCGCACAGGTCTGACTCGCTCATCAGTATCTTGGTGCCTCCAGAAGTGATGGCCAGGACGGGATAATGTGCCATCTTTTGGAAACTCAGCCATTCGGAAGACTTGACAAAGGAGTAACGCTCCTCATAGGATGTCCTGTATCGGTCGCTCTGTTGCAGTACAAGTTGAGCATCCTGGGGGAAGAACACGGTTATGTCCTCGTGATTTACCTTAACCTCTCCCTTCAGAGATGTGACAAAGCGGTATGCGAGACCGTCGTTGTATGCCCTGAATACAACGGAATAGTTGCCTTTCATTACCAGGGTCATCTCGTTGTAGTTGTTGGGTACTTCCGCAAACTTCAACTTCAGGAACGGACGTTTTACATCGTTGACCTTTTGACGCTTGACACTCTGGAGTCTGGGCAAAGAACCGAGTACATTGCCCTCAATATCCATAGACATACGGCAATCCGTCAACACTTTTTCCTCGCCACAATAGACATCGTAGGTGATACCGTTGCCGATGCGTACATCAACCTTGATGTTGCCGTCGGGCGACGACACGCTCTTTACTGTCTGTGCAATGGCTGACACGGATAATGTCAGCAAACAAAGCATTAGGAAATAAAACTTTTTCATACTAACGTTTATTTGGTATTCTTGTTAAAACAATCGGAGAAATACATGAACTGGTACTTGATGTTCCTGAGCCAATAGGTCCATGAATGTCCTCCAGGACGTACATAGTAATCATGTGGAATGCCCTCCTTAAGCAACTTGTCGTGCATGTTGCAATTCACTTTATAGAAGAAATCGCCTGTACCACACTCAAAAACAATGTTCATTGAACCGGGAGTGAGAAGATGGGTCATGTTGATGACAGTATTCTCTTCCCATCTTTCAGGATACTGCTCGTAAGCACCAAGCCGGCCGGCAATGTTCCAGTTCTTGGTGAATGGGCGTATGTCCAATCCACCGGAAAGACTGCCCATGCAGGAAAACGTGTCCTGATGTTTCATGGCGATATAAAATGCACCATGTCCGCCCATGGAGAGACCGGTGATGGCCCGCCCCTTCCTGTCCTTGACGGTAGAATAGCAACTGTCTACATACGAAACCAATTCCTTGGAGACAAATGTTTCATAGCGGTACTCCTTTACTACCGGGCTGTCGAAATACCAGCTGTCATAACCTCCATCCGGCATGATGACGACAAAGTTGTACATGTCGGCAAGCCTTCCCACTACACCTTCGCGCGACCAGGACGTGTATTTGTCGCTATAGCCATGAAGCAGATATACAACGGGGTACTGCATCGTGTCGGAATATTCCTGCGGAAGAATGACATTCACGGGTACGTCCTTGTCCATGCATCTGCTCCGTACCATAACGGCATCTTCTGTATATGCCATAATACAGAGCGGAGACAGGAGAAGGGACAATGTTGCTATAACAACACTTTTCTTGATATACTTCATGCTATTGCCGTTTACTTCTTGAGAATCTTCTGGATAACCTTTTCCATAACAAGGTAGCCTTCCTTGTTGGGATGTACGGCATCTTGCTGATATTCCTTCTTCAGGGCCTGGTTCTCGTCAACCATCTCCGAGAAATAGTCGGCATAAGGGAATTTCCTCTTCTTGGCATATTCGCGCAACTTGTCGTTAAGTTCGCGAATGGAGTTAATGGCCCTTTCCCTGTCTATCTCCCATGACCAACTGTATCTGTCGGCAGGAAGCACGGAGCAGAGGACTGGCTTGATACCATTGGCCTTTGCCAACTCGCACATGGATACGATGTTCTCATATATATGGTCAATGGAGACATAACCCTGATTCATTGCTATGTCGTTGGTGCCTGCCAGTATGACAACATACTTGGGATGCAGATTGATGACATCGGAACGGAATCGTGCCAGCATCTGGGCAGTAACCTGTCCGCTGATACCGCGACACACATAGCCCTCGTTGTTCTTGAAGAACTCGGGATAGAACCTGCGCCAGTTCCATGTGATGGAGTTGCCCATGAACACCACCTTCACGTTCTTGTCTGTAGCGTTTTCCTTCTCAAAGACTCCGTATTGTGCCCAATCCTGAGAGGCTCTGAGACGTGGCAATTCCAAAGTGACATTAACCGGGTAATGGTCTGAAATCATCTGTATCGTGTGGGTGGGAATTGAGTCTGGGTCGGCATCTGCTGGGAGTACCACACCTTCAATGGGACTCCAATAGTTGTATGTGAGAAGTCCGTATCTGTGAACCTTGAACTGCGGAGAAACCAGAACGTGGTCAATGCGCTCGTCTGTCTTTTTGGTCGGTATGAATGTGTTCATGGAACCGGTTTCTGCCATTCTGCGCTTTGCGGCATTATATGTGTCTCTCAAGTCTCCGGACTCCATCAGGAAGCGGTATGGCGCTTCATTCTGATTGGCATTAAAGTCGCCTGTCAGGATGTACGGCTCGTTGCCGCACTTTTCCTTTATCTTGGACAAAACCAACTTTGCGCTTTCAAGCCTGGACACCTCGCCCTTATGGTCCATATGGAGATTAAATACCCAGAAGCGCCACTTAGTGCTTCTGTCCTCAAGGTAAGCCCATGTACATATACGGCACAAGGCGGCATCCCAGTCCTTAGAACCTACCACATCCGGTGTCTTTGAAAGCCAGAAAACTCCGTTATCCAGACAATTGATCCTGCTCTTCTTGTAGAAGATGGGGGCATATTCGCCCTTTGTCTTGCCATCGTCCCTACCGGAACCCACATAGTTGTAACCGTCAAGATTTGCCTTGAGGTCCTCTATCTGATTGTGTAATGCTTCTTGTGCACAGAACAAGTCCCATTGCTCATAGTTGATGAGGTCATACATTTTCTGGCGTCTGACTTCCCAACCATTGCCGTCTTTCTTGTCCATAGGGTTGGCATACCTTATATTATATTGTCCTACGGAAAGGGTTTGGGCAAACAGGTTTGCCGACATCAGCACATATGCTGACAAAAGTAGAATACGCTTAATCATATCATTAGATGCATTGTGTTAATATGGTATAGAAGAAACAATCGCATACCCATACAGGCATGCGATTGTAAATTAAATACTACAGACTGTCTCCGAAGTCCTCCTTGAACTTGGATACCAATTCCTCTTGCCAATGCCCTATTTCCTTCAGGCGTCCGAAGAAGAATCTTAGCACGCTCGGCTCCTCAACCCATTTAAGACCTCCTATCAGTTCTCGATTGTCCCAAAGCCACTTCACACGGTCGGCAACATATTTGATTTGAGACAACGTGTATACACGTCTTGGAACAGCCAATCGCATAAGTTCCAGTTCTGCAAATCGCTCCGTTCCGTCCGGTTCACGCTGTTCAGACAATGTTCCGCGCTCCATACCGCGAATACCGCCGGCAATGTAGAGTGCCGTAGCAACAGCAGCAGCAGGATACTGGTCGTGTGGCATGTCGGGAACAAAGCCCTGACAATCCAGATGGGCGCCAAGACCGCCGGCCGGCTTGATCATGGGAACACCGTAGGCATCCAACTCATTTACCAGATAGGATATGAACTCTGGGCCATGGCTCAAATAGTCCATGTCGAGCGATTCGTACAGACCCTCTGCCATAGATTCGATGGAACGGACATCTATACCACCATAGGTAAGGAAGCCTTCATACAAAGGAATGTACTCCATCATGCTCTTGATGAGATCGGTGTTGTGACTGATGATGGCACCACCACGTGCAAAGCCCAACTTGCGTGCAGAGAAGTAGATGATATCCATCTTGTTGGCCAACAGATGATAGATTTCCTTTGGGGTCATATACTTGCACTGGGCCTCGCGGGTCTTCATGAAGTAGATGTTGTCCTGCAACAACGAGGCATCCAGAATGCTGGGCACGCCGAACTCGTGGCAAATGTCGGCAACGGCCAACATGTTCTCCAGACTTACGGGCTGGCCGCCAATAAGGTTCGTGCCGGCTTCAACACGTACATACGCAACCTTCTCAGGGCCGTACTCGCGTATGGTCTTCTTGAGTTCCCTTAAATCAAAGTCACCTTTGAAGGGATCGTCGCTCTGTGGCAAAAGGCCTTTTTTGTGTACGAGTTCAAGAACCTCACCGCCACAACGGGTAACATGAGCCTTGGTGGTGGTAAAGTGGAAGTTCATGATGGCAACCATACCCGGCTTGACAAAACGCTCTGCAAGAATGTTCTCGCATGCACGTCCCTGGTGTGCTGGCAGCACATTGTCCGTACCGAAAACTTCCTTCATTGCGGCCTTAAGACGGTTGAAGGTCTCACTGCCGGCATAGGCGTCGTCTGCAAGATGCATGGCGGCGGTCTGGCGGTCAGACATGGCATTTACACCGGAGTCGGTAAGCATGTCCAGATAGATATCCTTGTTCTGAAGCAGGAATGTATTGTTACCAGCCTGCTGGATGGCACGCAAACGTTCGTCTACGGGAAGAAGGTTTAGTTTCTGGATTACACGAACCTTGTGCATCTCCAGAGGTACTTGGTTCTCGGGTTGATAGAATTTTACTGACATAATTGTATTGTATCTGTTATATTGTCTTATTGCAAAAACAAAGATACACTTTTTTTCCGTTTGTCAAGAGGATAAACACAAGTTATTGTCTAAAGTATACCATTCTTTGGCATTTTGGTAGACAAAAGTTCATTATTCATCCTTATACAGGCAAAAGATGACAGGCATATCCTTGCAGGACAAGACAACATACATGCGTTATTTTACGACAACCTTCCTGCCGTCTATGATGTTTATGCCGCTTTGTGGCTTTCTTAGGCTTTGGCCATGTATATTGTATATGGCGCCATTGCCATTGGCGTCTGCATCAATGTCCTTTATGGCAGTTTCTCCACCTGGCAATATTATGGATATGTTCTGGGGAGAGGTGCTGTCGTCCACATAAAGCCAACTGCTGTGACTGGGTAGCATGCGGTTTGTATCACTCATCTGACGGAACGACAAGATACCATTATTATATATAAGGGTATAGGCTTTCGTATCCTCATCTAAACTCGTGGCCGGTACGGCAGGACGCAGGAGGTTGTCGGTATATGCGCTTCCTGTTTCCGATATGGTCAGCTCGACAGTAGTGGAAGGAGTGCCTTGGAGAAGTATGCCGGTGTTAGCGGCAATGGTAGTTCCTGGTGTAATGCTTCTCAGAGAGACACTGGCAGTAGAAGATTCGTATCCGTCTACCACATAGGCGACACATCCCTCGGGAACTGTTACGGGAAGAGCGGAGGAAAAGGTCGTCCAGCCACTATCCCCGAGTCTGACAGGAAGAGAAATTACATGCACACGGCGGAAATCATAGGCCTTTGCCTTTCCTGCCGTAGAACTGCTACCTGTGGTATTGGCAACAGTGTCGCTGGTATTTATTCTGATGTAGTCATTGGCATCACTTATGATATTATACATGTCTGACACACCGGTCAAACATGGCATAATGGTGATTTCCGAGCCATTCTCACCAACATCCGCCAGTTCCGCCCCTTGCAGATACTGGCCACGGGTATATGAGAGAAGGGCGGACTTGTCGTAATAGAATATGGTTTGCGGTTCTGCATCCTTGATGCTGTAGGTTTGGGGCATGGATGCATCTGTGCTGATGTACTTGCCTATAATAGTATTGTAGAAGCGATAGTAGAATCCGGAAGCCGGCACACGCTCCACCGGTATCTCGATTACCTGACTAATCAGACTTATGCTTCCCTCCGGTGCGTGTCCGGACACGGCAGTATATCCATTAGGGATGTATTCTGCAAATGACGGGAATGGTGTTCCCTTTTCAAGGCTGAACTCCTTCTTTCCGATGCTGATGCCGCGATAATAGAAATCATAAGTCAGAGTGCCGGTTTCACCATCCTTCAGAGTAGTATCCGTGTTAGATGCGACTGCCCAGAAAGAGGCTCCGTTACCTGTACCATGAGCAAAGAGACGTGCCTTGGTAGTATTGCTGACATTGTTGTTGACTGCATTTCCTGAAGCGGTATTATAACAAATGGCCACGTACCCGGGAATGGTAGAAGTATCAAAGGCCCATTCTGTCTTGGAGTCGCTAAGTTCCACCATCGTACCGCTATTGCCATTGGCTGCGTATAGGTATTTTCCACTTACGCTGCTACGGATATAGAACTTGCCTTCTCCAGATGCCTCCTCCAACGTCCATTCGGTGCAAGCACTGCCTTGGGCGTTCAAGATGCCGTTGTTGTCGGCCAGACACTGTCCGCGGTCGGTGCTTTTGTTGGTGAACGTAACAACGCTACCATCCGAAATGGCAGAGGAAGGTGCCTTGCGAGGCACATAGTCCTCCATCCAGTGCCGCGCATAGATATAGCCGCCAAGATCAAGCATCTTGGTGTCATGGGTCATACGGCGTACGAAAGAAGGCCAGCTTTTCTGTTCCTGGGGTGTCCATCCGGCCTCGGCAATACACATAAGGCGTGGCAATGCCAGATATTCCAGATACTCGTTGCTGCTAACATGCTCTGCCCAGAATGTTCCCTGTACGCCAATATAGTGCTTGGCTGCCTGTGAGGAAACGCCCGAGGGAAGGGGAATGTAGTTGTATGTGGCCTCGACATTGTCGTTGCCACCACCTGCCGCAGTAGGTTCGCCGTAGTCGTTGCTCTGCTTGCGGTTAATGTAGTAGCATCCACTACCCCACTCCGTAATGATAGCATCAAGACCAAGGGAGGCTGCCTTTGCCGCTCCGCTCTGGCAAGGGTTCCAGCACATGATGGTTGCACCGGACTGCTTCATGAGGTCCAGGTCGGCTCCACTCTCCGTTATGCTTTCGTTCCAGCAGAACATCTTCTTTCCGAGAGAGGCAAGATGAACGTTTATCTCGCGAATGAACTCGGTCTGCAGTGCACGGAAACTGGTCTTGCCCAGCTGACGGAGTTTCTCCTGACAGAGGGCATTGCTCTCCCATTGTGAAGTAGGACACTCGTCACCACCTATATGGAAATAAGGGTAAGGGAAAATGGCACACAGTTCTGTTATGATGTTCTTTGCAAACTGTACGGCCTCGGGGTTGGCAACATTAAGGACATCGGCACTGATACCTCCGTTGATCCACACCTCGGGAGCGCGGTCGGGATGGCAACTGTACTTGGGGTATGCTGCCAGTGCGGCAACGAAATGTCCGGGCATGTCCACCTCTGGCAGGACATCGATATGTCGTTCGGCTGCATAACGGACAACGTCCTTCATCTCCTCCTGGGTATAGTAGAAAGGTCCGTACTTGCGGTTGGTCTGTGCACCCTCGCCAGTCCAGTATGTCTGGCCGTTCTCTATAACCTTGGTGATGGGAGTATCGTAACTGCTTTTGCGTTCTGCACCGGTGGTGGTGAGCAGAGGATACTGCTTTATCTCGGCTCTCCAGCCCTGGTCATCGGTCAGATGCCAGTGGAACACGTTCATCTTGTAGATGGCCATCAGGTCAAGCATCTTCTTTATTTGCTCCACGGTGAAGAAATGACGGCTAACGTCAAGCATGAAGCCACGGTAGGAAAAGCGCGGTTCGTCCTCTATGCGGGCAACGGGCAACGAATAGGTAATACCAGACTCGCCCTCCTTGCCTAAAATGACATTCGGGGGCAGAAGGCGCATAAGGCTCTGCATGGCATAGAAGACACCATCGGACGTTGACGCCTGAATGTCCACACCCTCAGCAGTTATATCCATGATATACCCCTCTGGAGCAATTTCCGTATTCTCGCTGATATTCAAATCTGCTTGTCCTGCCGATGCCTGACAACCCAATCCTGTGGACTCGTTAATGGTGGTGATGAAACGTGCTACATCTGCAAGGACCGCATTCTGCTCCTCTGCATCGGAAAAAGTCCCCACGCTGATGGCAAAACCATTTCTCAGCACAAATTCACCTTCGCCCACAGTGGCATGTTTGGGCAATGGCAGAAGGCTAAGTGAACGAATATACCCGGTCTTCACATCATCAACTTCATAGATCTTCAGTCTGCGCGAACCTGTAGGAGTGGTAGTTCCTGCCCATGTGGTGGGATTGGCACCATTGGCAGTCATGTCTATGGCTTGACCGTTGGAGTTGAGTATGGTCACATAACCGTTTGAGTCGAAATGTAATGCATTTGCCTGTTCTGTATCGCTCATGCTTATGGCACTGCTATTGGAAGAACCAAGATTCATCTTCTTGCCAGTACCCACGTTGACCACCACCCAGGAAGTACCACTTGATTGGAGTGTCCAGATGTACGAAGACGTGGACTCGTTGTCCGAAGGAAACGACAGACTGCCTTTAACGCGTCCGCCGTTGTCATACAGATAATGCTCTCTGGAACTCTGGTCTATACCGGAAATGATGTAGTAGGTGTCGGCCTTTATAGAGCCTTTCACTTGACTTCCTTTTGTCACGGACATGTACTCTGTCACAAATACATCGGCAAAGGAGGAAGTGGCCACCGACATGAACAAAGCGATGAGTGTAAATAGTTTTCTCATGGTTTTAGTGTTGTATATTAGTTGTTTTGCGCATCAAAGTTACTGATATTTCTCTGCAACATACGTGCCGACGCCCTTATAATATGTTAAATTCTATAATAATCTTGCTGTTGGATGTGTAACGTGCATCATGTTACACATATATAAACCATTTAGCATGAACATGGTAATAACTAAAGCCGCATAAGCAAATGAATATAAAGCACAAACATGTGCATGACCAAGTTTGCTTGCGACAAGTAATTCTGTCTGGCTGGCCTGGCGCACTGTTCTCACACCATATTTATCACAGATACCGGAGTTGTATAAATAGTAGATTCATGTGAATAATATAATTTTTCTACCTGATATTGTTACAACATGCAGTAATCTTGCGTTATTATAAGTGAATGGTGCAGACATAAGCAAAACGAACATGTCACCATTTGATTGCTAAGACCGTTATAATTTGTACAAAACACTAAACCAAACATATATGAACAACATGAAGAAATTCTCTGTCCTGTCACTGCTATTGCTGCTGTGTACCCTAAACCTGCATGCCGAAAAGAATTCGCTTGATGCATTAAAACTACATGTAAAAAAGGCCGGAACATTGCAGCGTCTTATTGAGAAAAAACACAAGTCTCACATCACCGGGTTGTCATTGTCTGGAGTGTTAAACAATGATGACCTGCGAACGTTGCGTTACCTTTGCGGTGCTGCCGACAAAGACGGCAAGACGGAAGGAAAAATCAAAAGGCTTGATTTAAGCAATGTTTCGTTTGCTGCAGGAGGAAAGCCATACTACATTTCTTCGTCCGGCCAAGAACATGGCATAACATCTGCCACGACATTGCCATACGCAATGCTATATAATTCCGACATAGAGCATGTGACTCTACCTCTGAGCATAGACAGTATAGCACCCTATGCCCTGTCGAGAACAGGTATAAAAAGTATCAATATACCGGATGGATGCAATATAGCAGAGGATGCTTTTTATCGGGACAGCATGTTGCAAGTGGTGGAACTCGGTGACTTTTGTACACGGGATATCAGAAAAGAATTCAGAGGGTGTGACAACATACGCAAGCTGGTATTTAATTCTGTCGAATGTATTGTAAGCAACACATTCAACGGTAATGACTTTCCTAAACTTGAGAGCATTGACTTCAAGGGTTTCGTCGGCCACTGTGACGGGTATACATTTCAAGCCCTGAACAATCTGCAATACATCCGTTTCAGTGGTGACGTATACAGCATGGGCGGCCCTGTGTTTGCCATTGACTGCCCGAATCTGGACAGTCTCATAATTGACGGCATGGTCTTGAGTACCGGTTTTGTATCAACAAAGAACTGTCCACAATTCAAAGGGATAGCCGTCAACGGCACGATACTGAAGAGTGGCGATACAGAGGCATTACCGGAAACCAAGCTGGATGATTATGATAAAATCATTGATTTTGAGAGACGTATGTCTGATATGGCAGAGTGGACAAGCCGATGGTTATTATACAACGGCAAAAGCCCCATACAAACAGTACTCAAAAGAATCGCGGCACTAAACTACAGAAGGCTAAAAAACATATCCGCAGGAAGCAACATCCAAGGGCTTAAGGAAGCGCTCGATGAAATAGAGAGGCAGATAGACCCGGACCTGGTTCGCACGTACCTGGAAATCCTGCAACACTCCGAATCATATGAACGGACAGGCCAACAATACCCGGTGTTCTCTTATGCCCAGCCATCCGATTCCTTACTGACAAGAACACGCGAATACTTCAATCTTGACAGCATAGCTGGGAATGGCGACGATGTGTCACGTATAAAAAGGGTGATGTACTGGCTGCATGACAATGTCCGTCACGACGGCAGTTCACCATGGCCTAAGTGCAGGTTCAATGCCGTTGACATATACAAGATGTGCAAACAGGAGAACCGTGGAGTTAATTGCCGTTTCCTTGCCATAATGCTCAACGAGATGCTTCTCTCAATAGGCATCCCTTGCAGATACCTGACATGCTTGCCGAAGGTGTATGTAGACGATTGTCATGTGATAAACATTGCATGGAGTTCATCACTGAACAAGTGGATATGGATAGATCCCAGTTTTGCGGCCTATGTAACCGACGAAAACGGACTTATGCTGCATCCGGGCGAGGTACGCATGCGTCTGATAAACGGACAACCCTTATATCTTAATGAAGATGCAAATTGGAATAATGAAGTAAAGCAGACGGCCGAGCACTATCTGTATGAGTATATGGCAAAGAATCTTTATCTCATCAGTTCATGCACAACAAGCCAAAGCGAGCCGGAGGGAGAGAGCACTCATCCGCAGACTCCCCAAATCACACTCGTGCCTAAAGGGTTTAAGGGCAACAACAACCAGACATCCGACGATAAATACTTCTGGCAACCGCCAACTATATCCCAATAACAGATACATGTCTATTGGTTTCTTGCAACAGGCGCATTAAGGCATGCTGTCCAAAAACAAGGGAACTCCTGCTCAAATGAGCAAGAGTTCCTTTTTTGCTATCTTCAATTTCTCTTCGGATATAGAACAGTCTTCCTGTACCACGCCGTGGCGTGCATAGGCTGCACCCAAAGCAGATGCCATCCTGTCTGGATCAGGCATGTACCCTACCCTGGGCAAATCCATTCTGTCTGCATCAAAGCATGCATCAATTGTAGGTACTCCTGTCCTCTCCGTTATGGTGTGTTCCATGCAGGCACGTCTGAGCATCAAGAACTCTTCATCGGTAAGTTCTATCAACAAGGTTTGCCTGATGCTGTCCAGATTTTCTGCCGCCCTCTGTCCATGCTCCAAATCCCATCCGTCACTGAGACGTTTATGGTCATGGAGATATGCAAACAGGCGGACAACATTGACGTTGACATCCTCTGTTGTCAAAAGCAATCCGTTCCTTTCCACGCGCTTCCAGTGTTCCATGCCGTGGACGGGACCCAACTGCCAATCCCTGCTTACATAATCTATAACTGGCTGTATGTCCATTGGGGAATGCATGTGACTAACGTCTTTCTAAAAGTACAACGTTCTCTACGTGTTGGGTATGAGGGAACATATCCACGGGCTGGATATGCACAACCTTGTATTGTGCATCAAGCAGTTGCAGATCCCTTGCCTGAGTGGCAGGATTACAACTTACGTAGACAATACGTTCCGGATTGGCAAACATGATGGTATTGACTACATCCTCGTGCATACCTGCACGTGGGGGGTCTGTAATAATCACATCAGGGCGGCCATGCTTCTCTATGAACTGCCTGTTCAGTATGTCCTTCATATCCCCTGCATAGAACAGTGTGTTGTCTATGCCATTAAGTTCAGAGTTAACCTTTGCATCCTCTATGGCTTCGGGGACATATTCTATGCCTATTACCTTTCGGGCATTCCTTGCCACGAAGTTGGCTATGGTACCGGTACCGGTGTAGAGGTCATAAACGAGTTCGTTGCCTGTAAGTCCGGCCAGTTCTCGTGCCACCTTATATAATATATATGCCTGTCGGGTGTTGGTCTGGTAGAAACTCTTTGGACCGACCTTAAAGCGCAGGTCCTCCATCTCCAGGAAGATGTGGTCGGTGCCCGAATAGGTCTGTACAGGAAGGTCACCAAAGGTGTCGTTGAACTTCTCGTTGTTTACCCAAAGCAATGAGGTGATTTCGGGATAGTTCTGCTTTATCCATTCCATCAGCGCCATGGCCTGAGTGTGCTCCTGCTCTGTCTTGATGCAGAACTGCACAAGAAGCATCAGTTCGCCACTATTGCTCAGACGTATCATGATGCTGCGCATAAGTCCTACGTGCTCTCTGGCATCGTGGAAGGCAAGTCCGTTGGTGTAGCAATAGTCGCGTATGCCATTACGAATACGGTTATTGACAGGATCCATCAGGTGACATTCCTCGATAGGCAGTATCTTGTCGAATGCTCCTCCTGCATGAAAGCCCACTGCTCCCGGGGCGTCGTCAGGCACCTCGGCTACAACGGGACTCAAGCCCTCGGGGTGCTGGTCGGGGAAAACCTTCCACACCTTGTTGGCAAAACTGAACTCCACCTTGTTGCGGTATTCCTCGGTCTGTGCAGAACCGAGAATAGGAGTACATTCGGGCAACTCTATCTTGCCGATACGGGTAAGGTTATCCATTACCTGACGCTGTTTCCAACGGATCTGCTCGTCGTATGGCAGACATTGCCATTTGCAACCTCCGCACACGCCGAAATGCGGGCAGACGGGCTGCTGGCGCAAGGGGCTCATCTTGTGGAAACGGAGCACCGTGCCCTCCATGAAATGATGCTTTTTCTTGGTAACTCTGATGTCGACCACATCACCTGGAACGGCGTATGGCACAAAGACAACCATGTTGTCAATGCGTGCCAGAGACTTACCCTCTGCAGCCACGTCGGTTATCTCTATTGACTCCAAAACGGGGAGTTCTTTTCTTTTCCTGCTCATATACTATGTAATGTTTGGTGCAAAATTACGCTTTTTTATCGAATTTCTTAAGTATTTACTACGTCTTTTCAATATAAATCCTTATATTTGCATGACGAGATTATACATTAACCCAATTAATAATTTAAATCACATGAGTCAGAAAAGAGTTTATACTTTCGGCAATGGTTTGGCTGAAGGTAAGGCAGACATGAGAAATCTGCTCGGTGGCAAGGGCGCCAACCTTGCTGAAATGAACCTGATCGGCGTTCCCGTACCTCCAGGCTTCACCATTACCACTGATGTATGTAATGAGTATTATGAAGTAGGCAAGGACAAGGTCGTTGAACTGCTGAAGGACGACGTGATGAAGGCTGTTGCCAACATCGAGACCCTGATGAACTCTAAGTTCGGTGACGTTGAGAATCCCCTGCTCGTATCTGTACGTTCAGGTGCTCGCGCTTCAATGCCCGGTATGATGGACACCATCCTGAACCTCGGTCTGAATGACGAGGTTGTAGAGGGTATGATCCGCAAGACCGGCAATGCTCGTTTTGCATGGGACTCTTACCGTCGTTTCGTTCAGATGTATGGCGACGTTGTTCTCGGCATGAAGCCCGTGAACAAGGAAGACATCGACCCATTCGAGGCTATCATCGAAGAGGTGAAGGAAGCCAAGGGTGTAAAGCTGGACAACGAACTGGAAGTTGCCGACCTGCAGGAGTTGGTTAAGAAGTTCAAGGCTGCCGTTAAGGAGCAGACCGGCAAGGACTTCCCCAACGACTCTTACGAGCAGCTCTGGGGTGCTATCTGCGCTGTATTCGACAGCTGGATGAACGACCGCGCTATCCTCTATCGTAAGATGGAAGGCATTCCCGCAGAATGGGGTACTGCCGTTAACGTACAGGCAATGGTATTCGGTAACATGGGCGATACCTCTGCAACTGGTGTATGCTTCAGCCGCGACGCCGGTAACGGTGAGAACCTCTTCAACGGTGAGTATCTGATTAACGCACAGGGTGAGGACGTTGTTGCCGGTATCCGCACACCTCAGCAGATTACCAAGATCGGTTCTCAGCGCTGGGCAGAGCGTGCTGGTATCTCCGAGGAGGAGCGCGTTGCCAAGTATCCCTCTATGGAAGAGGCCATGCCCGAGATCTACAAGGAACTCGACATGCTGCAGAACAAGCTGGAGAACCACTACCGCGACATGCAGGATATGGAGTTCACCGTACAGGAAGGCAAGCTGTGGTTCCTGCAGACACGTAACGGCAAGCGCACTGGTTCTGCCATGGTTAAGATTGCCATGGACCTCGTACGCGAGGGCCTTATCGACGAGAAGACCGCTCTTCTGCGTTGCGAGCCCAACAAGCTGGACGAGCTTCTGCACCCCGTATTTGACAAGGCTGCCCTGAAGAGCGCTAAGGTTCTGACACGCGGTCTTCCCGCATCTCCCGGTGCCGCTACCGGTCAGATCGTATTCTTCGCCGACGACGCTGCCAAGTGGGCTGAGGACGGCAAGAAGGTTGTTATGGTTCGTATCGAGACCTCTCCCGAGGACCTCGCCGGTATGGCTGTTGCCGAGGGTATCCTGACCGCACGTGGCGGTATGACCTCTCACGCTGCCGTTGTTGCCCGTGGTATGGGTAAGTGTTGTGTATCAGGTGCTGGTGCCCTGAACATCGACTACAAGGCTCGCACAGTAGAGGTTGACGGCGTTCTCCTGAAGGAGGGTGACTATATTTCTCTGAACGGTACTACCGGTGAGATTTACAACGGCCAGGTTGAGACCAAGGCTGCAGAGCTCAGCGGTGACTTCGCCGACCTGATGGCTCTATGCGAGAAGTACACCAAGCTGGTTGTTCGCACCAACGCTGATACTCCCCACGATGCACAGGTTGCACGCAACTTCGGTGCCGTTGGTATCGGTCTGTGCCGTACCGAGCACATGTTCTTCGAGGCTGAGAAGATCGTTGCCATGCGTGAGATGATCCTTGCCCAGAACGCTGAGGGCCGCAAGGCTGCTCTGGCCAAGTTGCTGCCCTACCAGAAGGCTGACTTCTACGGCATCTTCAAGGCTATGGACGGCTGTCCCGTAAACGTTCGTCTGCTCGATCCTCCTCTGCACGAGTTCGTACCCCACGATCAGAAGGGTCAGGAGGAGATGGCCAAGGCAATGGGTGTTACCGTACAGTACATCCAGCAGCGCGTTGAGAGCCTCTGCGAGGCTAACCCCATGCTGGGTCACCGTGGCTGCCGTCTGGGCAACACATATCCCGAGATCACCGAGATGCAGACACGCGCCATCCTGGGCGCTGCATGCCAGATCAAGAAGGAAGGTGGCGATCCCCATCCCGAAATCATGGTTCCTCTGACAGGTATCCTGTACGAGTTTGAGGCTCAGGAGAAGGTTATCCGCGAGACCGCTGCCGCTCTGTTCGCAGAGGAAGGCGTTGAGGTTGAGTTCAAGGTTGGTACAATGATCGAGATTCCTCGTGCTGCCCTGACCGCTAACCGCATCGCTTCTCGTGCCGAGTACTTCTCATTCGGTACCAATGACCTGACACAGATGACCTTCGGTTACTCTCGTGACGACATCGCCAGCTTCTTGCCCGTATACCTGGAGAAGAAGATCCTGAAGGTAGACCCCTTCCAGGTTCTCGACCAGAACGGTGTAGGCCAGTTGGTAGAGATGGCCGTAGAGCGTGGTCGCTCAGTTCGTCCCGAGCTGAAGTGCGGTATCTGTGGTGAGCATGGTGGTGAGCCCTCATCTGTTAAGTTCTGCCACAAGGTAGGTCTGAACTACGTGAGCTGCTCTCCCTTCCGTGTGCCCATCGCACGCCTCGCTGCTGCTCAGGCCGCTGTAGAAGAATAAACGGAAAGTGCTGAAAATTAGCTACATACAGGGCAAGTATCTGGGAAACAGGTACTTGCCCTTAGTTTTTTGTGCATGTTCTGCACGTTCTAAATGCAGAATAAGATGGCAAAAAAGGGGCAAATGTTTCCCAAAAAAATGGGCGTGTTTCCCAAATAAACAGTGCCTGTTTTCCAAAGGAATCGAGTGCTTCTTTTTTTACAAAATTAGGACTCGTTTTGGATAGTCTCTTAGAAGACTCATTGGCACACGAAGTTGAAGAGTTTATGCACAAATTAATATGTACTAAAAATTTTCAGTTATGGCAACATTAAAAGCAATCGTCAAATCCAAGGCGAAGAACGGAATGTATCATGTTTACATCCGTATTACTCAAAACAGACAGTTCTCATACGTGAGAACATCATGGATGGTCAATGACAAAGGACTCAGTGCTGACAAAAAAGACATTATTGACCCATATGTCATTCAACAGTCCTCTATCATGATCAATGATTTCTACAACAAACTAAATCTCACCGATACTTCATCATGGTCATCAAGTGAAGTGATGAGCTATCTTTTGGATTTTGGAAAAGATATTTCATTCTCAGACTATGCCAGAAAGCATATAGAGAATTTGATAAGCAGAGGTCAGGAACGTACATCGAGAAACTACAAATGGGCACTTCAGCATATGGAACGCTTTGCAGGAACAGATAACCTCATGTTCTCGCGTCTCACATCCTCTTTTCTTAATCGATGGATAGAAAACTTATCTGTCACCAATCGGTGTAAGGAACAATACCCTGTGTGTATTCGTGAAGTGTTTAAGGCTGCTTTCAAAGAGTTCAATGACGAGGAACTGGGAATTATTAAAATAAAGAATCCATGGGGAAATGTTGTCATTCCAAGAAGTGACATCCCTGAGAAGCGTGCTATTCCTGCAAGTATGTTGCGTAAATTCTTTAATGTTGTCCCTGACAGAAGTAGGTTCACACATCCCCTGATGGAGCTGGGACAGGATGTAGCTTTAATGTCATTCTGCATGTGTGGTATTAATGCAGCAGATATTTTCAATGCAGAGAAAGGTCAATATGTGGACGGCATTTTCCACTATGAACGTCGGAAGACAAGAAATTCTCGTGCTGACAAGGGGTACTTTGAGGTACGTGTACCAGAGTTCTTGAAACCGACTTTTGAGAAATATCTCTCCAAGAATGTTAGTTCTCCTTGGCTTTTTGATTTCCATGAGCGTTTATCAACTTCCGACTCATTCAGTGCTAACGTAAATATCGGCATTAAGCAGATATGGGAAAAAGTGGATCCCAATTACAAGGCTTCTTTGTATGCCTTCCGGCATAGTTGGGCTACCATAGCACAAAACGATTGCGGCGCATCCCTGGCAGAAGTAGATTTTGGTTTGAACCATTCTATGCACAGGATGGCGAGAGTCTATGTAAAAATAGACTACACACCAGCTTGGATTCTTAATGAGAAAGTTATTGATTTCATCTTTTTCTCAGACAAGGAGTCAAGAGAAGTATCTCGGGAAAAAGCCAAGTCGTTCGAAAGAATATCCAAATACAATAATGTTCGTGCCGAGGCATATGTGATGGGCAAAAAGATTTGTGCCCTTGAAGATACAGGATTTTCAAATGTTGACCAGATTATGGATAAGCTTGTCACTCTCTTCCCTAAGAAGGTAAGTAATACAAGAGTCCAGTTCAAAATAACAAATGTTGACAAAAGCCTAACTCAGATGTATCAGCGTTTGATTCCATAGTGTTTCTTTTTTATCGAGAAAAAAACTCAGATATAGCATTGAACCATATCTGAGTTTTTTGTTTATTTTCCAAGGAGATAATTTTGCTGAATGCTTGCTAACTTCTGTAAATCGACAAGCCTGTACCGCTTTTTGCCAGGAGATATTCTTACAGGCTCCAAGTTACCACTTCTAACCCATCTTTCAACGTCTGCTCTACCAAATAATTTGTAAGCCTGAGCCTGACTAATCTCCAGTTGGCCTTTTTCTACTTGATGGATTCTTAATGCTACTTTGGTCGCCAGCATATCAACGAACTGGTCGAACGTTACAGATTGATCTGAAAATTGGAGTATAGATTTGTCGTCCATATATCTTATGATTTACTTACAATGATTAGGAGGGCCTACCTCCGTGCATGAATTCTGCTGCAAAGGTAGTCCCAACTAATCATCTGCCGACATACAACGACTATATAGGATTGCTTATATAGTTGTTATATCGCTCTCTAATTTGCAGTTTGTGATACTGCTTTCATCTTACAGACTTTCTTTCAGTCTTAATACGAAGCTTCTGCAAGTGGATTCAAACCCAACCTCTTCGTCCTTCAGGTTGGATTTCTTCTTCTTCCCAAGCTTTGGATTCTTTGCTTGTGAAAGACTACAGCGCAGCTGGCTTGCTCGAAGTGGCTCATTGTTTGTTGAAGAGGAAAGAAGTTTGTTCCTCTCCAGGATCATCTGCCATTGGAAAGGCAAAAGACCATGTTCGCGGAGAGCACCAAAAAACAAGGCAACGTTTCTGTTGCTGTTTGCCTGTAGCGGTCTTTGGAGCCTACACTCAAACAAATCCCTCATGATTTCTTCGGTAACTTCATTTCTGAACAAACTGGAGGCTGTTACAAACTCGGTAATACGAGCAAGCTGCTCATGAGAGAAGTGAGCAAGAAACTCAGACTTTGGCTCTATGCCTTTTCCAGTGTTGAACAGATGCAACATCTGCTGGTAGTCCTCCTCCTCAAACTTGTCTTTTGAGAAGAAGGCATCTACAAGGTCACGACGCTCTTCAAGTAGTTCAACCACTTCGCAAACATGCATGAAATGTGTTCTCATATCTGCTTCGGTCATGCCAGAGACAGGAAGGTGGTAATACAAGAAATCATAAATAAAGCGAGAATATGCTTTCTCGCCATTGCTGATTTCAGACTTGTACTGCTCGAAGGCAATACGACAAAGCTGCCAGAGTTCATCCCCTGGCAACTCTTTCTCAATTTTTTTGTTACAGCTTACACAGCATGGACACAAAAAGAGAGAGAACGGAGTTGTTCATTAACCGTATCATTTTCTTTCTGTGTTAATTAAAAATGTTACTTAAATATGACTATATATTGTACTTTATCTTTTACTGATTTCATACTCTATCTTTTATTTATCGTCAAAAACGGTTGCAAAGGTACGCATGTTTTGTGAAGTCTATCTTCACAGTGCGAACAAATGTGATTTTCATGTAAGAAATGGGTTTAAATCATACTGATTCTGCGCCTTGGATTGCTATAAATGCTCGAAAATGAAACAAATCCAAACAAAAGAAACAAACGGAACGATATAACTACGAAACATCTGCTCGTATATAGCAGCCTTCTAACAGCAAGTTCTATACTCTCTATACCTTTGCAACAGATTTTAATCCGAAACAAGGGCTTCGCCCTTCCAGGACAAACTCAAAATGTTTACATTCTATGTCTAAAAAAGAAATTGAACAGTTAGAGAAACGTATTGACCGAATAGAGAAATGTCTCGAACTATTAGAGATGGAGACCAAGGAACTGAAATCGGTCGATCCGGGCATCATTGAGGAGCGTTTCAAATCCATAGAAGAAACGCTATACTCCACAAAAGAAATCCTTAGCATGAAAGATGTGTGTCATTATCTTGACATTTCCCAGAGTATGCTCTACAAACTCACCTGCAACGGAGAGATTCCACATTTCAAGCCTCGGGGTAAGACCATCTTTTTTGAAAAGAAGGAACTTATCAAGTGGATTAAGAAAAAAGGCAGGAAAGACTCAGGTAAGAATCGTAAAAATTCCAAGTCAAGTACATAACGACTCATGCAGCAATGAAAAAGAAGACTCCCAAGAAGAACAGCATTGATGGCTCAAATCTGCCTGACTCTCGTCTGGTAGAACTACTTGACAGGTGTGCAATCTCCGTCAAGGACATCAAGGTTAGAACCAAGAAAAAAGATCAAAATGGAAAAAAGAACTAAGAAGAAAGAACAGGACGGCCAACAAGAATCGTTGGAACATCAATCGCTGGAGGTGTCTATGCTCAACAAAGATAGCTTCAGCGACGAAGAACTTGAATCCTATCTTTCAAAGGGTGCAATCAGGGCAAGTGACGAGATAACCGTTCCTCCAAAGATACTGTTTGTCGGTGATTGTACCATTGCGACCTTTGGTAATTTCAGCGCATCAACTGGCAAGGCCAAGAGTAAGAAAACCTTCAATATCTCAGCAATGGTAGCTGCAGCTGTCACCAACTCTACCGTTCTCAACTATCGTGCTTGCCTACCTGAAGGCAAACGTACAATCTTGTACTTTGATACCGAACAGAGCAAATATCACTGCCATACTGTCTTGGAGCGTATTTACAGGCTCTCTGGTCTGTCTCTCAAAAAGGACGACCCACGCCTCATGTTCTGGGGCTTGCGAGAGTACACCCCAAAACTACGTATTGCAGTCATAGACTACGCCCTGCGCAAGTACGAAGGAGTAGGTCTTGTCATCATCGATGGCCTTAGAGACCTCATGTATGACATCAATAATGGCAAAGAGGCTACGGATGTGATGACCGTCCTTATGGCATGGACAAGTGTGTATGACCTCCACATTCATACTGTCCTGCATTTGAACAAGAATGACAATAACCCTCGTGGTCACATCGGCACAGAACTGGAGAATAAGGCAGAGACAGTTCTGATTATTAGCAAGAATCTCCAGAACAATAGTATCAGTGAGGTAAGGCCAATGCACATGCGAGACAAAGAGTTTACCACGTTTGCCTTTCATATCGATGACAACAGACTGCCCGTACTTGACTCCAGTATGTCTGTCACGGTTGTCAAACCCAGAGAGAAATCACTTGTCAGCCTTGATCATGATGTTCACAAGGATATTTTAGGTAAGTTCTTTGAGGAACATACCCCATCAAAATATAGCGAGTTGGTGGAGCAAATCTCTCAGGCATATGAAGCAGCCGGCTATAAGCGAGGAACAAATGGTATCAAGAACTTGCTTAAACTTCTTTCAAGCAAAGGTATTATCGTCAAGGATGGTGACGGATATTCCTACAAATCAGAGTGTTTCGACAATCCAGAACCAACTTCGGACAAACAGGTTTAAGGTTTAGGTTTAAAGGGTATATTTATCACATACGCGCGCGCATGCACACGCACATAAATCCTTAATGATTATGACTATAGACGAAATCAAATCGGTCAGCATCCTGCAATGGATGCGCCTTAACAACTATGGCGATGGAATCCGCAAGGGACGCAATTACTTCTTCTGCTCTCCGCTTCGATCGGAAAGAACGCCCTCATTCTCCGTCAATACAGCCAAGAACCTCTGGTGTGACTTCGGCAGCTACAATAAGAATGGCGGCAATATCATCAACCTCGTCGAGCAGCTTAATCCGTCATGGTCTGAGCATCAGGTGCTGGCTTTTCTTGAACGACAGATAAAGGATTTGAAGCTAACCTATAGTAAAGACTATAACGCCAGGCTTGAAGAGGAAGAACAGAAACGGCAATGGATAGAAGGAAAACGAGCCGAGCGGGAGGAACAGCTCAACCAGGAAACGGTTGTAGAAATGGTCATTCCCCTTTCTCATCCATATCTCCGTGATTATGTCATCCAACGACGTATTGACTACAGCATAGCGCAGCGGTACTGTCAGGAAGTCCACTATTCTCTTCGCGGAAAGAAGTACTATGCCATAGCCTTCATGAATATAGCCAATGGAATGGAAGCCCGTAACGAGCTCAACAAACGATGTATCGGGAAAAAGAGCATATCAGTCATCTACCCGTTGGGAACACCTCAGAAGCACTGTTGCGTCTTTGAGGGGTTCTTTGACATGCTCACCTACGCGACCATCGAGACATGGATGCCCGGAACAGGAATCTGCACGGGAGTTCCTTGCGACTATTTCGTCCTCAACGGTGTCGGCGAAGTGAAACAGCTGCTGCCCTACCTCAAAGAATATGACTCCATCCATTGCTATCTTGACAATGACGATGCAGGCAGGGCGACCACCAAGACCATTATGAAAGCTTATCCCGACATGGCTATTGACGAGTCAGGCCGATACAAGGGATATAACGACCTTAATGATTTCCTTGCTGGAACGAGATAAGAGTTTTTTCATACGATCATTAGACTATATTTCTTCAGAGGAAGTTTCTCAGAGATTGAGCGACTTCCTTTTTTTGTGCCCTAAATAACTTTAATAGTATGATAATTGCGGAATTTCCATACTATAAAACTAAACAACTTTAATATTGGCCTCTCCAAAGCACGTTTTTTTCTCCATTCACTAAAAACTCAGTTACTTTGCAGTCGCAATCTGACTTGCAAGGCTTAGTTCGTCGTGGCTTGTCAGTATGAAAATTGAAGTTAAAAACAAAAATCATACATATAATATGACACCATTCGCAATATTCGCTTTCGTACTCACCTTCGGGTACTTCATCTATTTCGCCGTGATGATTACCCTTGACCTTCATGCCAAGCCAGCTGACGGTCAAAAAAATGAAGAGGAAGACATTGACGTGGAAGGAATGAAGGACGAAGGAGTTGAAGCTCCCAAAGTCATCAGCGAGGCTTCTGACCTTGAAGGTGGCAGAGTAACCTATACGGACACCACCACTGATGATGGACTTCGGGTAATCAGTCCTACCGGCACAATCGTCCAGTCCCCAGAAGAGGAAGAACCCGTCGTTGATCCCGACCCCGCTCCAGAGGAAAAGGAGAAGATGACGAGTGAAGAACTCAATGAGGAGAACGAATGCGGCATGGAAGACATCGAGCCGGAGGCACAGCACTCTATGTATGCCGACGAATTCTATGCCATGCTCAACGAGAATCACAAGAATACAAGAAACATTAAAAAGGAGAATGTCCGTGACCATCTGTAAAAACAATCATTTGCTTGGTGTCGTGTTGACAGGCATCTTGCTTTCCTTGCCTATGTCATCTTCAGCCAAATGTGGCGGAGTCGATTACAGCTGGGGAGCAGATGCGCTGTCGAACGCCCACGACTATACCGTCACCATGATGCTCTATGTGGTCTATCTGTCCTACGCGATTGCAGGATTGGTAGCCGTCATCGGAGCCTTGCAAATCTACATCAAGATGCAGACTGGTGAAGGTGACATCACAAAATCAATCATGATGCTCCTTGGAGCGTGCCTGTTCATGATTGGAGCTTATGTGTTGTTCCCGGCATTCTTCGGTTACAGTATCATATAGAAACAAGATAGTAAAAAACTCTCGACTGGCCAGAAGAGAAATATATCGTGTGTAAAATGGTGAAAAGTTTATCAGTAAAACAATCAAACTTCAGGAAACGAAATGAAGAAAATCAAAATGTTCGCAAAGAACGTCTTCAAGCCCAACCGCATGAAGATGGCAGCCCTGATGCTCCTTTGCGGCACAGTAGCAACCTTTGCCCAGAACTCAGCGGGTGACTACACTGCTGGAACTAACGCTCTCTCCACCGTTACGGAGGAGATTGCCAAGTACATCCCCTACGTAGTCAAGCTGTGTTACGCAATCGCTGGTGTTGTTGCCGTTGTCGGTGCCATCTCGGTGTATATTGCCATGAACAACGAGGAGCAGGATGTCAAGAAGAAGATCATGATGGTCGTCGGTGCTTGCATCTTCCTGGTTGCAGCTGCACAGGCCCTTCCTCTGTTCTTCGGACTCTAACGATAAGGCAAAACAGATTAAATTCAGGTGAAACCACATGACAGAAGAGACAAAAAACAGCCAGTATGTCAGTTATCCCATGTTCAAGGGACTCCAGAAGCCGCTTGAATTCATGGGTATTCAAGGACGCTATATCACATGGGCGGCCATCGCCGTCGGAGCGGCCATCCTCGGCTTCATTATCGTGTATTGCTTCTTGGGCTTCGTGGCTGGCTTGATTGTCCTCGCTGTTTCCCTCTTGGCTGGTGCAGCTCTCATCTTCTTCAAGCAGAAGAAGGGACTGCACACCAAGAAGGAAGACCATGGAGTATTCATCTATGCCTATTCAACGAAGATGTGAACCCTAAAATTCAAGTTAGTACAAATGAGCAAGTGTGTCACAATTTGAATCATCTGTAATCGGTAGGCTCACCCTCTCGACGGGATGGGCCTACCTTTATTTGAACCTAACTATCTCGACAATGAAACAAATAACAATAATAAAACGATTACCTCGCGGTGTAAGATTCGTGCAGTTGCCCAGCGACTTCAAGGTGGATATAAGTATAGCGAATGATGTGGTGTTCGTGGAGTTCCTTGATTGGAAAACCAGCGAGTCACTGTTCTTCTCTTTCTTCTTCATTGATGATGACTGGCACAAAAGCTTCGATGATTTCAGCGAAAAGGGTCAGGAACTTCTGCTTGAAAGACTCAAAGATGCGATTGTCAACGACATCAGCATATTTGTAAGTGGCAAGTACGAAGGTGTAAGTGAGCCGGAGGAACCTTATTATTCATTTAATGGGTGTCTCGACATAGATACTTACATGGAGAACTGGGAAGCCTATTATGACCTTATCTCTGATGATGAGGACATCCTTGACGAATACACAGACCCTGAGGAAGAAACAGACGAATAACAATGATTTGGTACGTACTCATAGCATTTACAGCCATCCTCTTGGGTATGTTCACCTCCGTCAAGGCTTTCGGCACAGGTGGTAAGCGCAAGAAGATATTTCAGGACATCTACTTCTCTGTGGAGGATGTGGATGGCATCGGTGTGCTCTATACTAAGACTGGCGAATACTCTGCCATCCTGAAGATAGAGAACCCTGTTCAGAAATACTCTGCCAACATTGACAACTATTATGAGTTTACCAATCTGCTCACAGCACTTGCCCAGACCCTTGGCGAAGGCTATGCCATCCACAAGCAGGATGTCTTCATCAAGAAACAATTCCATGATGAGACAAATGACAACCATGAGTTTCTGAGTGAAAGCTACTTCCGCTACTTCACAGGCCGCACCTATACTGATGTCCAGACCTATCTCATCATTACGCAGGAAAACAAAAAGAGCCACCTCTTTTCTTTTGACAGCAAGAAATGGCGCGACTTCCTCGTGAAGATTCGTAAGGTCAAAGACCAGCTGAAAGACAGCGGCGTGGATTCCGCTTATCTGGATGGAGCCACTGCCAGGAACTACGTTGACCGTTACTTCTCCATGAACTTTACCGACAAGATTGTCTCGATGACCAACTTCAAGGTGGACGATGAATGTATCAGCATGGGCAATAAACGCTGCAAGGTTTACAGCCTTGTCGATGTGGACTGCATCAATCTCCCTAGTGTCATCCGTCCTTATACCAACATTGAGGTCAACAATACCTCGATGCCGGTTGACCTTGTGTCTATCGTGGACAACATACCATTGGCAGAGACGGTCATCTACAATCAGATGATTTTCATGCCGAACCAGAAGCGGGAACTCTCTTTGCTCGACAAAAAGAAAAACCGTCATGCCAGTATGCCCAACCCCAGCAATCTCATTGCTGTCGAGGACATCAAGAAGGTACAGGATGTGATAGCCAGAGAGAATAAGCAGCTGGTCTATGCCCACTTCAATATCGTGGTGTCTTTGCCCATCGACGAAGACATCCAGAAGTGTACCAACCATCTGGAGAACTCCTTTGGTCGTATGGGCATCCATATCAGCAAGAGAGCTTACAATCAGCTGGAGCTGTTCGTGAACTCATTCCCGGGCAACTGCTACGGCATGAACCCTGACTACGACCGCTTCCTGACGCTGAGCGATGCAGCCACCTGTCTCATGTACAAGGAGCATATCCAGCATAGCGAGGACACTCCTCTCAAAGTCTATTACACAGACCGCCAAGGAGTGCCAGTCGCCATCGACATCAGTGGCAAGGAAGGTAAGAACAAGATTACTGATAACAGTAACTTCTTTATTTTGGGGCCTTCAGGAAGTGGCAAGTCCTTCTTCACCAACAGCATGGTTCGCCAGTTGTGGGAGCAGAACACTGACATTGTGTTGGTAGATACGGGTAACTCCTATGAAGGACTTTGCGATTACGTCAACGGCAAGTATATCAGTTACACCGAGGAGCATCCTATCACGATGAACCCCTTCGCCATCAACCGCGAGGAATTGAACATCGAGAAGATAGGCTTCCTGAAGAACCTTATCATGCTTATCTGGAAAGGAACCAATGGCAAGATAACCAAGACGGAAGACCATCTGATTGAGGATGTCATTACGGAGTATTATGATGCCCACTTCCGTTTGGGGAAGGTTAAGGAACTCTCGTTCAACACCTTCTATGAATACAGCACTAAGCGTATTCCAGAAATTGTGAGAGACAACAACCTCGAAGGCATTGACCTGGCAACCTACAACTACCTTCTGAAGGACTTCTACAAGGGCGGCAACCATGAACTCACTCTTAATGAGAATCTGGACACAGCCCTCTTTGATGAGACCTTCATCGTGTTTGAAATTGACTCCATCAAGGATGACCCGCTTCTTTTCCCTCTGGTTACGCTCATTATCATGGATGTGTTCATCCAGAAGATGCGTATCAAGAAGAACCGCAAGGTGCTTGTCATCGAAGAGGCATGGAAAGCCATTGCCTCCCCCATGATGGCAGAGTACATCAAGTACCTGTACAAGACGGCACGTAAGTTCTGGGCATCTGTGGGCGTGGTTACACAGGAGATCCAGGACATCGTAGGAAGTCCCATCGTCAAGGAGGCCATCATCAACAACTCCGATGTGATTATGCTGCTTGACCAAAGCAAGTTCAAGGAGCGATTTGATGAGATCAAGGCTATCCTTGGACTCACCGAGGTTGACTGTCGGAAGATCTTTACGATTAACCGACTCGAAAACAAAGAAGGCCGGAGCTTCTTCCGAGAGGTGTTCATAAGACGTGGGCAGAATGCAGCTGTCTTCGGGGTCGAAGAACCGCATGAGTGCTACATGACCTACACGACTGAACGCGCTGAGAAAGAAGCCCTGAAACTCTACAAGCGAGAACTGAAATGCAGTCATCAACAGGCAATCGAGGCATATTGTAGGGATTGGGACAGAAGCGGAATCAGCAAGTCCTTGCCATTTGCGCAGAAAGTCAACCAAGCCGGACATGTGCTCAATCTGCCAGCAAAGAAATAACAAAAAAGTATAATCAATAAAATCACAACTCATGGAATCTGAAAACAACAAAAAAATCGACCTGAGCATTCCGGCGATGACTATTTCATTTGGAACGAAATCCAGTAATACCAGTGTCGCCAATGTTTTTGCCAGCAAGGGCATCAAGACCATCCGTGACCTCTGCATGTGTTCGGAAGAGGAACTGGTCAGACTCCCAACAGTAGGTTACGGAAGGAGCCTACACATTAGAAAGTTCCTGAAGATGTATGGACTGGAACTTGGCATGACCGAGGACGAGCTTACCGCCTACGAGACCAACGCCCGTGAAGAAGAAATGGTTGCAAAGTTAACAGAGGCAATCAGAGAACTTCTCCCTCATCTTGCAGACCTGCCCAATCAGACTCAGCAACTCAATGAAGCCTCAGAAAGGATGCAAACTGTGATGCAAGACCTTCTCAAAAAGTTGGAAGACCTCCTTGTCCGTGTAAACCATGCGACGGAGTTGTTCTATGTAGAGCGTGTCGCCTATGAGAACTACAAGAAAGAACAGGCAAAAGACCTATGGGAGAAACGTCGCATCGAACTTGCCGGGTATCTGTTCTCCAAGGAGAACGGCTGTTTCTGTTCCAATAAGGAAAAAGCTGAGAGAGCAGTCCGCAAGGCCGATGTTTTATTGAATTTGCTAAAAAATAGCTTATAATAGAACGCGGAAAGGTATGCGTAGAATTGTCCACATAATACTCCTAATACAGACCTTGGCACTTCCTATAAGTGTCAAGGCACAGTATTATAGCGTCAACTTTGATACAAAGACTGTCGCTGCCATGTCTGCTGCCTTCAACACTGAGGCTGCAACAGAGATGTATTATGCTGAGCAGTTAGCGAAAATCCGTAAAAGCTACCAGGCTGCAGAAGTCGCTGCCGCCGGTATCTTTGCCAGTAAGTACCTTGACCGTAAGGCACTCACGGACTTGGGACTGTGGACGAGCAGCACCGAGAACTACTACTACCGCCGTATCTATGGCATGGTTTCCACGAAAATCATGCCTAAGATATGGACGGTAGCCGGTATGATGATCAAGAGTCCGCAGAATGCCCTCTACTGGGGTTCCTATCTGTATAAGGTATGTGACGAGACGAAGAATCTGTGCTACCAGTTTGAAAGCATCGTCACCAACAGCAGCCTGTCCTTTAAAGATATTGCCTTTCTGGAAATCAATCAGGAACTGGCTGCCATCCTAAAGCTATCAGAACTCGGTAACACCGACTGGAAGGCTATTCTCGACAACTTCTCCAATATCGGCACCCATTTCAGCAAAGAGAGTCTGAAGGAAGACCTTGACAACCTCTATGCCATGGGTGTAAGCTTGGCTTCTGCCGGAGCGGGAAACCTAATCAATTCCATCATCGGAAACAGCAACTTCAACGGCACTATCATAGACAAGGCCAACAGCGTCATTGAGATTGCCGATAACATCCATGACTTGTACGAAGGACTGAGCACCAATGCTGGGGCTACGGTTCTTAGTTTCATCGGTGGCGAGGAAGGTCTTGCCAACCTTTTCAATCTCTCCGATTATAATGTCACCTCATGGATTACTGACTATGCCCGTGAAGGCATGGGACAGTATTACACCCAAAGATGGTACATCTACCGTCAGGACAGAGGAAGTGAAAAATTGTGTGACTACTATCCTCCTACGGATGATGATGCTATCCTTTACGGAAGTCATTGGTACAGGATAGACACACGAGATCCCGACTTCTATCCTTCCTCTTCTCAGAGAGAGGCCGCTTTGCAGAACTCAGAGAGTCATGCAGGATGGAGCCGAAGCCGTGTTCAGCAGCTCAACAACTCCAATGATGGCAACACCTACAACATCAGCTATTATTCTTCGGCTTATATCCTGAGCAAGAGCAAGAGCGGCCAGTATGCCAAAGCCTACGCCTATGAGATTCATGTCACCAAGTCGTGGAATCATACCGAGGTCAAATATGAGGATGTCTTTGACTCCTATTCCATGAACCTCGAAGCCTTCAAAGCCGGAATGAATGCCCGACTTGCAGACTACAATGACAACGAAGATGGCTATACATACTATCTTGGGCATGACAGTAAGAAATACTATCAGGCCACGGATGCTAAGAAAATGCAGAACTGTGAGGTGGCCACCATCAGCGTCACCTGTCATGACGGAGCCAAGTTAGGTGAAGGCAGTACCCAGTACAAGTGCAGCAGCTGTGGCGGTAGTGTCAGTGAGCACACCAAGCAGTGTGCTATGGCAACAAGTGTAACCGAAACGAGCGTCAATACCTCCGAATTGGATGGTAAGATTTCTGAATGTGAGAGCCAGATTGCCATGCTCCAGGCACAGATAGATGCTTTGGAGGCTGAAAATGCTGACCTTATCAAAAAGATTGCCAGTTCGAGTGTGGAAGATGCCGCTACCTATCGTCAGCAGTATAACGCTAACAAGAACCGCATATCTTCCCTCACCTCTGATAAGAACAGCTGGCAGAACCAGCTCAGCCAGTATCAACAGGCCAAGCAAGAGGTGCAGGAGGGTGAAGCCGTATCAACCGATGACTACTATCGCATTCCGGCTATCATGCAGGATTGCAAGTCGGCTTTCAACCTTTCGTGGAATGACGGAGGCTCCTGGAATGGCAATACCTTTGTGCGTACTGCCACCATGCCGAACATCAACGGAACAATCACATTCAAGGCGACTGTCAGCATAGCGAGAAAGCCCAAGTACTTTTTGGGTATCAAGATTCACCGTGCCATCGTGCAGATAGCGTGGGAACTCACTACTGAGTACAGTGATTCACAAGTCGTGGCAGTCCTTAATCTTGATCCAGAGATGAGTGACCAGGAAAAGGCAGAACTTGTCAATCAGAAACTTTCTGAGGTTGCAAGGGAATTTCCCGACTGTGAACCAAATGTGGAGTATGCCAAGAGTGAGCCTATAGCTGAAGACACCACGGATGACACTTATCATCTGTTGTGGTCAAGCGACCGACTGGAGATAGCGAGAGACATAGACTCGCGCCTTACGAAGATTTATGCCGACCTTGTGTCATTGGAGAAGATGATGCACTACAAGCATTCCATTGTGGACATGATTAAGTCCGCACTTCCATACATCAATGACGAGCAAGGCAGACGGCACACCTTGGTTGAAGAATGCCGCAGACGGTGGCTTCGCAATGCAGCCAACCAGATGCACTCAGACAGTTATAACGGCAAATACGATGACGACTATGAGGATTAAGAATATTCTTTACATAACGATATGCCTGTTGGCTTTGTTCCCCAAGCCAGCCAAGGCACAGTTCGGCTTTGATGTAGTCTCGGTGGAAGCCTATATCAACGACCACAAGGAACAGCGCAGCCTTCTCCTTGTACGCTCTACCCTCGAAGCGAGTAACAAACTGCTGCATGACTACAGCAGTGATGCGAACATCGACTTCAAGAACATCAACAAGGAGCTGGACAAATACACACGAGCCTTCGACATTATCGATGTGCTCTACCAGTCTTTGCGTACCAGTCTCAATGTCTATAATACTTACGAGACTGTCAGCGACCGAGTGTCCGACTACAAGAAGATGTTGAATGACTTCAATGAGAAATGCCTGTCGAGAGGAAACATCGTTACCACCGACACGCTTCTCATCACCATCAATGTCCGGGCGTTGGCAAAGATTGCCGATGAAGGAGATAATCTATACAGGTCGGTCAGTGACCTCGTGTTGTACGCAACAGGTGCAGCTGCCTGTTCGACGAGCGACCTCTTGTTGGTTCTGAACTCCATCAACCAAAGCCTTGACAATATCAAGAAACACCTGAATGCAGCCTACTTCGAGACATGGAAATATATCCAGGTGCGGATAGGCTACTGGAAGGCTCAGGTCTATCGTGCCAAGAGCATAAAGGAGATTGTTGACGGTGCTTTCGGACGATGGCGAAGAAATACCTATCTGGGCAGAGAATAACGAAAGGCATACTTAAAGTTTAACTTAAACAAAGCAGAATATGAAAGATGTAACTAAATTATTTTCAATGGTTATAATGATTTCTACTTCATCAATACTTGAAGTTGTTGCGCAGTCGTATGTCACCTACAATCACGATGCTGCAAAGATGAATCAGATAACCGTTCAGGAGATTGGAGCCGGTGGTTTGACACCAGCCTTCTACTATGATGTATTCCATCGTAGTTACCAGAAAACAGCTGCCTCCAAGAACAAACTCACCTACCGCTCTTTGGCAGGTGTTGCAGGATGGCAGCAGGTCGAGGATGCCGATTCCGTCAAAGGCTCGTTGGAGAAAAGAGCCGAAGTCGAAGCCCTTAATGTCGCCGACCGTCAGGTTGATATTGCCTGGCTTGCAGAAGGCGCGAAGATCACAAACAAGCTGAGTGACTTCCAAGGCAATATCAACCGCATCATTGGAGCCGGTGGCAACTTCAAGGATAAGGAGCGTTGGGAGAACTATTATGGAATGTTCCAGTGTGCCATCAAAGCCACGCAGGATGCCTATATGCCCAATGCTCAGCGAAAGAAAGAATACTTGGCTATCTATGCAGACATATGTAAGGAGAACGAAACCCTTGTCAAGTTCATCGTACAACTAAGCCACCGAACCAGAACAAAATCACTACTCGAAGCTACTGGCAGTCGCCCCAACCATAACGGTGTACATGCTTCGTCAGCCTTCAGTAGATGGCGCAATGCTGGTTGGAAAACTCAGTCAGGCGGGGGTTCTTCTACTGACGAATCAAGCACTGGGTCTGGGACAATCGTCATCGATGAGAATCCCTAAAAGAAACACAAAAATAATTTACAAACTAATGAACGTATAACCCAATGGCAGATACAAGCATACTTTCAGACTTTGGCATCAATATCCTTGAAGAAGAGATTGATGATGTGATATTCCAGACCAATGAGTTTCTTTGCGACGCAACCTTTACTGGCTCGCAAGGCAGCTTCTGGTGGATATTGCAGATGAGTATGGCACTCGCTGCACTCTTCTCCATCATTATTGCCGCTGGAATGGCATACAAGATGATGGTGAAACATGAACCGCTCGACATCATGAAGCTGTTCAAGCCACTGGTCATCAGTGTCATTCTCTGTTGGTGGTACCCACCGGCAGACACAGGCATTACACGTAGTGGCAGCAGCTGGTGCTTCCTCGACTTCCTTAGCTATATTCCGAACTGTATTGGCTCCTATACCCATGACCTCTATGAAGCAGAATCCATCATCATAGAGGATAAGTTTGAGGAGATCCAGGAGTTGATTTACACCCGTGACACCATGTACACCGACCTCCAGGCAAAGGCTGACGTAGCCCGTACAGGTACGTCAGACCCCAACCTGATAGAGAGTACCATGGAACAAGCCGGTGTCGATGAAGTCACTAACATGGAGGAGAATGCCAGCAAGCTTTGGTTCACGTCACTGACGACGGGAGCAGTCGTAGGTCTGGATAAGATTATCATGCTCATCGCCCTGATAGTCTTCCGCATCGGTTGGTGGTCAACCATCTACTGCCAGCAGATACTGCTTGGAATGCTGACTATATTCGGGCCGATACAGTGGGCTTTCAGTCTTTTGCCCAAATGGGAATCCTCGTGGGCAAAGTGGCTTATCCGCTATCTGACCGTGCATTTCTACGGCGCAATGTTGTACTTCGTCGGCTTCTACGTTCTCTTGCTCTTTGACGTGGTACTCAATATCCAGGCTGAAAACCTGATGGCTATTACCCAGAGTGAGCAGACGATGGCAGCCTACCTTCAGAACTCGTTCTTTTCAGCCGGTTATCTGATGGCTGCAAGCATTGTGGCCATGAAGTGCCTGAACCTCGTTCCAGACCTTGCCGCATGGATGATACCTGAAGGCGAGACTGCATTCTCTACCCGAAACTTCGGTGAAGGTGTGGCACAACAGGCCAAGATGTCGGCTCAGGGTATGGTCGGAAGAGTGCTCTAACGATTGAAATCAGTAAATCAAATCAAATATCAGAACTATGGTTATAAAGAATCTCGAAAACAAAATCAAGCTGGTGCTGATTATCTGTTCCCTCTTCCTTACGGGCTGCATCATCATCAGTATCTCCAGCATCTGGACAGCCCGGACAATGGTCAATGATGCCCACCAGAAGGTCTATGTCCTTGACGGAAACGTGCCTATTCTCGTGAATCGAAGCACGATGGAGGAAACGTTGGATGTGGAAGCCAAGAGTCATGTGGAAATGTTCCACCAGTTCTTCTTCACCCTTGCCCCTGATGACAAGTACATCAAGTACACTACGGAGAAAGCCATGTACCTCGTCGATGAGACAGGTCTTGCCCAGTACAACACCCTGAAGGAAAAGGGCTTCTACTCCAACATCATGGGTACCAGTGCCGTGTTCAGCATCTTCTGTGACAGCATCAAGTTCGACAAGGACAAAATGGAGTTTACCTACTATGGCCGTCAGCGCATTGAGCGACGCACGAGTATTCTGATGCGTCAGCTTGTCACCGCAGGACAGTTGAAACGTGTTCCCAGGACAGAGAACAACCCTCATGGCCTTCTCATCACCAACTGGCGTACACTCCTGAACAAGGACATTGAGCAGAAAACCAAGAACTCATACTAATCGAATACAGCCATGGGAAGTTGGAAGAAATTCATTATGGGTGAAAAGATGCCTGATAAGGACGATCCCCAGTACAAAGAGAGGTATGAGAAGGATGTCGATGCCGGAAGAAGGTTTGCAAGATGGAGCGGTCTGGACAGGCTTGCAGCCAAGGTGCAGGACTTCGCCAACAAGCACACCAAGACCTTCCTTGCCATCGTGTTCGGCTTTGTCATCCTCTGTTTCTGCATGAATGTGTACCGCATGGGAGTTGTATGGAGCCATAGCGGAGAACGCAAGAGTGCCGTGGAGCAGCAGGACGAAATGATAAAGAACCGCCATCGGCGGGTCAGGAAAGCCGTCAGCTCAGTGCATTGTATGCCGCCCAGCATCAACAAGGATTTTCAAGAAAGTGTAACTAAAAACAATCAAGACAATGGACTTTCAGACACTAAAGAAGATTAACTGGAAGCAGCCTAAATATATGCTGCCTCTCATCATCTATGTTCCTTTGCTCTTCGTCGGGTATTTCGTCATCGACCTTTTCCACACAGAGAAGGCAGAGATTCCAGACTCCAGCATGGCTACGACGGAGTACCTGAATCCCGACCTCCCTGATGCCAAGATGAAGGGAGATGGTATCGGAAACAAATACGAAAGTATGCTCAAATCATACGGTCGTATCGACGATTATACAGCATTGAATAACATAGACAGAAACAACGATGAAGAAAAAGAAGAATATGATTCAAAGTACAGCGATACAGAACGTGAGCAGCTTGAATCTGAAGAAGCCCAGAAACTCGCTGAGCTACAGAGACAACTACAGGAAAGCGCACAAAAAGGCCAGGAAGTCGAAGGTGGCAGTGTCCTGTCAGAAGAAGACCGCCTGGCACGCAGCCAGCAGCGTGAACGCGAGGCGATGGACGAACTCAACCGTGTGTTAGCCCAAGCCCGACTGCAAGGACAGCAAGCCATGCAGTCCCCCACTGCCAATGCAACTGACAACGCAAACAGTGATTCCGTAGCCAGTCAGCCTACGAAGGCAGAAGGACAGCTTACCATCAATGAGCGTGTGGTCAAAGGCGTGAGTGACGATGACGAGGCGCAGGAGGTTGTGAAGAAGGTCAAGACCACATCTGACTATTTCAACACCATTGCCAACGCTGACCAAGAGCCAAATCTTATCAAGGCCATCATTGACGAGAACGTTAAAGCCGTTGATGGAAGCCGGGTGCGCCTCCGTCTTCTCGATGACATCGAAATCAATGAGGTGGTTGTCCCCAAGGGTACTTACCTCTATGCCCAGATGAGTGGCTTCGGCTCACAGCGAGTCAAAGGAACGGTCAAGAGCATCCTGATTCATGACGAGCTTATCAAAGTCAACCTCTCCCTCTATGATACCGACGGACTGGAAGGACTCTATGTTCCGAGCAGCAGCTTCAGAGAGACCAGCAAGGATGTAGCGTCAGGGGCCATGAGCAATACCTCGACGCTCACAAGCGGAAACACCTCTGGAGGCAATGCCCTCACACAATGGGGCAACCAGGCTATCAGTAATATCGTCCAGAAGACCAGTAACGCCATTGGCAAGTCCATCAAGAAGAACTCTGCCAAGCTGAAATACGGCACCTTCGTATATCTGATCAATGGCAAAGAGACAAAGAACAAATAACGTAACAATAGTAATACTACAATGTGTATGAGAACAATCAAAAGTCTTGGCGCACTCCTGTTGGGTGCCCTGTCTGCCAGTCCTGTCATGGCACAGCAGACCTATGAAGAGATGGAACAGCTTACGGTCAACGAACAGGTGACAACCGTCATCACGGCTTCTGAACCCGTCCGTTTCGTTGACATCAGTACGGACAAAGTTGTCGGCGACCAGCCCATCAACAACACCATCCGGCTGAAGCCCAAGGAAGGTGCGGATGTTCATGCAGACGGTGACGTGCTCGCCATCGTCACCATCGTTACTGAACGCTACCGTGCCCAGTACGCCCTCATTTATACGACCAGGCTTCAGGAGGCCGTCACCGACAAGCAGATATTGCCGGAAGAGAAGATTGCCTACAACAATCCATCTGTCAGTATGTCCACCGAGGATATGGCAAAGTATGCCCGTAGCATCTGGAACTCGACTGCCCGCATCCGTAATGTCAGCACTAAGCAGCATCGTATGACCATGCGCCTGAACAACATCTACAGTGTTGGCGAATACTTCTTCATAGACTTCTCCATCGAGAACCGAACCAATATACGCTTTGACATTGACGAACTGCGTGTGAAGCTCTCTGACAAGAAACAGTCGAAGGCCACCAATGCCCAGATGATAGAACTCACTCCGGCATTCGTCCTTGACCAGAGCCAGACGTTCAAATATGGCTATCGTAATGTCATCGTCCTGAAGAAGATGACCTTCCCGAATGACAAGGTGCTGAGTATCGAACTGTCCGAGAAGCAGATTAGCGGCAGAGCCATCACCCTCAATATCGACTATGAGGACGTGCTCTATGCCGATTCGTTTAACTCTGTATTGCTGAAGGAGGAATAAGCTATGAAGAAGATACTCTTGTCTATGGTAGCGGCAGTATGCCTGTCCGCTTCTGCTTTTGCCCAGGCACACAGTGACCGTATCACCTTGGGCGTTGGACTCCTCTATGAGAACGGCCTTGATGCCACCCTGTCATGGGAGCATGAGACCAAGTACCACAATGCGTGGGAATACTTCGTCAATGGCTATCTCAAATGGGACGAATGTGCCTCCTGTGGGCATATCTGCCCAGATTCCTTCTGGAAAAACTACCGTACTTGGGGCGTAGGTGCTGCCTATAAGCCCTGTGTGGTACGTGGACGCAACCATTACGGCAATGTCCGCATCGGAGCCAGTGTCGGCAGTAATACCGACAAATTTCTTGGTGGCTTCCATGTGGGCTATGAGCATAATTTCGCCCTACGTAAAGGTTGGGTGCTGTATGTTCAAGCCAAGTGTGACCTGATGGTTCCCGACCGTGAAGACCTCTTCCGTGAAGGCATCGTCATCGGATTCAAAATTCCAACCCTCAAACAGTAATCAAGATGAAGATATTGCATTTTATCCATGCTGCATTAGCCGCAGTCGGCATTGCAGTGACAATGACCTCATGTGATGAGCATATTGAGTTCCCCGACACGGCCATGAAGACGTGTGACATTCTCTGCACCGACGGCGAGATTGTACGCTTCTCTGAAATAGAGAGCAAGGGAAAGACACCCATCGGTGTTGTCTTCCATGTCAATCAGGATGGCAAGACGGAAGGAACAGGCTATGCTGTCTATCTATGGGATGTGCCAATGGCAGCTTTCAGCGACAGTCTTGGAGTCAAGCAGAATACCTCTGCCAATCCAGCAGCCTTTGACGGCAATGGCAATACCTACGCCATGTATGCCTCTGGTGTTTCGTCTGCTGCCACTTCCGTCTTTGACATGTGGAAGTATGGTCAGAGTGCCTACATTCCCTCTGTCGCCCAGCTCCAGTTGTTGTATGCCTCACGGAATGCCGTCAACAACTACATCAGCAAATGTGGTGGTGACGTGATTTCAGATGAGCCAAGTGAATGTTGGTACTGGAGTTCCACGGAGGTCAGCGGACAGGAGTCAGCCAAGGCATGGCTCTTCTCCCTGGCTTCTGGAGCCATGCAGGAAACGCCGAAGACAGAGCCGCATAAAATACGCCCCATCATCACATTGTACCATTAAATCAGAGCAAGGAGATAATCAGAAATGGAAGAAACCAAAGAACTTCAGACCGTCTATAAGATATTCCGAACACTCATCTACGTCTCGCTGGTAGTTGAGTTCTTCGAGTATGCCATAGACCCAGAGTTGCTTGACTACTGGGGAGGCATTGTCTGCGATGTCCATGACCGCATGAAGCGGTGGTTTATCTATCATGATGGTAATCTCGTATGGAGCAAGCTCACCACTATCCTCTGTATCTTTGTCACCTGTATTGGCACCAGAAACAAGAAACACATCGAGTTTGATGCTCGTCGTCAGGTACTCTACCCATTAGTCGGTGGCTTTTTCGTGACGCTCGTTTCCATCTGGCTCTTCAAGACCCGTATGGACACGCGCTTCTATACGATAGCCCTCAATATCTGGCTTTATATGGCTGCCTCCATCCTTGGAACGATACTCATCCATGTTGCCCTCGACAACATCAGCAAGTTCCTGAAGGAAGGGCTGCTCAAAGACCGCTTCAACTTCGAGAACGAGTCCTTCCAGCAATGTGAGGAACTGATTGAGAATAAGTATAGCGTGAACATCCCCATGCGCTACTACTACAAGTCGAAGTTCCGCAAGGGATGGGTGAACATCGTCAATCCTTTCCGAGGTACATGGGTGGTCGGCACTCCTGGTTCTGGTAAGACCTTCTCCATCATTGAGCCATTTATCCGACAGCATAGTGCCAAGGGCTTTGCTATGGTTGTCTATGACTACAAGTTTCCGACACTGGCCACCAAACTCTACTATCACTACCGCAAGAACCTCGCCGCTGGCAAAGTACCCAAGGGATGCAAGTTCAATATCATCAACTTCGTGGATGTGGAATACAGCCGACGTGTCAATCCTATCCAGCTGAAGTACATTCCCAACCTTGCCGCTGCCAGTGAGACGGCAGAGACCTTGCTTGAATCACTCCAGAAGGGTAAGAAAGAAGGTGGTGGCGGTTCAGACCAGTTCTTCCAGACTTCAGCCGTGAACTTCCTTGCTGCTTGTATTTTCTTCTTCTGCAATTACCGCAAGGTGCCGTATGACAAGAAGACGAACAATCCATTGGAGGCAGAGATGACCGAAGAGCCGAAGACCCATCGCCCGAAGCCGACTGGACGTGTCTTTGATGCAAACCACAATGAGGTCAGCCCTGACAGCTATTACTGGCTTGGTAAGTACAGCGACATGCCACATATTCTGTCCTTCCTCAATCTTGACTACCAGACCATCTTCGAGGTTTTGGAAACCGACCCAGAGGTTGCCCCTCTACTTGGGCCGTTCCAGACCGCCATGAAGAACAAGGCCATGGAGCAGTTGGAAGGTATGATAGGTACGCTGCGCGTTTATACCTCACGTCTTGCCACCAAGGAATCCTACTGGATATTCCATAAGGACGGCGACGACTTTGACTTGAAGGTGTCAGACCCTGCCAATCCCAGTTATCTGCTGATTGCCAATGACCCAGAGATGGAGAGCATTATCGGAGCCTTGAACGCCCTGATCTTGAACCGTCTTGTCACTCGTGTCAATACTGGGCAGGGCAAGAACATCCCTGTCAGCATCATCGTCGATGAGTTGCCAACCCTGTATTTCCACAAGATTGACCGTCTTATAGGTACTGCGCGAAGCAACAAGGTAAGTGTGGCTCTCGGCTTTCAGGAACTTCCCCAGTTGGAAAGCGACTACGGCAAAGTTGGTATGCAGAAGGTCATCACGACTGTTGGTAACGTGGTCAGTGGTTCTGCCAGAGCCAAAGAAACGCTGGAATGGCTCTCAAATGACATCTTCGGAAAGGTTGTTCAGTTAAAGAAAGGTGTGACCATCGACCGTGACAAGACCTCCATCAACCTCAATGAGAATATGGACAGTCTTGTGCCGGCATCCAAGATTTCAGACATGCCGACAGGTTGGATATGCGGTCAGTCAGCACGTGACTTCATCAAGACCAAGACGGGGCGCGGTGACTCTATGAACATCCAGGAGAGTGCGGAGTTCCAGACTTCAAAGTTCTACTGCAAGACAGACTTTGACATGAAGGAAATCCAGAAGGAAGAAGCGGATTACGAGAACTACAAGATTCCTAAGTTTTATTCTTTCCCTTCCGTTGATGCCAAGGAACGTATTCTGTACCAGAACTTCGTTTCCGTCAACCTCGATGTGAAGAATATGATCGATGAGATAAACAAATTCAAAGTACGCTAACAAAGTCCCATTAAAATGGGCCACATAATAGAAATGAGATTAAGAACATTAGTATTGGCTTTTCTGACAGTAATGTGTCTGAACGCAAATGCTCAGGCACGGGAACCCTCGGAAAGCTCATTAGAGACAGTAAGCAGCATCTACGCCTTGCCACCTTTTGAGCGAGCCGTATGCTGCATCAAGTATTATGAAGGTATGCACCGTAAGAAGGACTATCCTTATGTAGGTTACGGTCATAAACTAAGGCCAGGTGAGACTTATTCATCGAATATGTCTCTCAAAGAAGCTGACGCATTGCTCAGAAAAGACCTCCAGTCCTTGTGTGCAATGTTCAGCAAGTATGGCAAAGATTCCCTTTTGCTTGCAGCACTTGCCTACAACGTAGGACCTGGCAAAGTCCTTGGTTGTAAAGGCAGGTGGCCTAAGAGTACGCTGCTGAAGAAAATCGAAGCAGGAATCCGTGATTTCAAAGAAGACTATGTGCAGTTCTGTCATTGGAAAGGAAAGAAAGTAGCTTCGATTGAACGTCGTCGATATGCAGAACTGGCACTATTATATATCAGGTGATGGAAGATAGAACCATAGATATGGAGGTTGACGGAATACGGTTTATCTCTCATGGCCATTATTATGACGGCATCAACAACTGGCTTTGCCACAAGTTGAAGGAGAATGATCCGCGAGCAATAACCTATTGTGCCCGTCAGTTAGTAAAGATGTTGCCCGAGAATGCGGTTGTAGTACCCATTCCTGGGCATCATGGATTTGCACTACAGACACTTTATCTTGGTAGAGCTATTTCAGAATTATCAGGTGGGAGCATAACGGTTGCCAATGTACTCAAAGGCAATAGCAGAATGTCTAACTATCAAGCCAAGAAAGAAGGTTCTTTACTTCCTGCTGAAGAACTGGGGTTCCGTAAAGTGGCTCCCCTGCCTAAAGGGAAAGTCCCATATCTGTTGGATAATGTTGTCGATACAGGAACCACCGCCAAAGCAGCAATAAACCCAAATCGGTCATTAGGATTATCATTTTCGTGGTTGTCTTCGTAACTATATGATTATGAAACTTTTGTGAATTGCATTTTCTAATGAACCGATTTGGGATAAATGCACTTGGCGGTGGTATTGTCCTGTCCTATGCAATGAGTGATACACTATTGGAACATAGAGAACATCATGACTTGCACAGATAAGACTATGATTGATCCTTACTCATGTTTTTTACAATGCCCATAAATAAGAGTTGGCTGAAATCACCTCTGATAGCGAAACCGAACTGTCGGTCAATCTTCATCGTAATTGGTTCGGGAATATCATCTGGGGGTGGGCAACCCGCCACGCAAACTTCCATTGTAACAGCTGCGGCTTCCGTCCCTTCTTCTTCAACGGCTATTACGCACTGTTGCTTGATTTCACTGATATGAGCTGGCAAGTCGGTTATATTAGGTAACGAATCTTCTTTTTCAAACAAGTCTTCCAGACCCAACACGGTCAGGATTTCCTTAAAAGACAGCGTGTTGTCAAACTTGAAACGTGGCATATACAATTCCACGTCTCTTGTATCTGAAGCTTCATCCAACCAGTCTGGATTGCTCATCATGTCGTTAATATCAACCCCTTCTTTTGGAAGAACCAAGACCATACTGTATTTATATGATTTATATGGCAGGGTAATCACCTGATACTCTTCTGTCTCGGCATATTCTGCATCTTCAATGTTTTGATACATCATGTCAACTTCCGATTCCGTGCCATCAGCATTATGGAATATATCGGTATCGGTCAGGCTGGAATCAAATGGTTCTTCCCATTTGGCTTTCATATATATGGCATCCAGCAAAATCATTAGCGAATCCTTGTCTATTTCTGTGTCAAGGGATTCAATCATGTGGTGCGTTTTATCAGCAACCCACTTGTCAATCCATAACTTCGTTTTGGTTGTCTGTGAAAAGTCTGCGTTATGAGCTTCAGCCTCGTACACATCCTGAATGTATTCGAGAAATTCCTCTTTCACTGCTCCTAAGTTATTGTCATACCAGACACCTATGGCGTGTGCTAAATTGAAGTCTTCATCATCGTCCGACTTCACTTCACTATTAAATCCTGATATTAACTTATCTATTTGTTTATAGATGCTACTATGTATATCCATTCCTTGTTGAAGGATTTCAAGGATGGAACAAAGTCCTGCTGGGGAAAAGACAAAATTGCTGTGATTCTTCAGCATCAACACTCTGGAGATGGTAGAGGCAAAACTAAAGTTTGGGTATGTCATGAGGTCTCCTTCAAGGGGTGGTTCGGGATCTCCCATCAGAGTCATTGGCTCAGGTCGTTCAGGCAACCCCATTGTTTCCATTTCCTCTGTGTTATCAATCATGTCCTGTTCTGCTGGGATGATGGAGAATGCCTTACGCAGTTCTTCATCACTCATAATTCCATCCAAGACAACAGGTTTTCCTTCCTGTTCTCTTTTGTCTATAGCTTCCATCAGATAGCGCAGTTCAGATTCGCATTTGGGACATGTGCCTGGGCAATCTCCTTCGTGCGAACATTCTTCCATTTCAAACGGAATGTCGTTGGCATCTGCAATACGCTTACGTAATGCTTTCAGTGCCTCGCATATTCTTTTTCCTTTTTCCATATCTAATGTTTCTTGACGGTGTAAGAAAATCTATCTATATCTATAATGCCCATTCTTTCAAGGGATAAGATGCTATTTTTTACATCAAGCTCAGTATTAAAGCCTGTGATTAGCGGCACCCGAGCAGTAATCTTGGCATTATTGTCTATTAGGTATTGAAGGTTGCTGATGACTTGTTTGTTGTCCTTCCCTGTATATGCCTTGTAGATATGTGGATTCATATCCTTAATGTCAATTATCCAGTGGTCAACTACATCTTTCAGCATCTCAACATATAATTGTGGCATATTCAGTGAAGTTTCGATATTGATCTTCCACTTTTTGTCTTTGTGCAAGCAGATAGAATGAAATTGTAGAATCTCTATGCCTGACAATAGAGGTTCGCCACCACCAAAGGTAATTCCGCCTCCTGTAGCTCTGAAATAGAGATCGTCCTTGCTCACAGCTCTAAACAGTTCTTCTGGAGTAAAACGTTTCCATACACCTTCTGGTGACAGTGCTTGTGGATTAAGACAGTACTTGCAGTTAAGCGGACAACCGTGGAAAGCAACAAGAGTCGTTACTCCTGAGCCATCCACACCTATCCGATGTCTGCTTAGTCCTATGAGTACCGCTGTCTTCATTTATCGATTTCAGATTTATATGTTCCTACAGGTCAGTTTAAGCGACCTTATATGAAAATTTCACCTGATTGAACTTTCCGAATATGTTCTTCGGCATTGTATTCTGGTGGCCGCCAGTAACACGATACCATCCGGCCATGATTATAGTCGAATTTGCTAATCACATCTTTAATGTCGTCAGGTAATTTGGCCATGCCAAATACATGCAAGGCATAAGGCATTGTGCCGTAATATGCTCCTGCTATTGCACCTGTTATGGCCCCCATAGTATCAGCATCACCCCCCAGTGAGATACAAAGTCGCAAAGCATCCTCGTAATCCTTGCTGTCAAGGAAAGCAATGATGGATTCCGGCACAGTACCCTGACAGCTGCCGTCGAAACTATAATTCGGGCGAATGTCATCACAAGTCCTGTTTAGGTCATAGCCGAAGTTTTCACTTATGTAGCGGCGAATATCCTCTTTGGAGCAACCTGTTCTTGCCATAAAGATAGCTGCAGCTGTAGCTTGCGCCCCCTTGATACCTTCAGGATGGTTATGCGTAACTTCCGCACTTTTCTTAGCAACCTCTAATGTTTCCTCCAAAGTGGAGAAGGCAAAGCCAACAGCGGCCACCCTCATGGCAGCTCCATTTCCCCAAGAGTTATATGGCTTTGGGTTCTTAGAAGTCAGCCATTGCGAGAACATTCCACCATAGGCTCCCATTGGGTTGGGATATTTTCGTCCCCATTCTTGCATTCGAGTGACCAGTCCTTTCTTTGTGTGTTTCTTATCGTTAAGAATCCAGTCAGCAACAGCAATAGTCATGATGGTATCATCGGTATAGTCCATTCTTTTGTCCTGAAGATCTATGTCTGTTGACTTGCGTGGATTGAACTCATAGATGCTGCCGACAATATCTCCAAGGACAGCTCCCATTAGCAAAGGATTGAATTTGTTTTTGGGATTTTTCAGTAATGTGTCCTGTTTCTTTGTCACATTTGTATAGCCGATACTTTCGTACCAACTTCTGAATGTGTCCGGCGTTTCATACCATCCCCAATGACAAAAGCGATTATATAGAAGGGCTTTCATGGATACAGGTACACCATCATCCGCACAGAAATTGCCCAGTCCCTCTTTAATGAAGTTAATGGTCTCTGTCATGAGATAGTCTGATTCATCGAAATGGAATCTAACCCAATACTCTTCATACATATGTCCAACGTGTGCGCCACAATCTTCTGGCACATTCTTTCCATAATAGAAGCAATGAGCCAAGTATGGTGCAGCGATGATGTCATAAAACTCCTTCGGGAGGAATATGTTATTGACAGACATGGCCTTTGTGAAAAGAGGGGCAATTTCTTCGTCCTTAAATCCTGCTATGCCGCAACCGATCCGCGTAACCAGGAATTTTAAGTCGGTGTGAGCTTTTGCAAACTCAATGAACTCGTCAACGTATGGTCTTATGGTGTCAACGCCTCCTTGCATGGTTGGTATGGCATAAGCTTGACCTGTCAATCCAACGCCAACGCCCCATTCGGCTCCAAACTTCATGTTTGCAGCTCTTGCTGCGCCTCCCTTATGCTGTCCTGCAAGGTTACTGCCAAAGACGAAGATTTCATCTTTGTCAAGAACATCTATTCTGCCAGATGCTATGTTTGGATTTAATGTTCTATTCTTACTCATGCTTTTAATCGCTATATTGCATCCTACTATTTGAGCGTATTACTGTATATGCTTTTTCCTCTGAACTCTCGATACTCTACCTCATTAAGTGTAAGTGTCAAAGGAGAGAAATCTATTTCGTCAATAAGAAATCCTATGTCTTTTATATCAGCTACTGGATTGGATATGCGTCCCAACGTAACATGTAGCCGAAAGTCAGACTGGATAATGGAGTTAGTTAAAACAATCTCGTTCCGAATATCTTTCACCAAAGATTGAAATGCCTCTGGTATGCGAGTCGCTTTCAAGTGAACAATCAACAAACTGCTCCAGGTAGAGAACACATCCAGCTTATCGAAAGTGATAGAAACAGCATTGGCATTATCCAAATACTTGTGCATGATGGCTTCTACCTCTGGCAGATTTCTCGTCTCGTCCAAGAAAGCCATAGTGATATGGTAGTAACCATTTTGCCAATGCACAGGTATATCTTTTAATGCCTTTCTAAGTTCAGCAAACCATGATGCATCGTAGGATATGGGAACTTTTATTTCAAGATAGGTTTTCATTGATTAGTAGATTCTTCTTATCCAACGTTTGCTACTTTCCATACCCCACTGCACATGCCATTTCTTACCGCTCGTTTTATCGATGAGCAGGAACTGGTACATGTTTTTTGTTGGATATAACTCAAAAGACCCTGAGCCATAGCCGTAGCCATAGGTCAAGTCATCAGAGTTGATAGTAACGCTTCCCTCATTATCGGAATCCAAAGACCACTGAACTTGTTCTATCATGCCAGTCTTTGTGTCCAACTGAAGAAAAGTATATATGTTCTCTGTCTGATACAGTTTATAGCGTTCCTTCAGAGACGAGTTTATCTCCAAATGTTCTAACAACTGATTGTTTATCATCAGGAGTGTATCGATTTGAGATAAAAGAGAATCTACTTTTTGCTCATGCTTTACAGACTTTACACTGGTGGTTGTCTTTGCGGTTTGAGCGTTGACACCAATTGTCGTAATCAACAAAAGAAAAAATATCGCTTTTTTCATATTCGTAAAGGTTTTAATCTGCCATTATAATCATTCCTGGAACTTCTTTCATTTCCTTGCCACATTTGGGGCAGCGTCCCTCGATGGGATTCCAGTTGTGTATCTTTTCGTTCTTTGCACCACATTCTGGACATGTGGGGAAATACCTTTGACTGGCGAGGTCATCTGCCGAGATAGAGATTACTTGCTTGCATTTTGAGCATCGAAAGTTGTAGTACTCTCCTGACATAAGTCCATAATGGCCTGTGGGTTCTGTTTTAACTTCGTACCCACATTCACATCTGTAAGTTCTTAATGTTGCCATACTTCATTTATTTTATTGTGTATAATCAAAATCATAGGCGCAAAATTAGAGACTTATTGTGCAGCCTATCTTCATCGTTTGAAGAAAAAACAACAATCGCCACATTTTATTTTAGCAAAGCGGTTTTCGTCATTTCATCATGCAAATTTACTAAGAAATAATGAAAATTGACTCCAAAATCAATTATTTTGCACGAAAAATGAGAAATTCGTGAAGAAATCAGCGGTTTTCTCAGGAAATAATCGTATTTTTGCAACCAGTAACAATATAAATTTACGTATATGGACAGTAAACCGTTGAATCGAATTAAGGTAGTGATGGCAGAGCGAATGGTATCAAATAAAGACCTGAGCGAAATGCTTAACAAGGACACTGCCACAATATCCAGATGGGTAACTAACACCTCACAGCCCACTTTGGAAAGCTTGATAGAGATTGCTAAGGCACTGAAATGTGATATCGGCGACCTTGTTCGCATGGACGATTCTACGATTCTTAAAAATCAAGATTAACCCTTCTAAGCATCCTCGATTATGCCTATCAATAAGAATGCGCTACTGCGATACCAAATACTAGACCGCTGTTTCAGTGATCGTCATCGCCGCTATGAGATTGAAGATCTCGTCGATAAGGTAAATGAAGCCTTGCTTGACATGTATGGCAAAACAGTCAGCCTTCGACAAATACGTGCTGATATTACGTATATGCGTGACCGTGTATCTTATGATGCTCCGATTGTGGCACGTCCTATTGAGGGAAGAAGATGCTATTACACCTATGATGACCCTAGTTATTCTATATTCAACAACGAATTGAGCGTTCAGGAACTTGCAGAACTACGTTCTACTATTGATATGCTTAGTCGCTACCGGGGTATTCCTGGTAATGTCTGGCTTGAAGAAGTTATCTCGAAACTTGAATTCCGATTTGGAGTTAAGGCAAATCGTGAGAATATCGTTGTTTTTGAACAGAATGAAAAGCTGAAGGGACTTGAATTTCTGTCAGCAATCATCGATGCTGCAATAAACAAGAAGACTCTACTTCTACAGTATAGAACCTATAGAGGAAAAGAAACCTCTTCTGTCATCCATCCTTATCACGTTAGAGAATATAACAACAGATGGTTCTTGTTCGGCTTAGAGGAATCCAGCACAGGATCTCCTCGTATTGCAAATAGGCCATTGGACAGAATAGTAAAACTATCCTTGTCTGATGTGGAGTTTATCCCCAACACGATAGAGGATTTTTCTACGAGATTTGATGACATCGTTGGCGTTTCGACACCAGATGCACCTGGAAACATTGAACATGTGAAGTTAAAGTTCGATGAAGACAGATACCCATACATCGTTTCCAAGCCAATACATCATAGCCAGACGATTGTAAGTGATGAGGAACATATAATCCAGATTGATGTTCGTCCTAATAAAGAATTGATATCAATCATCTTCTCATTCTGCCCACAGGTCGAAGTGCTTTCTCCGGAATGGTTAAGACAGGAAATCAAGGAAAAAATTGAAGAGAACCTAAAAAAATATTTAACTGTGTAGATAGACTTCACAATAGGAATCTATCTTTGCACTCATAAATTGATAAATTGTATAATTTCAATATGAATAAACAACAGCTAGCAAATAAGATCTGGGCTTCCGCAAACAAAATGAGGTCTAAGATTGATGCCAATGAATATAAGGACTATATTCTGGGTCTTATCTTTTACAAGTTTCTGTCGGACAACGAAGTTGCGCATCTAAAGCGTAGCGGTTGGACGGAAGAAGACTTGCCTGACCTCGTTGAAGATTACGAAGACGAGGATATGGCACTTACTATTGAGGACTGTAAGCGTAGTATAGGTTACTTCATTGAATACAAAAACCTGTTTTCTACTTGGCTCCTTCCTGAGACCACGTTTAGCGTAGCAGACCTGAGTGTAGCCTTAAATCGTTTTGACTCACTTGTTAGTCCGACATATAAGCACGTTTATGAAAGCATTTTCATCACCTTGCAAGCCGGATTGAGCAAACTTGGTGAGAATCCAGCTTCTCAGACGAAAGCCCTCAAAGAACTTATTAAGCTTATCAAAGATATTCCCACAGATGGCTCTCAGGACTATGACGTATTAGGATATGTCTATGAATACTTGATTAGTAACTTTGCCGCTAATGCCGGAAAGAAAGCTGGTGAGTTCTATACTCCTCACGAGGTGGCCATGTTAATGTCTGAAATTGTTGCTGAACATCATAAGAATAAGCAGCAAATAGAGATATACGACCCAACAAGTGGTTCGGGTTCTCTGCTTATTACCATTGGTAAGAGCGTTGGCCGTCACATCGAAGACCGTAACCGAGTGAAGTATTATGCTCAGGAGTTGAAAGAGAACACTTACAACTTAACTCGTATGAATCTGGTGATGCGTGGTATTCGTCCTGGCAACATTGATACCCGTTGTGCAGACTCTCTTGGTGAAGACTGGCCTATTGAGAAAACAGGTCCAAATGCAGGGCGACCACTTTATGTAGATGCCGTGGTATCAAATCCACCTTATTCACAGCATTGGGATCCTTCTGATGCAGAAATGGATGCTCGTTTCAAGGACTACGGCGTTGCTCCAAAGAGTAAGGCCGATTATGCGTTCTTGCTGCATGAACTTCACCATCTAAAACCAGATGGCATTCTTACTATAGTGTTACCTCATGGTGTACTGTTCCGTGGCGACCCTGAAGATGATGGTGAAGGCAAAATTCGTAAGAAGCTGATTGAGAAAAACCAGATAGACTGTATTATCGGCTTACCTGCCAATATCTTCTTCGGTACAGGCATTCCTACTCTAATCATGGTGCTGAAGCAACACCGGCAAAATGACGATGTCCTTATCATTGATGCCTCAAAAGGATTTGTGAAGGATGGTAAGAACAACAAACTACGCGATTGTGACATCAAACGTATTGCCGATACAGTACGTTTACGTTCTGACGAACCAGGCTTTTCACGCAAGGTGAGCCGTGAGACCATCCGTGAGAATAATTATAATCTGAACATTCCCCGTTATGTTGATTCTTCTGAAGCTCCAGAGCAATACGACATTTACGCCACCATGTTCGGAGGTATTCCTAATAGTGAAATCGAACTGTTGAACAAGTATTGGGAGGCTCTTCCCTCTCTGCGTAGGGATTTGTTCCAACCTGCAAACGACAAGCCATACTCGGTCATAACAACAGACGATGTTTCTACGGCTATTGCTAACGATGAAGACACGGCAAAGCTACGAGAGGGATTTGCCAAGGCATTTGATGGTTTTGCCGAAGAGTTACACCGCCGATTGATTATAAACGTGGCTAATGTGAAAGAGTTGAAGGAACGTTACGAGATTGCCGATGACATTTTCCAGAGGTTGGAAGATATTCCTTTAATAGATCGCTATGCAGCTTATCAAGCAATGAGTAATGGGTGGCAAACTATCGCCAATGATATTGAGACCCTTCAAACTGATGGAATTGATGCAGCCCGTGTAGTTGAAACAGCATACAAGCTAGTAAAGAAAGGTGATGAAGACATTGAAGTTCCCGATGGTTTGAAGGGGCGTATCATACCTTTCTCTCTTGTTCAACAAGTGAAATTCCAAGCTGAATTGCAAGCCATCAATGACAAAGAAGCACGTGGTGAAGAAATAGAATCTGAGATTAATGAACTAGTTGACGGCTTCACAGACGAGGAGTCGCAGGAATACATGGAGGGTGATGACAATCCTAAGCTCGACAAGGCAAAAATCAAGAAAGATGCGAAAGCCAAGGGAGATGACATCGACCCTGACACCAAAGAAAAGCTGAAGCAGTTTGTTAAGCTGTGGGACGAGCAGTCAAAGTTGAACAAAGCAATCAAAGAAGAAAAACTGACTTTGATTGATAAGACTAAAGAGGCCATTGAGAATCTGACAGACCAAGAAGTAGAGCAATTCCTTCACATGAAGTGGATTGATCCTATGTTAGATGGAATCAATGGAACGCTTACAGCTGTTCTTTCCGAACTTGAAAAGCAAATCACAACTCTGGCTCGAAAGTACGCAACATCATACAGTGACCTAACAGAACAACTTGCTACAGCCCAGACGGAATTATCGGCATTAGTAGCCGACCTTACAGGCGATGAGTTCGCATTGAAAGGCTTACAGGAGTTAAACAAATAAGAACCTACACGAATCAGTACGAAATTCAAAAACGTAAGATTTATGACACAGAAGAACGAAATACAAGTAACGGAACGCATTGACGCACTCTTTGAGCGCATTGCAAATCTCATCGAACAAGCTCGTCAACATGTTTACCGAACCGTAAACGTGACTGAGGTTAAGACACGATTTGAGGTTGGTCGTTACATTTTTGAAGATGAACAACAAGGAGGACGTGCTGCATACGGAGCCCGCATCATGCAGAATCTTTCACAGCGTCTGATGGCAAAATATGGTAATGATTGGACTATTGATACGCTTACAAGGTGTAGAAAGTTTTTCGTTGCTTATAACAACCCAGCAATTTCGGCAACACCGTTGCCAAAATTACAATCTATTGAAGGTCAAGGCGAAACGAAATTTAGCAACAGTGTTGCCAAAATTCAACAGCCGAAGTTTGTCCTTACTTGGTCACACTATCTGGTTTTGATGCGCATAGAGAATCCCGACGAGCGCAGTTTCTATGAAATTGAGTGCGCTCGTGAGCAGTGGAGCGTACGCCAGCTAAAACGTCAACATGCCAGCAGCCTATATGAGCGGTTGGCTTTAAGCCGTGATAAAGATGAGGTGATGCGTCTTTCGCGCGAAGGTCAGACTATAGAGAAGCCGCAGGACATCATCAAAGATCCTGTTACACTGGAATTTTTGGGGCTGAAGCCCGACACAGCGTATAGCGAGAGCAAACTGGAAAACGCCATCATAAGCAAGTTACAGAATTTCTTGCTGGAGATGGGCAAAGGTTTTTTGTTTGAGGCACGTCAGAAGAGGTTTACCTTTGAGGAACGAAACTTCTATGTGGATTTGGTACTATACAACCGACTGCTTCAATGCTACGTACTCGTTGATCTGAAGATTGATGACCTCACCCATCAGGATCTCGGACAGATGCAAATGTATGTGAACTATTACGATCGCTATGTCAAAGAAGATTTTGAGCATCCCACCATTGGCATCCTGCTTTGCAAGGAGAAAAGCGATGCACTTGTAGAATTGACTTTGCCAAAGGATGCAAATATCTACGCTACTCAATACCAACTCTATCTTCCCGACAAGGCTCTGCTTCAGTCGAAGGTGAAGGAATGGATTGAGGAATATAACGAGGCTAACCCAGAAACAGAAAACGAATAGTGATTATGGCGAAACAAGAAATAACTTTGCAAGGCTTAGATGGGCAGTTGGACGAACTGATTCTGACCACCAACGATGAAACCGCCAACGGAAAGTTGGAGGATTGTGCCCGTATGCTGTTTCCACAGGAGGGAGAGACAACACCTAGACTCCGCTTCAAAGGCTTTGAAGGTGAATGGCAGAAGAAACTGTTGAGCGATTGTCTCGAAATATCAGATGAAAAGAACACTGATAATATTTTTGGTATTGAAGATGTCTTGTCTGTTTCTGATGAGAATGGCGTTGTCAATCAGATTGAGCATCTTGGTAGAAGCTATGCAGGAAAGTCTGTTAGTGGATATAAAATATTACGTCCTGGGCAGATTGTATATACGAAATCCCCTCTTCGTGCTAAACCATATGGAATTGTAAAACATAACACGGGCAAAGCAGGAATAGTGTCTGTGCTCTATGCTGTATATAATCCTAAAGAAGGTGTTGCACCTGAGTACATTCATTATTATTTTGATCCTGCGTGGAGGTTGAATGCGTATATGCGTCCGCTTGTAAACAAAGGTGCTAAAAACACTATGAATATAAGTGACGAAACAGCACTCACGGGGTATATAATGATTCCAAAGGACATAGAGGAACAAAAAAGAATTGCATCTTTTTTGCAAAGACTTGATGATCAAATGAAGTTGCATCAGCATCAGTTTGAGAGACTAAAGCAACTGAAATCTGCTTGTCTTGATTCAATGTTCCCACAGCAATCAGAAAACACCCCCCCCATACGCTTTAAAAACTTCAATAACAAATGGAATAGAGCTATGGCTTCTGAATTATTTATAACATACAACAATAGGAATCATCCAGAATTACCAGTTCTTTCAGCTTGCCAGGATATCAGAGGTATGGCTGTTAGAAGTGAGAGCGGATATGATATAAGTCATGATAGAGCGAATGAAGTGACATATAAGGTAGTAATGCCAGGTCAGTTTGTCATTCATTTGCGCTCATTTCAAGGTGGCTTTGCACATTCAGCTGTAGAAGGTATAACCTCTCCAGCATATACAGTATTTGGCTTTAAGGAAACAGACAAGCATGATGACTATTTTTGGAAAACTGTTTTTATGTCGAAAGCATTTGTGGATCGTCTGAAGACAATTACATATGGTATTCGAGATGGAAGATCAATAAGTTTTTCAGAATTCGGAGAGATGGCATTAAACTTTCCTGAATTTGAAGAACAAAAAAGCATAGCATCCTTTTTTAAAAGAATAGACTCAAACATTGCAGTTCAACAACAGCGTTTGGAACGTCTGAAACAGATGAAGTCAGCCTGTTTGGACGGTATGTTCCCACAAAATGGGGGGTACTTCTCATCAATAAGATTCAAAGGCTATAATGGAGATTGGGCTATAGCAAAGTTTTCAATACTTGCCAAGCCTTACTTCATGTCAAACAAGAATATTCATCATCAGAATTTGTTATCATTAAGTTACGGAAAGATCGTGAAAAAAGATATACAGACAAAGAAAGGATTATTGCCAGCATCATTTGATACTTATCAGATGGTGAAAGATGGAATAATTGTATTCCGCTTTACCGACTTACAGAATGACCATAAAAGTCTTCGTGTAGGTTTGGTTAAAGAGGAAGGAATAATATCTCCTGCTTATGTTTGTGTTCAGTGTGAAAATGTATTGCCGGAGTTTCTATATCTCCAACTTCACACATTTGATTTACGAAAAGTGTTCTATTCTATGGGGGATGGTATGCGCCAAACTCTTTCATATTCAGACATAAAAGATATGGATGTTTTCGTCCCTTCAATGGAAGAACAGCAGCGTATTGTCACTTTTTTCCAAAGCTTTGATAAGCAGATCTCATTGCAGACTCTACAATTAGAGAAACTGGAGCAATTGAAAAAAGCTTGTTTAAAGAAGATGATTGCATAACAAAACAAAATAAAAATATGAGCAACGAGGTTAACATTCACCCATTTGAAAAGGAGTCGGCATTTGAGTTGGCTCTCTGTCACCTGCTTTCAGAACACGGCTGGAGCAGTGAGGTATTGGTACAGCCTACAGAAGAAGAGCTAGTCCAGAATTGGGCTGATATCATCTTCGACATGAACCGAGACCGTGAACGTTTGGGTAACTACCCACTTACACCAACGGAGATACAGCAAATCATCGACAAGGTGAATATGTGTGGTAACCCATACAAGGTGAACAAGTTTATCAATGGCAAGTTCGTCAGCATCAAACGCGACAACCCGGATGACACTTTTAACAATGGTAAGGAAGTCTATCTAAAGATATTTGACCCTACTGAAATCAGTGCAGGTCAAAGCCGTTACCAGATAGTGCGTCAGCCTCGTTTCCGTGCAACTCACCCATTGGCGGGTGACCGTCGTGGTGATGTAATGTTGCTCATAAACGGTATGCCCGTTATCCACGTAGAACTGAAACGTAGTCGTGTGGATGTGTCTCAGGCCGTGTTCCAACTGAAACGCTATATGCACGAAGGTATTTTCAGTAGTGGTATTTTCTCGATGGTTCAGATTTTCGTTGCTATGACCCCAGAGAAAACACTCTACTTTGCTAATCCTGGTACTGAAAACCGTTTCCAGAAAGAATTTCAGTTCCATTGGGCAGACTTTAACAATCAGGAGATTTTCGACTGGCACCGTGTAGCCACCGAACTCCTGAATATACCTATGGCACATCAGCTGATTGGTTACTATACAATAGCTGATGACAAAGACCAGACATTAAAAGTTCTGCGCTCTTATCAGTATTTTGCTGCCAGCAAAATATGCGACGTAACACATGCCGTCAATTGGGATGAGCATGAGCACCGAGGCGGCTATATATGGCACACGACTGGCTCTGGTAAGACCATGACTTCATTCAAGTCGGCACAGCTTATTGCCAACAGTGGTGATGCAGACAAAGTGGTTTTCTTGATGGATAGAATAGAACTGAGCATTCAATCACTCGATGAATACCGTGGTTTTGCAGGTGAGGATGAAAGTGTTCAGGACACTCAGAATACTGTCATACTTGCGTCTAAGCTTGATAGCACCAGTAATGATGACCGCTTAATTGTTACATCCATTCAGAAGATGTCGAATATCAAGCCAGGCCCAAGTATTGATGCTGCCATGATTGAGCGTATTGGCAAAAAACGACTGGTGTTTATAATCGACGAGTGTCACCGTTCCGTATTCGGCGAAATGCTTCAGAGCATTAAGCGTACATTCCCACGTGCATTACTCTTTGGTTTTACTGGTACACCTGTTTTCGAGGAGAATGCTCACAACGAAATCATGACAGAAACACTGTTTGGCGATATGCTCCATAAGTACACCATTGCCAATGGTATTCCAGATGGCAATGTTCTTGGTTTTGATCCTTATCGCATCAATACATATAGCGATGATGAACTTCGCGAGAAGGCAGCTCTCTGTCAACTTGATGCTAAGAGTGTAGAGGAAATCAAAGATGACCCGGAAGCAATGAAGGTATATAACCGCTTTATGCACGAGCTAGAGATGCCTGACACTTATACAGAGAATGGCGAAACTCGTCATGGAGTTGAACATTACCTTCCAAAAGATCTTTATCAGCAAGACATACATCATCAGGCGGTAGCAGCTGACATCATGGGGAAATTCGACCGTGTAAGCAAGAACCGTAAGTTTCATGCTATCCTTGCTACTCAGAATATACCAGAAGCTATTGCTTACTACAAATTATTCAAGACGCAATACTCATCAATGAATGTTGTTGCTGTATTTGATAACAATATAGACAACAGTGATGAAGGCATTGCTCGTGAAGATGCGCTCTTGGAAATGCTGACTGATTATAATGCAAAATACCAGACCAGCTTCCAACTCTCAACATACGGTAAATACAAAAAGGATGTAGCGAAGCGACTTGCACACAAAAAGCCATACGTCGGCATAGAACATGACCATTCACAACAGATAGACCTTCTGATTGTGGTTACTCAGATGCTGACTGGTTATGACTCCAAATGGGTCAATACCCTTTATGTGGATAAGGTGATGAAGTATGTGGACATCATTCAGGCATTTTCTCGTACAAACAGACTCTTTGGACCAGACAAGCCCTTCGGAACCATTTACTACTACACGTTCCCCTATACAATGGAGCGTAACATTGAAGATGCTCTGGAGGTATATGTTGACCGTCCTCTTGGCGTGTTCGTCGATAAGTTGGAAGACAACCTCATGAACATCAACAGAAAGTTCCTGCATATACGCGACATTTTCCACTCACATGAGATTTTCAACTTCGAGCGTCTGCCAGACACCCGTGAAGACCGCCGGATGTTTGCACAGGACTTCAGCAGCATGACTAGACTTCTGGAGGCCGCAAAGCTCCAGGGATTTGTATGGGAAAAGAGTGAATATGAGTTTAAGCATGGGGACACCTATACACGCATTTCTATGGAGTTGGATGAACAAACTTATCTGATTCTTCTACAACGCTATCGTGAACTGTTTGAAGGTGGAACTGGCGGTGGCGAAGGCCATGAGTTTGACTATCCCGTTGACACCTACATCACAGAAACAGGAACAGGAGCCATCGATGCAGAATATATCAATTCAAAGTTTGTACGCTTCATTAAACGACTCTATACTGATGGCCCTGGTAGTGAACCGACAAAAGAAGCATTACAGGAATTGCACAAGACATTTGCATCCCTTCCACAGAAGGATCAACGTACAGCAATCCTAATATTACATGACATACAGCGTGGAGATTTGCGCCCAGAAGCAGGAAAAACCATTCAGGACTATATCAATGAATATCAGTTGAAGGAACTATACAAGCAAATCCTCATACTGTCTGAAGCAACAGGAGTAAACATCAGTATGCTTCAGCAAATCATCGTCTCTAATCCAACTGAGGAAAATCTGGATGACTTTAACCGCTTTGCAGAATTGCGCTTGACACTTGACCCTATCAAGACTCGCGCATTTATCACCAAGGTTGAAGGTACTGAACCAAAGGCTCGTATGGTGAGTGCAAAAGGGGCAAAGTTGTTGAAAGACTTCATCCTTGACCCAGAGCAGCGTGAAAAGATTTTGGCTGCATACTTGAATGACGATGTTACAATACAGGATGTCGTTATCGAACAGCCTTCTGTTGATGAGGGATTTGCTGTGTTGGAGAATCCTGCTTTAGCTGGTGAACAAGATCCAGAGTCTGGAATGACCATTCAGTTCATGCCTCATATCAACAAGTCTAAGGCAGAAATAGAAAAGATAATCAGTTTCACCCTTGCTGGTGTAAAGAAGAGTATGCGTTCCACCAAAGAAATTGTCGAAGCATTGTTCTACGTAATGGACAAAGACTCGATCGAGTCTCTTGACGGTGTTGGCCTATTCCTCCATCGTGCTTTCATCAACCTATATAAAGACGGCAGCACTATCGTTGACAAGTTCGTTTCCTTCAATCTGCTGGTTACAAAGTTCGAAGCCTATCTGAAGAAACTCTACTACTTGATGAAGAATGAAGAGGTGAAACCACAAAACGAGGGAGAATCCGTAACGTGGGCCAATGTAATACATGATGTAAAACCACTTTGGCAGTTAAAGTATAGCACCGATGAAGCTAAACAACAGCTTTACCAGTGGTTACTTATGGTTAAAGAGTGGCGCAATAGCGAGTCCCATATATCGCCAACGGCTTCAGAACAGGAACTTAATGCAGCAATAAGCATTATTGTTACCATGTACTGTTACGCAACAGGCTCCTGTATCACTGAATTAGAAATGAACGGCCACTATATTGAGGAAGACACAAATACTTCTTATAGTATGGCTGCAGAACCTCCTGTAGATTACAATTAATGTATGCGGCTATGACACAAGATGAGAAATGGCAAATGCAGTATGATCAGATGATGGACTTCATGGAAACCCATCACAGGCGACCTTCTAAGCATAGAATTGAAGAACATGATTTGCTCAACTGGTTCAAGCACACAAAAAAGCAAATAGCCAAAGGAGGCTATTCGCCTGAGCGACTTGAAAAGTTTGCCAAACTCATTGAAGTAGCCAATAAGTATCGTAGGAAAAACCAATATGAATAGAAGTAAGAAACAAAATTTATACAAATATTAGAAGGCATCAGCTATATTTAGAGAATGGGTGGATATATGTGTGCCGCAGTGGTTTTGTGTCGGCTCGTTTCCAGCTACAGAAGTTACCCGATAAAACTTACCGCATTTGGCATACGCAAAGAGCTGCGGATGATACACACAATGCTGAGATCGCTATGCGTGAAGCTATAACAAGTTTATGGAACGATATTGATGAAAAGAAAAAACTCAAGCTATGGACATGACCACCAATAATAGAAAAGCAATAGAAGCCTGTTATTTCATGCGGCCAGATATTTTGACTGGCATGATTGAGGAAGGTTCTTTCGATAACTCTTTACTCGAAGACATAGGAGGTATAAGGTGCCCAATACCTATCTATTACATCACGAAACTTTGGGACTTAGCACTGACAGAGAAATCATGGTCAGATAAGATAAAGCCTCAAATAGCAGATGCTTATAAAAAAAACCGCCATATCGCATATATTTGGCTAAACACCTTCGGATTTGATATTGACTCTTTTGAGATTGAATATGGAAACTACGCTTGTAGTTTTAATGACGGCGGAAATATTCTGATTGCAAAGGATTCAGTTTTAGATCTACAGGAAGCGGGGATTCCGCAGATAGATATAGACCTTTACCGAGCCACTGTGTTCTTCAATTATTCGGAAGTAGAAAGACTTTTGAAAGCAGGTGCTGACGGGCAAGGCTTATACAATATGGATGAAGACAAGTTTGACATGACAGACATGGGAATGTGTACAAGATACTTCGATTTGTGGAATTTGGACATTGTGCTCCCATTAACGAAAAACAGCAAAATGGATATACCAATGGATATCCTCAACCTTATGGAAGCATGTGGCTTAAAAAAACTCATAAATCTGTTTGAAAGGTACGGAGCAAATCAAATAGAATATGACTATGATGAAGAATAAATCGTTTAACATGAAGGACGAATTGACCGAAAAGATGCTTTCAGAGTTTACCGTCAGCGAGGAAACTGACCAAAAGCACCGTGCTGGTTGCGTTTGGGGTGTTGCTGGCTTTGATGCCCCTAAGGAGAAAGTGGAACAATGGGCAAAAGAATATGGTGTTCAATACGGGACGTGCATCCGCTGGAAGTCGTACTGGAAATCACTTCATAACAAAAAATAAACAGAATGGGAAACAGTTGCATTAGTATTGAGAGTAAGGATGAAAAAGAGGCTGTTATTGCCGTATTGACTGGCGACACTAACAAAATACGGTCGCTGATAGAGGCTGCCAGAAACTCTCCCATAAAACTGGCTCGCTGGTCAGGAGATCGAAGAGGTGTATCTGACGAAGGAGATATTGACAGCTTCCAGCTTTCTTATGCCATGTACGATGCGCTGAAAAACAATGACTATTGTAAGACGTTACATGTTCTGGAGATGTGGAATCTTCATAAAGCATTGTTTCCCGACATGAAGCGTACCCCCTATGACCAATTGGGATTCATCATATGGAATTGGTGGGAAGAGCCTGGGGATAATCCCTATATTGATGATGAAGATTATGAATTTCTTCTGAATGACGGTGTGTCTGAAGACAACATTCGATTAACCAACTACGGCATACAGCATATGGAGGACGAAGTGGTCAGACTATTACAAGAAGGGGCAACACCATATTTTTTATGCCATGCACCCTATATAACAGAGATTCATGAAGATAAAGATGGCAATATACGACACACATACTTTGATGTCGCACCGATGTTAGAGGTAACGAAGGTACATTCTGTAGATTATTGGTGGGAGTTCATTGGGGACGATTTGGACGGAGATTTATCTATACAAACTACTGAAAATCTTGAACGGATTGTTGAAGGGATTTTTAATGTAGGAGCCTGCGAACGAATTCTTCACCTGACAGATAAATACATCAGCGACAAAGCAAGAAAAGAAGGTGATGATTTGATGATGAGATATTTAGGTAAAATTCATTCAATAATCAAATAATACAACAAAAGACATTATGGCATACACTTATAAGTATCCACGTCCAGCTGTGACTGCCGATTGTATTGTCATTACCACAGAAGCTGAAGCCAAAGTGCTATTGATTCAGCGTGGCGATGAACCATACAAAGGATGCTGGGCTTTCCCCGGAGGTTTCATGAATATGGATGAGACAACAGAAGAATGCGCCATCCGAGAGCTTGAAGAGGAAACGGACTTAAAGGTCAATGAGATTCGCCAGATTGGAGCCTATTCAAAAGTTGACCGTGACCCAAGAGGCAGAACTGTTACTGTGGCATATCTCGCCGTTATCGATAAGCCTATGCCTGTGGTTGGTCTCGACGATGCGGCAAAAGCAGAATGGTGGCCGCTCTCTGCCTTACCTCAACTTGCTTTTGACCATGATGAGATTATGAAGGATGCTGTCGAACTATATAAACGGCATAGCAAAAGACAATAAGATTATTATCTGAAGTATATAGAATGCCATTAACGAAATCATATAGATAATGAAAGTCATCAGTTACAATACTCACACATGCACCCAAGCAAAAATTGACCATATTCTTGCTATGGGGGCCGATTTGTTCATTCTACCAGAATGTTCAAGTAGAGAACATGTCTCCATTCCAGCCGGATATGATATGTTGTGGTGTGGTGATGATGACCTAAAAGAGAAAGGTCTTGGAGTAGTTTTGAAAAAACATCTTTCAGTTCGGATCATACCAGAATATAAGAAGATTAAGCATATCCTGCCATTGATGGTGGATAGTGCTGGCTTTCCTAAATTTGTTCTTGCTTCATGGCCGACGGTTTGGATGGAGAAGAAGACATATCCTCAGTTGCTTCTTGAAGCCCTTAAAGAGTATTCGTTCTATCTTGACCGCTTCCCGTCTATGGTTGTCGGTGATTTCAACTGTTTTGTCGGGCAAAGTGGTGTGAGTAAAACTACAGGTACTTTTGAAGATTGTATAGCAGAGATGGAAAAGCATGGGCTACGAAGCATATATCACGAACAGACTGGAGAATCTTTCGGAAAAGAAACGACAGCCACTTTCTACTGGCATTTCAATCCAGAGAAACCATTCTTCCTTGACTATGCTTTTAGTTGCATTAAGCCAAGTTCATTCGCTGTAGGAGAATGGGAACGAGAGATAAGTGACCATCGTCCTTTAATCATTGACTTAGATGATGAGCCTTGGGATGGCAGACCATGAATACACGTTTAGTTGTAAACAAGATTTTTGATATACTCCAAAAGGATGGCCGCATTGAATGCCTGGCCATCTTTTTTTGTCGTCAGATGCAGATGTGGCCCTGTTGATGCTCCAGTGTTGCCCGAAATGGCAATAATTGTTCCGGCACTCACAAACTCCTTCTCTTTGACAAGCTGCTGGGAGAGGTGACAGTAACTGATGGTGTAGTTACCTGTCCTTACCGTCACGAACTTCCCAGACCTGCTATCCTGTCCCACTTTGATGACAGTACCAGGAAACATCGAATATACCTTTTCGTATCGAGCGGAAAGGTCGATGCCATTGTGCATAATCCGTTTGTGATAGATGGGATGCCGTCGCATACCAAACCCCGAATTGATGTGAATCTTCTCCAATGGCAGGGCTACAAGCGACATCAGATTGTGATTATCCGACGATGTAACAATGGTTTGTCCGTCCCCATCATTACCTGTAGTTGTTGAAACAGGAACAGAGTCTGCAACTACGATACTATCCGTCAGAGCCTCTTTGGGCTTTGGCGGATTTATTGTGTATATACGCTTGTTGTTTATCGAGCCGATTGTGTTGAACTGAGCAAATAAGGGCTTGTTCAGACAAAAGAGAAAGGCCGTTAAGGTGATGAGCTTGATTGTTTTCATGCCGCAAAGGTAAGGATATAATCTCATACTAACGGATAAACGATTCTTCAAATAATTAAACTCTAACTTTCTTTTTGTTTATAGTCTGATTTTTGCGGAATTTCCATACTATTAAATTAAACCTTCTTAAATCAGATGCTTGCAAATATCGCTTTTACAACCTAATATAGAAACAAGTCCTAAATTTGCATCGTAAAACTGTCCATGTTGGGCAAAAGTATAAATTATGTAATCTGAAAAGTATGATTAATCATTTTCAAGAAAGCGAGATACCATACGGTACGCTCGAACGTTTCGGACTCACACAGGAGATGATAGAAGACCTCCCTGTCGATGTCCTTCAGAACATCTGCAACGGTCGTCGCTCGCCCGTGTTACCTATTACCATTATCACTGAGGATGGTGAGACAGAGAAAGCCCGCACAAGGATCAGCCTTGTACGCACTCCCGAAGGAGGTGTCGATGTCCTTTTCTATCCTAAGCTTGATGAGTATGACCTCAACCTCTTCAATGACCAGCAGAAGCAGCGTCTCTTGGAGGGTAAGGCCATCATCGGACATCTGGAGAACAACGAGGAGAATAAGGAAGCTGGAGGCAAGCGTTTCTTCCAGATTGACCCCGAAAGCAAACAGGTTCTCTGTGTCCCCATGCCGGTCATCGGTCGCAATATGCAATATGTGGCCGACCGCTATCACCTCACTGCTGCAGAGATGCAGAAGTTACAGAATGGTGATGTTCTCTCCATCCTCAATGATGAAGATGAGGAAATTGCCATCGGCATCGACCTCAACAGCAAGACAGGCATCCGTTTCGCTGCCGGTGACGAACAGACCTGGAAGCGCGAAGCCAAGCGTGAGTGGGACAAGTACAACTTCGGAGCTTTCGGTTGCTGGGTTGCCGATGACAACGGTGACCTGAACTATGTCCACGAGGAAGACTACTCCGAAGAACTGTGGCAGGAACAGAAGAAGTTGGGTATGCGTATGATGCAACGCTAATCCCAGGAATGAAGTAAAACCCAAAATCAGAGAACAATGGCAGCAACAAAGTATTACCCTGAAGACGTACTCGTGGAGAAATTCCAGAGTAACGAATATGGTTGGCTTGATTACGTCAATCATCATTCTCCTGAATGGCAGGAGGAATTCACCGCATTCTGCAAGGAGCGTGACCTCACCATCAATGAGGAAAGCGCAGAGCAGTTTGTCGAGTGGAAGGGAGACCAGTTAGAGAATGCACAGGACAACTAAACCGAATCAGTATGTCTATCAGATCAAACACATTACCAATGGGGCGCGACTTGGCACCAGAGCTACAGGACATTCTCCGGCGTAACGGTATGCAGGGGCATATTATTCGTCAGGGGGATGGCTTTGCCCTTGCCGTGCAGGGGCATGACAGTCCTTTACTGACGTACCCCATCAATCAGCAGCAGATGCGGGCGATGGTAGATTGGGGCACCAATTCAGCCAACAAGAAAGCCTACAATACCTTCGCCGCAATCCTCTCCAATGACTTCTATTTGCCCCGAAGCTTCGTTCATGCCCGCAATGCAAATGGCCGTGTTGCCATGGGATTGCACGGCTACCGTATAGGAGTCGGTGAATATGGACGCTTGCCTTGGGACAGACGAGGACTTCATCCGATGATGGATCCTTATCATGGCCGTTTCCTTGGCTGGACACCACGTCAGCAGGAAGGCTGGCACATGCGCAGAGTCGGTGGAGCCTTGTTCATGCAAGGTGCACCGATGGTTCCCGACCGTCCTGATGGCCGCATGAAGCCTGGCGAACTCCAGAACGGAGCCTATGGCTTCTATTACAAAGGTCAGCAGACTCAGGTTCAGCAGCCGTCGCAGGACGTGTTGGCAGACCTCCAGACGGTCATCAAACCCGTAGAGGTCAAGCCCAGACCAATCGAGCCAGCCAAGCCTTACAATGAACTTATTACGAGTAAGGTGTATTTCACAAATGAGAAGTTCCGTGAATGTCTCGACAGTCACGGCATTATCATTGACCCTGAGAAGAAGACCCTCACCATCCAATCTACTGGAGCCAAGCAGGACTTTGTCTATGACCTCACGGATGAAGAGCTGAAGAAGCTCAACAGCAACAGCGTCAAGGAAGTCCCCGTTCAGGCACGTCTTGACATCATCAATGATGTGGTCAAGAACGACTTTGCGGATAAGGTGACGATGGATATGCTCAACAGCAAGGAGCATATTGCCATTGCGCTGAAGCCCGAAGTGGCCGCTGAACTCGACCAGAGACAAAGCATTCTGCTTGAACAGACGAATATGCAACAGTCGCTTGACCCTTCACTCTCGGTTCAGCGAGAGCCGGAAGACAGAGCCGTTGCCCATGTCGATGGTCAGAGCCTCTATGAGATGAACGAGGGTAAGGGTTGGTTCCGTGAAGGCAAGCATGGCCGTGAAGTCATGGTGGATGACATTAAGGTGGAGCCAGTCCGCAATGAACAGGGCGAACAACAGAAGGACACAAAGGGCAATGCACTCTACCGTATGACCGCTGTCATCAATGGAGAATCCATTTCCCATGAAATCAACCAGAAGCAGTATGACAAGTTCATGGCCATCGATGACTACCATCGCATGAAGCTCTTCAGCCACATCTTCAAGGAAGTGGATATGAAGAACATTCCTGGTGAACACACAGGAATTGGTGCGAAGATTGGTGGAGCCTTGCTTGCCGGTCTCGCCGTGATGGGAGAACTTGGACGCATGAACCATAGCGGGCCTTCCGTCTTCATGGAACATCATCATGACCATGACCCACGTCCCCACATCTATTTCAAACCTGGTGTCGATTCCCCACAGGACATCGCATCAAGGGCTTTTGATGCTGGTGTCAATGCAGGAATGCACGGTGTGGGCTTAGGACGATAGTTTAAGGTAAAAAGATTCAGGATAACATGGCAAAGCTAACTTACGACGATTTCAAGCAACGTCTGAGCATTCAGGACGTGTTGGTAGATGCAGGCTATACGCTCAACAGGCGTGATGGCTTGCGCTACCCGTCGTATGTACGTCTGGGCAGTGACGGCAGACGCATCCACGGTGACAAGTTCATCGTTACCGCCAACGGCCAGTGCTGTTTCCAGCCGCCTACACAGAAGAACTACAATGTCATCGGATTCATCAAGTCCCATCCCGAAATGTTTTCCGACTATACTCCTGGCATGGACAAAGACCGACTCGTCAACCTTGTTTGCAACCGACTCCTCAATAATCCTATTGAAGACAGGGAAGCAAAAATTGTAACCGAACGTCAGCAGCTGCCAGACTTCAGTATCGATGACTACACCTTACACAAGTTCGAGGGTAGCAATCGGGAAACCCAAAAGCCTTTCTATCCTTACTTTAAGCCAAGGGGACTGAACCTCAGCACCCAATATGCTTTCAGAAAGGACTTTTTCATTGCTGAGCGACAGGGAACTGATGGTAAAGTTTACAGGAATCTTGCCTTCCCCATGACTGTTCCCGGCAAGGATGATAAGATTGTCGGTCTGGAGGAACGGGGCCGCAAGAAACTGGACGGCACATCCTACAAAGGTATAGCACGAGGCTCAAACGCCAGTGAAGGGCTGTGGGTAGCCAGTCCTGAAGCCACCAAGCTACAGGATGCCAGACGAGTGTTCGTCTTTGAAAGTGCCTATGATGCAATGGCCTTCTATCAGATCCTGATGGGCAAAGGCAGCAATCTCGATGCTGAAGCCAAGACGGAACTCTCTCATGGTGTCTTTGCATCTACTGGTGGCAATCCCTCTACACGACAACTTGAAGGACTGGTTCGTACTGCCAAGGAAGCTACCTTTCATATAGGTTTCGATATGGACGAAGCCGGACAGAAGTTCGCCGAACAGTTCAAGACGTTGGCAGAAAAGGAGAATGTACCGACTGGTCGCATCGTGCGTGAGGAAACAACACCAGGCTACAAGGATTTCAACGAGGAACTGCTGGCTATTATTGAAAGACAAAGCAATCCCCTTGCCAAGGATAACGTGAAGGATGAACTTAAAGACTATGTGGATTCCTTCCGCAAGCATCCTGGCGACATTCCCAGTGTCAAGGAGGTGCTTCATCCCAATGACAGCCAGATAGACTTGCTTCCTAAATCCCTGTGGCAGCTCTACGCACATTATGAAACCCTCTATGAAGATGCCTACACCATGCAGCACTCGCGGCTCGTGGCACCTGAGGACAAAGAGGAAATCAAGGAAAAGGCTCTGGAGGCTGGCAAGGCATTCAGGTCTGAGCTTGCCAATGCCCTTGGTGTCAAGGAAGAGACCGAGGCTGAGGATGACGAAAAGAAAGTCTCTGCAGGTGTCGATCTGGATGCCGACGGCAATGTAGAAATCAACGAGAGTGAAGAAACAAAGCATCATGGTATGCGCAGATAAACGGTATGCAACAGACAGTCAGACGCTTCAACATCATCACGCTACGTCCGCATTGGGGACAGTACATCATCTCGCAGGGCTTCATGTTCCTCGTGAGTCTTGTGCTGTTCCTCGTTGCCGGACATGATGCCATCACGTTCAAGATGCCTTTCCTGCTATTAGGCAGTGTGACCATGCTGATGATGCTCTATGGCTGTCTGTATCTCAGCAAGCTCCAGTTCATCATTTCCTCAGAACAGCTCATTATCCAGCACGGCGTGTTCCAGCGTACCAGTGACTACATCGAACTGTACCGCATCGTGGACTTCTGTGAGCAGCGTGACATCATGGAACAGCTCTTTGGGTTGAAGACCGTCAGCATCTACAGTGGTGACAGAACCAATCCCAAGCTCGACATCTACGGTGTGAAGGAGAAAACCGATGTGGTCGGCATTATCAGAGAACGGGTAGAATACAACAAACAACGCAGAGGAGTATATGAAATCACAAACAGATAATCAGATGTATAGTCTTAATGACATTGGAAACGGCAACAGGTGGCTGATGGCGGCTCTGCTTGCCTACGCCCTTTTGTGGTTGGGACATGGAACGGCCAATGCCCAGATAGCATCCAGCAATCCCTTGGAGTATGTCGCCCTTGCCGAGGGTAACGAGCTTATCAATGCCCAGATCAAGGCGCAGATTGAGGATGAGCAGAAGACCGCACTCCTTCAGAACACCATCGCTGCTGAGTTTACGATGATCCACTCCTGGGAGAAGAAGTACAACAAGTATCTCAAAACAGCAGAAGGCTATGCCAGTACCCTGAAAGCCTGCACCTCGCTCTATGACGATGGCGTGAGAGTATTTATCAACCTCTGTAACCTGAAGAAAGCCATCACTGGCAATCCACAGGGAATTGTGGCCACCATGTCGATGAACAACCTCTATATCGAGACAGCCACCGAATTGGTCAGCGTCTATACCACTCTGAGGGATGCCATAGCGAAAGGTGGCAAGGAAAACATGCTCACAGGTGCCGAACGCAGCAAGACCCTCTGGGCACTCAACGACCGACTGGATGCCTTCAATAAGAAACTGAACCAGCTCTATCTATCCATCCGCTATTACAATATGATGGATGTCTGGGAGAATGCCACTGCCGGAATGCTCGACAGGAGCAACGGAGAAATTGCAGAGGCAGCTCTCGGAAGATGGAAGCGGACTTCAAGAATAGTAAGACCCTAAACACAGGAACGCGATATGATGAAATACCTTTGCCATAAATATGTTCTGTTGCTGACAGTGACTCTCATCCTCCCTTTCTGGGGAGTCGGTGGGAGCACTGTCATGGCGCAGGGTCAAGACCCGACCTTGGCGGCCATGATACTCCTTTATACCGATAAAGCCAAGAAAGAGCTGAAGCAGCAGGAAGAGATGATGCTTCTGGAATCCACGGGACATATCTGGATAACGGAAGAGGTGAATGCCACGACCGACCTTCAGAAAGAGTTCAACAACTACCTCGACAGCTTTCACGGCATCATCATGTATGCGGCACAGATATATGGCTTCTATCACGAGATAGACCATCTTATCGGCAATCTTGGAGCTTTCAGCGACCAGCTGAGTGCCCATCCGAGCAATGCCTTGGCCGTGGCCCTTTCCTCCAACCGCAACAAGATCTACCGTGAAATCATCCTGAACAGCGTCGATATTGTCAATGATGTGAGGCAAGTCTGTCTTGCTGATATTAAGATGACCGAGAAGGAACGCATGGAGGTCATCTTCGGCATCAGACCCAAGCTGAAGCTGATGAACAAGAAACTGCAACGGCTCACCAAAGCCGTGAAATACACCTCTTTGGGTGATGTCTGGGCAGAGATAGACTACAATGCCAGGACGGGAGCCGACAAGAAGAATATCGTCGAGCAGAGTATGCTACGTTGGAAACGGGCAGCAAAACAGTGAAGAACGAATAAGTGAAACCTCAATCAAAACAAAAGCAATATGAGTTGGGCAACAGTATTGAAAGCCGGACTGAAATTCATGGGTAGCGGCGCAAAGGCAACGGCAAAGACCGTCGGTCACACCGTCCTCCATCCTCAGCAGACCATCAAGGGAATGGGTACAGCCACCAAGACGGCAGCCGTCGGAGCAGCCACCGGCTATGTCGCATGGGAGAAGCTGACCACAGACAAGAGCGTCGCCAGAATCGTCGGTGATGCCGTCGTCGGTTCTGACACCATCGACAGCGTTGGCGAGAAGGTGGAAGGAGTCGGCAATGCCGTCAGCAACCTCGGCGAGACTGCCAGTAATGCCATGAACAGCGTCAGTGAAGCCGTGGGTGGAGCCAGCAATAACCTGAATGGCATCAGTAATTTCCTTGGCAGCATGACCAATGGCAACGGCGGCAACATGTTCAGCAACTTCTTCAGCAACCTCTTCAGCGGCAATGTCTCGGGTATGAGTATGCTCGGCCTCGTTGCATCTGCCTTCCTTATCTTCGGTCGTTTCGGCTGGATGGGAAAGATTGCCGGAGCCTTGCTTGGCATGATGATGATTGGCAACAATGCCACTCTTCAACAGGCAATGGGAGGCGGTATGGCACAGCAAAAGCCACAGACTCCAGCTCCTGACCCACAGAGGGCTTTGGCACAGGCTCAGACACCACTGAATACCCAGCCAGTAGTTGTCTATGCGCCAGAGGAAGAACGGAGTGTTGTCCATCGCTCACGATAACCAGAACAAAAATCAACCTTTTATAAAACATAGAAAAAGCATGAAATTTACGCAGGATATGATGCTCCAGTCGGACAGCGGCTACTGTATGCCGTTCGAGGAGAAAGGAAAAGACGTAGAGATGTCTTTGGGCTATGGTAAGCAGAAGCATCCCAAGACAGGGGAAATGTTCTTCCATCACGGAGTCGATTTTCCAGTCAAGCATTATCTGCTTTCAGCCTTAGCCACTGGCAAGGTGACGGGACTCGGCAACGATGCCGTCCATGGTATCTACCAGGTCATCCGATATGGCCTTTATGAGGTGACTTATTCACACCTCAGTAATGTCTTTGCCAACTACGGAACGGAAGTCAAGGCGGGTCAGGTGGTGGCCGTTTCAGCCGACTTGCTCCACATGGAAGTAAAGTACAATGGCGAAGAGCTGAACCCTCTGGAGTTCCTGACGATGGTATATGGCAACATGAAAGCCTTGGAGCAGAACGGCACTCCTGGAGCTGTTCCGCAGTTCGTGACCATCGACATGGACGTGCATACCAAGTACGACAAAGACCAGAAGGAGATTGAAGACCTGATGATGCGTTGGTTCCCGGACTACATGCAGGACTTGTCTTCTGGTATCTATGCCTTGCCGGAGCATACGGAGCTTGCCCTTCGCAACATCTTCACCATGTCGGCGATGAAGAACTACTTCTTCGAGACCCTTCCGAGCATGGCAAATCCCCTGGGCATGGGCACACGCAGCATCCCCTTGGCTGAGAAGGTGCAGAACCTCCTGATTGCGGACTTCCTCAATTACATGGCACTCCGTCATCAGATATTTCTGAGCACAATGAGTGAGGCCGTAAAAAAAAAGCCTATGACGAAGCCGTAGCCAGCAGCGGCCTGATAGACCCTCTTGCCGAACTGGAGATAGACATCCAGAGTTTCGACATACCAAGACTGGTGAGTGTCTATCCCGACCGAAGCGGTATCAGATGGTGGACGAAGGCATGGTTCAACAACAGCGAGTCTGGTGAAGCCGCCATCGAAATCGACCGTCAGTTAGCGATTAAGTTCATCAATGAAAATATAGAAAAAGACGAATGGTTGGAGCAATACTTCCCCAAGCAGATGGAAGTCTATCACAATGCCATCGAGCAGACCAAGGAGCAGATACTCAACCAACTAAACCTCTAAAACAGAAACAGAATGAAGAAGATTTGTTTGTTGTCCATAATTTGTTTGACCACCTCTGTAGCATTCGCTGATACTGGAGTCTCTGGTATTGGCGATGCAGCAGACGGTGTTGTTACCTACATGCCCTATGTCCGTGCGCTGTGCTATGTCATAGCTGCCGTTATAGCCGTTGTCGGTGCGTTTGCCGTGTATTACTCCATGCACACCAATCCGCAGAATACCGCCAAGCGCATCTTCATGACCGCAGGAGGTGCGCTCACTTTCGTTTCTCTTTCCCTTGCTTTACCGCAGTTCTTTGGTATCGACGGAAGCGTTTCAGGTGGTGGCAGTTCCACTTCCAAGGGAACGACGCAATTCACCTCCAACGGTACAAGCTTTCTGGTATCTGACGAAGGAGGCATCAGCAAGTCCGGCATACAGGTTTCCATACCCGAACTCAATGACGGCGCATGGATAAAGATCCCTACGGAGTTTTCAGGTGAAAGCAGTAAAGGCTATGTCAACACCTTCATAGACTACTACAGTCGGACGGGCGGCAACATGGATGACATGAGCCGTCAGTTGACGAGGGACTATCAGAATGCCCGTGATTGGTATGCCTCCGGCAAGACCTATAGCGATTTCATGGCATGTATGATCATTCTGGAGCAAAACCGAGTTAAGACTGTCATTCACCCATAAAAACCGATTACTATGGCAGAATCAGCAAACGAAAGACTCTTCCGTACCAAGGTGCGGCCTATCATGGATAAGGTGATGGCAGACCTTCGAAATAAGCAGCTGGAGGAGATTGGCAGACATACCAGCAGTCTGCCTTATATCTTTGCAGGGGCAGCTGGCCCAGACGGAGGCATGTCAGCCCAGGCTGCAAGCATTGCTTCCCTTCGCTATACTGGAGAGTGGAACTCCAAGCATACGGAGGACTACATCAATATGGTGAAGGCCGAGCTAAAGAGGCAGAAGATTACCGTCACCCCAGAGATAGAGAAAATGATGATTGACAAGATGATTAAGGACGAAGTTCCGAAGTCATCCATCGATTATATCATCAGAAAGGCGGCCACCAACACCATCTTCTACTTGCCACTGGCATTGAACAAATCGCCTTTGGAGAATCATATCTCCGAACAGGCCGAAAAGCGGTACAATCCCAACCATGCGGAAAAAGCAGCAGGTCTTATGTTGGGAGCCACAGCCGATTACCTATCCTTCGGAGGTATAGGTGGCACACTGACTGGTGGAGCCAAATTCGTAGGCGTTGACCTTGCCCTGAATGCGGCAATGGACAAGATGACGGCGAACATCGACACTTCTTATACGCCAGCCAGTCCTGGAGCCAAACCCTCGAAGCCGACCGCAAAGACCAATGCCGCAACAGGCGATGATGACGTTCCCATGATTATCGCTCCTGAATACAGGGAGCAATATAAAGCCGAGCAAGCCAAGAGAAAAGCTGAGGAAGCACAGAGACGGGAAACCAAAGCAACTCCCAAGGCGACCACTCAGCAAACAAAGGAGGATGAAGTCCGACAGGAACCGCACAATGAAGTCGCTACCCAAACTCCAGACATACAATCCTCACAAGCCTCAGTTCAAGAATTGCCACAGCAGACGAACCAGAATGGTTGGAGTGGACTGCTCAGTTCCTTTGGCCTGAATGGAATCTCTGATATTGGAAACAACCTCGGTTATGTCCTTGCCATGTTGCCGGACATGCTTGTTGGTGCATTTACAGGCAAGACCAAATCATTGGGGCTGAAGGAAAACCTGATGCCTCTTGCCAGCATCGTCGCCGGAATGTTTGTCAGGAATCCCATCCTGAAGATGGTGCTTGTAGGTATGGGAGGACTCAATCTCCTGAACAAGGCAGGTCACGAGGCCATCGGGAACCATGCTGGTCAGAACCAGGCACAAGGCGCGAGTCCCATTGTCCGCTCCAACTACAAGGTTTATGCTGATGAATCGCTGAACCAACGCATCAGTCAGCCGCAGATACGCGGCAATTGCCTGATTGCCACCATCGACAAGGTGCCATGCACCATAGCCCTTCCCGATAAGGTAGTTGATGCCTACAATCAGGGTGCATTGCCCTTGAACACCCTTGCCAATGCAGTGCTTGCCAAGAACGACCAGATGCGTCAACTGGCTTCAGAGAACTATGAGGCACAGCAGAGAACCGAGACCCGCACACTTGCTCAAAGATAATAGTGTAATGATTTAATCTATTGTAAATTATGAAAAGAAACTGGTATAAGTTCCGCGTTAAATACTCCAAAGAGATGGACGACGGAAAGAAGAAAAAGGTCAGTGAGGAATACCTGGTTGATGCAGAGAGTTTCACCGAGACCGAGAAACGTGCCAACAAGGCTGCTACAGACCTTATCGGCACACGCGATTTCGACATTACCGCCATTTCCCGTGAACCTGTGACCGACATCATCAAGGGCACGGAGCAGGACGATAACCATTGGTACAAGGCCGTCGTTGCCCTTGTCACAGTGGATGAAGAGACGGGGCAGAAGAAGTTCTCGCCCCAGGTCATGTACGTCAATGCCGAGGACACCAAGGAGGCCGATGAACTGCTTCGTGACCACATGGATGACTATCAGGTGGATTGGGAAATCAAGTCCATTGCAGAGACCAAGGTGCTGGGAGTGCTGGAATACAAGTAAGCCCTAACTATTAACCCTTCTAAATCGCAGACAATATGACAGAAAAGAATCAGCAAGAGAAGAATGCAGCCGAAAGACAGGTGGCTCTTCTCGTGAATGCTTTCGACAAAGCACAGGAAAACGGTGGTGTCTGGTTGAACAAGGACGGCAAGAAAGCCCCAAGTTTTTATCAGAAAGGTGTGTCTATCTCGCCGTTCAATGCCATCATCCTCGGACTGCACAGTGACCAGGACAACTACAAGACCAACGAATACACCCTGTTCAGTGAGGCCAAGAAACGTGGTGAAAGCGTACAGTCAGGTCAGAAAGGTGTTCCTTTCTATTGGTACAACTGGAACGAGTACCAGAGCCAGAAGGATCCTGACGTGAAGATTAGCCGAGAAGACTACAAGGCACTGTCGCCTGAACAGCAGTCGGACTACAAGGTCATCCGCAACCGAGAGGTGCGCATCCTTTTCAACATCGAGCAGACGACCCTTCCGATGGTCGATAAGGAAGCCTTTGACAAGGAGGTCAAGGCGAATGGCCGACTGTCAGACCGTGGGGAAATCAAGGCTACCTCCACCCAGATACCCGTCAATGACCTCATCCTGAAGATGCGTGACAACCTCGTGGATATTCGTATGGACACTACCGGCGTGGCACATTATGACCCTAAGAGGGACACTGTCTATGTGCCTAAGCAGGACAACTACGAGCATTATAACGATTACGTCCATGCTTTGGTGGCACAGGTCGTGGCTGCCACAGGTCATCAGCAGCGTCTCAACCGTGAGGGCATGAACAACCGTGGTGGCAAAGCTCCCACAGATGATGCCCAAAAGCACGAGCTACTTGTCCGTGAGATAGCCACTGCAGCCAAGATGCAGGAACTGGGACTTCCTGCCAAGCTCTCTGAGGAAGGCATGAAGAACATCGAATACTGGAAGCGTGAGTTCAAGGAAGACCCTTGTCTCATTGATGCTATCGAGAGGGACGTGAACAACTCCCTCGACATGATCCATAAGGCAGAGCGAGGTGAGAAGGTAGAGAAACGCCAGTTCAATGCCCAGGACAACGGCAATGCCAAGAGCCTTCTTCCCAAGCATTACTATGTCGCCGATGAAATCAAGACCCTGCCGAACAAGGACACCAAGGAAATGGTCATCGTCCGTGATGCAGAGAACAAGAGGGCCGATGTCGTGCTGCCAGCAGGTGCTTCATTAGCCGTCGATAACGAGATTCCCGGCATGAACAAGAAACGTATCGACCATGCCCTTCAGAAGGAAGGCTTTGAGACCGTCAAATTCTACAACACTGATGGCTCGTTGGGATTCAGACCCGATGACAGCTACTTCGACGGCAAGGAGGTCAGCGTTTCCAAGCTCAACAAATGGGAGTTGGAGGACATCACGAAGCTCGATGTCACCGATGCCGTGAAACGCTCTGGTGCCGTTGACTTTGACAAGGTGCTCATGCTGAAGGATGACGAAGGCAAGTGGGCCATGTACATCAAGCCTGAGAACGAGAAGGCTTTCTCCGTCTATCCCAGTAAGGATGATGTGAACAAGTTCTTCATTACCGTCCAGCAAGGTAACGACGAAGCCAGTGAACGTATGCGCCAGGACATGGCCACCAAATACTATGTCATGGCCAATGAAAAGCCGGAACTGAAAGTCGATCTCTTTAAGAGCCAGGCTACGGCAGAGGAACTGGCTAAAATCGAGCGTGTGAACATCTTCAAGACCAAGGCCACCGAGAACAAGCCCAGTGTCATCCTGTGTGTGCCGACCATTGACGGCAAGAGAGTACAAGCCCGTGAGGTTAGCCCACAGCAATGGCAGCGTATGTGGCTGGCCGATGACAAGCAGGACTACAAGACCCATCTCGCAGCTTCGCTCTTTGCCGATGTCCTCCGTAAGGAGCAGAGCAATTCCGTTGCCGTTGGCACAGACAAGACCGAGCAGGAGGCTCAATCTGAGACCAAGGAGCAGACAAAGAATGTCGAAACCCATGAAGAGGAAGACAAGAAGGAGGAACAGAAGGAAGAGCAGACGCAATCTGAGAAGAAACAGGAGGAAGAGAAACGTCGTAACTCCCCGGAGCAGAAGGAAAAGGAGAAGAAGGAAGAGAAAGCCAAGGAGGAAACCACCAAGGCTGAGACCAAGGCCGTGGCCGCCGTTGCACTCTCTCCGATGCTCAAACAGTTCCTCGACCTGAAGCAGAAGCACCCCGACGCGCTCCTTCTGTTCCGTACAGGTGACTTCTACGAGACCTACAAGCAGGATGCAGAGAAAGCATCCAAGATCCTCGGCATCACGCTCACCAAAAGCTCCAAGACCAAGGATGAGCAGGGCAAGCCTCTCGTCATGGCCGGGTTCCCGTATCATGCCCTTGACACCTACCTGCCCAAACTCATCCGTGCCGGTCAGCGTGTCGCCATCTGTGACCAGCTGGAAGCACCCAAGCAGACGGCAAAGCGTGGCATCTCGGAACTGGTATCACCTGGTGCAGCTGCCGAGAAGGAGCAGAAGGCAGAGCCTGAGAAACAACAATCCTTTCACCGATAACCTATAGGAGGACAGAACGTGACAGCATCCAGACAAGCTTATATCGACAAGTATGCAGAGTATGCCATGGAGCAGATGCGGCGATATGGCATACCTGCCTCTGTGACTCTTGCCCAGGGCATCATCGAGTCTGCTGAGGGAAAGAGTATGCTCTCCAGAACCGCCAATAACCATTTCGGCGTGAAGGGCGAGTTCAACGGCCAGTTTGTCCGTGCCGATGATGACAAGCCCAACGAGAAGTTCAAGAAGTATGATAATGTCGGCCAGAGCTATGAGGACCACAGCAAAGTCCTCATGGCTGACCGCTATCAGAAATATACCCGGAACCTTTCGCCTGATGACTACAAAGGATGGGCTGCTGGTATCAAGGCTGGTGGCTATGCCACGGCCAAGAACTATGTCGGTACCATCGTCGGTGTCATCGAGGGAGCCAATCTGCAGAAGTACGACCAGATGGTGATTGAACAGGCCAAGAGAGAGGGAAAGAAGATTGGCACCACAGACTACCGCAAGGGGGATGTGTCTGCCACTCCTGCAACAGCCGTCACGGCGAAACCCACTCCCAACGGCCTTTATTCCCTGCCTCTGAAACGAGACGAGTTCATGCTTGTGACCTCGCCTTACGGCAACCGTCGTGACCCGATGGATCATAGCAGGACGCAGTTTCATAAGGGTATCGACATCAGTTGCAGGAACGAGACCCTTCTTGCCACGGAGAACAATGGGAAGGTTGTTGGCGTGAACCACAATGCCAACACTGGCGGCGGCAAGTCCGTGACGATTGAGTACAACCGTGGGGATGGCAGCAAGTATCAGACCACCTATATGCACATGTCGAGCATCGATGTGAAGGTGGGCGATACCGTCAATGCCGGGCAGAAGATTGGTGTGTCGGGAAACACAGGAACCAGGACAACAGGCCCTCATCTGCATTTCGAGGTCAAGACGGTAGCTGCTGATGGCACAAAACGCAATATCGACCCTGCTGCCTATATCGCTGAGATAAGCCAGAAAGGAGGTCTGTCACAACAGTTGCTTCACAACGGTAAGGATTTGCTGGCGAGTTATAAGGCTGCCAATCCTGTGGCTCAGGAAACTGTTGCAGCCCAGCAACAGATTGACACCAACATGTCACCTGATGACTGGATGAAGAAACTGCTTTCCAGTGAAGACAGCGGAGTGGGGATAGGCAACAGCGCAGACCCCATCATGGAGATGGCCATGACCATGTTCACCAGTCTCATGGCTCTGGCTGTCCAGATTGATAACAAGACGGAGGAACAGAAGATGCAAGCGGCCACCGATGCAGCTCTCAGTAAATCCGTTGACCTCTCATCCATGCTCCCCAACCTGAAGGAATGCCGTGTCCTGCTTAATGAGGGCAAGCCGCTTCTCCAGGTCAACAATGGCACGGTCAGTTTCACCCACGAACTGAGCAATGCCGAACTCACCAGAATCCAACAGGCTTTGGGGAACACGAACCTCTCTGATGCGGAGAAACAGCGCACCATTGCCTCTGTCATCAATGGCATCGTCGTCTCTCAGCAGATGTCGCAGAACTACCAGCAAGGACTGGAGGCTCAGCAAAACCAGCAGGATTCCCTGCAACGTAGATAATTCTTGCTCAAAAAACATGTTTAACAATCAATTCGTAAAATTATGATTAAGTGTAATGTAACAGTATGCGGTACCATCACACGCTCAGCGCAGATGCGTACCAACAAGGAGGGTAAGGCATTCCTTGCCTTCGGTGTGAGTGTTGTCATCCCTGCCAAGTCAGGCATCAACAAGACCTTCGAGATCAGCGTTGCCAAGGATGGCGGCATGGATGAGCTTAACGGCCTCTCTTCCGGCACCCGTGTTGAACTCGTCGGTGTCCTGACCTTCCATAAGAAGGACGATACCATCTTCCTCAACATGTCGGCCACTGGTGTCAATACCTTCAATGCTCCTGCCGAGGATTCCGTCAAGGGAACCATTGAGTTCCGTGGAACCGTCGGCAACAAGATTGAGGAGAAGAAAGACAAGAAGGACAAGCCTTATCTTGTGTTCTCCGCTTTCAGCAGCGAGAAGGTCGGTGAAGGGTATTCCTTCACATGGGTACGCTTCATGCACTTCGGCCAGGGCAAACCTGAATGGATGGAGGGCAAATGTGGCATCGATGCCAAGGGAGAGCTCCAGTTGTCTATCTACAATGACCGTCTCGACATCACCTGCCGTGTGGCCGAGCTGACCCAATGGGAGAAGCAGCCATACCAAGGTGGCGGGACTAATCCTCAGTAGCTATGGCGTACAGAAAGAACTACAACAGTGACGGCAAGTCAGCCGAAGACCGCACGTTAGACAAGTTTGCAGAACTGCTCATCGAGAAACTTGAAACGATACAGGCTGACTGGAAGAAGCCGTGGTTCACGGAAGGGGTGTCAACATCCCTTCCCAAGAACCTCAGCGGAAGGGAGTACAACGGAATGAACAGCATGATGTTGATGCTCCATGCCGAGAAGGAAGGCTACAAACTGCCGGTCTGGGCGACCTTCGACCGTATCACGAACCTGAACTATGTGAAGGACAAGCAGGGTGCGAAGCAGGAAGCTAAGGACAGCGAAGGAAACAAGCTGCCCCTTGTTTCCGTGAATAAGGGAGCCAAGAGTTTTCCTGTGTTCATCACGACTTTCACCGTCATCGACAAAGAGACGAAGGAGAAAATCAAGTACGATGACTATAAGCAGATGACGGAGGAAGATAGAGCCAAGTACAATGTTTATCCCAAGCTGCAGACCTACAACGTCTTCAATGTGGAAGCTCAGACCAACCTGAAGGAAGCCCGTCCCGAACTCTTCAAGAAGCTCCAGGAGCAGAATGAGGTCTCTCGTCCCATCCAGCAGGAGGGCGAAATGTTCTCTTTCCCTGCCGTTGACCACATGATTGCTGAAAACAAGTGGATTTGTCCTATCAAGCCGAAGTACGGTGACAACGCTTACTACTCTATCAGCAAGAATGAGATTGTCGTTCCTGAGAAGCGTCAGTTCAAGAATGGCGAGTCCTTCTACAGCAACCTTGCCCATGAGATGGCTCATTCAACTGGTGCAGAGAATCAGTTGAATCGTCTGAAGCCAAGTTCCTTTGGCTCAAAGGAATATGCACAGGAAGAATTGGTAGCTGAAATGTCAGCAGCTCTTGTCTCACAACGCTACGGCATGAGCAAGACCTTGAAGGAAGACAGCTTGCCTTATCTGAAGAACTGGCTCGACTCCCTCAAAGAAGAGCCGGCTTTCATCAAGACCGTTCTTCAGGACGTGAAGAAGGCTTCAGGAATGATCAACCAGCACATCGACAAGGTTCAGTTGGAGTTGGACAAAGCCCAGGATGTGAAGCAGGAAACAGCCAATCAGGTGACTGCCAACTATGGCAGCTATGATATTCCCAAGTGGGCATTGCCTTACATCATCAATGGTGATGCCAGCGGTATCAGCGACCATGAGCAGGAACTGGTTGACAAGTTCCTTGAAAAGAACTTCCCTGACGGGTTCATCCCGGAAGTTGAGGAAGGAGAAGACAAGGAACTCAACCGCTATCCGGCTTTCGGTGAAAGAAACGAGAATGCCCTGACTGATCGAGGCGAGTCACCTTACCTTGCCGTCGATACCGTTTCCGTCAAGTTCAGTGAACCTGGCTATATGGAAAACGTATCTGATAAAAAGGATGATGGCTATTCCTATGAAACGGTCGTTGACAACACCAAGGAACAGATTGCCGCCAAGACACCTCCAAAAGAGGAGGAGCTGGAAGAAGTCCACTTCCATCGGGGACGTTAACGACCCTAATGCTACATCAAAAGATTGAGGGAACCTACTCATCACGAGCGGGTTCCCTCTTTAATAATATGCCAAACAAAGAAAAGAATATAAACTATAGCGTTTCTACTTCATTCAGAATGAAAGTGTCACACAAGTCTGGCGGTTAGCCTGGACTGGAGAATACTCATTGATGCCACCTTCATAGGAGGTCGTGACAAACGCCTCGTCGATGCCACGCTGCACCATGAGCGTCTTGATGTAGTCGGCACGTTTTCGTGACAGGCTATTGTTGATGTGCTCATTGCCGGTGGCCGAATCGGCAGCACCAGAAATCCGTACCTTCAGATGATGGGTCTTGGCGACACGCGCAATCTCATCAATGTTGAGCAGCTGAGAGACCTCTGTAAGTTCATCCGTTCCGAGTCGGAAAAAGAAGTAGATGGGTGCGCCGATATATTCCGAACCATTCGTCATAGCCGAAAGATAACCGTCGTAAGAGTCACCAGTAAAGAGAGGGTCGATAACCCCAGACTCGTTGGCGTCATTGTCAGCCACCGTGTCCATACGCTTTTTCATCGCTTTAGGCATCGTTTCAGGATTACCGTCCCATCCCTTGTTGTTCAGTCGAGCACGAAGCGAGTTCAGACCAGAATAGTCATTACGAGGATAGAGTGAGTGTTCCTTGTCATCACCTTTATCACCAATCCTGTCCTTATAGAGGTCAAGCAGACCTTCTATCTCCAGGATCTTGCGGTACTCAACTTTGATGCGTTCGTCCTCCTTATGTTTTTGGACAAGGCGGCTGTTTCGGTCAGCAAGGCGGTCGGCATACGCCATCAGCCATTCGTTCTGAGCCATGTAAGGATTGGCATCAACGATACGCTTGTAGCCCACCTTGCCTAATGTGAACGAGAGACCGGCAGAAAGTGTCACCATGTTATCCCCGAACTTTGAGGATGAACCCACGCAGTCGAAGTTCTTGGCAGTGGTCATTCCACTGAGTTCTGCCACGACGTGCATACGGCCAGTAAGGCGGTAGCGGCATTCCAAGCCATAGGAAAAGGCAAAAGGATGGCTGCCACTTGCATGTCCGGGACACGTACAAGCAGAATACCAGTCAGGGGTGTAGATCATGCCCACACCGATGTAAGGTATTACGTCCCATCGGGACAGGCCGAGGTCATTGCAGTTGATGCCGGAGGTCAGGTCGTAGAGAAAGTCCGCATGAACGAAGTGATAGTCCATCTTCTTGAATTCGCCATTCTTGAAGGACATTCCCTGATAAGCCACACGTCCACCGACTGCGGGTGTGAACCACTTGCCTAACCCAACCTGAAGAGCTGGAGTCAGACGGTCGAACACATCACCGCAGCCGATAGGCGATCCCAGAAAAGCAGAAGCCCCGCCCTTTACTTCAATGAACCAATTTTTACCCCAGTTGGCTGCTTCGCTTACATTCGTGAGATATGTGGGTTTCAGTGTCTGGAGATAATACTCTGAAGTGACACCTACCTGCTTCGAGATACTGTCAGATGTCGTATTGACATCGTTTGCCTTAACTGTCATGGCAGAAAGGCACAATACGGAAAGAAATAGAATTTTTCCTGTCATAGTTTTGATGAATTTGATTTAATGATATGAATGTTTCCTGATTACTAAATTACATTTTCTTGCGTCTGCCAGGCGACTTGCACATGCGTCTGGCCATGGCGAGAGAGCGACGGGCAAACATACGCTCGTCCTCGTCATCCTTCTTGCGCCAGCCACCGCCGGGGCCACCGCCACCGCCTCCATGCGTCTGCGCAATTGAGGTCGCCTGTTCCACATACTCGCACATCAGCGCAAGGGCTACGGTCGCCACATGGTTGCCATCCGTTGCCAGTTGTTCAAGCAGCGTGTCACTGAAGACTTCCTTCACTTCATCTGGCAGACGCTGATAGCGCGATGTGAACTCATGCATCATTGTACCGGCAAGCAGCTCGTTCATGACAGCTCCCTTGCTGTGCGCCCAGTCTTGTTCAGATGCCGATGCCTTTGCAGCCAGTTCTGAAGCCTCCTGTTCCAGAGCCTCTTTGTCCTGACGAAGGCTGTCAATCTCCTGGACAGTGGAAGACAGCTTGGCCTCTTTCTCTGCCAGTTTCTCTTCCACGAAAGCCTTGCGGTTCTCCAGATCCTGTATCTTCTGGGCAATCTCCTGACTGATGGCATCGCCATTCTTCTGGAGTTCCCGAAGCGGTTGAAGTTCCCTTTCAAGCTCCTCCTTCTTGGCGGTCAGGTTCTCGATCATGGTTGTGAAACTCTTCTGCTTGGTCATTGCTGTAGCCAGTTCCTTTTTCAGTTCACTGATGGCATTTTGGAGATTGCTTCTACGCTCTTCAAGTGAGTCACATTCCTGGTTCAGCCATCGACGATACGACTCCGTTGTATGACCTTTCGCGCCAGTCAGCACCTTACTTGTTCCTCGGGCCAAGCCCCACTTACGGTTCACTTCCGCAAGATCGTTGTGGAGTTGCAAGATGAACTGCTTGTACTCAGCCTTGTTATGACCGTGGAACACGTCCTTATAGCTGATTCTGCCTTGCTCGTTGACTGGCACGATGTCGCAGTGTGCGTGGGCTGTTGTCTCATCCAGATGCACCACAAAGCTGATGATGTTCTCCTCACCAAACTTACGGGCTACAAAGTCATAGATGTCCTTTGCCCACTGCTCAATCTCTGGCATCCGCTGGACATTCTCATTGCCACATTTGGCTTCAAAATCCACCTTCTGATTGCCAAATGCCAGCTCAGTCATGCGGTCATGGGAACCGCTGAAGATGAACTGCACGGCAGTACGGATGTTCGGGTTCACACGTCCGACATTCGGGTCTTTGATGCCACGTGAGGCAAGCATTTCTGCCATACGTTTGTCGAGCGGTCTATTCTTATCGACGGGAACAACCTTGCCACCTTTCGCAATCTCAAAATTGAGTCGTTCACGGCTTCGGTCGTAGTTCCCTTCCTTCACGGCTTGGTCGTAGCCTTTGTCCGACCATCGCCGAAGAATCTCATTGCTGATGTCCCCGACACCGGCACTGGTCCTGATGTCGATGACCTGTCGGTTCATGTTTGTATTCGCCATACGTTTTCGTTTTACGGTTATACATCCATTTTCAAGTATCGGAAGCAAGGCAGAACACCTCTTTCTGTCTAAGGAAAACCTGACCCTGCTTGCAGTTTATCTGGTCAGCTCACCGTCCGATGAAAATCGGAACGGGTAGTGAGCTTCCCGATACTTGAAAAATGTGGCACGTGCAAGCACGTCGCCTACAGTTTACTCGTTCCCTTCAGCGGAGTCCTCACGGAGCGTTTCACCTTCGGAGAATGCGAGAGCACCTTCAGACGTTTCAGAAGCGTCCTGTGGCGTTTCTGGGGCTTTCTCGGCACCTGTATCAGGTGCAGTGCTTCTAAGGCTCTTAGGAGCGTACCTGGAAGGCTTAGGAGGATTGACGAAGTAGTTGGATCCATCGGAGGGCGCATAGTGCTCGTAGATGCAGTCAAGGAGAGTGACCTCTGCCTTGGAGAAATCCTTGTTGACAGCGTTCATGTAGCTTGGCTTTACGTTGTCACGTAGTGCCATGGTGAGAATGCCAAGTACATCGATGACTCGCTGCCAGTTCCAGAGGTGGTCTTTGCCAAAGAGCAGAGTCACAGAATCGGATAGTTCTTCGGGTACGTTATCTTCTCTGTTAAGGAGAGGATAGACGGATGCTGCCAGTTCGTTGAACATATACGCCTGATGAGACAGTACATGACGGACAGGGGCACCGCCTTGTTCCTGCTGTCGTGCTACCTCCATTCGCATGGTGTAATAGCGTGTGTAGGAATCTGCCACTTCGCGGGCAGAGCTGCGTCCACGGACGAATCTGGCAAACTGCATACAGCAGAAGTCAAGTACGTCGTCTGCCGAATCGACATAGAGAGACAGACGCTGCTGAAGGTTGACAGTGAAGATGTAGCTCTTCACGAAAGGCTTGTACGAGAGTTGTCCGAGTGCCACAAGACCCTCCACAAACGAGCGTACCGTGGCACGCTGCCATTTCCACTTGCGAGCCAGTTCAGAGATACTGGCAACGAACTGTCCGGGAACAAGTTCCTCACGACGTTCGCCGTTGGCTGCGACGAAGGCACCCGATGACGCACGGCTGAGCAGGTCGCAGTAGGCCTCCAGCTTACTGAAACGGTCTTCCGATTTCGGTTTAAGATACTCCAGCAAGGAGCGGTCAGCAGACTGGGTGTCCGTGCTGCCTGTAATCTGGTTGTTTAATTCCTGAGTCATTTGAATGTTTTTAAGTTTAACGTTCTGAATTTTTCGAGCAAGTGTGTTCAGACAGTATGCCACAAACAAGTGGCAGCTTAATAGTAGTTGCGGATGATTCGCTGAAGCAGTCCGGGCGGATTGCAGATACTGTTTGCCTCGTTCCTGATGCGAAGTACACGTTCAGACGGATAGAACACCGATGCCACACCGAGCGTGTACAGCACAAGGAATATGCTATACATGTAAGGTATGGAGTAGCATGCCAGGGCAAGTATGAGTGTAATAGCCCAGAGGCGCGTTCTCTCATGCAGCCGGTGAAGCGCGGCATCTGCCACTCGGTAAGAGAAAAGGCAGCAGGTGATAACAGCGGAAAAAAAGACCGCATAGTTGGGATTTGTCACGTAGCAGCACCAGTTCATGAAGATGAGCAGTCCGACTGTCAGGAATGCGAACAGCCTTCGTGCATTGAAGTACATCGTCATGCACCAGTAGAACCTTTGGTTGAAGCTGTATTCCTTCTTGTACAGGCAGAAGAAAACTGCCAGAATAATGAAGGGATAGAAAAACTTGATCAGTTGGATGGTGTGTATCATACGTTAGTCGTTATCTGAATGGTTATTGCGCTTCGACATGGCATCGAGCTTCATGCCGATGCGCTCGTTGAGCAGATTAGTGTAGCTGGGTGAGGACGTGTCAACGCTTGGGTCGTTTTTCAGTTCCTCATCCGTCTCAATGAGAAGTGTAAGATATGTGTCAATGGCTCCACCGTGTTCTACGGTAGAGACGGTTTCCTCCGAGGCAGTTTCCTCGGTTTCTATCTTCGTTTCAGTGTCGATGTCGGGAGGCATCGGCACCGCATGTTTGAGACTGCGCATGACCAATACGCAGAGCAATACCAACGTGCAAAGCACCGCCTTGGCGTAGATATTGAGGTTAAACACGAACAGCGCAAGGATGCTGAGCGCGATGATGACGCTGTAGAATGCGTACACACCCTTCAGGGAGGTCTTTTGTTTGTCAGTATTCAAAATCATATAGTTCGAGTTTTAAGATGTCAAATGTTGCTTTTTGGATGATATAGTCCACGTCTCTGGTTGTCAGCGAGAGCGTGTCGGCACGGGTCTTCGCAGTCGGGTCTCGCTCTATGAGCCTTCTCACACCATCAGCCAGGTCATGCTCGTTTACTTTCCAGATGTGCGGCTTCTGCCAGCAGTATCGGCTTCTGTAATTGCGTAGCGTTATCACCTGGTAGTCGATGTGGTGGAACTCCCCATCGAGATAGTAGTTCCACTGGATGGTGTCGTGGGTGTCAATGACCTCAATCCAACTGCGGTTCTCCTGGATTACATCAGCAATGTGGTAGAATAAAGCCTTGTCCATGCATAGGAATACGAGTCTATGGGTTGTTGTTGAAATCGTTCATCACCTCAGCTTCGCTACGGCGTTCCTTCACCAGCATGGAGCCGTTGGTATTGAGGCGCAGGTCATTCAGCAGGTCTGGGTACATGATGTCGATGGAGCCATAGACCGTGACGAGTATCGTGTTCACCAAGCCCTTCTCGTCGGTAGAGAAGTTCATCTTGATATTACGCTGCTCTTCCGGCATGAAGTAGGTACATGCCCGCTGACCGAATTTTGTCTTGATAGCCTTCGGGTTGGGGTGGGTGTAGTACAGGATGCGCATGTAAGCATCGCTGTCCATGATGTTCAGCACCTCGTCGATGGGCAAAGGTTGGTGAACCTCGTAGGTCAGTATGGCGTAGCCGTTATACGCTTCGGTTTCCTTCAGGTAGAAGTTGTCGAACAACGACGGCATGATGGTCGGCCCACTGACCTTAAACTTGTAGATTGCTTCTTCTAACATAGTATCTTGCATCGTTTGTAAAGTTTGATTGTTTAGATTTCATTATCAGAGTGTGGCTATGTAGAGCCGCATGAGTTGTGTTGGTATGAGTGCAAGCTGCTCCTGAGCGGCATACCCCTTGGCAGCAAGCCGTTCTGAAATCACTGGATATGCAGCGGCAAGCTCCGTCATTTGCTTTTGCTGTGCATCTGTCAGCATACTGATGGCAAAGGCATCCATCGAGAGGAAGGGCTGCAAGGTCATCCAGAGGTAAGCATTGGCTTGGCTCTCGGATTTTATTATCCCTGCCTTTATCAGATCCTCACATACTTTTGCGTTGAGAAGCAGTCGGCGGCAAGTGCGCATCCCCATGAATACCATAGCATCTTCACTTGTCAACCGCTTCTCCGAGGCATTACGGAAAATGTCTGTGCATATCTGCTCTGTCATTTTCGTGACATCTTGCAGTCCAACATCAGTGTAGTCACCGATATTGGAGAGGAAGGTGCGGAAATGACGGTCTTCTGTTTCAAGGAAAGAAAGGAGTTCCTTTTGATTGGTGATGCCGTGTTCCTTGGTTGTGGCGAGGAAGTCACGATAAAGGGCAGTCTTCTCACGCGCATTACCTTTATTAAAAAGAGGCTGCTTGTCTAAGGCGGCAAAGAAAGTGACGGCTTTCTTCTTGGTGGGGTCAAGCTCAGTGTCGCCTCTGTAGGGGGATGTGTGCATCTTGATATAGGCCACATCCGACAGGCTACAGTCTGAAGCCAGGCGAAGCAGTTCTATACGGACAGAGTCCGATGTGCCAAAGAAGGACATGGACAGAGAAGCATGAGCGTTGAAGGCAGGATCTTTCTTGATGTAGTTGTAAACGGTGTCTGAAAGTTCCTGCCAACGGCAGATGAAATCAGAAAGCTTCTCGGCATTAGCCTGATGTTCTTCAGCAATACTGTGATGAAAATCTCTGTATTGCTTCAGGGCATCTGCAGAATCCTTGAAATGATAATCAGACTTTCCAGCGCATGAGGTCATGCTTAGAATAAGACACAAAAAAAACAAGTGAAAGATTAAACTCATTTGAGTATTTTTTCTTTCACTTGTTTGACTTTTTTTCATCTGCATTTTCGAGCCGTTCTTGTGCTGTGCAGAAATTGATGTGGAATGTAGGGTAAACCCCGTTTGCGGTCTTTCTTTCATGGGCGTATATGATTAAATTGCGGTGCAAAGATACGAATAAAAATCATAAGTTGTGCCAGTCTGATTTAAACTTTATGGTATTTTATACATCATACTCAAAAAAGTATGATTATTTATTGATTATATGGTTTTGCCTCTAACAATGGGTTTTATAAAAAAGTATAATAGTATGTATAGTATGATTTACAATCCAAGAAATTTTCATACCTTTGCAGTTGAAATAACAGAATAAGGTCATCCGACCATAATTGCAACAACCAACAACATATTGATTATGGCAAAGATAGGTTACATCATGGCAGCCGCCCATTATGACAAACTGGAGGAAGACCGGCAGTGGATGCATGAGTATGGCTGTGTGAGAATCATCGAAGAGAACGATGCTGATGAGAAGAGCCGCCCGCTGTGGAAACAGCTGATGATTGCTCTGGAACGCGGCGATGAACTTGTCATCAGCAAATTCAGCAATGCCCTTCGTGGCGCACGAGAACTGGCAATGTTCCTGGAATTTTGCCGAGTGAAGGTCATAAGGGTTATCAGCGTACATGACCGTATAGATTCCAATAATGAACTGTTTCCTGAAACAAAGCCGTCGGATGTGCTGCTGATGATAGGCTCTCTGCCAGACGAAGCACTTGTCCTTCGCAAGGCATCCGAACACGTTTCCAAACTTCAGGAACGTATGATTGTTCAGCTACCTCCTGTCTCTACGGCCAAGGAGAGGCGCATGGACAGGGAAAAGACGGTTATCAATCTTTATGCAGCCGGGCATCCTATTGATGACATCTGGAAAGCCAGCGGTTTCCATAGCCGAAGCTCGGTATTCCGTATATTGAACAAATATGGTATCAAGTTGAACCGTGGCAAACATTCCGGCCCGATCAAAAAGAAAGGTGAAAGAAAGAATAGCCAAGACAAAAAAGTTGAAGACAATCAGTAAAAGAAGAAATGACCCTACTTGAAGCTATATCTGCCCGTCATAGTGTACGGAAGTACCTTGACAAGGAAATCCCTGCCGACATCATTGCTGCTCTCCAGGATAAAATCACGGAGTGCAACAAGATTGGCAATCTAAACATTCAGCTGGTACAGAACGAGACGAAAGCATTCACAGGAATGCTGTCGTATGGTTCTTTCAGCGGAGTCAAGAACTATCTTGTGATGGTTGGTAAGAAGGCCAAAGACCTTGATGAGCGAGTGGGCTATTATGGAGAGCAAATCGTCCTTTTTGCCCAGACATTGGGACTCAACACCTGTTGGGTAGGACTCTCGTACCGTAAGGTTCCAGAGGCGTACAATGTCGGCCCGCATGAAAAGCTCGTCTGCATGATTGCGCTTGGCTATGGAGAGACACAGGGTGTCCCTCACAAGATCAAGAGCGTGGAGGATGTCAGTAATGCCAGTGACATTACGCCTTCATGGTTCAGGAAGGGTGTCGAAGCAGCATTGCTTGCCCCTACAGCAGTTAATCAGCAGAAGTTTTCATTTGAGTACACGGGTATGAGCAACAATCACCATCTGGTACGGGCCAAGAAAGGTTTATCTATGATTGGCTATACCCAGATGGACTTAGGCATAGCCAAATATCATTTTGAGATTGGTGCAGGAAAGGACAACTTTGAGTGGATATAAAAATGCATACCTAACAGATAAATCAATTTAGCAATTAAGGAAAAGTGTTATGGACATTAAAGAATTCATTCAGAACTACAGAGAGGCTTTTGGTAGCAATGTTCCATTGCCATTGCTTTTCGGCTATAGCGACCAGCCGATTGCTGATACAGAGAAGATTGGCGGCTGTTTCTTTAAAAGGTTGCAACAGGCCAGAGATGGACAGCCCGTCAGTCTGAGCGCGGATGTCATTGGCTGCGGTGGAGGAAAACTGTACACAGGGTTTTCAGATATGCCGGAACGTGTACCCGGCTTTGTCTCGCTGAAGGAGAAGTACAAGAAAACTCCCGAAATGGTTGTAGATTACGTAAACGGACTGGGGATGAAAAGGGCCGAGAAACCATATCTGAACTTCATCCGTATAGACAAGGCTGAATCCTTCGAGGGAACGGAAGGCGTGCTGTTCTATGCCACACCCGACATGCTCTCTGGACTTTGCGGATGGGCTTTCTTCGACAATAATGAGACCGATGCGGTGGTGTCTCAGTTTGGCTCAGGCTGTAGCAGCGTAGTTTCTATGACGGTGGTTGAGAATGACCGGCAGGGGTATCGCTGCTTTATCGGACTGTTCGACCCGTCGGTTCGCCCATACGTAGGGACAAATGAACTGAGCTTCACTATTCCCATGAGCCGGTTCAAGAGAATGACGGAAACCATGAAAGAGTGTTTCCTCTTCGACTCCCATGCGTGGAAGAAAGTTAAAGCGAGACTGGAAGAGTAATAAAAACACATCTAATAACAAACAGTTAAATCGGAATTTAGCGGTATGAAAGTAGAATTGCGGAAATGGTGTTTGGCTGACAAAAAAGAACTGAAGGAATTATGCAATGCCGTTGATAGAACATACTTGTCAGACAGATTGCCGAATCCTTATACAGAAGATGATGCTAATTGGTGGCTGAATATAGTTGCCAAAAGCGAAGGCATTGACGGAACTTTTCGCGCAATGGTCGTAGATGGGAAGATTGTTGGTAGTGTTTCCGTTGAACGAAAAGCAGATATATACAGGCTTGACGGCGAATTAGGTTACATGTTATTGAAAGACTATTGGAATCGTGGCCTGATGAGCCAGGCTGTGGGACAAGTGTGTGAGATTGCAATAAAGGAACTTGGCCTCAATCGAATTACAGCAAATGTCTTTCATCCCAATTTCGCATCTCAGCACATTTTACTAAAGAATGGTTTTATACAAGAAGGAGTCATGCGCAAAGCGGTGATTAAAGGAGGCATTATTTACGATATATTCTTATATGGTTTATTGAAGTAAATTCCAATTTAGTTATGAGATTTTATAAACATACAAAACGTTTCCTGTTCCTACTGGCAATGCTGTCAGCAGAGGGTTTTGCAAATGCACAGATTAAAGTTGAAACATCAGAGACAGTAGAATTGATGTCCATTATTTCACGCACGGCCGGTTTTCGTGAGTATTGTATGGATAATGGCGGGCAATACACAAGCGACACGGAGATATGGTTTTCCGCCTATGGACAGCACCCGACCGTCACATATATCAAAGAACTGCGGAAAAATTATGGCATATCCTACGATGCCGTCATGTCGATGGCCGTCCATCTCGACACTGACGGGCAGAAAGTGTCATTCACAGGAGAAAAGAGTGACCTCGAAAAGCGTTGGCAGAAGGTAGAAATTGATACATTCCTCGTCCGGCTCAATAAGTTCTATTCCGATACCCGCTTCCACGAATTCTACAAGCAACACCAGACTTTCTACGAGTCCGTACTTCAGGCATACGAGGAGAACGTGATGAAGTATTTTCACCAAGATTGGTACCCCAAGTTCTATGGAACGGAACCGACAGAGCAGTTCCGTGTCATCATTGGTTTTACCAATGGGGGTGGAAATTATGGTACGAACAGGCAAATGATAGGCCAACCCAAAGAAATTTTTGCCATCTGCGGTTACTACACTGACGAGACTATGAGCAGTCCTTTTGAAAATGGAATGGACTATGCCTCGACACTTATTCATGAATTCAACCATTCATTTGTCAACTCCTTGTACGATGCAAATTCCGATCTTCTCGATGACATTGGAAAAACTCTGTTAGGACGTCATTATCGCGGTATGAGCAGCCAAGCCTACGGAGACCCCGCTACGGTTATCAACGAGAGCGTCGTCCGTGCAGCTGTCATCATATATATGCAGGAGAACGGCTTCACTTATGACCAGGTAAAAAAAGAAATGTGCGCTCAGGTAGGTAGAGACTTCCTCTGGATGCCAGAACTAGTCACCACCCTACGTCATTACTCCAAGCACCGAAATCGTTACAAAACTTTGGACGACTATTACCCCGAAATAGCCAAATGCCTGGAGAAGTATCTGAAAGAAGAAATGAAAAGAATAGAGAAATCGCTATAACACTTATACGACGAGGGAACGTTTTAAGTATTAAGTTAAATTCCAATTTAGCGGACAATAAAAACAAATATGAAAAAGCAACTATTCTCATTTCTCTGCGCTGGTCTCATGCTCACGGCATGCGGACAGCAGAACAAACAAGTAACGACTATGGATTTCGTAGACAACGTAAAGGTGGCACTCTCTGACAGCGGCCACATCAATCTGGACAGCCTCCAGTGGACGCGGGAGCCTGCCGCATGTGAAATCAAGAATGATACCATTCGCATCACCACCGCTCCGAAGACCGACCTCTGGCAGCGCACCTACTATCACTTCCAGAACGACAATGCCCCCGTGCTTCAGATGAAGACGCGCGAGAAGTTTTTCAGCTTCGTGGTTAAGACTGACTTCACGGAGAGTCATCACCGCTTCGACCAATGTGGTATCGTGATGTATCTCGATAGCGAGAACTGGCTGAAGGGCTCGGTGGAATACGAGAACGAGGAGTTTCAGCATCTGGGCAGCGTAGCCACCAACAATGGCTACTCCGACTGGGCCACGACGGCCATTCCTGCCGATGTGAAGGCCATGTGGTACCGCTTCTCGCGCCGCGAAGATGACTACTGCATCGAGTGCTCCGCCGACGGCGAGAAGTTCAGCCAGATGCGCATCTGCCACATGTATGCCGGTGCTGACGAGATCAGTTTTGGCATCTATGCCTGTTCGCCCGAGGAATCATCCTTCACGGCTGTATTCTCCGACATGAAGATTACCGAGTGCGCCTGGAAGGCCCACGACGGCCAGCAGCCAGATAAGAAATAGTAACAGATAAATCAGAATTTATGAAACTCAAAAAATGGATTAAACGTATAGTAATAACGTTGGTTTCCGTATGGCTGTTATTATGGGGCTGCGGAAAGCTTTTCGACAAGATACCGGCAGTGTCTGATGATTATCAGAAAGCTTTTGATTATCAGGGTACACTTGAAAAGAAGTATGCCATGAACGGGCAGTATCAAGTGGAAGAGTATTCCATAGAGGACGAAGATGAGAAAATAAAATACCACGACATCTATTATCCTTCAGACATAAAGGCCACGGCTCGGCAATGGCCACTCGTCGTCATCGCCAACGGCACTGGCATACCGGCACGGAAATATAGGGCCATCTTCCGTCATCTTGCCTCGTGGGGTTTTATTGTCGTGGGCAATCAGGAGGAATGGGCTTGGGAGGGGAAATCGTCAAGCAAGTCACAAGACATTGTGCTTCGGGAAAACGATAACCCTCAGAGTCCGCTCTATCATAAGGTTGATACAATGAACATCGGCCTTGTCGGACATTCACAAGGGGGGATGGCGGTCTACACAGGAGCGTCACGCTTTAGCAACAGCCATCGCTACAAGGCGCTATGCACACAAAGCGGAACAGCCATTATGCTGGCTGACAGTTTGGGCTGGGATTTTCTGAAGGAAGTGAAAGCACCTATGCTGATGATGGGTGGCTGTGGAGATTTTGATGCCAAAGCACTCTGTAAACTTGACGATATGAAGAAGTCATACGAAGGCATCGGCTCGAAGCAAAAGATACTTGGCAGAATCAAGAATATTGATCATGGCGACGTGCTAAAATGCGGTGATGCCTATATGACTGCATGGATGCGCTACTGGCTTTTTGGCGACACCGTCGCTGCCAAATGCTTTATCGGGAATGACGCTGAGATACTCACAAACGAAGGATGGCGGGACGTAAAACGTGAAGGTATGTAAATTCCAATTTATCAAACAGGCTGTTAGATAATGGCGAACATTCAAATCATACAAGGTGACTTTGAGAAGAAGCTGAAGCTTCAGTTTGCTCCAGGCATCAGGGCTGGTTTCCCCTCGCCAGCTGAAGACTATAATCACGAGACGCTGGACTTCAATCGTGACCTTATCCGCAATCCTGAAGCGACGTTCTACGGGAAAGTGGAAGGTGACTCAATGATTGAAGCGGGTATCAATGATGGTGACATAGCCGTCATCGACCGTTCCCTTGAACCAAGGGATGGAGACATTGTCGTGGGCTATATCAATGAAGAGTTCACCATCAAATACCTTGATTTGAGCCACCGCAATGACGGTTATATAGAATTGCGCCCTGCCAACAAGGACTTCAAGCCCATCCGTATCGATGAGGATGATGATTTTGAGGTGTGGGGTGTTGTTATCTGGACGATTAAGAACTGGAGAAAATACTGACCATGTACGGCATCATAGATTGTGACAACTGCTATGTATCATGCGAGCGTGTCTTTCGGCCAGACCTGAAAGACAAGCCTGTCGTTGTTCTATCGAACAATGACGGCTGCGTTGTGGCACGGTCAAATGAAGCCAAGAAGATGGGAATCAAAGCAGGAACGCCTTATTTCCAACTGGCAGAACAGTTTCCTAATCAAAAGATTGCTGTTTTCTCATCCAACTACGAGCTGTATGGAGAATTGACTGGTCGTGTGGTAGAAATCATCAAGAAGGAGGCTCCGGCATACTTCCGTTACAGCATCGACGAGTGCTTCGTCTATCTTGACGGCATGGAGAAGATAGACTTGAAAGCCTGGGGTGAAGAGCTGCACAAGAAGATCAAGCGAAACGTAGGAATGCCTGTCAGTATCGGACTTGCTCCCAACAAGACCCTTGCGAAGATGGCCAGTCACTTCGCCAAGAAATACCAGGGCTACCGCCATTGCTGCATGATCGATACGGACGAGAAGCGTATCAAGGCCCTGAAACTATATCCGATTGATGAAGTCTGGGGCATTGGCCGACGCTATGCAGCACGTCTTGAATCCCTTGGCGTGAAGACAGCCTACGACTTTGCCGAGCATAACCAGACTTGGGTAAAAGCGACTTTCAATAATATCGTCATCGAGCGTACTTGGCGAGAACTCAACGGCGAAGACTGTGTGCCCAATGAGGAAATGGCTAAGAAGAAGAGCATCTGTACCAGCCGTTCGTTTAACGGCATGATTACAGACCTCGACGGACTCCGTACCCATGTGTCGAACTATGCTGCCCGATGTGCTGAGAAACTGCGCCAGCAGGGTACGGTTGCTTCCATTGTGGGTGTCTTCCTTAACACCAATGCTTTCCGAGAAGACCTGCCTCAGTACTGGAACTTTCAGGAATTGCGACTCGTCACTCCTTCCAGCTCGACCATCACTATTGTCAAGGCTGCCAATGAAGTGCTTCAGAAGCTCTACCGTCAGGGCTATCATTATAAGAAAGCCGGTGTTATCGTTATGGGAATTGGGCCGAACAGTCCCATCCAGCAGGATCTATTCGACATAAATGCTGAACAGTTCGAGAAGATGAAGCGTCTGGATGCCGTTATTGACCGCATCAACAAGGTCAATGGCACAGAGACCATCGTGCTCGGCAGTCAGCAATATACTCAAAAAGACGGCAAGGGAAAGGCGAATGTCTTTGCCAATGCCATCAAGCATGATTTCAAGAGCAAGAACCCAACTACTCGTTGGAGTGATATTATCATATTGAAATAATAGTCAATCAATGGAAACACTTTATAAAGTTTTTGTATCTATCATCCCACCTGTTGTAGGTATCTTAGTCTATGTTTTCATAGAAAGTAAACGCAAAGCGAGAACAAAAACAATGCCTGTCCAAAATGCAGAAACATTGCTTGATGATGTTAGCTACATACAGGAGATAAAACATCTGCATGGAGCTGTTGGAATTGCGTTTTGGAAGCAATACGATGTCTTGTTAGCTGCACAACACTACGGCTGGGAAACAATGGTTGATTGGGCAGCCTACATGGAGTCGGCAGACATTGACAAGATAGATAGTATCGCAGTGGCAGATTTGAATGATGATACAGGCATAGAACTCGCTCATGTGTACAATCTGAATAAAGTCGGTCTGAAAAACTTCGAAAGGTTAGTAGAAGAACATGGTATACTGAGTATAGCCGGACATAGCCACACATTGAACGACTATGTGAAAATCGTGTGGTATAACCAGACAAGAGTGCTGAGACTCTTCACCCATATTAATGATGAAACACTCGTCACTAAATATGTAGAGACGATCATCAGAAGAACTTTCGGCACCAAAGATGCAATGAAACTCGCAAAACCCGTACCAAAGAATAACAATGTAGCGAGGAATTGAAAAATGAGTATTTTGACTGAAATACAGAAAACAGCAGCTAATGCTGATGAAAAGATAAAGCATCTGTATGAAACGGCATTCCCTAAAGACGAACAAATTCCCTGGGATGACCTGATGCGCCTGATTGAGGAAATGCCGTTGGATTTCACGGCATACTACGATGGAGAAGAGTTCATCGGCTTCACTATCGTCTATCCACGTAAGTCTTTTAACTGGTTCTGGTACTTTGCTGTGCAAGAGGAACTGCGCGGAAAGGGCTATGGCCAGCAGATATTGACTCTGTTGATTGAAAAGTATAAAGGTCAGACTTGTGTCCTGGACATGGAAAGTCCTACGCAAGTCAGTGAGAACATCGAGCAACGCCATCGTCGCCATGCTTTCTACCTGCGTAACGGGTTTAGGGACACGAATGTCTATCGCACCTACAACGACATCATCATGACTATTATGATGATGGGCGAAGGTACGTTCACCATGCAAGATTGGGATGACATCATCCACGAACTGCAACAGTTCTGGTGGCCTGACGACATCAATGAAGAATAGCGTATCTCCTGCTGACGCTACCTATCTCGTCTAAAGTCATTCCGGCTATCACCTCTCCACCATGCGCCAAGCACGAGGAAGATGATGCGGAAGACTATGACGATGATGATAATACTTCCAATATCACTCATAAATCATACATTTAGTTATCAAAACACATTCACTATAGGGATGTTCTGCGCCATTGCCTTACGGATGGTGTAGAATGTTCCTCCTTTCTCGCGGCCATCATAATAGCCTATGAGCAGTGAGGAATTGTTCACCATGAACTCATCCCTGTCCAGGAAACACCTTGGATAATAACTCTCACTGAGCACAATCACTTCATCAGCCACCTCCAGCAACCTGTCATATCGTTTTCGGTCATAGAAGCCGAAACGAGCGGCTTGTTCCTTGAAGGGGACAGCAGCAGTCAATATGATGTCTGGATAGATCTGCTTCAATGACACTACCACCTCAGCCGCCATCATGTCAAATCCAATGGCAAAGCCGGATATGAAGTTTCGGATGCCATTCCCATAAGCATCAAGAACAGCTCTTGTCAACCTCTTCTTGACGTGCTCTCTCAATGAAGCATCGACGAAACGATGCCCCGTGAAGGCGGCTGTTGCCGCCCGGCTAAATTTTCTCTGTTCCATATAATCATCAATAAGTTGGTACATATCTATATGAAGTCTTTCCGAGGAAGATGCCATTGGTCACATGTGCTCCGACTCTCTCCAACTGCGCTGCATAGGCACAGAAAGATGTTCCTGTAGTCACCACATCATCCCATACACACACTATCTTGTTGCGAAAGAAACTTGCATCAACCTCTATGGTGTTGCTCTCCTCAAGTCGCTTGGCTCTGGCCTCTTTCTTCATTTTGGTTCCATGAACGGCTGACCGCTCTCCATTGACCTTGACATGGGAAAAGCCATCGATGGCACCCGACAACTGACATACAAGAGCAGAGAAAGCCTTGTTCCGTTCCTCGTTGCGCTCCTGGCTGCTGGCAGGGACGCATGAGAAAACCACCTTTCCAATCTTGCGCCCGAACTTCCTTACAAGTTCCTTTGCCACGAACTGAGCCACTTGCGGCTGGTTGCATCCGTCCTTGAAATCAAAGATGGTCTGCCTGTCGAACAAAGCATCTATGCCCACATTCTTTATGCGAGTTGGATAGTAACGGAGGAAACTACTGAGTTCCTTGTCCTCTTGACCCTTGATGAAAACCTTGACCATATTCATTGCGCTCGAATTTTTTTATTTCCCTTTCATTAAATCCTTTCGGACTGTGACCAGGGAAGATTTTTTCTGCACCCAGAAGTGCGGGAGCGGCAATAAGGCAAGTCTGCCGTGAAGAATACTCTTTTCAGCGAAAAGGAAGATTGTCCACGAAGCACGACTTGCTATTTGACGTGGACGCATTAACTTCGCAGAAAAAACTTTCCGCTGTCACTTGTCCGACATGGAGATAGGTGAAACCATCTGATGAACTTCGGTTCATGTATAGTATAAGGGTATTGACCTGTCAAGGAAATTAAAAGAAGCCGTTTCGCCCTTCGGATCCGTGAACCCGAAGGGCGAAGCCGCCAGAGAAGGCATCATGCCTTTCTTCCTATCCGCTCGTTGAACTCATTGGCATAGAACACTCCCAAAAGGTATTGTTCCAGCTGCTTCAAAGGCAGATAGTCGGTGCATCTTGTCCCGAACTCTCCAGGAGACGGAACTACATAGACAGCATACCTTGCCCCACAACGGGCATCGGCAGCACGGAGGATGGCTTTAGGGTTCATCTGAGTGACCCATTGCTCAATCATGGTTTTTCTCTGCTTGTTGGTCATATCGCTTAATATTTAGTTAGATACCATTCATTGATATTCCAGACCTCGATGTCATAGTTGGTCTCATAGCCTTGCGTCTGGTAGGCAAACTCCAGTTCCTTGCGTAACCTGCGCCTTGCATCGGCTTCCAACACACGCTTAGATGTCTTTTCAATCTCTTCCTCGCTGAAGAACTCGTCCAGCTCTATGCGGTGGTTCTTCACAATGGCATTCACGGCAGCCCATTTGCTGGTGAATACTCCGGCACAATCCCGATGGTTTGTGCTGTGCCATGCGTCAGTTTCGTACACGACAAATATCTGTCTCATAATACTCTGGAGTTGTAGGGATAGGCAGCGGAGTTGCCACCTATCCCATGTTTATTGATTATTTTCCTATCTCACTGATTATGTAGTCAAGATGTCCAGCGAAGACATCATCCACCTCAATCTCATGCTCGTTGCCTCGGTCGTTCTTCTCATCGCCAATGATGGTGAAATAACCGTCTTTGTCCACTCTGACCGAAAGGATGACCACATCGCAAGGCTCGTCATAGTCGTATGCTGCTACGATAGGACATTCACCCTCGAAGTGCCATTCATAGCCATCATCCACCTTTTCGCCACGAAGTCTGAGCTTTGCGGCAAGTTCCTCCTGCTCACGGTGCTTGACCTCCTGCACACTGTCATAGATGGAAAAGTCTTTGAGTTTCCCTTGACGGACAAAGTGCAACTCTTCGCCATCCGAATGACAGATGCCGTATTCATGGAACTGCACCGGCACGAAGTCGATGGGTGCTGCCATCCAAGAAATGTTGTTGAGCGAATAGTCATGCTCTGCCAAGAACTGCTCGATGTCCTCTTCAATCATGTGGTCGGGAACGTTCAAAACCTCGATGCGCACATTTGCGCTGTCCATTACGATAATCTTCATAATCTGATGCGTTTATAGGGTTATACATTAGTCTTTGTCATAGAGCCGTGAGAGAAACGCCTGCAGTTCTGCGTCCTCAATCTCTGCAAGGGTGCAAGGCTTGAAATCCTTGTCCTGCTCAATCCTCAATGTGCCAAGTCCATACTCACTTGCATCATAGGTGATACCTGCCATTTCGGTTGCAGACTGGTAGCCGTACTCCGTCTCTTGCAGTCCAGTAACGATGCCATAGAGTGTGAAGTCATTGCCTTCCTGCTGTCCTTCCATGATGTACCAGCGGATATTGCCAAGGTAAAACACTGCGATGCAAAGTGCATCCTTCTTCTTCGCGTCCTGAGAATACAGGGGATAACTGCTCAGTGCCTCGGTCAGCTCTGGCGTTATCAGTCGGTTGTTGAAATTTGTTGTTGCCATACTCTTGAATTTTTATTTTCCCTTTCTTTCAAGCCTTTCAGCCTGTGATTGGGAATTTTTCTGCTTTTCAAGGTGATAGCAAGGCAATAAGGCAAGAAAAGTTTCAAGAATACTCTTTTCAGCGAAAAGGAAGATTGTTGAAAGCGAAGCCCTGCTATTCTTGACGGTTTGAATGGCGAAACTACCTTTGCAGAAGAATTCCTTTTCACGGGCTTTGAAGGATATGACAGAAAATGTCATGTATAACAATTATAAAAGGTGGGGCGGGCTTGTCCAAACAGGCATCCTCAGCCAGTATGTCAATAAGAGGAGTCTCCATCACAGCCGGAAAGACAGAACGTATCTGGCAAAGTGTTTAGTTTTGCCAAATACCTTCTGGCAAGGCTTGATAGAGTCTCCTTGACATACCTTTGGCAGAGTGAGGAAACTCTTATGATCAACTCGCTTGACCACAAGAGTTTTCCCTCTATGACAAACTGAGAATGCTGTTTAGACAATGGTGTGGGCGTAGGTTATAATGAAAGACTTACTCGTCAGCTTAGAAGCATACCATCCGTCAGTTTATAACTATCATTGCCGTCAGATTACAATAAGTATGGGTGGGAATGAAGCCAGAGTCCAGCCAGGGCAATCTTACAGACGAAGTGGTGGACTGTCAGCAAGAACAGCGTCAGTGAGGTTTCGCCCTGCGATCTCACCGACCCTGTTTGAAGATGACCGGCTACCTTTTCGTGATTGCCCCTCCCTGTGACAGTGTCTTTTCTTTCAATCATGCTCTGCTGACTGAAAATAAAGACTCTGTTAATGGGACAGGGCTTGGCTTCATGGTGTGGGGCGAAGCATTACGACACTATAAAGTGAGGCACAAAGTATTAAAAGATCATTTTGTAAGGCTGTTATAAGAGGTCAAGATGAAAAGTGAAATGGAATTAGAGAGGCAAGCTACAAGACGGATGGACTCGCTTCAGATGCTGAGCATGTGCGCTATGCGATCATCCTTGGCAGCTGAAGCAAGTTGTTCCGTGTTTGCCTCTCCTGAAGTATGTGTGCTTTATCAGTGCAGCATCGCTTCACCGATGAAGTACACTTTCTGAAGGATAATGGAATGAAGGTACAACAAGAAAACGTCCTGCCGTTTACAGCAGGACGCGCTGGGTTCAGCAAAGGACAATGGTAGCCCAATCAATGGGCTTCCCATCCTGCTTCATCTTTTCCATCAGAGCCTTTATCTGCTCACGCTTGATGTCTTTTGGCTGTTCCATAAAAAGAAAAATTGTGGGCAGATGGTTGGTCTGCCCGTTACCTTTTACTTAGTCTGAAAGCACACTCTGCCTTTCCTGCGAAGTTGTAGCACAAGGTGAAGCCCCTTGTTCAAGTCTGCCAGCTTCTGGAGTTTCTGCCGGGTGTCCTCCGTGTTCTCCACCAGAGAAGCATAAATCAGATTACCGACTTGTCTTCCCTCGTTGATGTCAAAAGCCTTGAAGCTCTTGCATCCATCGAATTTTGCGTAGATGATATGCCAATCCATAGTCTTTGAAAAATATTAGTCCACAAACTCAAACTCGTCCCGATAGCAGGTTATCTCCGCTCCGCTGCCTACTACGATGCAGTTGTACTGATAGCCATGATAGCCACCCTCGATGCTATTCAAATCAACTTGAATGTCCCAATATCCCCGATAGGGAACGAAAAGCCTTGCGTATCTCATTGCGTCCTCCTTCCTTCATTAGAACGGCATGTCCTTCTCGTCAGGTGCTGGAGCGTCCTGCGGTGGTTGGGGCGTGTTCTTTGCCTTGGCACCTTTCTTTGCAGCCTTCTTCGGGTCGGCGTTCTGCTCGTCTTTCTTCCCTGCGTTGACGAAAGCGATGCTGTCCGCATTGATGGAGATTTGGGTGTGGCTCTCGCCTTGGCGGTCTGTCCACTGTGATGTAGAGATAGTTCCCTCCACGAGAATGAGCCTTCCCTTGGTGAGGTATTCAGCCAGACGGACATGGTTCTCACGGCTGCTGCGTACCCTTACCCATGTGGTGATGTTCTGACCTTTGGAGTAATCATCAACGGCTATGTCAACCGCCATGAATGTTCCGTGTGTTCCTGTGATGACCTGGCAATCCTTGCCGATGCGTCCGATAGTGTGTGTGTAAATCATAATCTTGAAATTGTTAGATGGTGAATAATCTTTGAGTTTTCTTTTCCCTTTCGTTGGGAATCTTTCCTCGTAAGAGGAAGAAGAAGGCTCACTTGGCCTTCTTCTTGGAAGTCTTTTTCTCCTCCTTCGGAGCTTCCTCCTTGTCGGGAGTCTCATAGAACTTGGTGGCTACCAGCACGACGCGGTTGTGCTTGACTCCATCCTGATCGCTCCACTCTTCAGGCTTGAAGTAGCCTTCCACGGTGAGCATGGTGTTCTTTGTGAGCTTGTCGAATGAATCGGCGTTCTCGTTCTTGCGCCATGCTTCCACATTGATGAAAGCCGATACGCGGTTGTTTTCCTCGCCGTTCTTCTCGATGCGGCCGATAGCCAGTGAGAAACGTGCTACTGAAGCGGTTGTGAACTGACGGATTTCTGCATCCTTACCTACGAAACCTGTTACTGCGAAATTGTTCTCGATCTTTTTCATTGTTTTGAATTTTTAGAAGTGAAACATTTATTTTTTACGTTGCTTTAAGAGTTGGCAAGGGAAGTATGGGAATGCAAGGAATTACCGAATTATTTCACCCCGGGGCCTGAAAAGTTTTTATTGGATGCCCTGCAGACGGCAAAAAGTTTTTGAAATAATTCGAGGAATAAGGCACCTGGTACTTGCAGAATACGGCTTGCACTAACTTTGCGACGGAAAAAGTAATTGTACTCGCTTCGCCCGGAAAAGTCATCAATGAGTAAGTCGGAATAAGAACAATTCAGTGACAGATACGAAAAGGAGGATGCCCGACAGTCCAACGCTCAGACTGGGCACGTCATGGCCATCGGACGGAGAAGGACATGCGAGGTGCTGCGTATCATTCCGCTATTAGATGGGAGCATGTAGAACAAGAATGCCCATCGACAAGCAAAGAGTCTATGCTGTGGAAGGCCAAGACTGAAGAGCGGGAAAAGAGATTAGGAGTGTTCGGCTACAAGCTGTCCTGTTAGGCAGCAGCATGAGATTCGACAAAAGAAAGGGGATAAAAGAGAAAAAGCAAGAAGAAGGTCAAGTGAGCCTTTACAGTCTTTGGGTCGTCAGACAGAATAATTATTGGAATGAGCAAATTAGTGCGAACTGTATTTTCGAATAACAAATCTATAACCATTGTACAAATAGTTCACAATAAGAATGCAGTGTGGTCTTTTGTACGGTTTTATAAATTCGGTAAGAAATCGTATTTGTTGCCGAATTTATATTTGGTAACGTATTCCCTAATAAAAGGTAATTCTTGTGTACATGTAAACAGGTACACAAGTTTACAAAACAACAAGTAACCATCTTCAAGAAATGTGTCCTGAGGATGGTTACTGTAGATGAAGTTCTTGAATGTGCTTAATGGGTCACAAAAGAATAACTGACATTAAAACACTCATCAGATACCTTTAGGGTAGTTATGACTGTTGACTTGTCTGGAGTGGTAAATAGGTATTGAATGTTCTCATCGTCACTGCCAGCTCCTGACACAAGGGAATAGTGCTCATTGAGATACTTGATGATAACAGACTTGTTCACACACAACTCTGTATCAATAACAGAGTACAAACCACCTTCATGCTTAGTGAAACTATATATCAGACCTGTGGATTTATAAGAACCAGAATACACCAACTGATAGTTGGCTGTCGAGCTTGATTCATTTGTCAGAGTGTAGCCATACATTGAAGTTGACATGTACGCCTTGACTTCCTCAATTCCTGAACCTTGGATATGCCAAGGCTCTATCCAATTCGTGATTGTTGGCTTCAGTACTTCTGGTGTGTCAGGGAGAAGTTCATCCTCACTGCTACAAGATGTTAGGAACGAGGGGAGGGCCATCGTGATTGAGAGGATGGCAAGTGGAATTAATCTTTTCATTTTACTTATGTTTTTTGAGTTCAAATTTGTGTACAAGAATACATGTGTACTTGTTTACTTAACCACTTGTTTATATGTGTACTTGAAAACAAGTTTACTTGTTGCCTTGTCCACTTGTATAATTGTATTCATGTATATAAGTTTACATTACGTCGGACACTCCTTTTGCTTTGATTTTCTTTATCTTACCATGCTTGCTTTCGTAGGAATCAACACCTTTTCGCATCATGTATTCCATTAAGGCACGTATAGTAAAGCCCTCCTTACGGGCAATTGCCTGAACCTTATTTGCAAGTTCTGTGGAACAGATAAAAGTGAAGTGTCTTGAAGGAACATCTTTCTTTTTCTCCTTGGATGAAAGAGGAGCCTTGTCCGGTTGAGTAGTCTCTGCAACAGTAATCTCTGTAGGTCTTTCTATTGCTTCACCCATGATATTGCTGAGTAAAGCATCCATGTTCTTCTTGCTCATAGTTATGAAATGTTGAATTGTCTGAGTATTTCCTCTGTTAGTTCAAGATAGTCTTTTGCTCCGTTAGAGTTAGGCTCGTATTCAAAGATGCTCTGACCGCTTCCAGCAGACTCTGCTATAGAGATATTCTCTCTGATAATGGTTTTGAAAGTGATGTCAGCATACCTTTTCTTCAAAGCTTCAGATACGGCTTTATTGAGTTTGCGATGGTTGTATCTGGTGATGAAAACACCACTTAACTTAACAGATGGTCTTACAACCTTCAATGAACTTACAAAGGAATCGAGCATCTTCATGCCTTTTAGCGGTAAGAGTTCTGGGGTCATTGGAACCAAGATCTCGTCAGCTGCAATAAAGGCATTTGTCGTAACTATGCCTAAAGATGGGGGGCAATCAATAAGAATGAAGTCATAATTGATTTTGACATCAGACAGTGCTCGTGACAGGACTTGCTCTCTGGCAAGCGTATTAGTCATTGCAATCTCGGCACTGGACATTTCCAGGGATGATGGAACAATGTCAAGGTTCGGCTTGACGTTAATGATTGGAATCGCTTTACCAGAGACCAAAGTATCATAAATACTATCTTCCAACATATCTGCGTTTGGAACATAATAGAGTGTGAGATTACTTTGACCATCGAGGTCAACCAGCAAAACCTTGTAGCCTTTCATGGCTAAACAAGCACCAATAGCAGCAGTAGATGTCGATTTTCCTACGCCGCCTTTGAAGTTGGCTAAAGTGATGACTTTATGTAACATAGAAATCCAGTTGTTATTATTTTATAAATATGTCCACATGAATGTTTGTCAACTTGTACACATATATACATGTGTAACCGTGTACAAAGGTATAGTTAAATAAGAAGTAGGTGAAGAATAGCACCTATATAAGAAAAACAATATAGTACTTATATAGTAAGTTCGGTCAGAGAAGAGAGACACTTTACCATTCGGTGTAATAACTCTGGTCGTTATTCTCGCACTCTTCTGTCCATTCCTCATCAGAGTATTCAGCATGAAGGCATTCGTCAGAGCAGTAGTAGGCTGCACCCATATCGACACAATAGCCCTCACTCATTAGCTTGCCACAGACAGAGCACCTTCTGCAAGTTCTGTCTGTGTTCCACCAGAAATCTGTGAAAGACTCTGCAATTATATTCTCGCTTGTGTTCTCATCCCATTTGTCGAGATAGAAGGACGCAAACTTGTTCAGCTCATCTTCGGTGTAGAGTTCTTTGTCAGTACCGCTAACAGCTTCAGTCAGTCGGTACAGGATTGATTGAATTGTTGTCATACGTTAAGGATTTTATGCGATGGTATGCCATCGATTGCGACCGCATACCACCGCTGGTTAGTTATTCAAAAGTAAATTGACGGATGTAGAAGTATGTGTCATCATCGTCATACTCATACTCATTGATGAAGTTCATCATTTCCTCATCGGTTCGCTCACCTTGCTCGATGTTCATCTTTTCACACCATTCATTGATAGCATCTTTGAGGGTGGTGTAGATGTCATCACAAGCATCCTCGAATGGTTCACCGCTGGAACTGACTGCTACCTCTTCAGGGAAGAAGTCACCTTCATCATGTACATAATAGACCTCACAGCCACATTCACAGACTCTGTAAGAGATAGAGAGTTCGTCCCACAGCAGATGGTTAATCTCCTCGAAAAACTCATTGCAAGCATCCCATGCAGTTTCTGTCTCAAAGGATAGCAGATAGTAGTCATTGGCAGGGTCTTCCTCATACTCTGCCCAATAGATGTGACCACGGACACTGATTTGCTTTGTCTCATAGTCGATGCCATAGTGCTCTGCCAACTGGTAAAGCCAGATGTTCTTACTGTTCACCTCCATCTTTTGGAGAGTGCTCCACAGGTCGTTCACTGCTTTGCGTGAGCCTGTCACCTTGTAGTTGGTTGTTGCTTGATTTGCCATAATCTCGATGTTTTTTTATTTCCCTACTGTAGATTTCTCTACTTTCGGGAGTGATTAGAAATTATGTTGCTTCACAAGGTGTTGTGACCATCAGCACAAGGTTATGGCTTCAAATACAACCCGAATGGCGTGGAGATTTTGAGTCATACCATTGGTTCACCTTGGGTAGATGAAGGAACAACAGTTACCTTTGCAACCTAATTTCATCAACTCACGAAAGCAGGAACGGCAGACGGTATGATCTTTTTCTTTTCATCGAAAACAGATTTATCAGTCAAAGGAAAAGAGAGCGAGAGGGGAGGGAGCAATGGCGATAGGTACTTCCTCGGTAAAAAAAGAAATATGGAACCAGGAAGCTTATGTCAAACAAGTTTAGGTTTACGTTTACCCATGTATATATACATGAGTTTCTAAACTGAAAATGGCAAACTCAATCATTATGGTTAGGGTTTACTTTACCTTATTATATATATAAGAACATCTAAACTTAAACCTAAACTTACACCGCAAGAATCCATCCGTTTTTCTTTTAACTGAGACAAATTGTGGCAAGAAGAGATGTCAATTCGTCTATATATGTTAAAAATATAACACATTCTGCAAGAAAAACGTGCAAAATAAGCGTAATTTCAGAAGAAATCATTAACTTTGCAAACAAGTTTGCAGAGTGTTTCTGAGGGCTATAGTTCTCTAGATTACATGAAGCATTTACAGTTAACGATTGTGAGACCTAAGTCGAGCAATTTATTGTAAACCCAAAAAATGAAAATATGACATAGAAAGAGATTATTCTGCCGTAAAAACACGTTTATTGTTGCCATGAGCGTGTAAAAACGTGCAGAATGTGTCGTCAAAGAGTCGCCAGTAGTTTACAAAAACTCTGTAACTTGTTGATAATCAGCATCTGTTAGCCGCCGCGCAGGGCGCTCTCGAATGTGAATAATTTTCGGATTTTTGAGATACATAAAAACGCAAGTGCTTGATAACAAAGCACTTGCGTTTTTTGTATCTCTCCTAAAACGTGTTTTTTCGGGAAACATTTCTGAAACTACAAATCACTGATATACAATTAGTTATATTTTTGGAAAATGCCATTCCGTGTGTCAATAGGTAGTTCTGCTTCAAATTTGTTTACCAAAATATGAGCCTGTTTACCAAAAATTTGAGTGCGGTTATTGCGGCTGATTTTTTTGCTTTATATGCATAATGTACATACCATTGTGCAAACACTTTTCCGTGTGTCAATAGGTCGGTCTATAGTAAAATTTACCTAGATTTGAGCGAGCCTTATGAAACCTGAATTATATTATATGAATGCGCACTATTGCGTATAATCATATAATATACATTTGATATGGCAACATTAAAAGCTACTGTAAAATCAAAGAGGAAAGATGGTATGTATGTCGTGTACATACGTTTTGCCCACAATCGTAAAGTTTCTTATCTAAGGACTTCATGGATGGTTAACGATAAGGGGCTGAGTCGGAACAAAAAGGATATTCTTGATCCTTTCGTTATTCAACAAACCTCAAAATTGATTGATCAATACTACAACACTCTGAATAGGATTGACACACAAGACTGGACAGTCAAGGAAATTGTGGACTATATTCAGAAAGGTAAGGATGGAATATCGTTCTCAATGTACGCTCGTAAGCATATAGAGAAGATGAAAGCCAGAGGCCAGGAAAGGACTTCACGCGACTATAAGTGGGCACTTTATAGCTTGGAGAAATTTGCAGGTGGTAATGAGGTCATGTTTTCACAATTGACATACTCATTCCTTTCTAGATGGATATACTCTCTTTCCCAGACGGCAAGGTCTAAAAACAAATACCCAATCAACGTCAGACAGATTCACAAAGCTGCCATGTTGGAGTACAACGATGAAGAAAGAGGTATTCAGTTAATCACAAACCCTTGGCCCAAGATTACAATCCCCAAAGAAGATACACCAAACAAAAGAGCGATAAGCCCCAATATGCTTCGTAAGTTCTTTGCGGTCGTTCCCGACTTCAGCAGATTCACGCATCCACTCCAGGAGCTTGGTCAGGATGTTGCGCTGATAAGTTTCTGTATGTGTGGAATCAATAGCATTGATTTATTCTATGCGAAAAAGAGTCAGTATCACAATGGCATCTTCCACTATAACAGAAGAAAAACATGTAAGTCCCGTTCAGACAACGCATACTTTGAGATAAGAGTGCCACAGTTTATAAAGCCCACATTCGAGAAGTACTTGTCCAAAGATATGGAATCTCCTTGGCTGTTTGACTTTCAAGACCGCCTAAGCACATCAGACTCATTCAATGCCAATGTGAACGCAGGTATCAGCCAAATCTGTAAGAAAGTCTCGCCAGACTTCCATGCCAGCCTGTATTCCTTCCGCCATTCATGGGCAACAATAGCACAGAATGGATGCGGTGCATCGCTTGGTGATGTTGACTTTGCTCTTGATCACTCAACATACAAAATGGCAAGGGTGTATACAAAGATAGACTACTCACCGGCATGGGAATTGAATGAGAAAGTCATCGACTATCTTTTCTTCAGTGACAAAGAACCAGAGCATAATGAAGACTCATCTGCCTCTTTTGAGAGGATGTCGAAGTACAATCTTATCAGGGGAGAGGCATTCATCAGTGGTGAGCGTGTATCTGTAATCGAGGACTCTGGATTTACAAATGTTGAACAGGTAATAGCAAAAGTACTTATGTCTATGCATGATGACCTACCACGCCCGACCAAGGTTCAGATTAAGATTACGAATCTTGACAAGAGGCAAATACAGTTGTATCAGAGAATATTGCAGTGAGGTGATAACTACAAGTATTCGCGATACTCAAAAGATTTGATAGAGATTCGTGTGAAACGGCTGGACCTGTAGCTCACTGTTTGACTGTTGTTCGTTCATCTATACGTTGGATCCCGTCATCCTCAAAGATGGCATCGACGAGGCGTTCAAAATGGTGTGCGGTGAGAAACGCTGTAATCTACAATAAAAAAAAACGACTGACAGTAACAATATGTTATTGCCAGTCGGTTTATTCTTTCATGTACTGTCACCAAAATCGGTTATTTCTCTCTTTTGAAGCGGGCTATCTCCTCGTTGGAATCGGTGTGGTACCAAACCATTTCAGAGTCAGTCAGTTTACGGACATCAACTTCAAGGTAGATTTTGGATTCCCCGTTGTAAGTTTTTCCTGTAAAGATATTCATGTGTCCCGTTTCTCCAACCCTATAATTGAGGTCAGTTGTTTTCCAACCTTCTTCGGGCCATGCAGAAACTTGCTGCTCGATGCGACCAGAATACCAGTTCTCGGAATAGAAAGTATATATTACCGTCTCTCCATCCATAATGCCACTTCGTATGGCTTTTCTCCACTTTCCTTCCAGTTTGCTTGCATCAAACTTATAGTCATCATCGCTGCTGCAAGAGGCGAGGGAGAGCATGGCAGCGGTCATTACGAGGATGTTTCTCCAGAGTTTCATAGTTTCCATATATGTTCTTTTATTTCCTTCCAGTTATTGAAAATGATGATAGTCACTGTATACAGACTTCCTTTGATAATTTCTCCTTTCCAATCATCGATGCCGTCGCTAAATACCATGTTTAACAGCCAGATGATTGCCATAAAGCTACAAAAGTAGAATAATGCTTGTAGCAAGACTTTTCTCCAGAGTTTCATTGTTTTCATATTGCTTGTGATTTACTTTCCTCTACTTATACCACCCACCTCGTCGCTGTTCTCAATGGACGACATAAGGCGAATACGAGAGCGGCAATCAGGAGAAAGAGAAGTTTTGCTTGTTTCATTGCGCTTTTATGTAATCAAGAAGATAAAGCACTTCGGCTTGACTGTCGAAGTTGTAACGCTTATAGTCATCATACGTCAGCAGGATGTCAGGAATCAACTGCTTGGCACAAGGATCATCGGCAGAAAGGAACAGCTGCATAGAGTTGGATATGGAACCTTCGAGCCTTGTTCGTGGTAGTGTGAACTGCGTCACTTCCATGTAGGTGTTTTGTGCCTGACTGCTGGGAACACCGACAATCTTCGCCCCCATCTTCCAAAGATAGAACATGTAATGAAAGGCTGCGCTATACGTGTCGGCATCGGCCAGCACATAAATATGCTTGGGTGTATAGACGGGTTGGCCGTTCTGCTTGGCGAGTTTGTCTTGAATGCAACTCATGCTGTTGCTAACGAAACGTGTGCGGGTTTCGTCTGTGACAGCCTGCGTCTTCTCGTCGCTCTCATAGAAGGTGTAATCGCCAAACTCATAGTTCGTGTGATAACGGGCATTGAACTGTTCGAGTGTCGTGTTGATTTTCTGCATATAGAGTGGTGATAGCAGACGATAGAGATAGTTCTGGAAGTTCTTTTGCAGATAGCCGTCGCCCCACAACTGATAGAGTGTGGGGTAAGTGATGGGCGTCCATCCTCCGCCGTTGCCTCTGAGGTCGATAATCAGGTTTTCACTCTTGTTACGCTTCATCTGCTGGAGCATCTTCTCAAATTCTTCTGAGAACGACGGCAGGCTGGCGATGGCTTTGAGGGTGTCGGAGGGCATAGGTCGGTGGTACACCTTGTCATAGCAATATTTCAGGTCATCGTAGTAGTTCATCCCAGCCTGATACATATATTCTATATTGTCACGAGCCATAATGCTGGTCGAGCGGAAGTACATGGTGTACTTCTGCTTGTCGGTGAAGGTGTAAGTCAGATTTTCCGTCGGAAAGCGATTCTCCTGTACCATTTGCCCGTTGTTCCATTCCTTCCATTGCTCTACAGAAATGAGCGGTAACGGCAAGCAGACTGTATTTCCTTCTGGAGTCATTAGATGATAGGTAATCGTGTCTTGTCGAAGACCGGGAATTATTCTGCCAAGAACGACGGGCTGGTGTACGTGCCCACAGATGTTTGCCAACTTGCCGATTTCATTCTCCGCAGGGTATATCTTCATCATTTCTTCACAAAGGTCTTTCGTCTGGACATTTTCGATGCCGACAAGCCTGCTGCCTATCAGTTGCTGATGTTCATCCGGCAATCGACGGATGAACAAACCGTCACCAACAGCCTTGAAACGGATGGGAACAAGTGAGAATGAGCCTTGTGTCTCCGGATAATGGATTTGCGTGTGTCCGTCCCTCAATGGTGCGAGGAATGCTCGGATGCGCCAACATAGTTCCTCGCGAGTCGTAACGCTGTCGTCCTTCAGGCTCCAGAGTGTTTCATGTGCGGCCCGATGAAAGAACGCTTTACCGCCATAGTTCGTATACGGGTCGGGATGTGTCGCTTCCAGTTGATGGATGAAATAGCGGAAGTCAGCCACGATGGAATCGTTTGGTATCTGTGCCGATGCGAATGTCGCTGCCAATAGCATGGTCGGCAGGAATAGGAATCGTCTGTTGTAATTCAGAAGTGTCATATCTTATAAATCTTGTTCTTTCGGATATAACGGATAAGAGGGAAAAGTATTGCAAATGTTATGGCATAAATGACAAGTTTCATCCAATTCTGAATGTCGCCACTCAACATCCACACTGCTATGCATATAATCAAACAGATAAATGCAAAGAGCACGAAATTTAATATAGTTCCCCAATGTTTCATAAATGTCATTTCTAATATTACTAACCTATGTCTTCCCACCTCATCTCATATCCTGCAATTAAAATTTATGCCTAATGAACGGACGAACTCTGCCACTTGATTTGATAGTCAAATAGTTGTGGTAATCCATCAGATAAGTTAACTGTAGATTTCACATGAAAGACCATTTGCTGCTCGTCAAGCAAATAGCCTATCTGCTCTTTAATCTCGTCAGATTCTATGCTTAATGGCAAGTTGTACGGTTCGAAACCAAAGAAACCAGTAGAGAAGAGCGGCATGAGGTCGAATAAGATGCCTCTGGGGTCGCTGCCTGGCATTGTGCCAACCAATTCAGAATAGCAATAGTTCCATATCATCGTCTTCTTTTGCTGTGGAATGGTGCAGGTTCGTCTCATGATGTTCCCGTCATGCCATTCCAGCGTGTATAGTTCCGTGTACCAAGGCGTTTCATTTATTTTGTCCTGATAAATATAATTGAAGTTGTCGTTCCTTATGGAGATGAGTTGGCCCTGCTCGTTGTAGTGGAACTTGAAAAAGAATCGGTTCGCTTGCACATGTCTTGATGACGGTCTATGGCCAGCCAAGCTGTCTACCCTTCCATTGGCAAGAAAGAGAGTGTCGTAATGGCAGAAATCGCGTGTATAGTTGGAATCGTGCTCACCGTTTGGTAGTTGGGCGAACTCCCGGAACGTGACGTAGATGCAATTATTGTCGTAGAGGTAATCGGCTTGCTGCTTCACAAGGAACGACCCGGAATCAACTCGTTCTGCAAAGGCGACCCTTCCCTCTGAGTCGTAGGAAAATGCGAGGTGCTCGTTACCGCCGTCCATTGAGAGTAGTTTTCCTGTATTGAGGTACGTGTGAGGATGGTCAGGGGTCACAGTGATTTCGTCATTGTTGGAACAGGCAGCCAGCAGTGACGTTGCGAAGATAATGACAAGAGAATATTTCATCGTTCCTTTTTTAATTAAAAACGCGTGTTGCACAACATTTAGGAAGGTGATGATGGTTTTCTTCATATCTTGGCTATTCCTTGTTATAGCTCAAATCTGTACCCAACGGTCAACTGAACGACCCTGTTGTGAATCTTGACTGCATCAATTTTTGTAGCGTTCGTCAGACCGAGGTTATAGCGGGCATCTATCCGTATGGCACCTATCGTGTACGACAGGCCAATAGGGATGCTGAGGTCAAAGGTCTTGAACCAGGTGTCATCGCTCGATGTCACAGTCCAGTTGCCATGTTCATCAAGCATTTCTTCATCGATGTGCTTCTTCAGTGCAAAGCCTGGCTGTAAGCCCAAGTGAAAGGCAAAGTCGGGAGTGATGTAGAAGTTTGCCGTCAAGGGGATATTAAGGTAATGCAGCGTGGATGAAGAGTTATGGAATTGTGAATTGTCTTTCATCTTCGTTCCCTGGTTGGAATAAAGGAGTCCACCCGACAGGCTGAACCTTTCGCGCAGCTGATACTCTAATTCTGCACCAGCCACAAGCCCAGCCTTGCTGGTGTATTCCATTTTCTCCCCGTCAATGCCGACATAGATGTCCGGATCTGTCAACTTGGCGATGTTGATACCAACTTTTGGTGTCAGTGTCCAACTACCTACTTCTCGTTGTGCATTGCCAATCAACGGCATTGCAAGCATTGCTAATATGATAACGTTTCTCTTCATTATATTTTATTTTAAGTTATATCCATAAATATAAACGGAAACCCTGCTGCTTTTATTGTACTGCAAGGATAGTAGTAGCACCCCTGACCTCCCATGTCATCTCATTTCATATTCTGCTATGAGCATAATGTTCTTCCCGTTATGCGTGATGGGATAGAAGAAACGGTAGCGGGTGGCTGGCGTGGGGAATGCCTTGGGACTAAGTTTGCCGATGACTGTTCTGCTCCCGTAAGGCCGCACCTCATAGCCAATGTCATTGAACATCTCGTTTCGGGGCAGTTTGCGCCAGACTCCTTCCGAATCAAGAAATGCTATCTCGCAATGTTCGCCACAAGTCAGTTCATTGTTGCTGTTGTTCCTCAAGATGAAGGTTACGTCTTCGGCTGTAAGAGGGAAAACATCTTTGGTGGGACGAATACTGATGCCCAGCGTATCGCTTACACCAGTCTTTGACATTCGTATTGGAGATTCGGGCCCTACAAATTTCAGAATGGGTGCATCATAGACTTTCTGGCGGAACAGGCGACGGCGTTCTGCGGTGTTATAGATGAAGTTCACCTCTATGCCGTTAGTCACCGCACAATAACTGCTGATACAACCCGCCAGCTCTTTGCATTTGCCAAGTCGCTGTCCAATCGTGTCCATGATGGCATTCAGATCATGCTCACTGTATTGCCTCGCAGGTTTGTTGGAAGCGGATGCCTCAGCATCATGCTCATTCCCTTCCTCCGCCAGTAGGGCTTCAGCACTGTCAAGCCTGTGTGCCGATTCCCATGCATCCTGCTTCTTTAATTCTACAGAATCACTTGCAGATGATTCCGAGGCCGACTGGTTTGATGATTGGCGGCACGAAAACAAAACAAGAGCAAACAGGATGAATATTACCTTTTTCATTAGATGGCTTGTTGTGGAAATTGGGATTTAATTCTGCTTCTTCTTGAAATGACTACCTGTTCTTCTTTGAGTTACGGCGCTTATCCTCAAAATAGTCGAGAACAATTACTAAAGCCGTAAAAACGACTCCTTGACCTAGATAATAGGTTACAGGTCTTAGCTCGCGAAATATGAAATCCAATGTAGCGTATAGTACAATACATGCTACAAACAATATCAAAGCCTTGCGAATATATTTCTTCATAATAAGAGTATTTAATTTCCGATTTGTCTAATTTTACATTATTCCGCCCTAAAGATAATGTGCATATATTACCTTTACTGTGATATTACAAAACAACTTCCTACTGGCACACGTCAAATCTCGCCTTCTTGCCGTTTACCTTCAGCGTTACTTTGGGATTTGAGAAGTGAATGACGTGGGGAAAGGTAAGAACAACAGTGGCTACCCCGTCCTTGATGGTGACCTTTACCGATGTTGCTGATAGTTTACCACCAAAGAAAGATGGAATAAACACTACGTCGGTAACATCGTACCGCTTGCCGACCTTGTCATCCGTAAACGTGATGGTCACGCGGTCGTCATAGTTATTGAAATTCTGGCAGTGAGGCTTTGCGATGGCTTTCGTGCCCACAACTGCCAAGATGATAATGGATATTAATTTTTTCATATTCGTGAATGTCTAGAAACGGTTCATTTCATTCGTTCCAGCCCCCTGTCCTCTGTACCTGTCGCGGGTCGAGTTGAAGGAATACTGGAGGGTGAGCATAAATGTTCGGTTGTTGTTGGTATTGCATCGATATACCGTGACATCCTTGTTCAGCAGCGTGGCGTTGCGGTTGCCCTTGTTGAAGATATCGTTTGCTTCGAGCGTGACACTGAATCTGTTGCGGAAGAACGCCTTGTAAAGTTTCACGTTCATGTACGACGATGCCTCCTGCCGCGTATTGTCGTCGTTTCCGGCTGTCATCCATTGCATATCGACATTAAGCCATGCGTCGTAAGGCAGGTGGATGGCATTTTGGAACTGGAACAGCCCGATAGGATTATCGAGGCTCTTACGCTCATTGATGTAGTCGATTGTCAGCCACTGCTTCATGATTCCCACGTTGACTTTTGGCTGCCAGATGCCCATCTGGAACTGGGCACCCACAAAGGCCTGGAGCTTTTGAATCTCAGGAAAGTTGTCCTTGGTTATCAGTTTCACTTCGGCACCATCCCCATAGGGGCGGCTGGTGTCCAGTATCGGATCTTTCAGGTAGGTATAGGTGACTTGCCCGAAGAACTGGTGCCATGCGCCCGTCAGTTCCACGGCATGTATTTTCTCTTGCTTCAAGAATGGGTTGCCGCCCTCAAGTGTGAACCTGTTGATATAGTCCACAGTGCCTTCGAGGTCAGCATAGCTGGGCCGTTGCGTCTTGTGGGTGTAGCTCATGGAAAGCTGCAAGTCTTTGATTCTTGTTGACAGCGACAGCGAGGGGAAAAAGTTGTTGTAGCCCTTGCTCTGGTCTTCTTTCTTTTGGCCGTTGGCAAGATAGTCGAACTTTACGTGCTCATATCTCATGCCTACGCTGACGTTATAGTTGCCAAACGACTGACCGATTTCAAAGAATCCAGCTATGTTGTTCTCGTCAACTCTTGATGTCGCATTATTGACAAGTGCAGTATCTGTTGTATAGTCGGAAGAGAAACGTGAGGTCGTGTATTCCTCTCCAAACTCAATGCCTCCCTTCCAGAACGGATAACTGAACACAAGCTTTTCGGCAAAGAGTCGGCTCCTGTTGACGCCAAGAGAGTTTACCCGAGAGTTCTGCTGATTCTCGCTCGTCTCGTTGTTCCACTTGTCAGCGCGACTCTTGCGCCACATGTAATCCGTATTGAAGTCAATCCCCAGCTTGCCCAGCTCGCCATTATAATAGAGGTTGGCATGATGCTTTGGTAGGCTGTTGTTCTTGTCATGCCCCTGCATCGTCAGGTTGTCATAAAGCAGGTCATCGGCCAGTATGCGGCTCGTTCCCGTGTGTTCAGTCTTTTGCTTTGTGAAACCATTGGAATAGTAGGCACCGATGGAATGACTGTCATTGAACATGTAGGAGAAGCCTGTCTTGCCGAAGAACTCATTTGTACGCATGTGTCCGTCCTGCAACAACTTCTGGTTCCAGACGACGGATGATTGCGTCAGCATATCAACGCTGGTGCTGCTTGGGAATTTTCCGCCCAAGTAGCCGAAGTTCCCAAACAGTTCCAAACCGCCAGTGCGGAATTTGAAATTTGCTTGGTCAACGCTGCGAAAGAATTTCTGCACAACGCCCTGTGTGCGTATCGTACCGCTGAAGCCGTCTCCTTGCGGTCTCTTTGTCCGGATGCGTATCACTGATTTCACCGTAGCATTATACTTCGCCCCAGGATTTGTGATTACCTCGACATTCTTGATGTCTGCCGAGTTCAACTGTGACAGTTGTGCCATATCCAGAACTTCGCGTCCGTTGATGTAAATCGCCGGAGTACCCTTGCCAAAGACTTGAAAGTTACCGTCACGTCCGAGAACCATCGGCACTTGTGTCAGCACATCGTTGGCCGTTCCTGCATGTTCCAGCTGCGAACCAGCCACATTCGTCACAAGAGCATCTCCTTTAATCGCTGTGACGGGTCGGCTCGATTTTACCACCACCTCGCCAATCATTACGGTGTCAGGTCTGAGTGAAATCACACCAAGGTCCCCTGTGGGCGGTATATCAAGCACTTGATTGACATACCCGACAGATGACAACTTCAAGATTCTGGGAGTGCCGTTCTGCTCGCAGAGCACGAACACTCCGTTTTCATCAGTCACAGTTCCCGCAATAAAGCTGGAGTCCGCTTTCAACAGGATTACATTCACGAAGTTGAGGGGCGAGTTGTTCTCGTCCACGACCCTGCCCGTCACGTTCTGAGCCATTGCACTTGTCGAAGTGAACAGCAAGAGTGTCATAATCAGTTTATTCTTCATCTTTATTAACTATTATGTTTTATATACGGCGATAAATATTCTTAATCGAACCTGTTTTGTTTGAAGCAGGCAACTTTGGCACTGTGGCCGACGGCTGCCCGCCTGTCGAGAGAGATTTATAGTCGGTTCTTTTCGTCATTACCTGCACCAGTGCCCTTGTACTTAGAACGTGTAGTATTGAAGTTATAACGGAGCGTTAGCACAAATTCACGACTGTCATACCAGCTTGTCTGTTCGCTATGCATCCGGCCTGCATACAACAGCATGCCCTGCTTTTCAGTGTGGAAAAGGTCGTTCCCCTGAACACGGATGGAGAGATGGTCGTTCAGCAGCGATTTTGTAAGGCTGATATTGACAGTTCCTTTGTTGCGAGAGGAATAGACGTTCTCATCATTGCCTTTCGTGGTCAGATAAGCATCTACTGAAGCTACCCATCCGTATCCGAAATCAAAAGCATTGTCGAGGCTCAGTTGGAAGATGGGCTTGTTCATCTGGTAGGTTCGCACATCGGTGTGGAGCGTGAGCCACTGCTTCTGCATCCCGACGCTCAGTTCTGGCGACCAAAAGCCGAACTTAGGGGCAATGGCCACCTGCGCCATGATGCTCTTCAGAGTTGGGATATTGGTCTGCGTAAGACGTGTCACGGCGGAGTTGTCAGCCTGCTGCTCGGCCCAATAGATGACAGCATCACGCCGATCGTTGTAGCTAATGGCGAATTGCAGGAACTTCCACACACCCGTCAATGAAAGGTCGTGGATATACTCATGCCTAAGGAATGGATTCCCCGACTGTAGTAGAAAACGGTTGCCGTAGGTGACGTTGTTGCTCAACTGCTGATATGTGGGGCGACGGACCTTGGCTGAATAGCCGAGATGAAGCTGCGTTTTGCCTATTCGAGTTCCGACGGAGAGGGTTGGAAACAGATTGCCGAATGAGCGACTTTGCTCGTCAAGGTGCAAGTCGTTCTCGAAGTAATCAAAACTCACCCATTCATAGCGGACTCCCGCAGAGAATTGGAAACGGTCAATCTGCCTGTTGTATTCCACAAAGGGGGCTATGTGTGACTCCTTCAGTTTGGCAAACGATGTAGGAACATAATGCTCAGGATTGATATAGTCATCATTACGGTTGGTGTAGGTGTACTCTGCGCCCACGGTTAGCCCTCCGCCCCACAATGGGAAGTCAACATTGAGCTTCGAGGCAAAGAGCTTGTTGCGCTCACGGTTCTCAGAATTGACAACACGATTTTCCTGGCTTGTACTCTGTTCGGTATAGACGGCATGGTCGCTCTCACGGTTATATAGATAGTCGGTGTTGAAGTCAATTTCGGCCTTACCTATCTTACCTTTATAATATACGTTCAGTAGATGAGCCGGACGATAGCTGACATCGGCGTGTACTGTGTTGTCGAGATGGTCGAAATATTCACCATCGGCAGTCACATCGCTGCTGAGTGAGGTGTTGGTGTGGTTGTCGGGGCGAAGCGTCAGCGTATATCGCATTCCTATGGAATTGTTATCATCTAGAAGATAGTTTGCACCGACGGTATTGCGCCATGATTGTTTCTTTGGCTTGTAATCCTGTACAAAATTTTGCCGCCAAAGCGTATCAGTTTCCACAATTGTAGTCGTGTTGCTTGGGTAGTGACCATTGTTCAACCCATAATAGATTGTACCAAACACGTCGAGGTTGTTGTGGCGGTAATTCCAGTTCAGTTGTTTTACAAGGTCGGTATTTTCCGATTGGTAGTAACTGGAGCGCACATCGAAACCGAAGCCCTCACCCTGTGCCGCCTTTGTGCGTATCTTCACTACAGCCTTAACACTTGCATCATATTTGGCGCCAGGGTTGGTGATGAGTTCTACGCTCTTGATGTTCTCTGATTTCAACTGGTCGAGTTCCGAGGCATCGCGCATCAACCGCCCATTGATGTAGATGAGTGGCGCGCCCTTGCCGAACACCTCAAAATATCCGTCTTTCTTCGTGATGCCAGGCACGTGGGTCAGCACGTCCTCGCCAGTGCCGAGTTTACTCAATATGGTATTCTCAACATTGGTTACCAAACCCTCACTGCCCATCTGATATTGTGGCACATGGCCCTTCACCGTTACGCCTTTCAAAGCATAGTTATCCACTTGTAATCGAATGACTCCCACTTCAGACTGGCTGCAAATCTTATAGATGGTTTTGTAACCAACATAGGAGATGCGGGCAAGAACGGGATGTTGCTCGCATGGGATGACGAAGAGGCCGCTTTCATTAGAGACTCCACCGGTAATCAGCGTAGAGTCCTGAGGTGAGAGCAGGGCGATGTTGGCATAGGCTATGGGCTGGCCTTGCTCGTCAATGATAGTTCCTTTGTATCGAGGGGCTGTCTTCTGCGGGCATTCCACGATGATTTCCTTGTCATCAACGGTCATGCGGATGGGATAAAAGCCTATCATCTGACGGATGGCATCGGGTACGGACTTGCGATGAATAGAGGTAGTGATGCGGAAGTCCTCCAGTTCGTTGTAGAGGAAACTGATGGTGTAGTCCTCGGTCTGCTCGTTCAGTTGGCGCAGGGCCTCGCTGAGCGACACATTATTATATTCGCGTGTGACTGTTTGGGCTTTTACCGAAATAGCTACACTTATGAATAGCAGAAGTATTATGACTCTTTTCATCTTGTTTACATTAATAACCCATTCGCGAGGTGTCCACCTCCTTCTTTTTCTTCTCCTTGAAGTTGCCGATGCGGTAGATTGCGGTGAGCGAGGCACTGGCGTAGTTCATCCAGACACGCATGGCGTAGTCCTGGTTGGCGACGGTGGAACGGGTGTTGGCGTAGCAGTTGAAGATGTTGTTGGCTTTGGCTATGACACTCCACTTGCCGTTGTCGGAGGTCCAGCGCAGCGAGGCATTCAGATAGAACAGCGGACTGATGTCGTAGACGCCTTGGATGGCCTTCGACTGGAAGAACGGATTGAGGATGAACTGGATGCTATGCCGCTGGGACAGTTTGGCCACCGCTGTTCCTCCGAGGATGGCCGAGAGGCGAGTGCGGTCGAAGGGCAGGTCGAAGAAGTTGCTGCTCTTGTCGTGACGGTAGAGGCCCGTGGCATTGACGGTACCGTTGAGCCACTGGCCGACATGGAACTGCGCCGAGGCTTGCAGACCGTAGTAGTTGGAGTAGTCGAAGTTGGTCTCCTTCATGATGACGGCCATTCGGTCGGAGGTCTGATAGGGGAGCTGCACGAAGTAGTCAGGCTCAAACTCGGCAAAGGCAGTGAACGTGTACTTGTGGTTCAATTGCCACATGAGGTTCACCTCATATTTCGACATGGGCTTCAGGTCGGGATTGCCCCATATCTCTGTATAGGCCGAGGCGTAGTAGATGCTGCTCATGGTGCTCCAGTAGGAGGGATAGACGGCCTCGCTGCTGAACGAGAGATTGAGCATATTCTTCGGGTTGATGTTCCACATGGCGTTGAACTGCGGATAGACGCGCCACTCGTTCCACTTGGTGGCATGGTATTGCTCCATCGTCAGCGAGGCGTCGAGGCTCAGCGACTTGCCTATCTGCTTGCTCAGTCCGGCGTAGGCATTCAGGATGCGCTCGTCGTAATCAACGCTGCTGGTGGCGTCGGGCATGGGCTGCTGGTTCTGGTCGAGGGTGGTCTGATAGCTGTTGTTGTTCGTGAACTGCGCCTTTGCCCCGTAGTTCAGTTCCCAGTCATTGGGCAGCGCGTGGGTCTGGTCGGCGGTGAAGAGCCACTTGCTGACTTTCTGGCGACTATCGACTAACAGGTTTCGGTTGATGTCGTACAGTTCGCCCTCAAGGCTTTGCGTACGAGGCTCCTGATAGTTGGTGTACGAAACGCCAAGTTGCAGACCGAACGGAGCCGCATAGTTGACATCGACGTTGTGCAGGTAAGTGTGCTCACGGGAATGTTGCGTGGACTGGGCCGTACCTGTCGTGGTGTTGGTGGAGCGGGTGGAGTTCCACTGTCCCGTATAGGCCAGGCATAGGCGATGGTCGTCAGCGATGGCATAGTCCATGCCAATGCGGTACTCATGATCGATGCCGTCGCTGCGGTTGCGTGTCTTGTCTTCGTAAGCAATGCGCTTGTCGCCCAACGGATGGTTGGCTTCGTGCTCCACCTGTCCGTAATTTGCCCCATCGGTGAACGTGTACGACATATCCAGTCCAAGTTTGTTATGGTTGTAGATAAAACTGCCGCCCGCATAGCCTGTGCCATATTTATTCTGCTGCCAGCCTCCCTTCAGTTGGCCTGAGAATTGGTTCGTTCCTGCGAAGTCCTTTGTGACAATATTGATTGCCATGCCTCGCACATGATATTTCGCAGGAGCCGACGGCATTACCTCGGCCTTGGCCAGCATGGCGGCGGGCATAGATTTCAATCGCTCCACCACTTTGTCGACACTGAGCGTCGTCGCCTTGCCGTTGATGATGAGCGTCACGGCTTGTCCGCAAAACGTAAGGTTTTCGCCCGTGTCAATCACGCCAGGAATACGTGTAAGAGCCTCGTAGGCGTTATCGGCAGGATAGACTTCAAGGAGCATCGGCATGTTGTAGGTCAGATGTCCGTTTTCTGCCTTTGAGAAAATACGATCGCCCGTCACCTTCACACCATTCAGCATAATAGTCTCAGGCTTGAGGCGAATATTTCTGGCATTTCGTGAATCAAACATGACGAATTTTGTTTTATATCCTACGAATGATATGCGGGCAAGGACGGGCTGCTGCTCACAGGGAATGACGAAGAGACCGCTCTCGTTCGACACGCCACCGGTAATCAGCGTGGAGTCCTGGGGCGAGAGCAGGGCGATGTTGGCGTAGGCTACGGGCTGGCCTTGCTCGTCGATGACGGTGCCCTTGTAGCGGAGGGCTGTCTTCTGCGGACACTCGACGATGATTTCCTGTTGGCTGGGATTGGCTATCCCCGGCTCAACGGTCATGCGGATGGGATAGAAGCCTATCATCTGGCGGATGGCATCGGGCACGGTCTTGCGGTGTACCGAAGTGGTGATGCGGAAGTCCTCCAGTTCATTGTATAGGAAACTGATGGTGTATTCATCGGTCTGCTCGTTCAGTTGGCGCAGGGCCTCGCTGAGCGACACGTTGTTGTATTCGCGCGTAATCTTTTGGGCCTGCATTCCTGCAAAGACAAGGCAGCAGACAAGCATTGATATGATTCTCTTCATGGCTTATTCTACTACAATCTTGTCCGACTTCAGTTCTACGGTGATGCTCTCGAAGAGGTTGAGCCGATGCAGCACGACGTCGAGCGTCTCGTCCTGTTTCCATACGAAATAGAAACGGAGCTGGCGGGCATCGGCATTCTGGAACTCCACCTCCTTATTATAATATGATGCAATCTGCGGCAGCATCTTATCCAATGCTACATTGTCGAAAACAATGGGTTTCGCGTTGGCTGTCGTGTCCGTCTTGACGGTATCTGTCGGCAATGCTGATGTAGGCTTGGCAGATATTGTTTGTTCTGTCTGTATGGCCTGCGGTTTGAGATTGCTAACCATACGCACAATGTGGATGGCGGCGAAAGCCACTCCTGCCGTGAAGAGGATGCCGATGATGCTTGCTGCCACCTTGTAAGGGAGTATGCCCATCAGTCTCGTAATGGTGGCAGTGCGTGGCTTGTCTTTTTCAAGGGCTTCTAATTCATCAGCGTGTTCCGCTGCGAATTTCTGCCATTCCTCGTCCACGGGGACGGATTCATTTTCGACTTCGCGCTTTATAAAGGCTTGCTTAGTCAGCGCGAGCAATTCCTGGTTCTCTGCTACCAACTGGTCAATTCTGTCTTGCTGTTCCATAATGTTTATCGTTTTGCTGTTTCTTTATCAAAATGTTCCTTGATTCGCTGTACCGACTGTGACAGATGGTTGTACACCGTCACTTTGCTAACGCCTGTAGCCTGTGCCACTTCCTCATAACTCATCTCGCGGAGGAAACGTAGTCGGAAGATCTGCTGGCTGAGCGGTGGCAGTTCCGCTTCAATGAATTGCATCAGTCGTTCCAGACGGTCGTCATCATTCATAGCGATGATATGGCCCTGCATCGACTCCTGCAAGAAGAGCCTTTCTACTCGTTCCCGTATCGACTTGTGGCTGAGCACGTCGCGACAGCGGTTGCGCACGGCAGTCATCAGGTAGCCTTCCATTCTGTCCTTCTGTGGCCTGTCACTATCCCGTAACAGTCGGGCGAAAATGTCGCTCACCACGTCCTTGCTTTCGTCGGCATCATAGAGCATCGTCCTTGCCAGACGGTACATTTTGGCATAATGCTGACGGTATATGTCTTCAAATTCTTTTTTCGTCATAATTATCATTCATACACAACAAGGACGATTCAGCGAAGCGAAAAACTAAGCAAAACGATAACTTTTTTCAAATTTCCTTCATCTTTTCTTGTTTATGAAATAATTTTTGGTGCAAAGTTAGTGAAAATTCTCCATATAGAGCTTTGTGAATACGTTTCGTTACTATATCTTGACTTGCATTTTGATGATTATATTTCTTGGTCGTATGGTGAAGGAATACAAAGATTCTGAGAGGGAGCCGAAGGAGGTGTAGCGATAGTCTGTTTCGTCAAGGAGATTGGTGGCGGCAAGAGAGATGTCAACGCTTTTGGAAAGGAGCCAGCGGACAGAGGCATCAAGGAAAATGATGCTGGCGGTCTGGCCGGTGGAAAAGCGCGTGTAGTAATGCTCTGCGCCGAAAGCAATATGCCATTGGTCAGTAGGCAGGAGTGTAACGGAGAGGTTTTGGCGCAGTGCACTGTGGATGGCCTTTACTGCATCGACCTTGTATTGGTTGTTAGTGTAAGTCAGTCGATAGTCAGAGGAGAGCCAGCGCGTGAATTTGCCAGAGAATTTGGGCGCAAGGGTGATGAAGGTGGAGGTGTAAGGCTGTTCCACGTTCTGCCGCATCATCCTGGCGCTGGAGTGCCCAAAAGACGCATCAATGCCTACGGTGATTTTAGCTGACCAAAGACCTTTGCTGATGCCGCCATTGAGTTGGGTGATAGAGATGTTGTTTCCACAATTGACAAAAGCAGTAAGAATGCGGTCGCCGATGAACAGTTGGTTTTGCATCAGGGGCTGATAGACCTGTTCGTATTTGGCTGAGAGATTGGCAAAGAGCGAGGTGATAGGGTTTCGGTAGCGCAGTCTGACGGAAGCCGAACGTTGCCGTATGCTTTCTGTGGATGGTGTCTGAAAAGTGAGGTTTCGGAAGTCAGTCATAATGACGGTTTGCGTATAACTGCTTGGCGCGACTGGCTGGAGACTGTAATTGAGATAAGCAGAGAGCTCAGTCTTGGCCGTGAGTTGGTGGCGAACATAGACCATTGGCGAGACAGTCATCAAGTGCTTTCCCGTAGAGGTGTCTGCCAGTCGGTCTGCCACATGATAATAATAATAGCCGATGGGCAGTGAGAGCGTCAGCCACCAACGGCGGTGCTGATAGCGGGCTTCGGGCGAGGCGTAAGTTTTGAGGACGGTGAAGTTTCGACGGCCATCTAAAGGATAGTCGGGCAGCATGAGACCACTGAGACTGCTTTGGAAACGGTGCAGATTGAGGTCGATGCCGCCACGGGCGTAGAACGACCAACGACGGAGTAGCCAGCCATAGCGGGCTTCAGTAACAGAGCGGAAATCATCAGTAGTAAGGTCTTGCATAATACTATCGGCAGTAAGCGAGTGGGGACGATGTGAGTAGCGGTTGTGTGACGAAATGGTCAGTAGATGGCTGTCAATACGACGAACCAGTTGCAAATCGTTGGTGATGTCAAGGGATGGGAGGTCGGACTGTTGCTGTAGTGTCTGCGTACCGCTGACGGCAGACGTAGCACGATTCCACAGTGCATCCACGCTGAGATTGTCCTTCAGATAGTTATTACGTCGATTCAGTTGCAGTGACCATTCGCCGTTTAGTTGGTGTTCGTGGCTGCGCATAGAGTTCTGTTCTAAGAACGAGGGTATGTTCTTGTCGAAATAGCGAGTGGTGCAGGAATTGGTGAAATCCAAACGGTCAGCTTGATAGGTAGCATTCAACTTGACATCAAGACCATCGGCTACATGACGGGAATTGCTCGACTGTGCCAGAAACGACAGATTGTCACGGGTGCGCAGTTCGTCAAGCGGCGCAGAGGTGATGCCGATGGCGATATAGTCAGGCCACGAATTGTCATTATAGACACTGCCCGGGAGTGTGTTGTCAGTATGCCGCTGACTCTGACTGTTGGGATTCCATCCCGTATCGTTCAGTCGCAACGTTTCCATGTTCTGCCATTTCCTGGCAATGCGCATGGCAAACACGGATGCATCGTAGAGCAGAGGCTCAGCACCCATGCCGCCATTCAGGATGCCAATCCAGCGGGCGCGGGCAGCTTCTTTAAGTTTGATGTTCAGTCCGGCTTGCTGTGAAAACTCCAGTCCTTCAAGCACCTTCACGGGTTGGTGGTTCTCCATAATCTCCACGCTGGACACGTCGTCAGGGGAAATGTTATTAGTGGCCACGCCGTAGCGGTCGTTCACAAAGTCTGAGCCGTCGATATAGAACTTGTTGATTGGCTCGCCGTTGTATTTGATGCTTCCGTTCTCTGCCACCTCCACGCCTGGCAAGCGACGTAGCACGTCGGCTATGTTGCGGTCTTGTTTTTGCGCCCACTTGCTCATGGAATAGACCAGCGTGTCGCTTCTTTGGATAATGTCGGGAGCCTTGATGATAACGTCTTTCAGTTGTGTGGCCTCCGGCTTCATCTTGATGTGCATAGGGCTTTCAGAAACATCTACGACGATACTACGATAGCCCATTGACTGCACACGGATTTGTCGTGCCTCACCCTTTAAGGAGAAACGCCCGTCATTGGTGGTGAAAGTATAGTTTTTCCCGCCGACGGCCTGCACGATGGCACCAGCCACAGGCTCACCACTTTCCTCGTCGGTCACAGAGCCAACAAGAGCCTTCACCTGTCCGTAGCAGAAGAGCGGGTGAAAGTACACGTATAATAATAGGATGGCGAGTCGTTTCATCAGATATTACTTCCAGTCGCGTTCGATGTAGTCGTATTGCAAGGTTCGTGGTTGAGTGATGTCAGTGCGAGGCTGGCCGTCGGCACCCTTCACTTGCACGTTGACACCATCTACGTTCATCATATATGCGAAGGGATCGGTGTCAAACCTTAACTTGGTGGCATAGAATTTTGGGCGAGTGGTTTTGTTGAACGGCACTTCGGGTATGGTGATGGCTCGGTCGGCCTTGGAGTTTATGCCCACACAGGTAAACTCATACTGATGCCCCTCGTCATAGACCTGCATGATGAACCCCGGTAGGCCACCAAACTTCCACGGTCCATCGGCAACGGGAACTGAGTCAGTATAAAATGCCGTCCACCGTCGACCACGGAAGTCACACACGGCACTCTTGCATTCATAGCCCAATATCTCACATGTCTCGTCGGTCAGCGTCCATTCCTGCGTGGGAATGTCCTCTTCGTATAAGAACCAGTCCGTGGAAACCTTGTCGATGACGGTGAAGCGCCCCTGCGGATAGTTCTTGAAGATGCTAAACGTCTCGCCGCCTATGTAACTGTCTGGGTTAGCCCGGATTTGTTCAGCTGTTGAGACGCGAATAAGTGAATCAATCTGCATGGCTCGGAAACTCGTGAACTTCGACATACCATAAGTCACTTGCAGTGTCATTCGGTCAGTCTCTGTCTGACTCACATCGGTTGTGTCAGTTAAGTACTTGTAGTCATACATAAACTCCATCACTGCCTTGCCGATTTCTTTCTGCTCAACGGGTGTAGCAGTGTTAATTCCTGAGGCTTTGCCTGCCTTGATTACATACACTTCCTTCCTGTGCTCTACTTCTTGTGCCATCATTGTGCTGACAAGGGCAGAGGCGAGGGCGATAAATAATACTCTTTTCTTCATTTTATTTACGTTTTGATGTGAAATCGGGTGCAAAGATATGGCTATTATACCCCGTAAAAGAAAATAATTATTACTGAATTATTACTGTTTGGCATTTTTCGGATTCTTTCGGGCGCGGGTTCATAATAAATATGTACTTTTGCAGCATGGAAAGTAGATTTAAGTTCATATATGGCCTGACCATCTGTGCCATCGTAGCCTACAGCATCGTGCAAGGCTACTGGCTGTATAGCCGTTATCAACTATCGCTTGAAGAATACAAAAGCGAACTGTACTGTACGATTATTGCCTGTGCTGAAGAGGAAATGGCCATTAGGAATACATTGCCACATCCCCCGAGGTTCTACGGTAACCGTTTAAGGAAAACAAGCGAAATAAAGGGGGATAATGTTGTTGAGACATGGCGGTATGAAGTGTTTGCACTTGATACACTACAATACGTTCCCAAGGGAACAGATGCTCATACCTATCTGTTGGATTATATAGCCAGCCTCCATGATAGTATTCCTGCGGAACTGCCCAAAGGCTTGGAATACTTTGCTTTTACTTGTGACAGCAAAGGCCACGAAGACATGGGAACAAGCCAGTTGGTTGAAGCCCTCAATCGCTTCACCGTTGACCATCAGCATCCATTCCAAAAAGAACTGCTCGACAGCATCCTGCGGTCACGAGATATAGCTGCTCAAAGCGTTACAACCACGAAAGCCGACACGATGATCTGGCAACCGTCCATGCAAACAAAGGGATCCATTTGGCAACCCGTAATGCAAGTGTCTTATCCTTACGACATCTTCGAGGGACAAGAGGTGGTGGTGACAACAGCCATCTGTATTTCACCCGTCATCCGCAAGATGGCTTATACGTTGCTGATAACCATATTGCTCTCGTTCTTCCTTATCTTCTGCCTGGTTTATCAGATACTGACCATCCGCAAGCAAAGGCACATCGAGACCATTAGGCAGGAATTCCTACACACGATGATTCATGAACTGAAACGGCCTATATCGACGCTTAAAATGTGCGTGTCGTTTATGGGCAATGAGCGGATGATGCAGGACGTGGAGAGCAAGCAGAAGATACTCAGCAGTTCGTATAACGAGTTGGACAACCTGACTTCGTATTTCTCGAAACTGAGGGATATCACACTGAGCGACGCTACTGAAATACCATTAGTGAAGTCCGACTTCTCTCTGCGTGAGCTGATGGAGGAATGTATCGGCAAGCAGAATATTCCGTCGGACAAGGAGGTGAGGATGGAAATCGTGGCCAAGGACGATTTGGAGATACTGGCCGACCGTATGCACCTGGCAAACATCGTCTGCAACCTGCTGGAGAATGCCATCAAGTACTCCCGTGAGGCCGTGACCATTAGGATGGACTATCGGATGCGTGAGGACGGGATGGTGCAAATCTGCGTGGCGGACAATGGCATCGGTATCGCAAAGGCCGACCAGCGGTATGTATTTGATAAGTTCTACCGTAGCGAGTCGGCAAAGGACAAGGCAATCCCCGGCATTGGACTTGGATTGAGTTATGTGAAGTTGCTGGTGGAGGCACACGGTGGCAGCATCAGCCTTGACAGCACGGAGGGCGAGGGTACGACATTCACCATTTTAATACCGCAGACGGATGGAAAAGATAAAGATATTACTCGTTGACGATGACCGCCAGAACTCAGAATTGCTAAGGAAGTTCTTAGAGGTGGAGGGCTACGAAGTGGAGTATGCCGAGAATGGGCGTGCGGGATGGGAAATGTACGCTACCAGTTGTCCCGACTTGGTGCTACTCGACATCAACATGCCGTTGATGAACGGTTTCGAGTTGGCGCAAAAGATACGTGAGCAAGACCGTGACGTGCTTATCTTCTTCCTTACCGACCGGACGGAAAAGGCCGACCGCCTGAAAGGGTTCGACCTGAAAGGCAATGACTACATCCCCAAGCCGTTCTATCCCGAAGAACTCATCGCAAAGATTAAAGAACGATTCGAACACCGTCAACCCACACTTCCATCACGTATCACCATCGGCCAGACTGTCTTTGACAGCAATCTTTCAACGATTGAATATGCCGGAACGGTGCTGCATCTCTCTGCCCGCCAATCGGAGATTTTTAACATCTTAGCCCAGCATATCGGCCAGACCGTAGAGCGTTCATATCTGTTGGAACATGTTTGGGGGAACGACAGTTATGCCAACTCCCTCGCCCTCAACGTTCAGATAACTTATATCCGCAAGATGCTCGCCCCTGACACTTCCATCTCCATCGTTTCACTAAAGAAACGTGGGTATATCTTGGAAGTGAATAAGGAATAAGGCAGTCCACCGCATCATGGGCATCATCCAAGAGACCCTTTCGTAAGGCGTCACTACGTTGCGAAATGTGGCGTGGCAATCAGCAGAACGGGAGTAAATAGGGAGGGGTATCTATTGCCTTAGTTCTACGTTCTGCTATCTGTACTTTCGGGAGTGATTAGAAATTATGTTGCTTCACAAGGTGTTGTGACCATCTGCACAAGGTTATGGCTCCAAATACAACCCGCATGGTGTGGAGATTTCGAGTCATACCTATGGTACACCTTGGGTAGATGAAGGAGCAACAGTTACCTTTGCAACCTAATTTCATCGACTCACGAAAGCAGAAACGGCAGATATTAAGAGAGTTTTTTCAGTTAAAAGGAAAGTGGAATGAGAAGGGGAGAGAATAAATCGGTTCATTTTCAGTAAAAAGAAAAATGTGATTTTTGGGAAACATCAAGTCGTTTCATTTGGTAAAGTTTAGGTTTACGTTTACTCATGTATATATACATGCACTTCTAAACTTAAAGATTAAACCTTCTTCTATCCTGATTTAGGTTTACTACACCTTATTATATATAAGAACATCTAAACTTAAACCTAAACTTATGGCATTGAATTCCATCCATTTTTCTTTTAGTTGAAACAAGTATTTGGTGACTGGATGTGGTTATTGCCTTAATTTATATTAAAAACAGACACGTTCTGCAAGAAAAACGTGCAAAACAAACGTAATGTCATGAGAAATTATTAATTTTGCGAGCAAAATTTGCAGAACGTGCTGTATAGTCGTAATGCAATGTGTGTTCTAACAATAGTGTTTAACAATTAAAATATCGAAAAGTAGTCGAAGTGGCAAAAATGGTCGGATATTTTGAGGAAATCGGGTGCAGAATGTGCAGTACATGCTCATAATGTTTCCCAAATGTTTCCCAGATTCGCCGTAAAGTGCTGATAATCAGTTCCCGTTAGCCGCCGCCCAGGCTGCTGTAGAAGAGTAATCCGAATACTCTGACATATTAAGCATAGGGACCTGTTCGCTTGGACAGGTCCCTTTTTTATATTCCCACAAATGGTTTCTGGCGAATTCAGTGCTGAACAATATGCATAATTCTTCAAGCCTGTCTGGGGATCAGGAATTAATGTAGTATCTTTTACGGCAGAATTTGCAACGATAGCCATTGTGTTATGTAGCAAGAAAGCAAGAAGCATTATATATATAAAGGAAAGAAGGATTGGGACAAACTACGCAAGTTGCCTGGTAAATACTGCCCGTATATATCATGAATGCTGGCGGTATCCCCTTTCGGGATGCGACCTTATTCACAATAATCAATACTAATTGTGTAAAAACTTTTTGATTGTTGTACGCATACCAAAAGGCCGTTTACTGGATGCTGGAAACAAGTTGCAATGACGGTTTATGAATATCCTCCCGACAACAGCCCCTTGTCCTCCCGACGACACGCCCTTGTCACCAAGGAGGACACGCCCTTGTTCTCCCGGAGAACAAAAGTGCGACATCGCCATAGATGAAATTATGCTTCAAAAGGAATAAGAACAACTGATACACAAGCACTTAGTAAACGACATCCATACACTGAAGTATAAGGCCAATATCTACGGCATAGGAAATGCATAGGAAATGCAGGCAAGGGCTGTGATGTCGTAATTTTTCCTACCCAGACATATCTATATATCGTTATATGACTCTGTCTTGTGCAAGAAAAAGAGCATTCATTCTGCGGAATGAATGCTCGTAAAAATCAATGTCGGATGAAATTGTCTGCCAGTTTGCTTAGAAAGGCAGGTCCTCTGCACCAGTTGATGTGAACGGAGCAGCTTCTTGAGGTGCTGCCGTTGGCATAGGTGCGGCAGAAGGAGCGGCAAAGGGTGTCGTATCCGGTGCGCCCATAGGCATCTGTGCCATGGGGTCTGCAAGGTTGCGGTCAACGTTCCATGCACGGATACTGTTATACCAACGTCCCTGATATTCACGCGCATCAATGTCGAAGCTGACACGAACCATTTCGCCAACCTGAATGTTGAACTGCTGTATCTTGTCTGAGCCGAAGACCTCAAACATCATCTTGCGGGGAAAGCGGTCTGTCGTTGTCTCTAATACGTAAGAACCCATGCGCCACTCACTGCCTGTACGGGCAGATGTCCCACTACGTTCCGGGAGTACCTGAATGATTTTTCCTATCAATTCCATATGCAATCTTTTAATTCTGTACAAAGTTAGTATAAATTAACTACATGGACAAAAAATAGATGGCCTTTTTTTGGCATTATGAATAAAAACAAGTAAATTTGCATGAGAATACGATAATAATATAACCTAATATATAATATGAATTTCAAAGTATCCAGTTCGGCTCTCAATAGCCGTCTCGCATGTGCCAGCAAGGTTCTGGCCAGCAAGAATTCAATGCCCATCCTGGACTGTTTCCTGATAGAAGTGGCAGACAATGGTCAAATGACGATAACAGCAAGCGATTCGGAGAAATGCTATATAGCCAACCTTCCCGTCTTGGAATACAGCAACCCCAGCAAGTTCTGTGTACCTGCCAAGACATTGATGGAAAGCCTGCGTGAAATTCCGGAACAGCCCATTACCCTGGAATTGAACGAAAACACATTTGAACTTCGCGGAAAACACGGAAGCGGCCAGTTCACCATTATGGCACAGAGTGCAGAGCCCTACCCTGCCCCACGCCCTGTTACAGAAGGCAATGTGCTGAACCTTCCTGCCGAAGTGCTGCTTTCAGGCATAAACCGTTCATTGTTTGCCACCGCCAACGACGAAGTTCGCCTGGTAATGAACGGCATATACTTCGACATCAAGCCCGACCATCTTATCTTTGCCGGCACTGACGGCCGCAAGTTGGTGAAGAACATCATGCGTGGCATAACTCCCGGATTTGAAGGCAACTTCATCCTTCCCAAGAAGGTGGCCACAATCCTGAAGAGCGTAATCAACAAGGATGAAAACGACATACGCATTGTCTACACCAATGACCGCGCAACCATCTCAACAGAAGACATGGTCATGCATTTCCGCCTGATTGAGGGCAACTACCCCAACTACAATGCCGTCATCCCCACCAGCAACCCCTACCACGCAGTAATAGACCGCCAGGCCTTTGCCAGTGCGCTCAAGCGCGTGAGTGTATGCTGCAACCAAAGCAGCGGACTTGTGAAACTGGAACTGAGTTGCAACAACATACACCTTACCGGCCAGGACAACGAATATTCCACAAGTGCAGAGGAGTTCCTGACCTGCGAATACGACAACAACCCCATCAGCATCGGATTCTCATGTCAGTTCCTGATAGAGATATGCAACATACTGGATTCTGAGAATGTAGTCCTTGAACTCGCCGACCCCAGCCGCCCGGGATTGGTACGTCCTGCACAGGAGAAGGAAAACGAAGAGCTGATCATGCTGCTCATGCCCATGCGCGTAGAGGATTGATGACATCATGAAACTGAACCTTAAGAAACCCATAGTTTTCTTTGACCTGGAAACTACAGGTGTAGATGTAGCCACTGACCGCATTGTGGAAATATGCCTGATACGCCTTGAGCCCAACGGCAACCGCCAGTCAATGACAATAAGGCTGAATCCGGAAAGACACATTCCGGAGGATGCAAGTGCCGTGCATGGCATATACGATGCCGACGTAAAGGACTGCCCCACATTCCGCGAAAAGGCCGAGGAACTGAAGAAGGTTTTCGACGGATGCGACCTGGCCGGCTTCAACAGCAATCGTTTTGACATTCCTCTGCTGGCCGAGGAGTTCATACGCTCGGGAGTGAACATTGACCTCAACAGCCCGCGCCGCGTGGACGTACAGAACATATATCACAAACTGGAACGCAGGACACTTGTTGCCGCCTACAAGTTCTATTGCGACAAAGACCTCGAGAACGCTCATTCCGCCCTTGCGGACACCGAGGCAACACTTGAGGTACTTGAAGCACAACTCGACCACTATCCGGACGACTTGCAAAACGACATCGACTTCCTGGCCCAATACAGCAGCAGGGACAACTTCGTTGATTTTGCCGGCCGTTTCGCATACAATGCCAAGGGAGAGGAAATAGTCAACTTCGGCAAGCACAAGGGACGCTTGGTAAAGGATGTATTAAGAGTTGAACCAAGTTACTATAACTGGATGATGCAAAGCGACTTTACCATGAACACCAAACAAGTGCTAACACGCTTGAAATACAAGTATTCCCTGTAACCAGTAACTCTGAACACTCCCAGGAAAAGGAAAGACAAGCATCAATGTTAAAAGGCAAAAAGATAGTTTTGGGCATAACGGGAAGCATTGCCGCATACAAGGCATGCACACTTATCCGTCTGCTCATAAAGCAAGGGGCTGAAGTGCAGGTTGTCATAACACCGGCCGGAAAAGAGTTCATCACTCCGATTACACTGAGTGCCCTGACACATAAACCCGTAGTGTCTGAGTTCTTCAACCAGCGCGACGGTTCCTGGCATAGCCACGTGGACCTTGGCCTGTGGGCCGACGCCATGATCATAGCGCCGTGCACAGCCAGCACATTAGGGAAAATGGCACACGGCATAGCAGACAACATGCTCATAACCACATACCTCAGCATGAAGGCCCCGGTACTTGTGGCTCCGGCCATGGACCTGGACATGTATGCGCATGCATCGACACAGGACAATATGCAACTGCTGCAACAACGTGGTGTCACGATTATAGAACCCGGCAGCGGTTTCCTTGCCTCAACCCTTGAGGGTAAGGGCCGCATGCAGGAACCGGAAATCATTGTTGAGGAAATAAAGGAGTTCTTTGCCCGTCGCGAAGGAAGATTGCGTGGACAGAGGGTACTTATCACCGCAGGGCCTACATACGAGAAACTGGACCCTGTCAGGTTCATCGGCAATTACTCGAGCGGCAAAATGGGTATAGCCATTGCCAACGAATGCCTTTCACAGGGAGCCGACGTAGAACTTGTGCTTGGACCGTGTTCACTGGAACTACCACACTCCACCTTGCTGCACACCACGCGTGTTGAAAGCGCAGAGGAGATGTACAATGCAGCAACAAGCATATTCCCCTCATGCACGGCCGGAATCATGTGTGCCGCAGTAGCCGACTTTACTCCGGCAACGTGTGCAAAGGAAAAAATCAAGCGAGAAGGCGAACAGTTGCTGCTCAGGCTGAACCCCACACAGGATATTGCTGCGGCTATAGGCAGCATAAAGACTGACAACCAGAGGCTGTGCGGGTTTGCACTGGAAACACACGACGAACTGGCACATGCACAGGAGAAGATGGCACGCAAAAATCTCGACATGATTGTCATGAACAGCCTGCAGGATGCCGGTGCGGGATTCCGTGTAGACACCAACAAGGTCACGATCATCACCCCCACCAATAAGGAATCCCTCCCCCTGCAAAGCAAGTCCGATGTTGCCAGGGAAATAATAAAGAGATTCATGCCATGAAACAACTTTTTGCCATATTGGCCTTTATGGCATTGCCTTCATGCGCCATGTCGCAGGAACTTAATGCCAAGGTCGTAATAAACACTTCGCAAATAGGCAACACCAACACTGAGGCATGTGAAACCTTCAGGGAGAAGGTGCAGGAATTTCTCAACACCAAACAATGGACTGCCGTCAAGTACAATGAGGTGGAGCGCATAGACTGTACGTTCAACATAACCATCAACAAGTATTCGGCTCAGGATGGCGCATTCGAGTGTACCCTGCTTCTTAACAGTAGCCGTCCGGTTTGGGGAAGTTCGTACACATCTTCGCTCTACAACACACGCGACCAGCACTTTAACTTCAAGTTCGACCCGGCAGACCAGTTGGAATACAATCCGGACAATCTGGACAATCAGCTTATGGCTTTGCTGGCCTATTATGCACACGTGCTCATCGGCATGGACATGGACACCTTTGCGCCTTTAGGCGGAACGCCGGTGTTGCAGACTGCAGAGGACATCGTAAGCAAGGCTGAGAATCTGGGATACAGCGGATGGAGCGCTTTCAATGAAAGCAATAACCGTTTTGCACTGCTCAACGATTACATGGACGGCAGCATGGAGGCCATGCGACAACTGAACTATGTGTACCATCGTCAGGGATTGGATCAACTTTGCGACAGCACAGAGAAGGCGCATACGGCCCTGGTGGAAAGCATGGAACTCTTGGACCAGGCCCGCCAAGCGCGCACAATGAGTAATGTGCCACAGCTTTTCACCGAATACAAGAAAGAGGAACTTGTCAACATTTTCAGCAAACACGAAAACCAGCAGGAGCGCCTACGTGTATATGACATCCTGTTTGCCATAAACCCAAGCCAGAATCCAAGTTGGGAGAAAATAAAGAAGTAGGCCGGGCACTAACACATACGTCCCTCCAAGCCCCATTCATACACATCACACTTCCACACAGCAATGTTAAAGCATCTACATATAGAAAACTATGCACTCATAGAGAGTCTCGACATAGACTTGAACGACGGCTTCTCTGTAATTACAGGCGAAACCGGTGCCGGCAAGAGCATACTTCTTGGTGCAATAGGTCTGCTCACCGGAGATAGAGCAGACCTCTCCGCCATACAATCGGGCAAACAAAGATGCATTCTCGAGGCTACATTCAATACCGAGGAGTATGATTTGGAGGCTTTTTTCCAAGAAGAGGACCTGGACTTTGACCCTTCTGAGTGCATCATAAGACGCGAACTGACAGCCAACGGCAAGAGCCGTGCTTTCATCAACGACACCCCCACCACCATCAACGCCTTGAAGCGGTTGGGCAACCGACTGATTGACATTCACTCACAGCATCAGAACCTTCTGCTCGGCCAGGAGGACTTCCAACTGTCCGTACTTGATGCCGTAGCCTCCATGCCGGAACTGATACAATCCTATTCCGAAGCATTCCACAAATGGACTCAGGCAGTAAAAGCGCTGAACGAGGCACAGAGCAGTCTCGACGAGAGCAGGAAGGACGAGGATTACTTGCGCTTTCTCGTAACGGAACTGGCAAACTTCAATCCGCAACCTGGCGAAGACGAGACACTACAGCAGCAATGCGACATGCTTGAACATGCCCAGGACATAAAGAGCGCTCTGATGCTGGGGTACGGCCAACTGTCGGAAGGTGACACCCCTGTCACAGACACATTGCGTCAGGTACGCAACCAACTTTCATCCATACAGCCATACTTTCAGCAGGCCGAGGAACTGGCAGAACGAATAGAGAGCTGCCGCATAGAACTGCAGGACATTGCCGGCACATTAGAGTCGGAAGGCGAATCCATCGACTATGACCCCATGCGCCTGGAAGAATTACAATCCAGACTTAACACCCTTTACTCTCTGGAACAGAAACACCACGTCGGCAGCAGCGAGGAACTGACAGAACTGATGAAAAGGATGAAGGAGCGCCTGGACATGATGGACAACAGCGATGAATATATCAAACAGCTGCAAAAGGAAGAACAAGAGTGCCGCTCCCTATTGGAACGCATCTCCGGCAAGCTTACTGAAAAACGTAGCATGGCCGCCAAGAAGGTTGAGAAGGAAGTAATATCCAGCCTGAAGATGCTGGGGATGCCTAATGTCCGCTTTCAGGTACATATCTCTGCCACGGAATCACCTACCCCTAAAGGTATGGACAAGGTTTCATTCCTCTTCTCGGCCAATCTTGGCTCGGACATGCAGAACATATCGCATGTGGCCAGCGGCGGCGAAACAGCCAGAGTAATGCTGTCACTCAAGGCCATACTGTCCGGAGCCGTGTCGCTGCCAACCATTATCTTTGACGAAATAGACACCGGCGTTTCGGGGCACATAGCAGAGTCCATGGCAAATATCATGCACAAGATGGGACAACAGGGACGACAGGTTATCAGTATCACACACCTGCCTCAGATTGCTGCCCTTGGACAACATCACTACAAGGTGTGGAAGGAAGATACCGACAAAATCACGAGAAGCCACATCACATACCTCGGACAGGAGGAACGTATCACTGAACTTGCCAATATGCTTTCTGGCAGCAATGTCACCAAGGAAGCGATGAACAATGCACGTGCCCTCTTGGGCTTATAGCAATGACTATCAAGGAACTATCACCAGACAGGCTCTATCTCGTTGCTTTGAGTGGAGGGGCAGACTCTGTGGCTCTTGCTCTGATGATGAAGGAGAGGGGCCTGAACGTACACGCCCTGCATTGCAACTTCCATCTGCGCGGCAAGGAATCTGACCGAGACGAAAACTTTGTGCGTCATTTCTGTGACGACAACAACATCCCGCTTGAAGTATGCCATTTCGACACCAGAAACTTAGCGAAAAAGCATGGGATGAGCATAGAAATGGAAGCGCGCGAACTGCGTTACACCTGGTTTGCAGAACAGGCACAAACACTAAAGGCCGAGGCCATCTGCGTTGCTCACCACAAAGATGACCAGGCAGAAACCTTACTCTTGAATCTTATACGCGGTACGGGTTTGCGAGGTTTGGCTGCCATGCATCCGGACCGAACCATCAATGGCCTGCGGATACTGCGCCCGCTTCTTGACATAACGAAACAGGAAATTCTGGACTATCTGGCATCCAGACATCAGGAGTATGTTACCGACAGTACCAATCTTGAACGCGACGCTCTGCGCAACCGCATCCGTCTGGATGTCATGCCCATGCTACGCGAACTGAACCCGAACATTACCGACTGCCTGGCACGTACTGCATACAATGTACGTATGGAACTTGATGCCGATTCCGAGGAGGCAAGTTACCATAAATGGCTCGCCCCTCTCGGATTCAGCCGCCAGCAGATACTGGACATTTATGCCCATCGTCCGCATGGCTCCGATGAAACAAAATCTGCCACAGGACAAATATGGCATAGTTCAACCCACAGCCTGCTGATGGACAGAGGAAAATGGATACTACAAGAAAAGACAGAGGACAATGCTGAAAGTATCCCCGAACTTGTCATCACCCGACTTCCTTCCGGAACAGTAATAAGAAAGGAGGACTTCACTGACAGGCAACAGGCACTGGTTGACGCAGACAGCATCAGCGGAACGCTTGAGTTGCGCTATGTGCAGACAGGAGACAGGTTCCGGCCATTTGGCTTTGTTAGCGGGAGCAAACTGGTTAGCGATTACCTGACCGACCGCAAAGTCAGTCTTTTTGACAAGCAAAAACAACTTGTTGCCATAGACTCTGCTACACAAAGAATCGTCTGGCTTGTAGGAAGAGAAATAGACAACCGTTACCGTATTACGCAGTCAACCAAAAACATATTACGTATTACCTGCAGGTAAAGGAAGGTGGGAGTATCCTCCGCTAAACCTGACAGGGGAATGGACGATTGCGTCAAAACAGCAGCAAATATACAAGAGTTTTCCCGATGAACTGAGTGCCATACATTATAATACCAGCATCAGTTCATCGGGAAAATCACCTGAGAGGTGTACATAAGAAGGTAACTGTGTGTTGCCTATCGTACCTATTGTTGTGGTATGATTTCTTTGGTCACCTTATGTACCAATTTGGGAATCCTTATAGGATCGCCCGTATGGATTATATTCGGGTCCTCAAAGTCGTTGAAGACAATCAAATAGCGAACATGGTCCTGACTGCCTAACTCCTTACCGGCAATTCTGTAAAGAGTCTCACCTACCTGCATGTGGTGCACCTTGCCGGCATCACCTATAATAAGGTAATCTCCATTGGGAACCTGAGGGAAATACTTTGCTATTTCCTCATAATCCTCTTCTGGTACAGGCTTCGTTCTGATGCTGTCTGATGTTGTTTCTTTCAAACTGTCCTGTACGATGCTGTCGGCAGGAACGGTATCTGTCGGGTTAACATCTTTGTTCGGTTCGTGATGCAGTACCTCAACCAATGGAGGCTCCTGGCTATCGGCATCGTCGGAAATGGTGAAGTTTAACATGTCCAATACCCGGTAGTGTCCGCATATATATGATATTACTACCAGCAGAATTGTTAGCAAGATGTAGAAGAACCTTGCCTTTCCGCTACTTGATGGTGCAGAGGGCTCGGGAACACTTTCCGATGACATCGGGTAAGCGGAATTGACTTTGGGCAGAGAATGACCTTGGGATTCAGGTGCATCATTCTGAATGACAACAGCAGAAGCACTTTTCTCTCGTGTTGAAGGCTTTTCCTCTTCCCCTACTGCTGTTTCCTCGGAACTGTCATCAACGGCATCAACTGAAGAAGCCATGGTGTCGTCTGCATCAATGCCGGCCACTTCATCTTGTAATGAATCGACGGTGTTATCAGCCGGCTCTTCTTGTGCCTTGAGTGAGGATTCTTCGGAAGTTTCGTCAAAATACTGTGTTTCTTCCGCTGGAACCTGCTCGTTCATTATCATACTGGAGACAGGGAACCTTTCCATATCTTCAATAGACGTACCTTCATTAAGGGGAGTTGTCTCAAAGTCAGCAAAGGGGCGGTTTACGGCATCTTTCAGAGCAGCGTCCGGGGTGAAGGTAAGTTTGCTGTGCCCGGCAATGACGATACGCTCTCCGGTATTTACATTAACACTTTCACGATCCGACACATTTATGAGTTTGAATGTACCGAACCCCTTTATCTTCACAAGTTTATCCTTCGCGATAAACTCCTCCACTATCTCAAAAACAGTCTTAACAAAGGTCAATGACGACTTGGCATCCATCCCATAGGAATCAGTCAATATTGTCGCTAAATCCTGGATACTCAATTTGTTGTCCATAATCAGGCTGTCTTATTACTGAATTTTACTTTTCAATACATTACTCTGCTTGAAGCCTACAACCATCTTTGGGGGGACAAGCATACGCTGGCCTGTTGTGGGGGAAACAAGCACGCGCTCAAGACGTTTCTTGGTCTCGAAGGTTCCGAAGTTGGTAATAGATATCAAGTCCTCATTACACAGATGCTCTGTGATTTCCTTGACAAGGATATTCATCCTTTGTTGTGTCTCCTTAGCATTGGACTTAGTCCTACGTGCCAACTCGGCAATAAATTCTTTGTTATTCACGGTTTATGCTGATTCGTTAATGAGTAATGTATCTGAACGTTATATCACTTCTCCATACAGGTCGAAGTCGTCTGCCTTGACGATGCGAACCTTACAAAACATGCCTGGGGCAAGGGAGGCTGACGATATGGGAATGAGAACCTCGGGGTCTACTTCGGGTGAATCGAATTCCGTACGTCCTATGTACCAGTCTCCTTCCTCGCGGTCAATGACCACGCGCATTTCCTTGCCGACCTTCTCTTCCTGCATTTCTGCGGAAATCCTCTGCTGAAGGCGCATTAGGCGTGAAAGACGTTCCTGCTTCACGTCCTCGGGAATGTTGTCTTCGTACAATCTGGCACTGGGTGTCCCTTGCTCTTCGCTATATGCAAAGGCTCCCATGCGCTCGAAACGTGCCCAACGGACAAAGTCGCACAATTCCTTGAAGTCCTCGTCGGTCTCTCCGGGGAAACCTACCATCAAGGTGGTGCGAAGGTGTATGCCCGGCACCTGTTTGCGGATATTCTCTATGAGCCTGTATGTTTCCTCCTTGCTTATGTGCCTATGCATGGCGTCAAGGACATTGTCGGAAATGTGCTGAAGTGCGATGTCCAGATACTTGCAGACATTCTTGTTGTCACGCATGACGTCGAGCAGTTCCATGGGGAAATCCGTCGGGTACGCATAGTGCAGACGTATCCACTCCACTCCAGGTATATCGGACATTGCCTGCACAAGGGCGGCTATGCGGCGTTCCTTGTACAGATCCAACCCATAGAATGTCAGTTCCTGTGCAATGACCTGAAACTCTTTCACGCCACAGGACACCAGATGGCGAACCTCGTCCAATATCTCCTCCATGGGGCGGGAACGGTGTGCACCGGTGATGATAGGAATGGCACAGTAGGCACATTTACGGTTGCATCCTTCCGATATCTTCAGGTATGCATAATGCGACGGTGTGGTTATATGGCGTTCGTTTCCTATGCTCTCGTCGTATTCGTGCCCCAAGTCAGAGAGAAGGCGCGTCCAGTCGAACTTGCCGTAATATCTGTCCACTTCGGGGATTTCCTTGCCGAGTTCGTCCATGAAACGCTCGCTGAGGCATCCCATCACATAGAGTTTCTTCAGGTCGCCTTCCGTCTTGCGTTGTGCAAGTTCGAGTATCATGTTAATGCTTTCCTCCTGTGCATCGGCGATAAAACCACAGGTATTCACCACGGCAATCTCGCCGGTGAGTTCTTCAGCATCGTGCGTAACCTCGTAACCGACGGCTTCCAACTGGCGCATGAGCCTTTCGCTATCCACCAGGTTCTTGCTGCATCCAAGGGTTATGATGTCTATCTTCATCGCAAGCAGGACTTGGGGTATTATTTGAACAGAGAGTCAACGAACTCAACACGGTTGAAGGGCTGCAGGTCTTCCATTCCCTCGCCCAAACCAATGTATCGTACGGGTATCTTGAACTGGTCGGAGATGCCTATCACCACACCGCCCTTGGCCGTACCGTCCAACTTGGTCACGGCCATGCTTGTCACCTCGGTAGCCGCGGTAAACTGTTTTGCCTGTTCATAGGCATTCTGTCCGGTGCTTCCGTCCAAAACAAGCATTACATCGTTCGGAGCCTCGGGCATGAGTTTCTGCATCACACGCTTGATTTTGGACAACTCGTCCATCAGTCCTTTCTTGTTGTGAAGGCGTCCTGCAGTGTCTATAATCACCACATCGGCTCCCTGCGACATTGCGCTTTGCAGAGTGTCGAAAGCAACGGAGGCGGGGTCACTGCCCATCTGCTGCTTAACCACGGGCACTCCTACCCTTTCTCCCCATATGACGATCTGTTCCACCGCAGCCGCACGGAAAGTGTCGGCAGCACCAAGGACAACCTTCAATCCTGCCTGTTTGAACTGGTAGGCCAACTTGCCTATGGTGGTGGTCTTGCCCACACCGTTCACACCAACTACCATGATGACATAGGGGCGCTTGCCCTCGGGAAGTGTAAAACCTTCGGTATCTTCGGTGTTATTCTCTGTAAGAAGTTGGGCTATCTCGTCACGCAGTATGCGGTTCAGTTCGCCGGTACCGACATATTTGTCGCGGGCAACGCGTTGCTCTATTCTCTCTATAATGCGAAGTGTGGTGTCTACTCCCACATCGCTTGTAACCAATACCTCTTCCAGGTTGTCCAGTACCTCTTCGTCAACCTTGTCGCGACCAGCCACGGCTCTTGCTATCTTGTCGAAGAAACCGGTCTTGGTCTTCTCCAGTCCCTTGTCCAGAGTCTCCTTCTTTTCCTTGCTGAAAAATGAAAACAATCCCATTATCTTTTTACTTATAAACTTTAAACAATGCGCAAAGATAGCAATTTTTCCTCATTTGATGGCACTAAAGGCTTAGAATTTTATGAAACAGGAGCATTTGTTGATGAAAACGAGGAAAACAAGAACAGCACACGATGAAAATACCGGTTATTCGCACAAGGCTGACAGAGGTGACATTTCAGCGAAGAAAGCATCATTTATTGCACGCGAAAACGCAACGTGAAGCGAGGGGCAACGCAACGTGAAGCGAAGGGCATCGCAACGTGAAGCAAACACCAAGATGTCCCAACAACCATTCGTGCACTTCCAATGCAATAGCCTCAAACAAGGCACTTATCCGGCAAAACGAATGTAATATCTGTTCAAAATCTGCCTGTATGACAATTATTTTTCGTACATTTGCCTGGCATTACCATACAGACAACACACAAGGCAAACCTGTAAAAGCAACAAACCATCAACTAAAGATACCAGATGAAAAAATATTTACTCTCAAGCGTTCTTGCACTGACCATGGCAGGAGCATGCCACGAGGCCTTTGCCCAGGACTTCAGCCGGCACTTCGAGGATGCCACATTAAGGCTCGACTACATCTTTGCCGGGAACAACAATTCCCAGGCTATCTATCTGGACAGGATGAAGTCCCAGACAGGCTGGTACGGCAGACGCACTAACATGAACTGCCTTCCCCTTCAAGGCAACGGCACAATCACCGTCACAGACGCTACGGGCACAGACACTCTCTACATGCACAGTTTCTCCACCCTCTTCCAGGAGTGGCAAAGCACAGAAGAAGCCACACGGGTGGCCAAAAGTTTCGAGAACACATTCCTGATACCTATGCCAAAAGAAAGTGTGCAAGTTACTGTAGAACTAAAGAATATGCACAATGGTACAAAGTCTTACTTGAAGCACACAGTTGACCCCGACGACAGACTGATAAGCAAGCACTCAGAGAATGAGACCTTGCCATACCGCTACCTTCACAAGGCCGGCGACAGCAAGGAGAAGATAGACATTGTCTTCGTCCCCGAAGGCTATACCAGGGACGAGATGAAGCAGTTCAGGAAAGACTGCATGGAGAGCATGGAATCCATCTTCCGTCACCAGCCTTTCAATCGGTTGAAGGACAGATTCAACTTCATTGCCGTGGAGGTTCCTTCGGAACATTCCGGAGTGAGCATACCCAAGAACAACGACTGGAAAAGCACGGCAGTAGGCAGCCACTTCGACACATTCTATAGCGAGCGCTACCTGACCACCTCCAATATCAAGAAACTTTATGACATACTGGACGGCATACCATGCGAGAGTATCGTCATCCTTGCAAATACCAATGAATACGGTGGAGGGGGCATCTACAACAACTACATGCTGAGTGCATCACGAGGTCCCGGATATAAATCCGTGATAGTGCATGAGTTCGGACATTCCTTTGCCGGTCTTGCCGATGAATACTTCTATGACGACCAGTACGTGACCATATACCCTGCCGGCATAGAGCCTTGGGAACAGAATCTGACCACCCTTACCGACTTCGGCAGCAAGTGGAAGGACATGCTTCCCAAGGGCACGGAGATTCCCACCGTTGCCGATGGAAAGGACAGATACACAAAGGTGGGAGTCTACGAAGGCGGCGGATATCAGTCCAAGGGAGTGTACCGCCCCGCACAGGATTGCCGCATGCACACCAACCAGGCCCCGGACTTCTGTCCCGTGTGCCAAAGGGCTATAGAAAGACTCGTAAATTTCCTCTGCCATGAAGACTAAGGACAGATACGACTTCCTGATACGTTACTTCCAAGAAACGATGCCCGTGGCGGAATCGGAACTGAACTACAGCACGCCCTTTGAACTGCTGGTTGCCGTCATACTCAGCGCACAATGCACGGACAAGCGCATCAACCAGATAACCCCGCCTCTCTTCCGCGACTACCCCACCCCCGAGGCCATGGCACAGGCAACTCCCGACATTATATATAAATATATAAGGAGTGTGTCCTACCCCAACAACAAGGCAAAGCACCTTGTGGGCATGGCGCAAATGCTCGTCAGGGATTACGGGGGCACCGTACCGTCCACAGGCGAGGAACTGGAGAAACTGCCTGGCGTGGGACGCAAGACGGCAAACGTCATCCAGGCCGTCATCTTCCAAAAGGCACGCATGGCCGTGGACACCCACGTATTCAGGGTGAGCCACCGCCTGGGACTTGCTGGCGAAAAGTGCACAACTCCGCTCTCCGTGGAAAAGCAGTTGATGAAGCACCTGCCCGAAGACATCATCCCCCTGGCGCACCATTGGCTGCTTCTGCACGGGCGCTACGTATGCCAATCCAGAAAGCCCCAGTGCGAAAAGTGCGGATTAAGGGATGTTTGCAAACATTTCTTGGCAAAAGGTTTGCAGATGTAAATCCTTTTAGGTAACTTTGTATGCAATTTCGTTTAACTACAAACAAATAAACATTCAAGTTATGACAATCAATCAGTACAACTTTGCCGGCAAGAAGGCAATCGTTCGTGTGGACTTCAACGTACCCCTGGACGAGAATGGAAACATCACCGATGATACCCGTATCCGCGGTGCTCTCCCCACTCTGAAGAAGGTTATCGCCGATGGCGGTGCTGCCATCATCATGAGCCACATGGGCAAACCCAAGGGCAAGGTTAACCCCAAGCTCTCTCTGGGTCAGATCCGTGCTGCCGTTGAGGCTGCTCTGGGTTGCCCCGTTGCATTCGCAGAGGATTGTGCCAAGGCTGCCGACGCTGCCGCTGCCCTGAAGATGGGTGAGGCTCTGTTGCTGGAGAACCTGCGCTACTATCCCGAGGAGGAAGGCAAGCCCGTAGGTGTTGAGAAGGGTACTCCCGAGTTCGACGCTGCCAAGAAGGAAATGAAGGGCCGTCAGGCTGAGTTCGCCAAGACTCTGGCAAGCTATGCCGACTGCTACGTAATGGATGCCTTCGGTACCGCTCACCGCAAGCACGCTTCTACTGCTGTTATCGCCGACTACTTCGACGCTGACAACAAGATGCTGGGTTACCTGATGGAAAAGGAAGTTGAGGCTGTTGACAACGTTCTGTCAAACATCAAGCGTCCCTTCATCGCCATCATGGGTGGTTCAAAGGTTTCTTCAAAGATCGGTATCATTGAGAACCTGCTGGGCAAGGTGGACAAGCTCATCCTCTGCGGTGGCATGACCTACACCTTCGTCAAGGCTCACGGCGGCAACGTAGGTAACTCTATCTGCGAGCTGGACAAGCTGGATGTGGCTCTCGGCGTTGAGGAACTGGCCAAGAAGAACGGTGTTGAGTTGGTTATGGCTCCCGATGCTCTCTGTGGCGACGACTTCAAGAACGACTGCAACACTCAGGTATGCCCCTCTGACGAGATTCCCGAAGGCTGGGAAGGTCTGGATGCAGGTCCCGAGGCTCAGAAGCTGTTTGCCGAGGCCATCAAGGGCTGCAAGACCATCCTGTGGAACGGTCCTGCCGGCGTATTCGAGATGGAGACCTTCACCGGTGGTTCACGCGCTATCGGCAACGCTATCGCCGAGGCAACTGCCGAGGGTGCTTTCTCTCTGATCGGTGGCGGTGACTCTGTTGCTTGCGTTAACAAGTTCGGTCTGGCCGACAAGGTTTCTTACATCTCTACCGGTGGCGGTGCTCTTCTGGAGGCTATCGAGGGCAAGGTTCTGCCCGGCGTGGCCGCTATCAAGGGATAATTCGCAAGACACGAAAACCAAGATACGATTACATAAGTTGAGGGACGTGCTCCGGTGCGTCCCTCTTTTTTAAAACCAAGGAAACAAAAGCACATTCCTGTGCACATACATCCCTCATGTCTCGTTACATCAAAGATTTCCTCGCCATATATCTGTGTTCCTCCATCCTTGCGTTTTCTTCTTGCACAAACGCAGACGACACCAGTACCCGATTCGGCTCTGATGCCACAGGGGGTACGGATTCATTGTCCCTTCGTGTAGCCGTCCTTCCCATAAAGGAGTGCGACATCCTGCGTCATGCACAGGAAAGCGGCTTGGCCTCAAGAATGGGACTGGACATGACGCTGGTACCTTATGATGCAATGATGGACATGGACACAGCCGTACTATCCGGCATGGCACATGTCTACTTTGAGGACTCCCTGCGCATTTGCCGTATTAAGGCAGATACCATCCGACCTCTGATGCTGCTGCCCATTCCTGTAGAACTGAAACTAATCTCCAACAAGGACAAAGGCATTGAAGACATAAATGGGCTGAAGACAAACATGGTAGGTCTGGCCCGATGGAGCCAGTCGGAACAATGGATGAATGCTATTACAGACTCTAACGGCATGGAAGACATGGATGTGTATTATGCGCAGATAAACAGCATCCCGCTCAGATTCAGCATGGTAAACGAAGGACTTATAGATGCAGGCATCCTTCCGCAACCATGGGCTGACTCATTGCTATCTCTCGGGCACAACACACTGAGGGATACCATTCTTTGCGGCATGGGATTCTTCATAAGCCCCGATGCACAAAAAGATTCCATCCGCCAACAGCAAGCCCTGCTCTTGAAGAAGGTCTACCTGGAGGCCCTGAAACAGTCAACAGACACCATCACCCCATAATATCACCCTCCCGACCCCTACCCCAACGACACATCATGCCACTTTCCCTACTATTGTCATATCTGTTCATTGACTGGCATGTCCGCGACGGCAAGCCATCAAAGTATGCGGCCTACATCACATTCATGAATATATGGATGTGGGATGGAAAGGACAATGCATACTTCCCCGAACTTCAGGCCAAGTTGCTTATAAAGTGGGCGGAACACGAAGACAGACAAGTCCGTGCCATTGCACTGAGCGGCGCAGTACTGATGGTTGTCAGACATGCCGACAAACTCCCGGGCTTCTTTATAGATGCCTTCAGCCAATGGGCGGAAGAAGAGCAGTTGAAGGAGGAGTTCATAGAGGTGCAGAAATTCCTGATTACATCCATCACAGGTCTGAAGATGCAGAAGAAACTGCACGACGAAGTCTTTGACAAGATACACAAGGAGCAGCAGATCATGCGTGAGAAACTGGGCATGGAGGACGACGAGGACATACGCATGGAAATTGCTGAGGAAGGCAACAAGCGGATGATGTCCTTCGTGCAGAAACTGAACACCATGATGCAGGACGGTGTAGACATGAACATAGGCAACTTTGCCACCTTGCACCGAATGGAGTTCTTCAAGGAACTGAAAAACTGGTTCATGGACTTTGACATAAACCACCCGCAGTTGCAGAGCCTCGGCGAGAAGAAGAAGATTGCAGAAACCCTGTTCGGTAATGCCGAGATGTGCGACCTCGACAAATATGCCTTTGCCTCCGTTGTTGACAAGATTGCCATTGCAGATACACTGAGCAAGCAGATACCGCAACAGGTGTTCGACAAGTTGCCAGAAGACGAACTAAAGGCCCATCTCAATAACGAACGGCAGAGAAACGCCTACAAGTACACGTTCCAGACACTTTTCCGTTTCTTCCAGTTCTCGCCATGGAAGGAACAGACCGTCAACCCCTTCCGTCTCGGGCCTTTCCTTAGCGACCACACCATCATTGCACCGATGATAACGGATAAATTCCTTTGGGAAAGTGCAAGGCTCTTTATCAAGAACTCATTCTACAGCCATCCTGCCACATACCTTCGTTCGTGGATGCAGCGCAACGGACAAACAGACGAGGCACTGGAACTACTGGCATATTGCGACAAATATCTCGGCGAGACTGGCGAACGTCTGGAATGCCTGCTGGAACTGGAGAAGAGACACCCCGACAACATGCGCATGGTGCAGGAAGTAGGCCTGTGTCTGATTCAGGAGAAGCGCTATGAGGAAGCCCTGAAGCGTTTCTTCCATCTGGAAGTGACGGACAACTATCTGCATGGTTCTGCCCGTGCCATCGCCTGGTGCTCCATGATGACCGGCAACATGACACGTGCCAGACGCTACTATCAGAAACTTATGGACTGGGAAGGCGGACCCAGTTGGGAGGACCTGCTGAATGCAGGACATTGTGCATGGCTGAACGGCGACCCGGTAGAGGCATCGAAACTATACCACAAATACCTGTCCATCCAAAAAGACGACCTCACCGCCTTTGACAACGACTGCGACACATTGATGACCCTTGGACTTAGTGCCGACGACATCAGCCTGATGCGCGACACCATAGCAATGTAGAAAAGGGCAATCACATGCATGGCCCACAGAGTGGTCGAGGAAAAACAAGGGCATGCCATGAGGACACGCCCTTGTCGTAATTGAGGACGAAACTCACTTCTTCTGGAAATCAAATCTCAGTCAGCAATCTTGAACTTTGCAAAGCGCAGAAGCAACTGCTTGACGCCAACATTCTGGAAGTCAACCGTTGCCTTCGAGTCTATGCCCTTACCTTCAATCGCCGTTACGACACCGGAGCCGAAACGTTCGTGCAATATTCGCGTTCCTACAGAAACATTTGGCACGTCCTTGGTGACTGTACCTGCCTGTGATGGTTCGCCGGCAGACTGCGCCGCAGTTTTCACTCGTACAAAACGGCGTGCATCTATACCCGTGGGGACTGATTGGCGGAATCCGGAGGAAGGCGACCGTGATGCACCGGATGGAGGCAAGGATGACATACCGGTTTGACCAAGTCTGGCGATTCCTGCAGATGCACTTGCCGAAACACCCTTAACGCGCAGGAAGCGCGGATCTATCTCGCGCAGGAAGCGTGACGGTTCGCAGAACTCGGTCTTACCATAACGGAAACGGCTCTTGGCATGCGTGATTATCAGATACTCTTCGGCACGGGTGATGGCAACATAGAACAGGCGTCTTTCCTCTTCCAGACCTCTGGGGCTGTCCATACTCATTTGGGACGGAAAGAGGGTTTCTTCCATTCCCACAATGAAAACCACACGGAATTCCAAACCCTTTGCAGAATGTACGGTCATAAGCGTAAGCCTGTCCTCGCTTTGGCTGTCGTTCTCGTCAACATCGCTCAGCAGCGACACCTCCTGAAGGTAATGCGTGAGGAAGAACTCCTGCCCCTGCTCCTTACGTTCCTGTACAAAGGCGGCAATACCGTCCATCAGTTCCTGAAGATTCTCCTGTCTGGCAATGTCCTCGGGTTCGTGCCCCCTGTTCACCTCGGCCTGCATACCGCTCTGCCTGACAATGTCCAGTACAAGACTGTATGCATCGTCCTTGGAATGGCGCTCGTTAAATGACTTTATCATCTGCACGAAAGCCAGAAGTTTGCTCCTGGTACCAGCATTTACATCAGGCAGCAACTGCAGAGTGCATAACACCTCCCATGGAGTGGTTTCATGAACAGAAGCAGCCTTGAACACTTTGTCCAGAGTTGTCTGGCCTATGCCGCGTGCAGGATAGTTTATGACTCGGCGAAGTGCCTCCTCGTCATGCATATTAACGGTAAGACGGAGGTATGCAATAATATCCTTTATTTCCTTGCGCTGATAGAAGGACATTCCTCCATATACTCTGTATGGAACGGAAGACTTGCGCAAGACCTCTTCAAAGGTTCGGCTTTGTGCATTGGTGCGGTAGAGCACGGCCATCTGGCTGTATGGTATCTGCTCGTTGTTGCGGAATTCGCGGATACACTTCATTACAGCCGTGGCTTCATCTATGTCGCTATATGTCTGTATAACGCTTATAGGCTCGCCCAACTCCTTGCGGGAAAACACTTCCTTGTGAATCTGTCCGCGGTTATGGCCAATAAGGGAATTTGCGGCAGAAACAATGGTCTGGGTGGAACGGTAGTTCTGTTCAAGTTTGAATAGCCGGCTGCCACTGTACTGCTCCTGAAAACGAAGGATGTTGTCGATGTTGGCACCTCTGAACGAATATATACTCTGCGCATCATCACCTACGACACACACACGCTGACGATGCTGGGTCAGCAACCATACAATAAGATGCTGGGCATAGTTGGTGTCCTGGTACTCGTCCACGAGAACAAAGTGAAAACGGTCTTCCCACTTCTGTGCAATATCGGGATGCTCTGAAAACAATATCCAGGTATACAGGAGCAAGTCATCGAAATCCATAACATTGGATTGGCGGCAACGTTGCCAGTATTGCATGTATATCTGACCTATTACCGGCATCTTCGCGTGCATATCAGCCTCGAAGTTCTGCCTGTCAGCCATATATGCCGATGGCAGTATCAGGCGGTTCTTTGCCATGCTGATACGTGATGCCACACTGCCTGGCTTATAGGTCTTGTCGTCCAACTGCATGTCCTTGATAATGCTCTTCACCAGGCTCTTGCTGTCCGATGCATCGTATATGGTAAAGTCACGCGCGAAGCCCAGATGCGCACATTCCTGGCGCAGTATACGCGAAAAGACACTGTGGAAGGTGCCCATCCACAGGCGTGATGCCGTCTCCTCTCCAACCATACGCCCAATACGCTCACGCATTTCCTTGGCAGCCTTGTTGGTAAAGGTTAGGGCAAGTATATTCCACGGTTGCATACCATTCTGCAACAAGTAGGCTATCTTGCTGGTCAGCACACGGGTCTTTCCCGAACCTGCACCGGCAATTACAAGCGAAGGGGCATCGCAGCAAAGAACTGCCTCGCGCTGACTCTCGTTAAGTTCTTCTATAATCATCAATGACTTTTTTCGTTATATTCTCCGCCAGATTCCTATATACATTATATACATATAAAGAAGGATACGACCATAGCCAACAGTATGGCCCATGGCCAGCGGACAATGCCATAGGTAATGAGTTCAAGTGCATCGCGCCTGGAGTGCAGGGTACCTGACACTATGCCAAAGACAAAGCACACCAATATACACTCTATGCACAGACTTTGGAAAAGTCCACGACTCCACGGGGACGGAAACACCTTGCCGGTAACACCAAGCAGAGGACTATCGGGAATCAAGGCGGAAAGCAGCAAAAGCACATTGCAGATGACAGCAACTACAATGGCCGCCACAAGACCGTCCATATCGCGCACTACCAGCAACCTGCTACGGATTACGCTGCCTACGGCTACAATGAACAGAATCGTGTAAACCAGCAATTCCGAGGCGGCACGCTCTGTACCATGAAGCCACAGATACCTCAGTATTTCGTCCATGGATGAATGTGTGTATATTATATGTTATAATCTGCCGAAGCCTAATCCTCGTCAGGACGGAGATTCTCCAAATCTATTATACGAAGTTGCAATGCCCTTGTTACCAGACGTGTTGCATTGACACCAGTACGTTCATTGCCCGGGAACAAGCGGTTGATAAGGTCGGCCTGACGCTTCTCGAGACTCTTGGCTCCGAAGGGCATCCCCTTAAGGTTTGCAATCATATCCTTGGTGTATCCCAAGGCCAAATGACGGAGATAACGTTCGTCGTACTCGTCAATGTCGTAGTCGATAATGGCATCGCTCTGCTGCACTTCTGCCAAGATGCTTTTGCGGAAGCGAACGAGTATCTTCTCCAGAATAGGTTCGTTAAACACAAAGCGACGTCCATGCATGACCAGTTGCACGTCATCGCGCTGCAACAAGTTGCCGGTTTTCAGGATTATGCCGTCGGCACCGGCAGAAAGAGCCTCTACCCACAGACGCTCATTCTGGATTTCACCAGTGAATATCAGTATCTTGAGATTGCTGTACCTGTCTCTCAACTGGCGGCAAATGTCGATGCCCACCGTGGTGCTTCCACCCAAGCCAAGGTCCAGCAATATCATGTCAGGCACATCCTTACGCATGAGTTTCCAGAGTTCTGCCTCATTTTGTGCAGTGCCAATAATTGTGGCCTCAGGAATCTCACTCCTGAAGATATGTTCAGTTCCCTTTAATTCCAACTGAACGTCTTCGACGATAATAACCTTGAATTCTTCCATAATGTTATGATGATTTCATTGTTTTCCACATATAGTCTCAATCCCGGGAAACCGCATGACGCATCATGCATGCGTACAATCTCGCGTGCCACGAAAGCATCCAGATTGCCTGCTTCTGGCGTGAACAAATTGTCGGGTATCTGCTTGCCCAACACCTTTATTCTTACTTCCCGGATTTTGTTAATGTCCTTGGTCTCAACCGAAATGGGTGCGTGGGAAATGGCTGCCATAATCCTACGTTTCAATTCGTACAGCACGCTTTCATCCATAGCAACCTTGAGGGCTGTCTGACGTTGTGCCTGGCCCAACAGCATGGTGTACACATCATTGTAGTAGTTCATCAGCTGGAAAAGGTCCTTGGTATCGGTATGCCTGTTCATAGCCATCTGCTGGATACGGGCAGGATAGTACATTGTCTCGTGCTTGATTGTAGAAAGGCTGTTGTCCAGAATACGGTTCTGGATGTGTACGCGGTCCAACTCATACTGCACACGGTTGAGCGTCTCTGTCTGGAGGGACTGCAAATCCTCTTGCTGTCGCATCTCGTTCCTACGACGTCTGGAACGACGAACGGCAAATATCAGCCAGACAACGGAGAAAAGGAAGAACAGCAGAGTGAAGAATAAAGACCATGTTATTTCCGTCTTTACCGTATGCAATCGCTTGGCATAGACAGGAAGATTGGGGTCTGCCGTGTATTGTCTGTACAGGCGGACGCATTGTAGATTGTGGTTCCTGTACTCGTCCCACAAGCAAAGGCTCTGCGATGCAACAGCCATTTCATTCTCCACAAGCATACGCAGATATATGCTGTCTTTAGGTATAAGTTGGAGAAGTTGACGGCCATGTTCCAATGCCTTGCCATAGCGGGCGGTAGCATTGTAATTGCATATTGAGTCGTAGCGGACAAGTGCGTTGTCATATTCATTCCCGGCAAACACACCGACATTGAAGAACAGGAAAGCAAGTACCGCAAGTACACGGGGAAGCCTGAACCAGAAACGGCTTCCCTTGCCTTCCTCGCTTTCAACACCGAAATCGCAACAGTGAAAACGGCTTGAAAGTTTCTTCATCTGGCCGATAATGCCCTTACAGTTCATCAATCCGAAGCCAAATCCCTTGCCGTCACTCTGTGTCGGGTCATCGTCGTTTTTCACAGAGGAAATCCGGAATACCTTGCTGTTGTTTATCTTGTCCACATTCTCAGGAGTAAGACCGCAACCGGTATCCTTAACCGATATCTCAACCATATTATCGTCTGCATTTACCATTATGCCCACAGTGCCGCCGGAAGGCGTAAACTTGCGTGCATTGTCACAGAGCGTGTTAATCATGAAAAGTGTCAGGGCACGATCCGCCTTTACACAGATACCTTCTGCCGCAGCGACTTCAAGGCTGATACCTTTCTGCAGATAGGTGCTTCTGTTCTTGGCTATGGTATCCAGCAGCGGTTGCAATGGGAATGTGGTAATATTCATTGCCACCTTGCCCTGCTTTACCTGAATCCATTCCGTAAGTATATCGTTTATACGAAGAATCTCTGCCGAAAGTTCGGCCACATACTCCATGTCCTGCGTGTTGAGCATGCGGTTTATGTATGGTACGACGTTCTCCGCAAGGCTCACCTTTGCACGACGCTCAATATTGGACAGTTTTTCGCGAGCCAACTGCATCTCGCGTGCACGTGTCTCGTCTATCGTAAACTGTAGGGTTTCCTCCGCCTCGCGTTCCTGCCTCTGGCTATGCTTTTTTAACCTTGCGTTCAATGTGCGGAAAACCACAAACACAATCAGTACGAGGATGGCTATGACAGAAAGGTTTATGTACAGCCTGTAGTTATACGACTGCAATTCTTCGGCTCGTGCCTCTTCTTCAAGGTCCTGGCGCATTGACTCGAGAAGAGACAGGTAGATGTTGCGGTTCTGCATCGCCTTTTCCGTGTTGCCGAGCGCACTGTGTGTCAAGGACAGGCGTTCGTAGATGGCGGCTTCCCAATAAGGGACACGTTTTGCTTCTATCCTATGCTGCTTAGACACGATTTCAAGAGCCTCGTACAATGGTGCAAGAGCCTCCTCATAACGTTGCTGCCGGAAAAGCAATTCTGCTTTTGTGCGCAATACGTTGGCTGTCTGAAAGCAGTCATTGTACTGGCGGAAAAGTTTCAAAGAGTGGTTGGCAAGTCTCAGGGGCAATGAATCTTCGCAAGACATCGTACCCGGCTCGGAATACTGTCCGACAATGAAGTCCATACCTCCACCGCGGTTGTTTCTCAGCAACGCCTGTATTCCAGGCTTCTCCAATAAGGTGGCAAGAGCCTGAAGACTATTGGCCTGGAAGTATTTGTCCTTACGGCGCCGGGAAATGGTCAGCACGTGTGTAAGATAGTCGAATTCCTTCAATATGACAGTAACGCTATCCCCACTCAATATTCCTCCTGCACCAAGCAAATACATGTAACTGGTCCATTGTGCGGTATCCATAGGCAGCCTCATATAAGGCTCTATGCAGTTCATCTCGGCACGCGAGGCAGAGTGCTGTTGGGAATAGAAGTAGAATGTACATACAATGATGTGCATTTCCGTGCGTGCATACAGGACTCTGCTCCTGAGATGGGGGGATAGAAGATGAAGTTCCTCATCTATTCTATCCAGTCTTCTCTCCGCACTATGCCATGCTCTGTAGAATGTCCGGAACTCGCCTGTTCTCTGCGACACCTTCATTCTCAGAACGTCAGCACATAGAAGTTCGACCTGATTATTTGTCAGCGAATCAACCGCATCCAACGCTTTCATGGCGTCGCTGAAATGCATCTGCTGGTAAAGAACAAATGCCTTATGGCTTATGGCTTCTGCCTTGCCATCGGGATAATCTTCACTAAGGGTATATGCATAGTTGGCATAATGCAATGACGAGTCAACATCAACATAACGAAGAAGGTATGCCCGACGATTCATTTCGTCGGGCATACTTGTGTCTTTTCGTGTACATGACGTCAACACGAGAAACGTAGTCAAAACAAAGGCGAATACTCTGCTCATACCCATTGTAACAGTGTTTCAGTCCTTTACAAACCGTTTGTCAATCGTCTTTGTTGCAGAAGACTTGTCTTCTACCGGCATGCTGTTCGTTTCTATGGAGCACTTGGCATTACCATAGTGCCTTTCCAGCATTTCGTCAATCTCCTCAAACTTCTGCCCCATGTTAAGATTCAGGTATATTCTGTACAAGGGGTTGCCCCACCTGGCTAAATCATCCGGAGTAAGGTTCCTGACCATCTCCATAGGTTCGAGGGCACGTCGGTAAAGGACACGACGTCTGACAGGATCGTTCTCTGCCAGTGCCATATTAAGCAAAGAAATTCCCTTGTTGTACAACGCGTCGATATTGTTCGCCTCACGTTTAAGGCACTCGTCGCTCATGCTTATGCATTTCTCGTAATCTCCCTGTGCCAAGGCAAACATACTCATGGCAAACCAATACATTGCCCTGTCTCCATCAACCTTCACCAAGGAGTCTGTACGTGCGAGACCACGTTCTATCTGCCCATGGCGCATGTAATAATCCATGAGGTTTAGGAAAAAATAATTGTAGCCGGGATAGCGGTCAACTCCATCGTCCAGGATTTCCAACCATTTGGCGCTGTCACCAATACTAACATAACTGCGAGCCTTGTATTCTGCCAGGGCGGGACGTTCCGTCTTTGATGTCAGTGCAATAGCCGTATCAACATGTCTCAGGACGTGATACGGGTTGTTCTCGTTCATTCCACAGATTGTGGCCCAATATGCGACACGGCCTATAACACTGTCAAGGTCGGTAGTACATGTCTTTAGGAACATGTCGAAAAAGGGATACGCCTCGCCCCACTTGGATTTACGCAACAGGAACTTGCCTCCTCCAAGAAGGTTGTCTCTATGTAATGTTCTTAAATTGATGTTTTTATTCTCGTATTTATCTCCTTCATCTGCAGAATCGCTTCTGAGAGTGTAGTCATATATCTTGAGGACGGTCTGATAGATCTTGACCGTATCTAAGTTCTGCTTCAAATAGGCTTTCATATTCAAGCCTTCATTCTGGCTCTGCTGTAGAAGAGCACAGATGTGATACCCTTCGGCTCTCTGCCTGTCTGTGGTGGTGGGCAACGCCATGCTGTCAAGAAGAATGCGCTCTATGTTCTCCTGACCAGAGGATGTCTTTATGGCTGCATGGGCTTCCTTGAACCTCTTCTTTATCGTAATATTCTTTTGGGCATGAAGACCGTTCAAAGAGAAAAGGCTGACAAATAATATGATTAGTAGTCGAAACATCCTTGAATCAACAGAAAGAAAGTTAAAAGGGCTGCCACAACAGCGTACCATTGTGGCAGCCGTACTTTACATTATACTATTATATATGTTTGCGTATATACAGAGTCTCTTAGTTGAGGTAGGCATCCATCTCGGCAGCCTTCTCCTTTTCGCCTGTATTATTGTAGATAACCTTCAAAGGTGCAGCCCATTTTGAGGGATCCTTGGTCTCCAGTTCGCGGTATCTCTCAAAGTAGGGAGCAGCCTTGGCAAAAAGAGACTTCACCTCTTCCTCTGCAGCCTTGATGGCAGCAGGAGATTTCATCTTCTTGCCACTGATGGCGCGTGCCTTCTCCAAAGCATTCTGATAATAGCAATATGCACAGTTGTATACACCGTCTGCATAGTTGGGATCTATATCAACTGACTTCTGGAAGAATGTAATGGCATTGTTGAAATCATTCTTGGCATAGAATGCAAAGCCGCGACAGTAATTTGCAACTCTGTTGTTGGGATACTTCTCTACAAGTTCCTTGGTGTAGGCATCAATAGCCTCGTTACCAATCTTGTTGTAATGAGACATCAACTGCTGCATGCCGATTTCACCAACCTCGTTATCCGGTGAAAGAGCAATCATTTCCTTCATGGCAGCAATCCACTCCTCTGTCTTACCCTGGTCCTTATACATCTGAGGCTTGGCGCGCAGAACAAAGTTGTGGCTGTCCTTGTTGTCAAACTGCAATGCCAGGTCGTAGTACTTGTTCATCAACTCGTAGTTCTTTTCATTATAGGCAGTGAAGAAGATGTTGAACGCGAATTGTGAAGCAGGATATTCGGGGTTCTTTATAAGTTCATTGTCAGCAACCTCGGGATACTTGACAGGGAAGTTGACGTAAGCATCCAGTGCCTTCTCTGCACCGTCCATGTCCTTAGCCTCGATGCAGAACTGACACAGATATGCATAGTAAGCATGAGTCTTGGGGAACTTCAACTTTACAGCCTGCAGGATAACGTTCTGCATCTGGTCGTCCTCCTTGCCGTATGTCAGCTGACCATGACATGCATCGGTGATGGCAAAGATTGAAGAAGCAAGCGATGCACGGTCATATGGCTCTTTCTTGGAAGCCTTTACCAACTCGCTGTTCAAGATCATTGTTGCCATGTCGTCCAGTGCCTTGTAAGCCTGGAACTTCTTGCTGTCCTTGATGTACTCGGTAGAGAGTGCTTCTGTCAGAAGTTCGATACCCTCAAGAGATACTGTCTGGATCTTGGCCTCGTTTTCAGCAATCAACTTATCATTGGAAGACTCGCCCTTCTGCTGTTCCATCTGGATAGCCTGATAAAGGGTCTGTACCTCTGTTGCACAAGCCATACCATCGCTGAGTTTCTTGTTGGCCTGCTTTGTTGCCTCTTTCAGGGCTGCCTTTGCAGCCTTAGCAGCAGCCTTCTCTTCGGGAGTCTGAGCCATCACACTACCTGTAAATAGTGCAAGGGCAATGGTGAAAAGAATCTTTTTCATAATTAATGTTGTTTAGTGGTTTGGTTATTATCATTCATTAGTCTCATTGAAATCAAATTCGCCCTGTACCTCTCCCTTTGCCTCGGGTGTCTGCTCAACCGGAGTTTCTGCCTGAATGGCTTGAGCGTCGTTCACCTCTACTTCGGGAGTAGTGGAATCCTCTTCTTCAGAACGTGGAACCACACATACGTGGGCAATGCTGTCACCACGCTTCTTCAGTTCTATCAACTTGGTTCCCTGAGTGGCACGGTTCTTTGTCTCCTTGATGTCATCCACATGCAGACGGATCACGGTACCCGACTTGTTGATAATCATCAGGTCGTCTTCCTCGGTAACAACCTGCAGGGCAACAAGTTTGTTGTCGTCAACGAGGTTCATGGCCTTCACGCCCTTGGCATGGCGGTTGGTCTTGCGGTATGCCTCCACAGAGGTGTACTTGCCCCAACCCTTGTCGCTCATTACCAGAATGTTCTCGTTCTCGGGATCATTGATTACTGCCATTCCGATTACCTCATCCTCACCGTCGTTGTCCAGGACAATGCTCTGCACACCGGTGCTCACACGTCCCATGGTACGGACGTCGGATTCATTGAAGCGAACGGCACGGCCATTGCGGTTGGCAACGATGACTTCATCTGTTCCGTTGGTGAGGTTCACGGCAATCACCCTGTCTTCCTCACGGATATTGATGGCGTTCACACCATTGGTTCTGGGACGGCTGTACTCTGTCAGACAGGTCTTCTTGATGATACCGTCCTTGGTGGCGAAGACAACGTAGTGTGACTTGCAGAAGTCGGGATCCTGCAACTTGCGGATAAGCAGACATGCCTGCACCTTGTCGCCGGGTTCTATCTGCAACATGTTCTGTATGGCACGTCCCTTGTTCTGCTTCGTTCCCTCGGGTATGTCATATACCTTAAGCCAGTAGCAACGTCCGCGGTCGGTGAAGAACATCATGGTATTGTGCATGGTGCCGGTGTAGAGATGCTCTATGAAGTCGTTGTCGCGTGTAGCGGAACCCTTTGAACCTATACCGCCACGTCCCTGTGCGCGGAACTCGGCCAAGGGAGTACGCTTGATATAACCCATGTGGCTGATGGTAACGACCACTTCGTCGTCGGCATAGAAGTCCTCGGCATTGAATTCCTCGGCACTGGGCATGATCTGGGTCTTGCGCTCGTCGGCATACTTCTCCTTCACCTCGATGAGTTCGTCCTTGATTACCTTGCGGCACAGGTTGTCGTCGGTAAGTATCTGGTTGTAGTATGCTATCTTTGCCTGCAGGTCGTCGAACTCGTTGTGCAAATCCTCCTGACGAAGGCCTGTCAACTGGCTGAGGCGCATATCCACAATGGCTTTTGACTGAAGTTCGTCCAGATTGAAGCGTGCTTCCAGATTGCGCTGGGCATCCTGGGGAGTCTTGCTTCCACGGATAATGTGTACCACCTCATCGATGTTGTCGCTGGCAATGATCAGGCCTTCAAGTATGTGGGCACGTTCCTCTGCCTTCTTAAGGTCGTACTTTGTGCGACGGATGACCACCTCATGACGGTGCTCGACGAAATTGCTGATGCAATCCTTCAGGGTGAGCAGACGGGGACGACCCTTGACCAGTGCAATGGCGTTCACGCTGAAACTTGTCTGCAAGGGTGTCATCTTGAACAATTTATTCAAGACAACGCGGGCATTGGCATCGCGCTTCACGTCCACAACGATACGCATGCCTTCACGGTCGCTCTCGTCATTGGCATTGCTGATACCGTCCAGTTTGCCCTCCTTCATCAGTTCGGCAATGTACTCGATAAGTTGTGCCTTGTTGACACCATAGGGTATCTCCGTGACAACGATCTTGTCGTGCTGGTCATGTGCCTCAATATCGGCCTTGGCACGCATGATGACGCGTCCGCGTCCTGTTTCGTAGGCATCCTTTATACCCTGCAAGCCCATGATGTAGGCACCTGTGGGGAAGTCGGGGCCCTTCACGTACTGCATCAAGGCCTCGGTATCCATCTCCGGATTGTCAACGTATGCCACACAGGCATCAATAACCTCACCCAGGTTGTGGGTGGGGATGTTCGTTGCCATACCAACGGCAATACCGGTAGCACCGTTAACCAGCAGGTTGGGGATACGAGTAGGCATTACGGTAGGCTCCTGCAGGGTATCGTCGAAGTTGTTGGTCATGTTCACCGTATCCTTCTCCAAATCCTCCATCATAGCCTCGCCCATCATGCTGAGGCGTGCTTCGGTGTAACGCATTGCCGCAGCACCGTCACCGTCTACCGAACCGAAGTTACCCTGGCCGTCAATAAGCGTATAGCGCATGTTCCAGTCCTGTGCCATGCGCACCAGTGCGCCATACACGGAACTATCGCCATGGGGATGATACTTACCAAGCACCTCACCCACTATACGGGCACTCTTCTTGTAGGGTTTGTTGTGCGTGTTGCCCAATCCCTCCATACCGAAGAGAATACGGCGGTGAACGGGTTTGAAACCGTCGCGCACGTCGGGCAAGGCACGAGCCACAATGACGCTCATTGAATAGTCAATGTAGCTTTTCCTCATCTCGGACTCAATGTCCACTTTGATGATTCTTTCCTGATCTTCCATTTATAAAACTTTAGTACAATATCATAATTAAAGGGACTCCTGCCCTTATTCTGCGCAAATTTAGCCTTTTTTCGCGACTTAAGCAAGGAAAAAGACAAAGAATGTCTCTGGCATCAGAACCTTTTATGAGTTGTTAACTCATCATTGTGGGCACAAAGGAAAAACGGGATGGCCACAAGACAAAGCAACGCTCTTCCGTAGCGGAAAAATTGGGAAAGAAAATCGTCATGGGCAAGAAGCACCACCTCTGCCATGAAGTGATATTACAAAAAGAAACAAAGGTAAGTTCAGAGAAAGCCTGCGTGCCGTCTATGCATGCAACGTGCCTCCAACCCAGGCAACCATCGGCTCCTCTCCTTTCAGCAGATGCCACTCCAGCACATTGGAGCAATCGTCAAGAGTTACTACCAATGGACCTTCAACAACCCGTCCGGAAGACAGTACCAATCTGTGATATCCGTACTTTTTCATTAGCGTCTGCGATTTACCCTCAACGGCTTGTCGCGTACTATCCTGATGGTGCGCTCATCAGCCTGCTCGTCACGGATATCATAAGGGTTCTGACGGACACGTGCAGAATCGGAAACCTGAAGTTCTTGAGTCTTGTCGGTGGAGTCAACGACGAGAACTTCTTCCTTGCGCTCCTTCTTTGTCATGTCGTGGTAACGGACAAGAACAAAATTGTTCATTGCCAAAATGCCGAAGCCTTCCTTTCTGAGGGGCATGTATATAGTTCCGTTTACACTACGTATGGATAATTCCTTGTATTTGGCAGGACAATTCAGCCTTACCTCTATCTGCCTGTTGCCACCTATACGTTGGCTCGTGCCAATTATACTGTCGTTTTCGTAATGAACACTCAGGAGTGCATAGGCCTCGTTGTAATGGTCGCTATTGAGGAACTGCGTGGTGAAGCCCCACATGAAACTGTCTCCTGCCTGATAGGTGGTGTCGGATTCTATTGTGAAGGAATAGATATTGTCCACCATGTTGGGTATAAGCACCACACCTTCCCTTAGGTTCCACACGTTGGCGGTGTCACCCTCTGTTGCCAGATAACTGTAGGGGTTCTTCTCCTGACGTTCTACACCTTGGGATTCAGCCATGTAGTTGAGGCGCTCGCTGACACGTTCGCAAATTTTGACGAACTTTTCGGAATTCTGGCACCAATACAGCATAGAACTGTCAAGTTCGGCTTCCGTCAAATTATGCTTCTTCAGCGCTGCTTGTGTAAGGACGTATCTGTTTGACTGCAAGTCACCAGTCTCTATCTCCGCCATGGCCAACGCCAGATGGTAATCCACGAGAACATCCTCAATGTCATCCTCGGACAAGACATAGGAAGGCCTGTCCGGTGAACAAGAGAACATACACACGAGAGATAGGAAAAAACAGATATGTCTCATCTATGATACCTTTATGTAATGGCTACTTGAGTATTTCCTGCAACTGTTTGCGACAGAAGAGCGCCACGATTATCACGCCACAGGAGATGCACGCGTCGGCAAAGTTGAATATGGGCGAGAAGAAGATGAAGTGCTCGCCACCGCAGAAGGGGAGCCAATCGGGCCAGTTCCATTCCACCAGGGGGAAGTAGAACATGTCCACTACCCTACCGTAAAACATTGTGTCGTAGCCTGTTCCCCAGGGTACGAACTCGGCAACTATGGGTGCAGGAGGATTGTTGAAAACCATACCGTAGAACAGACAATCGATGATGTTGCCCGTGGCACCTGCCAGGATAAGGGACAGGCAGATGAGAAAGAGATAATCTATGCCTTGCTTTATCTGCTTGCCTATTATATATATAAGGAAGGCCACGGCAACGATGCGGAACGAGGTGAGGAAGAGTTTGTCCATCAGTTCCATTCCGAAGGCCATGCCGCGGTTCTCGGTGAAGAGTATCTTGAACCAAGGGGTTATCTCTATCATCTCATGCATATACATGCTGGTCTTCACCCATATCTTTATTGCCTGGTCAATGACAATAGCCGCCAGCGATATGCCGGCGGCCGTCATGATCTGATTTTTCCTTCTGCTCATGCCTTGTGCGTGATTAGACCTTTTCCACTGCTATGGCCTCGCCGGCGAAACGTACCTCTGTGGCGAGTACCTGGCTTGCCACGTAGTCGTAGTTTGCCTCAAGGCATGCACGTGTATCCTCGTTGTCGGGCAGGGTAACGATGATGCGGTCCGTTATCTCGAAGCCGCTGTCCTTGCGCAACTGCTGGATGGAGCGGATGATTTCGCGTGCCATACCCTCCAGACGGAGTTCATCGGTAATGGTGAGGTCGAGGGCAACGGTGAGCGTACCGGCATTTGCCACGCTCCAGCCGGGGATGTCCTCGCTATATATTTCCACGTCCTCAAGTTCGATAAGCACGTCGGCTCCATCAACGCACAGGGTAACGCTGCCCTGCTCCAGCATGGCTATCTGCTCCTGACCCATTTCTGCCACGGCAGAGGCTACGGCCTTCATCTGCTTGCCGAACTTCTTGCCCATGGTGCGGAAGTTGCACTTCACCTTCTTCACCAGCATGCCGGCACCTTCCACGAACTCTATTTCCTTCACGTTTACCTCGTCCAGGATGAGTTGCTTCATGGCCTCGATGCGCTCTTGCTGCTCGGCGTTGAGTGCGGGAATGGCAATGCGCCGCAGGGGTTGCTTCACGCTGATGGCTTCCTTCTTGCGAAGAGAGTGAATCATGCTGGTAACCTGCTGTGCAAGAGCCATTCTTTCCTCTTGCTCTACATCAATGATTGAAGTATCTGCCACGGGGAATTTGGCCAGGTGTACGCTACGCACACCTTCCTCGCCACAACCCTCGTGCAGGTCGCGATAGAGGCGGTCGGCATAGTATGGTGCTATGGGTGCCATGAGGCGTGCCACGGTCTCCAGGCAGGTGTAGAGGGTCTGATAGGCAGACAACTTGTCCTGTGTCATCTCACCACCCCAGAAGCGCTTTTTGGACAGGCGTACGAACCAGTTGCTGACATTGTCCACCACGAAGGCCTGGATGAGACGTCCGGCACGTGTGGGTTCGTAGTCCTCGTAGCACTGCTCCACATCGCGGATGAGGGAGTTCAGCGAACTGAGTATCCAGCGGTCCATTTCGGGGCGTTCTGCCACGGGTACCTCGTCCTCGGCAAAATGCCATCCGTCCACATTGGCGTACATGGTCAGGAACGAGTAACTCTGGTACAACTTGCCGAAGAAACTGCCCGATACCTCCTTCACTCCATCCACGTCGAACTTGAGGTTGTCCCAAGGCTGGGAGTTGGTTATCATGTACCAGCGTACGGCATCCGAACCGTACTGGTCGATGGCTCCGAAGGGGTCAATGGCATTGCCCAAGCGTTTGGACATCTTCAGGCCGTTCTTGTCCAGTACAAGACCGTTGGAGATTACCGCCTTGTAGGAAACTGAGTCGAACACCATTGTGGATATGGCATGCAGGGTGAAGAACCATCCGCGTGTCTGGTCAACACCCTCGGCAATGAAGTCTGCGGGGAAGCAGATGCCGTTGTCCAGTTCCTCCTTGTTCTCGAAGGGATAGTGAATCTGGGCATAGGGCATGGCACCGGAGTCGAACCACACGTCGATGAGGTCCAGTTCGCGGGTGAGCACCGCACCGCTCTCGCCTACCAACTTGATGTGGTCAACATAGGGACGGTGCAGGTCTATCTTGTCATAATTCTCCTGCGACATGTCGCCAGGCACGAAGCCATTGTCCTTCAAGGGGTTGCTTTCCATCACACCTGCGGCTACGGCCTTTTCTATCTCGTTGTAGAGTTCCTCAACCGAACCGATGCATATCTCCTCGCGTGTGTCGCGGTTGCGCCAGATGGGCAGAGGTGTGCCCCAATAGCGTGAACGTGACAGGTTCCAGTCGTTCAGGTTCTCCAGCCACTTGCCGAAGCGGCCTGTACCGGTGCTTTCGGGTTTCCACAGGATGGTCTTGTTCAGTTCCATCATGCGCTCCTTGGCGGCGGTGGAACGGATGAACCAGGAATCCAGGGGATAGTAAAGGACGGGCTTGTCCGTGCGCCAGCAGTGGGGGTAGTTGTGAACGTGCTTCTCTATCTTGAAGGCAGAGCCCTCTTCCTTCATCTCTATGCAAAGCAGTACGTTGAGGTCCATGTCCTTGGCGGCGGCCTTCTCGTCGTAGCCGTTCACGTTGTATTTGGGGTCATAGGCGTTCTTCACGTACTGGCCCTGGTGCTTGGCATAGGCTTCCTTGTTGACGCAGAGGTCGTAGAACTCGGGGTTCATGTCCTCGGGCAGGAAGTACTTGCCGGTGAAGTCCACCATGGGGCGTGTGTCGCCAGCCTTGTCTATGATGAAGAGGCTGGGTATGCCTGCATCCTTGGCCACCTTGGCATCGTCTGCACCAAAGGTGGGTGCGATGTGCACTATACCGGTACCGTCCTCGGTGGTTACATAGTCGCCGGGGATAACGCGGAATGCCTCGTCCTCCTTCACCACGGGCTTGCCGCCCTCTATGGCGCAGGGCTTCACCCAGGGCATCAGTTGCTGGTACTTTATGCCAACCAGTTCCGAACCCTTGCCCTTCCAGAGGATTTCCAGTTCCTGGCCTTCCTCGGCCTTGAAGTGTGCGGAAAGGAGGTTCTCTGCAACGATGTAGACGGCCTCCTGCTGGGTGTAGGGGTTCTGTCCCTTCACGGCCACGTAGTCAATCTTGGGACCTACGCACAGGGCGGTGTTAGAGGGCAGTGTCCAGGGTGTGGTTGTCCATGCCAGGATGTACAGGTTCTTCTTGGGCAGGGCGGAGGCCGCCTGGCATCCGTCTACGGAAAGCACGCGGAACTGTGCCACGGCGGTGGTGTCCTTCACATCGCGGTAGCAACCGGGTTGGTTCAGTTCGTGGCTGCTCAGGCCTGTACCTGCGGCGGGAGAATATGGCTGGATGGTGTAGCCCTTGTAGAGCAGGTCCTTGTTGTAGAGTTGCTTCAAGAGCCACCAGAGTGTTTCAATGTACTTGTTGTCGTAGGTGATGTAGGGGTTCTCCATGTCCACCCAATATCCCATCTTGTGGGACAGGTCTGTCCACTCGGAGGTGTACATCATCACGTTCTCGCGGCAACGGCGGTTGTAGTCCTCAATGGAAATCTTTGTGCCGATGTCTTCCTTGGTGATGCCCAGTTCCTTCTCCACGCTGAGTTCCACGGGCAGACCGTGGGTATCCCATCCTGCCTTGCGCTTCACCTGGAAGCCCTTCATGGTCTTGAATCGGCAGAAGGTATCCTTCAGCGAGCGTGCCAGTACATGGTGGATACCAGGGTGTCCGTTGGCAGATGGCGGGCCTTCAAAGAAGATGAACGAGGGGCAGCCCTCTCTCTCGGTCATACTCTTGTGGAACACATCTTCTGCGTCCCATTGTCCAAGAACCTCGCGATTCACTTCGCTAAGGTTCAGTTTCGTGCGTTCAGCAAATTTCCTGCTCATATATTGTAATTTATTCTTTCGGGCGACAAAATTACAAAAAAAAATCCTCATACGCAAATACACGCGCATGAACTTTAAATCTATATTGGCAGGAAGGGGGATTTCGAAGAGGTCGGAGTTATCGGAGTACTCGGAGTTATCGGAATACTCGGAATACTCGGAGTTATCGGAGTACTCGGAATACTCAGAATACTCGGAATACTCAGAACAATCAGTTCACTCGGAGTATCCGCTACTTCCTCTTCTTGCCTTTTCCGTAATAGCGGATGTCGTCCACGGTGTAGTGGTTCATCAGGCAAGAGCGGTCAACATTGCCGGTTATGCCACGGATACTGCCTGAGGCGGTAAACTGCCATACAAGGAAACGGATGTCCTCGCCCACCTCGGGCACTCCCTCGGAATACTTGGCCAACATGAAGGGGCAATCCAGGAACTTTCCGGCAAGGAACTCCTTGTAGAAGTTCTGGCTGGTGTATATCATGGGCTTGCATCCGAAGTATTTCTCCACCCCGTCCACAAAGGCACGCAGGCGCTTCAGGAAGGGCACTATCTGCGACTTGCGCCTGGGGGCGACTTCCACATCAACGATGGGGATGAGGTCCTGCGTCTTGGGGTCCACTGCATCCATGAAGTTGGCCAACTGCTGGTGCGCCGGTGTCTTGGGCGAGAAGAAATGGTAGACACCCACCGGCAGTCCCGCTTTTCTTGCACCACGGAGATTGCGTTCGTAGGTCCTGTCCACAAGTCCGGTGCTTTCCGTTGCCTTCAGGTACACGAAGGAGACACGCTTGTCCTTGCTCACCTCACGCCAGTCTATGTTGCCTTGATAACGGCTCACGTCTATGCCGTATCTGTTGGAAGCATAGTATTTGGGGAGCGAAGGCGCCAGCACCGGCAAGGCAAGATTTCTGACTGCTGGTTCTGGCGTATCGGCCACGGGGAGCGCATCGGGCACGGGTATGTAGTACGTGACCTGTTTCTTGTCGTCACCGCCGGCAAACAAGGCGTTAGCCGCAACAAACAGGAAACAAACCAACGAATAAAAGAATTTCCGGTTAGCCCCCACCCTCATGATGTCCTTGAAAACGTAATCACCCGCAGGTGCTTATTCACCGATCAGAGTGGCCTTGAAATTGGCACTTCGTATGCTGGGGTACTGGCTTCTGGAGTCCACGTCGGGATGGTTCTTGAGGTGCTCCATTACCACCTCGAAGCATTGTCTCTGACTCTGGGCAAGCATCTCCACACCGAAGGTCTCGTCCACGAAGAAGCATTTGTGGGTCTCCGGATTCACCACGGCACGGCGGAAGGTCATGCTCACGTCGTACTTGCCGGGGCGTATCTCTTCGGCCGCCGCCAACTTGGACACGTTGCCATTGTTGCTTTCAGCGGGCAACACACCGCCGTTGGCGCCTCTGGTCTTGAATTCCTCCAGAGTGGCGGCATTGGTCTTGATGACGATGAAAGTGCTCTTGTTGGGCAGGCGGAAATGCCTGGGGAAACTTGTCTTGTCCGAGCAGAACTTCAGGATGGCATCCGAGAGTTCCTCTGTCATCACAATCTGTGGGATGCTGCCTATGAAACCGACCAATGTTTCGGGAGTCGGGAACACTCCCTCGGAATCAAAATATCTTGCGTAGTAATTCATAACTGTTGAAAAATCTGTGCAAAGATAAGGATTTTTTTTGAAATGACATTCTATATTCAAAGATAATAAACCGCGTGTCCGCCCACATCTCACCTCTCGCCGTTCGCAGTGCAAAGATACGACATCCTGCCGGCGCTGTCAGAATTATGCAGAATTAATAACCGGAACGTCTTGATAATTAGCACAAAAAATCAACGACAGGAGAGCGGCACCACCCCTCCCCTATACACTACATTATGTAAAGTCAACCTTTTTCAGGAAAAGACATCCCTCTTCGTTCAACATTAAACGATAAACGTTCACCCCCCCCCCATTGTCCACCTTTTCCGTCAAAAGTCAACGAAACATGGGGCATGAAGTCAACCTGTTCAGTATGGATTGGGGGGATGTGACAGGTGGCCAAAGATAGTGCCAGATAGTGTATAATGCTTAATTTCAACATCTTGGATATAACGTGGGAGTAATAGTATCTACAGTTCTACAGTTCTACAGTCCATATTTACGCTACGTTGGTATTGAGAAAATAGTTTTATAATATATATATATATATTATAACGTCTAAAAGCAGTCTTTCATTTTCGGACTGTAGAACTGTAGAACTGTAGAACCCCTTTCTTGCTGTGTAAAGATTTTTGTTAAAATATATAGTTAAGAAAAGAGAGGTGCGAGCACATGTCACTGCACTGTTACGATAGAAATACCGACAGAAATAGGCATAGTGCACACTATTGATTATAAGTGGGTTATAGAATAAAAATCGGAGGGAGTAGCAGTGCATTTAGAACATCCATCATCGCCGTCGTTTTGTCTTGGCGGTGCTGACGTATTGTCATGCGCCTGCGCGCTCATGTTCACGGGCGATTCCATGCGAGGACCGAGCCTTGACGATACGAGGATTCCCCCGCCCAGCACCGTGCAGAGAGGGATGTAAAGGTTTTTATAGAGAACGGAGTAGGGACCCTCCCCCCTGCCCCTCCCTGTATGGAGGGGAGTAGTTACAACTGACTAATGCCATCACCCACTTTCTACCCCTGAGACAGGGGTAGTACCCCGCAGGGGGGAGGGGGTGGATAAAACTCTCTGCGCACTCTTGTCGTAACGAAGTTTGCGACCACTCCAGCGCCAGCGTGAAATACGGAAGGTAAATAAACTTTGCGCTCTTTGCGCTCTCTGCGTGAAAACAAAACGATATTATCTTTATCTCACGCAAAGGACGCAAAGGACGCAGAACTTCCAATGCAAACTACGCTGTCGCTGGAGTAGTCGCTGGCTACGCGCGACAGAGGACGCAAAGGCTAACTGGGGACGAAGACGATAAAACTATAAGCCAGAAGGACGACAAACACATAAAATGCGCCTTCGGTGCACATTATCTTGCTCTATCTCGCTCTATCTCGCTCTATCTTGCAAAGCACAAAATTTGTGCAGTATCTTTGCAACAGAAACAAGGCCTTGATAAATAAGTTCAATTCCATTTCAAATTTTACCACTATGGGAACCTTCAACAACAACTCCACATGGGGCAAGATCCTCAACATCCTCATCACCGTACTCACGGCATTGGCGACCACCTTTGGTGTTCAGTCGTGCGCTTAGCGAACGGAAAAGTTAAAACGGAAAACGGAAAACTATGCGGACGCTGCACGCAGCGTCCCTACCTCCCACCTCTCACCTCTCACCGCTCACCTCTAACCTTTAACCATTAATCTATTAACTCTTAACAAAATCCTCATTCCCCAGTATATACTCCCTCCCATACAGGGGAGGGCTGGGGAGGGGTCCTATCACTACCATGAGTATACCTTATTCTCTTGCCCTGCGCCAGATACATCCGGGCGAACCCGAAATGGGCAACAAGACCTATCCAGTAGCGCAATTCCGCGAAGTAATGAACCTCTCGGACATGGCAAAGCACATGTCCAGTCACTCCAGCAAGTAT
>JAGAQH010000026.1 GCA_017622815.1 Bacteroidaceae bacterium | reverse complement strand
TTACCTCAAGTCGCTTTATGGGGTAAGGGGATTTTGTGTCTGCGACATTTCTGTTGTGCAAGAAATATGTACAATAAAATGAATTTTGTCGCTTTGCAAGCAAAATCCCACTAAACCCTATAGGTTGCGGATTTGAGGATGAAAAAAAAGGTTAAGACACAACAACGTTGCCCATAAATTGGGATTTCAGGCACAAGGACCAGTTGTCACGTCATACAGACAAACATGCTGATGAAGCATGAAAACAATTCGGCATGAGAGGAAGAGAGGAAGGAAAACGTCGGCAGACATGCACTGCTGTTTGTAAATATTATTTCACAGCCACCAGCATCCGTAGCGAATAACTCCGGGAGCAAAACTCCATGTCCTCGGGAGGACAGCCTCCTGTCGTCCCGACAACAAGGACGTGTCACCCGGGACAACAAGGACGAGTCACCCGGGACAACAAGGACGAGCCATCGGGGAGGACAAACATGGCTTGCCCGGGCAGTTACACGCGCAACCACGCGCAGAGCACAAGTCACTAACACACAGCACCTTACCTATGCCCTAAGAAAATCACCGCCAAACATCTGCGCCTCTCTGCACATCTTTCAGGAGACCTCGCCCGACGATATGCGGTTTTGTAAAATATTTTCTCACACACCAAACACAATGCCACATACAACAGAGCCGGGCACCGGCAACACGTACACACACATCAGGGGCCGGAACATTCCGGCCCCTGATGTGTTATATTAAGGAGAACTTCCGTCCTATCTGTTCAGTTTCACCTCCCTGATGATGTTGCCGCCGCGGTAGAAGAGGAGGTCCTCAATCTCCACGTTATTGACATGCTGCAGAAGGAACTGGTCCTTGTTCCAATGGAAGGGCTTGTAGTCGGTATTCTTCACCACCTTGTTGCCCTTGAAGAGGAGACCGTCCACACTCTTGGCATAAAGGATGGGGGCATCGAAGGTTTCAAATACGTTGTTCTCAATGCGTATGGCGGTCTTCTTGCCTCCGTGGAAGAGTTTCTTCTGTCCGTCCAGGTTTGGTATCTCGGGATAGATGGAGATGACGGCATTGGTGAACTGGAACTGGTTGGTGAGGGCATTGATGAAGCGGTTGTTGCGGATGGTGACATCGCGGCATGCGCCTGTCTCGAACCAACCGTTGCAGTCTCCGCAAAGCAGAATGGCGCAACCCGAGGTGTGGTCGAACAGGTTGTCCTCCACCAGCACACGGCGCGGTGTGCTGAAGAGAGTGCCACGGGCGCGGTTGTTGCGGATGGTATTGTTGGCAAAGTAGACTTCGGGAGTCCAAGTGAGGTTCTCTATGCCATAGCCTGCCTTCTCGGAGATTTCCTCAGGCAAGGGCTTCTTGAAGCGGATGCGGAAAGTCTTGGCTCCGTCCATGCCCTTGCCCATTTCCTTGGCAACGGCATCTATGGGAGTTATCTCCACCACCTCATTCTCTCCGTCAAGGAGTTCCATAGTGGCGGAGCGCACGAACTGCACCTTATCGCCCTTGTAGCCCCAGTCGAAACCATAGGCCTGGGAGTGCATGTAGCGACCCTCCAGAGTGTAGTCGTCAACACGCTTCACGACCTTCAAGTAAGTGCCATGAACGTTGATGGCATCGTCCATCATACCCTCGTAGAGACCGTTCACGGAAGTTATCTTGCCCTTGCAGGCAGAGAAGTGGGTGGCATCGGCCTGAGTGGTGAAATAACGTGCGTCGCCGTCGCCCTTCAGGCATACGGAGAAACCGTCGAGGTCGAGATTCTCGCTCATCTGCGCAAGCAGACCCATACCCTCGGCATAGTGCATCTTGATGTTGTACAACCTGGTGTCCTTGCAATGGGTAACGAACAGGCCGGGGGACGGACGTTCCCAACTTCTCAGCGCCAGCACGGTGCCGGGCTTCAGTCGGGAATCCTTCCAACCGGGAGCATTCAGCATGCCCTCCCCCACTTCCTTCACATTGGCAATGGGACAATACAGGTCGGAGGTGTTGTAGACGATGTGGCGTGTGTCGCCCTCAAAAGCAATGGCATACTGATGACGGAAACGCCATCCGTTGCCGTAGGTGATGAAGTTGCCATCCTTGTCCACCTCGTACTTGACCCACGGAGCCGGCTTGAAAGAAATGCCCTTCTCCGGGTCGTTCTCCACAACGGTTATCTGTGAAATCTGAGGATTTGCAAAGTCGATGCTGAAATTCTTCAACGTGCAATCCGTGGAACGAACCAGCGACATGGGCATCATGCGACCGTGGAAAACCAGTTCCGCCCCCTGTCCGTCCAGGACGAAGTCGTGAAGGTCCTCCATAGGTATGCCTACGGGACGGGGCTGGGGCTGGTCGTGGTTGGATACGTAGTAATTGCGACTGGCGGCATCCTCAGGGTGGAAGTCGTAGCGCCCCTCGGAAAGGAGCAGGACGGCCTTGTCGCCCTTGCCCATCTCGGTGCGGATGGTCTCTATGGCCTTCTTCATGGCCGCCGACTGGCTCTTGCCGGTATTGGGGTGCAGGCCGAGGTCGGAACCTTTGTAGACTCTCTCGCGTGCCATGGTGGGCAGGACAGAGCACAGAAGTGCCAGAAGGAATAAACTGATGGTTTTATTCATGTTCATGTTTGTTTAATGATAGAGTACAGAGGGTTGGGGATAAGGGGTTATGGCGGTGGATATCATATCTATCATACCCCCTCCCCTTTCAGGACTCCCCCTGTTTCAGGGGGAGAAAGTGGGTGATTGCGTTCGCCGTTCACTTTGTCCCTTTGAAACAGGGGGCGAAGATGGCTTTTAGAGTTTTTCAGAATAATCGGAGTAATCAGAGTAATCGGAGTAATCGGAGTAATCGGAGTAATCGGAGAACTCAGAGAACTCGGAATACTCGGAATACTCGCAGTTTTCCGTTTTCCGCTTTCACCTTTCCGTTTTCCGTTCCCCTTACTTACCGTATGCCTTGATTACCAGTTCGCCGAAGAGGCCGTTGGTCCATGCGAACCATGAACGGGTGAAGTCGGCAGGGTTGCTGGGATTGAAACTCTCGTGCATGAAGCCTGTACCTGCATCGGTCTTGACAAGCAAGTCCACGCACTCTCTCTGTTCGTTCACATCATTGCTGGTAAGACCCTTCATGATGATACTCATGGGCCATACCTTGTCCAAGCCTGTGTGGGGAGAGCCGATAGCGCCTATCTTGGTGCCTTCATAGGTGCCGGTGAAGAAATAGGGGTTGTCCTCGCTCCATATCATGCGGCGTGTGTTCTGGTAAACTTCATCGTTGACAGATACCAGTTCCGGGCAAAGATAGGGAAGTGCCAGCAGAGAAGGAGCATTGGCATCGTCCATGAGCAGATATGAACCAAAGCCGTCCACCTCGAAAGCATATACCCTGCCATACTTGGGATGCACAACAGTGGCATTCTCCATCAAACCCTTGTGAATCTCGTGAGCAAGAGCCAGGCATTCCTTTGCCTTGCCTGCATCCTTATTGACCTTCTCCAGAATGACGGCAGCCTTGCGCAACACACTCTCCGCGAAGAAATTGGCAGGAATCAGATATGGGAATATCTGGCTGTCGTCAGAGGGACGGAAGGCACTGGCTATCATGCCGCATGCCTTGGAGGGATGTCCGTAACCGTAGTTGCTGTATGTATCATGCAATACATGTGTCTTGCGCTGGAACTTGTAACTGGTCTTTGTGCCGTTCTTGCGCTGCTGCTCGCGGAAAAGAGCCAGTATCTTGTCCAGAGCATTCTGCCACAGTTCGCCGAAGATGCTGTCGTCTCCTGTCAGGAGCCAGTACTGGTAGGCCAGACGCAGGGGATAGCAGAGGGAGTCTATCTCGTACTTGCGCTCGTGCACACCCTTCTTCATAGTGGTGTAGTCGGTTGCCCATTCGCTCTCCTTCGTGGGATCGTTCAGGAAGGCATTGGCATAGGGATCCAGGCAGATGAACTCGAACTGCTGGAGGATGACGCCACGGATCAGTTTGGCCAATTCGGGGTCGTCCTGGATGTAGTTGATGTAGGTCCACACCTGTGCACCAGAGTCGCGGAGCCACATGGCATCGATATCGCCGGTGATGACGAAGGTGCGGTCACCGTCGGGGAATACGGTGGTGTCCAGGGTGTTGGGGAAACTGTTCTGGAACATCTGCCAGAGTTTGGGAGACACCTCCACCAATTTTGAGTGCATATCCTTGATTTGCTTCTCCACGGCCTTGCTGGTGAAGCAACGCTTCTTTACGGGGGGACGGTGATAGAACGTGTCGGGGACCTGGATGGACACGGGCATCTGCACAGGTATCTCTGATGCCATTGCACCCGTAGCAAGGGCGCAGGCCAGCATGAATGCTTTTACTCTCATAGTGATATTACTTAGGTTGTTAGGTTGTTTGTTAAGAATGACAAGTCAAACGGCTCTTCCACCTGTAGGGACGTTGCTCCAGAGTCCGCCTTGTTGTATTCTGCTTTCATCAGGACACGGCATGCCGTGTCCCTACGAGTGGCAGTTTTCCGTTTTCACTTCTTCAGTTCTGCTTCCAGAACGCCACCGGCCATTATCTCGTCGTGGGTAATATATGTACGATCGAGACGCTTGCCGTTCAGATTCCAGCGCTTTACGGCCGTGCCTTTGCCCTTGGTGCGGACGGTGAAGGTCTTGCCCTCAGCCACATCAAAGGATGCCTCGCGTGCCAAAGGTGCAGACAACTGGTAGATACCGCCACAGGGTTCCACCTGATACAGACCCATTGCGGCCATCACGTACCATGCCGACATCTGGCCCACGTCCTCGTTGCCGCAGACGCCGTCGGGCTTGTCGGTGTACATGGTCTTGAATACCTCGTGGATGCGTCGGCTGGCCTTGTCGGGCTGGCCGAGATAGTTATATATATATATTGTATGGTGCGAAGGCTCGTTGCCATGGGCATACTGGCCAATGAGACCGGAAATGTCGGGGTTGGCATCGGCATTAAGTTTGCTGTCGGCAAGGAAGAGACTGTCCAGACGGGCCTCGGCCTTCTTTTTGCCACCCAGCATATCTATAAGTCCGTTCACATCATGAGGTACAAGCCACAGGTACTGCCAGGGGGTTCCCTCGGTATAGTCCTTGGTGTGGTGTGAGGGGTTGAAGCCCTCCGTGGTGCGGAAGTTGCCGGCCTTGTCCTTGGCACGGAAATATCCTACTCGCTCGTCGTATATCTTCTTGTAGCACATGCTCAGGTTGTGGAAGCGGACGCTGTCCTCCTTGTGCCCTAGACGGCCGGCCACCTGTGCCACGCTCCATGCGGCCAGATAGTACTCCATGTTCTTGGACACGGTCTCTATCTCGGGGCTGTCGAAAGTCAGGTAGCCATACTTCCACAGTTCGGTCTTTCCACGGTCGGGGATACCGCGGTACTGGAACCTGCGGCGCTCGGGGGTGGTCTCGGGGTCGCCCATGCTCTGCTTCAGGTACTGGTAGGCCTTTTCATAGTCAAAGCCCTTCACTCCCTTCAGAATCATGTCGGCCAGGACGGGCACGCCGGGTTCGCCCACCATGCAATAGGTGTCAGTGCTGTGCAGATGCCACATAGGCAGTTCGCCGTGCTCCTTGCAGATGGCCATCATGGTCTTGGCCCAGTCGGCGAGTTTGTCCTGCATCATCAGTGTGGCCAGGGGGTGCAGGGCACGGTAGGTGTCCCAAAGGCTCCATGTGGTGTAGTTCTGGAAATCGGGAGAGCGCTGGATCATGCCGTTGGCTCCCATATAGTCACCTGTGACGTCGCTCCACACCTGGGGTGCGAAAAGCACATGATAGAGAGAGGTGTAGAATATGGTGCTGTCGCGCGGAGAGTCAAACTTGGCACGGATGCGACCCAGTTCCTTGTTCCAACGCTCCTTGGCCTCGATACGCACGGTGGCAAAGTCCTTCTGGTGCTGCTCCATCTGCAGGTTGGCCATGGCGCCCATCTCGCTAACAGGAGATATGGCCACATGAGCCTGAACCACATCACCGGGCTTAACATCGAAGATGGCCTGTGCATAGCGTGAATCTATGCTGTCGATGACAAACTCCTTGACGGGACGGTCGAACCTGATGGCATAGTAGACAATATGGTTGGTCCAGCCACGGCTGGCACGGTATCCGGCCAGAGTGAACATGTCATAGGGCCAGATACGTGTCTCTGTGGCACGGTCGCCTATACCGCCTTCCAGGTCGAGGACGATGTTGGCATAACGGTTGCCCTTGGGGAAGGTGAACTTGTGTATGGCGGTGCGGTCGGTGGCGGTCATCTCTGCCTTGATGTGCGACTTATCCAACATCACGCTATAATATCCAGGTTCCACCACCTCGTGCTTGTGGCTGTATCGGGAAGCAATGGAGTTGATAAAGTCCTCACGGGAACCTGCAGTAGCGGCGTAGCCATAAATGGGCATCAGGGTGATGTCGCCCAGATCGCTGCATCCAGTTCCGCTGAGGTGGGTGTGTGCAAAACCGATAATGCTGTCGCCGGTTTCATGGTAACCGCTACACCAATCCCATCCGTGGTAAGGCTGTACAGGTCCCACATTGACCATACCCCAGGGTACGTTGGCTCCGACAAAGACATGACCGTGAGCGCCACTGCCTATCATAGGGTCCACGTACTCCGTATATTGCGAAAACGCACGAGGTACGCACATGAAAACAAATGCCATAAAGGCAAGAAGATACTTTTTCATCGTATTACTATTTATTAACGTTAATTCTGACCTCAAAGATACAATTTATAAGGATAATATCCTCGTTATTCTGTGCATTTTTAATAACTTTGCGCACAAATTAGTGCACAAGACACAAAATCTCACTAAACTTAAACATAAACAACATGAAAAAAGTACTGCTGCTTTTCATGGCAGCCGCCCTCATGGGCATGCCCGTAGAGGCAAAGAAAAAGGACAAGAAGAAGAAGGGCAAGGCAAAGACCGAAGCACCTGCACCTGCTCCCAAGAAAAAGGAGGCAAAGCCCAGCATCTCACGCAAGGGCATGCTGAACGTGGAAAAGGTTGGCACCGACTGGTTCCTGGAGGTTCCCGACAGCCTGCTGGGCAAGGACATTCTGGCCGTGACACGCTACACCTCCACTCCCTCCAGTTCCGGCCAGTTCGGCGGTGAGGAGTGCAACGAGCAGGTTGTGTTCTTCCAGATGAACCCCGACAGCACCCTGCTTCTGCGCTCTCGCATGACCATCAACCTGGCCGACAGCACCGAGGCAATCTCCAAGGCCATCAACGTGAGCAACGAGCACCCTATCATAGGCGCCTTCAAGTTGGAGAAGCACAAGGACGGCAAGTCACGCATCAAGGTGACACAGTTCCTCAACTCCGACAACCCTCTGGGCATGATGTCATACGTAAAGAAGTCCTTTACCCTGGGCATGCAGGATGCTGCACTGTCGTATGTGGAGGACATCAAGACCTTCCCCACCAACACAGAGTTCCGTCTGGTGAAGACCTACAACAGCACCGGCAGGTCACTGCCTGCATCGGCATATACCGGCAAGGTTACCTTCGGCCTGAACATCAGCATGGTACTTCTGCCCGAAGAACCCATGATGCCCCGTCTGTTTGACCAGCGTGTGGGCTATTTCACCCATGGTTTCAACAAGTTCAGCGACGAGCAGCAGCGTGTGGGCGAGCAGATTATGATCTCACGTTTCCGTCTGGAGCCCAAGAACGCCGAGGATGCCGAGAAGATGCGCCGTGGCGAACTCATCGAGCCCAAGAAGCCCATCATCTACTACATCGACCCTGCTACTCCCAAGCAGTGGCGCAAGTACCTCATCATGGGTGTGAACGACTGGCAGGCCGCTTTCGAGAAGGCCGGTTGGAAGAACGCCATCCGTGGCGAGGAGTGGCCCGAGAACGACACCACCATGAGCATGGAGGATGCACGCTTCTCCATGATCCGCTATCTGGCAAGCCCCATTGCCAATGCCTACGGCCCCCATATCTCCGACCCCCGCACAGGCGAAATCATGGAGGCTCACGTATGCTGGTATCACAACGTGATGTCATTGGTTCACGACTGGTACATGGTACAGGCCAGCAGCATAGACGAGGCTGCACGCAAGATGCACTACAGCGAGGAACTGATGGGCGAACTGATCCGCTTCGTTTCCAGCCACGAGGTTGGTCACTCACTGGGTCTGCGCCACAACTTCGGTTCTTCTGCCATGGTTCCCACCGACAGCCTGCGCAGCAAGGCATGGGTGGAGAAGCACGGCCACACTCCCTCCATCATGGACTATGCACGTTTCAACTACGTTGCTCAGCCCGAGGACGGCATCAGCCAGAAGGGCATCTTCCCCCGCATAGGCGACTACGACATGTGGGCCATCGAATGGGGTTACCGTCCCATGCTTGATGCCAAGACTCCCATGGAGGACCACAAGGCTCTGGAGGCCATGACACAGAAGGCACAGAAGAATCCCCGTCTGTGGTGGGGCGATGGCGAAGGCCTGCGTGGTGTTGACCCACGCCGCCAGACCGAGGACCTGGGTGACGATGCCGTGAAGTCAAGCACATACGGCGTGATGAACCTGAAGCGCGAAATGGCAGAACTGCCCAAGTGGACCTTCGACGAGAACGACATCCACGACGAGAACCTCTCCACCATGTACGGCCAGATGCGCGGCCAACTCCAGCGCTATGCAGGCCACGTGGCAGGTTACATCGGCGGTACATACCAGACCTACTACACCCGTGCCCAGGGCGGTACGACCTTCGAGCCCACACCTCTGAATAAGCAGAAGGAGGCTCTACAGTGGCTGGACAAGAACGTGCTGAACGAACCTGTTTGGATGCGCGAATACGACTATTGCAAGACCATGACACGCGACACACGCACACTCACCCAGCCCTTAGCAACCTATGCGGCATCACTTCTCATAAACCGCATGAACTACCTGAACGACCTCTACCCTGCCGACAAGTACATTGCCGACATCGTACGTCTCTGCTTCTCCGAGGCTCAGAGCGGCAAGAGTGTAAGCAACTATCGCCAGACCCTGCAGAACACTCTGACCGTACTGCTCATCAACCGCTTCCAGAGCCTGAGCGGCACCGTTGCCTCTGCACCACGCGCCAACACTCTCCTTGCCCTCAAGAGCATACAGAGCAAGATAAGGAATGCCGGTGCCGATGCCAAGAGCCGCGCACACTTCCAGAACCTCTCCGACCAGATAGAGCGTGCCCTGGTGGTGAAGTGAATATCTGCACAAAATAACGTTTACTATAATCAGGCCCCGAATCGCATGACTCGGGGCCTTTTTCATTCTCTTTTCAGGTCCTCCCGGACGGGAGAATGTTATTACGAACGCCTTCTCAACCCACTGAGTTTTGCAAGATACTCGATGCCGGCTACTGCCCATATGGGGACACGGCGTACATTAGTGCGCACGGCAGGAATATCCAGCAGGAAGAAGGTCATTGTGGCAAAGAGGGATATCCAGATGATGATGCCATAGGACTGCTTTATGGCAACGGCCATCATGGAGGGAAGGAAATCGTGCTCCATGAAGGCAGGAAAGTTAAACGTAGTCATGTCCAGTCCCGTAAGGGTGAGATGCGAGCCGTAGCGTGCCATGTTGTCGCTGAGGAAGTGCGAGAAGATGCTGGTATAGAAACCATAGCCTGCCGCTCCAGCCAGATACATGTGGATGATGTTGAAGACGAATAGTCCCATGAAGAACTCAAAGAGTTCGTGCACGGACTCGTGCAAGGCCCACATGAGACTGCTGGACAGAATGCAATAGGCACATCCGCGTAGGGCTATGGCCAGGCGGAACTGCTCCAGATTGGTGTGCACGTCGAGGTTCACGTACATCAGTACGGCATACCCCAGGATGCAGGCAAAACCAATGCCCAGGAGTTTCCATATCTTCCACTTGAACACCTTCAGCCAAAGCAGGGAAATGACTACACCCACATAGACTCCGGGCAGAGCCCACAGGTACTGTTCCTCCTTGGTGTGCTCCTCCAGATGGAAGACCTCCACGTAAAGTATCTCCTCCAGACAATGCTTGGCACCAAGCAGAAGTTCCGCCAGAGCCACCACGGCAAGGATGGCCACGACATTGCGGTAGGTGAAGATGCGCAGGGACAGAAGGGGTTGCTCCACGGTGCGCAGGCGGTGCAGGATGATGCCAATGAGCAGCACGGACAGGCCTGCCATGATGCGTATCCCACGGTTGTCCATCCACATGAGGTAGTCGCCGTAGATGAGGATATAGGACACCATGAGCATGAGCACGCTGATGAGAAGTCCGCTCTGCAGGTCAAGGCCCTTCAACGGCATGCGCTGGGGCATGGGACAGAAGGGGCGGCACAGAAGCAGTTGCGTCAGGACGATGAAGCACATGGTGCCTACGGTGAAGACGTGCATCATCTGCCACGTGAAGTGGTATCCGAACCATGCCGCCAGGAAACCGCTGCCCTCTATGGCCGTTAGCAGGACAATGTGAAGGACAGGGAAGAATACAGCAAAGTCGCGCCTTGGTGTTATCCACAACTGTATGTTGCTCATGCACTCGAATGTGCCCTGCAACTTTGCCATGCCGGAGATGAAGCACACTATCATGAGTAGTCCCATGTTGGTGCAATACATGGTGATGATGTTGCACACGGCTATGGTTATGGCGGCACCTATGAGCAGTTGCTGGTTGGTGAAGCGGAACTTCATCCTGAACAGCAACGGGAAATAGATGGCCATGCCTGCCAGACCGCAATAAAGCAACATGAGCAGGTCCTCAATCATGAAGTTGGTGGTTCCTCGGATACAATCCAAGGCTCCCAGATAGACACCGCTGGAAAACTGCACACAAAAGACCGTAAGCACATATATCCATGGTTGGATGCCTTTGGGCACCCAACTACGGAACATGGGCATGGAGAATGACATTGGAGCCTCCATCAGTACAGCACCTTGCATTCCACATTATATCCTGCACGCAGGCGTGCCAGGTCCTCGGGAGTGTTTCCCTCCAGGGAGATACGCACCGTTATGCGTTGCTCCACCTTCACGAAGTTGCCCGTGGCATTGTCTATGGGCAGGAGGGAGAAAGAACTGCCCGTAGCATCGGAGATACGCTCCACGGTGCCCTCATACACCACACCCGGTACGGCATCAGCCTGCATCTGCACCTTGGCGCCCACCTGTATGTTGGGCAATTGGCTCTCCTTGTAGTTGGCCTCCACCCACATGTCGGTATCGTCCACTATGTTCACCAGTGTCTGGCCGGGGTTCACCAACTGCCCCTCCTGTATGTCCTTGGTGCCGAGCACGCCGTCCGTGGTGGCAATGATGTAGCAATAGGACAGGTTCAGGCGTGCCAAAGCCACGGCGGCCTCGGCCAGGCGCAGTGTTGCCTGTGCGGCGGAAAGGTGGTGTCCCTGCTCTGTCTTCACCATCGACTGGGTTGCGTGTGAGCGCTGTACCTGCTGGTATCGTGCCTTGGCAGAGAGGTATGCCGTGCGCATGTTGTCGTACTGTTGTTGGGTGACGGCTTTCTGTGCCAGGAGTTTCTCGAAGCGGCGGTATTCGCGCTCGGCATTCTCCATGTTCACGCGGGCCTCCTCAATACCGGCCTCGGTAACGTGCATGTTGCTCTGCGTGGTCTGTATGCTTGTACCTGTGGCCTTCAGCCCCTCCTGGGCACGTGCCAGGTCAGCCTCGGCCTGAGCCAGGCGCAGGCGGAACTCGGTATCCTCGATGATGACCAGCGTATCACCCTTCCTTACAGGTTGGAACTCCTGAAAGCGCACCTCGCGGATGAAGCCCTGCACACGGGTGTTCTGTGGCACTATGTGCTGACGCACACGCGCATTGTCGGTAAACTCCACATCTCCGAAGTGCACGAACTGGCAAACCACGAAGACGGCACCTGCCACAAGCAGCAGGACAATGAAGATGTTGTAAACTATTCGGCTGATATTGTTCTTTTCCATTATTTCCATCATTATATTTTTTAATTGACTGTTTTTTGTATTTAGTTGGAGCACAGGAAATCACAGATGGGACATATTTACACAGTCCCAATCAAGCGTCTACCGTTTTCCGTTTTCCGTTTTCCGTTTTCAGTTTTCAGTTTTCCGTTTTCAGTTTTCAAAGCCCTCCCACGGTATATTTCAGTTTGTAGTAGTTGTAGAGCAGGGAGATGTAGGCATCCACCAGTGCCATTTCTGCCGCCAGTTTCATATTGGAAGCATCCAGCATGTCGGTGAGCAGAGCCAGGTCGTTCTCATAGCGGTTGTTCACCACATCGTAGTTCTGAACTGCCAGATCCACCTGTTTGCGCTGGGTCTTCACGTCGGTAAAGGAGGTAAGGAAGTTGACATACTCAGCCTGCACACGGGAGTCCATGTGCTCGCGTGCCATGGCCAGACGCTCGACCGACTGGCGGTGCTCCTTCTTGGCCTTGCGTATGGCGTTGCGGTTGTTCCAAAGACTGCTGAGTTCGTATTTCACTCCCAGGCCCACGAACCATGAGTTCACGTTGGCATCCACGGGAATCAGGTCGTTCACAAAAGGACCGCCCAGGTTATCCTCTATGACCATAGCCACCATGGGACGTGAGGCGGCTTTCACGCCGTTCACCTTCTCCTCTGCCATGGACACGGCAAGGTCTGCCTGTCGCAACTCAGGATTATTGCTCTGAGCCAGGGTCTGCCAGGCATCCTCCGCCTCATGTGCCTTCAGTGCAAGGCCGGTGGAGACAAGATATGCCGAGTCAGGCAACACCACCGTACCTTCGGGCAGATGCAGGGTGGTGACCAACTGATGGTTGATGATGGACCTGGCATCCTGCAAACGGGTGCGTATCAACTGGAGGCTCTGCAACTGCAACTCATATCGGGTAAGGTCGTTCTGCAACACAGTGCCCTGCTCCATCCTGGCCTTCATGTTCCCTATCACCTGCCTGGTAAGGGCAATGTTCTTGTCCACCACCTTCAACTGGTTGCCCAGGCGGAACAGGCCCAGATAGAAGCCCGTCAGGAGGAATCGCACCTGCTGGCGGTCCTTCTCCACGTCCAGCACAGCCATCTCTTTGCCCAGACCTGCCATGCGTATGCCCGAGGATATGGCACCTCCGGAGTATATCACCTGAGTGACCTGGGCCGTGAAATAGTTGCCCCAGTGCGGAGTGTCCTGCTTGCCGTTCGTCACCTTCTGTGGTCCCAGGCCTGCCAGGATAACGTCCGTGGTCCCTGAGGTGGAGAACCCACGGCTCATCAGCGTGGCATTGCCAATGTAACTGCCAGACAGGCTTAGGTTCACCTGTGGCAAACGGGCACTGCGGGCGGCTTTCTCGCCTTCAGTGGCGGCCTCCAGCCCAATGCTACCTACTCGTATGGCACGGCTCTCGCGCTCGGCCAATTCATAGATTTCGTGCAGGCCCATCACCCTACCCTCTCCTATGGCAAGGGTATCCTGGGCACGCATTCGAGAAGCAGGCATCATTGCCGGTAGCAACAATGCCAGCCAAATGGTTTTCTTCATACCTTATTATATTATATAGCGGTTAGCGGGGATTATTCTATGCAAAAGTATGAAAAAATACGGCGTACAGGTTCTCTGCACACCGCAGCCTTTTAAGATTGTTTAACACTCCAGCTTTACGTTTCCATGAAAATACGCTAACGTTCTCCTGTTATATGAGATGTGTTTCTTTTCTTCTCAACACATAAAATAAAGCTATGTTCTGCTACACGGGAAGGGCAAAAACGAGGTCACATCTTGAACAATGGGAAAGAAACATTCCGTATATATACCCCAATGACAATTATTTTTCGTATGTTTGCACCCGAATTCATTAAAAGGAATCAACTATGGGATTAGGTAAATGGATTGGAGGCATTGTCGGTTTCATGGCGGCAGGCCCATTGGGTGCCCTGGCAGGTTATGCCTTGGGCAAACTGCTTGAAGGCAACGGCAACAACTATGACAACGGACAATCCACCTATGCAGACCCCGTTTATGGACAGAGGAACAGTTTCCTGTTCTCCCTGCTGGTGATGGCATCGTACATCATCAAGGCCGACGGCAAGGTGATGCATAGCGAAATGGAATTCGTCCGCCAGTTCCTTCGCGTCAACTTCGGCGAAGCGGCCGTAAGCGAGGGCAACCAGATTCTGCTCAACCTCTTCGAGCAGAGAAAACAGATGGATGCCAAGAACCCGGCCGCCTTCAGGAATGCCATACACGAATGCGGTTTGCAGATAAGGCAGAACATGAGTTATGAGCAGCGCCTCCAACTGCTCAGTTTCCTTGCCAAGATAGCGCAAAGCGACGGCAATGTATGCCAGGCGGAAATCGAGGCCTTGAAAGAAGTGTCCATAGCAATGGGACTATCTGCCGAGGAGGTGGAGTCAATGATGAACCTGGGAGGAAAGTCTCTGGAGCAGGCCTACAAAGTCCTTGAAGTAGACCCCTCTGCCTCGGACGATGATGTAAAGAAAGCCTACCGCAAATTGGCACTCAAGCACCATCCCGACAAGGTGGCAACCTTAGGCGAAGACGTGAAGAAAGCGGCAGCAGAAAAGTTCCGTCAAATCAACGATGCCAAGGAAATGATATTCAAGGCAAGGGGGATAAAGTAAAAAGGAATTACAATTACACCCTGCATGTAGGGACGCTGCGTGCAGCGTCCGCCAAAACAATGTAAAGTCTTGCGATAGGGACGCTGCGCGCAGCGTCCCTACCTGTATTACTATTGAATCAAATCAGGCGAGCTTGGAGGCTCGCCTGATTTGGTGTATTTATTAAATCTTCTTCATTCGTACGCGGAACTCGTAGGTCTGGTTACCGTCGATGACGTACTTCTGCATGGGGCCGGGACCACATGAAGCGTTGCCAAGACCACGGATGTCCATACCCAACTGCAGCCAGATGTAGGGACGTGCCTTGATGTCCCATGTGTGCTGGGCATTCATCAGGTCAGCATCGGTGTAGCGGTTGGCGCTGAAGTAGATGCCCTCGGGGCACTCTATCTGCCAGCCATGGCCCTTGGCATCGGTGAGGCTTACGCTATATACGAGGCGGTCGCCGGTGGTCTGGGGCTTGATGTAAGGCTCCATCAAAGTTCCCTCGGGCAAAGTGCCGTCAGCATTGTATGTAACCACCTTGCCCTCGTAGTTGCCCACGAGCACACCTGCCATACGGTCGGGATAGTTCTCGTAAGGACCGTAACCGTAGTAGTCCACATTGCAGAAGGCGGTGTCAAGTTCGGCAGCCACACCCACACGGCGCAGGTTGCTCTTCGGAGTAATCTTCACGATCATGTCTATGCTGCCGTCCTTCAGGTAGTTATAGGTAATCTGGCAATCAGCCTTGTTCTCGCTGTTGGCATCGCCGAAGCGGTCATTTTCGATCCAGCGGTGGTTCTGGAAGGCAAACTTGGGATGTTCTGTCTTTTCGCCCTTGTCCATAACAGGCAGGTACATACCCTTCACGAGGTCCACGCCATAGTGTGCCACAACGTGGTTGGCAGGAGTGGAGAGGGAAGCCTCGGTGTCGGTGACAACGACGTTGAGTACCGCATGCATACCCTTCTTGGTGGCCTTCTTTATGTACTTGGCATCGGGGATGGCGATAGTAGTTGTCTCACCGGGCTTAACATCGCCGAGCATGGCGGTGACGGTCTTCTTCACCTTGCCGTCGAGCATTACCTTTGCCTCCACCTTCATACCCTTGAGCGAACGGAAGTCGTAGGCATTGCGCAGAGTGAGGGTGCCTTCGGCATACTGGAACTTGATGAACTGGTGTGCAAACTTCACCTCTGCCAACTTGGCGGTCTGGCGACGCTCTGCCGTTACCACACCATTGGAGCAGAAGTTGCCCTGGTGAGGACCGGGGAAGTCATAACCTGTGTGCAGGCGACGAACGCCCTTCTTCAGTTCAAGAGGTTCATAGATAGCCTGGTCTACCCAGTCCCAGATGCATCCGCCTATGGTGGAGTTGCTCTCCTCCATGCTCTGCATGTACTCGGGCAGGTTGCCGATGGCATTACCCATGGCATGGGCATACTCGCAAAGGAACATGGGCTTGTCCATATTGCTGGTGTTCCTTGCCATCCAGTCCATAGAGGGGTACATCTTGGAGTAGAAGTCGGAGTATGCGCTACCGCCGAAGTCGCGGTCAATACGTGTGCCCTCGTAGTGTACGGGGCGAGTGGGATCCATCTTGCGGGCAGCCTCGTAGCAGTCCTTGAAGTTGGTACCGGCACCTGCCTCGTTACCCAGAGACCACATGATTACGCTGGCATGGTTGATGTCGCGGCTCACCATACGGTCTATGCGGTCCACGAAGGAAGGAATCCACGACTTCATGTAGGAGATTGACTGGTTGGCATGGTCCTCGAGGTCGGCCTCGTCGCAGCAGTAAAGTCCGTAGTGGTCGAACATGGCATACATGCGTGCATCGTTGGGATAGTGGCTGGTGCGGATGGTGTTGATGTTGTTGCGCTTCATCAGCAGTACGTCCTCCAGCATGTTGTCGGTAGTGACGGTGCGGCCTGTAACGGGGTTGGTATCGTGGCGGTTCACACCCTTCAGCATTACACGCTTGCCGTTAACATAGAGCAGCGAACCGACAATCTTCACCTCGCGGATACCCACCTTGGTAGAGAATGCCATCAGGTCCTTGCCGCTCTGGTCCTTCTGCACGATGTCCAAAGTGTAGAGAGCGGGGGTCTCGGCTGTCCAGAAATTGGCATCGGGAACCAGGAACTTGGCCTTGCCACCCTTGAAGGCCTGCTCTGCCACCAACTGACCCTCGGGTGTGTACAACTTGGCCACAGAGGGCACGTCGGCATCTACGCTGACATTGACAATGCCGTCATTGCCGCTGATGTTGGTCTGCACCACATGGTTACGTATGCTCTTCTGGGGTACATTATATATATATACGCTGCGGAAGATACCAGACATGCGGAACATGTCCTGACACTCCAGGTATGAACCGTCGCACCAGCGGTGAACCTGCACCACGAGGTCGTTCTTGCCTACGCGAAGGAGGTGGGTCAAATCAAACTCGGCCACATTGTTGGAACCCTGGGTGTAACCCACGTACCTGCCGTTGAGCCAAACCTGTGCACAAGAGTAGATACCGCCGAAGTGTATGATGGTACGCTGCTTGTCCCAACCCTGGGGCAGGTCGAAACTACGGTGATATGTGCCCACGGGATTGATGGCATAGTTCTTGCCGCCGTCGTTGAAACCGGGACGTGCCTTGATGAAGGGAGGAGTGTTGCCGTGGGGATACTCCACATTGCAATAGATGGGGCGGTCATATCCCTGCATCTCCCAGCATGAGGGCACGGGGATGGCATCGGGCTTCACGTTGCCGTTACCGTTGGCATGGGCCAGGGCGGCCTGGAAGGCGGGCACGTCCATTACCTCCACATTGCCGGTTGCAGCATTCTTGCCCTTCTCGGGCACAGAGGTGAACCAGAAGTTCCATGTGCCGTCCAGAGACTTGTAGAGAGTGCTCTTGGGCTCTGTCCACGGTGTCTTGTAGTAGTCGGCATCAGCCTTCATCTCAGCCTCGCTGGCGTATGGCATGTATGTTGCCACACCGGGGAGTTTGTTGATGGCAAAGACAGTCTCGTCCTCCCAGATGGAGGATGCTATCTTGGGCTTCTCCACCTGCTCTATGGTGAACCAGGAAGCCTTGTCGGCCTCGTCGGTGTCGGCTATCTTCATCAGGTTGCCGTCTATGCGGAACATCCTCTTCTTGTTGGCAGAAACGATGCGGTACACGCCCTTCTGTCCCTTCACCGGTTCCAGGCTCATCAGCGCGTTGCCGGGATTGGCAGGGTTTGCCGTCCACTGGAGCAGCCATGTGATGCTCTTGTTGTCACCGCCGTCGTCGAAGTGGCTGTCGTAGAAAGCACCGCCTATGAGATGGCGACCCAGCGAGAGGGTCTTGATGCTCCAGTACTGACCACGGTTCAGCGTGTCCTGCTTCTCGGCACGGATGCGTGCATTGTTGGCTCCGTCGTCGCCGTTGCCCAGCACCAGTGCGGGGTTCTGAACGCTACGGAAACGGTAGGTGCAGTTGTCGTCGCTGCCGAAGGAGTCGGTCTCCTTGATGGTAACGCCCTTCTTCAGCGCCAGGAAAGAGGTCTTGTTGGTGGGGACTGCGCTGTACTTGCCGGGGGCAATCTCCTTCAGAGTCCACTTCTGCAACTCGTCGCTACCGTTCACCTCGCCATACTCCATGCCCCTTTCGCCCACGCGAAGGGCACGCTTCTTGAAGGGGTCGATGAAGCGCCACGAACCAGACAGTTCGTCCATGATGAACAACTGACCCTTGTATTCCGTGGGAATACCGTCCACCTGGTAGAGGGCACCCTTTCGGAAGTTCTGGGCATAGACACCGGCGGTGGCCAGTATCACACTCAGTAAGATTAGGATTCTTTTCATTTGTTGTTAGTGTTTATTGTGTTTAGGTTTTTACTTTTATTAGAGGAGAGCATAGGGGGCTCATAGGATTTCATAGGACATCATAGGACCTATAGGATTTCCTAGGGTTCCCTAGGATATCTAGGGTTTCCTAGGACTGCATAGGACTGCCTAGAACTGCCTATATCACCTCACCCTTCGCCCCACGTCGCGGGAGCCGATGCAAAGATAGCCATTCCCGGGCACATCCTTTCACGGCAAGGCGTGACACTTGTGTGACATCTTTGTGACAAGCGTGACACCCTCGCCCCTCAGCCCTTCTGCACATGGGTTCCCAGAGCAGGCACGTATTCTCCCTCTGGAGTGGCCTCCATGGCATCCACCTTGGCAGAGATATTGTCCAGATAGGTCACGATGGCGGCCTCCTGAATGCATGGCAGTACAGGACTGCCGTATTCGCGTTGGCCGTGATGGGCCAGTATGCAATGCACTATGCGCTTCACCTCCTCGGCTTCCACGCCGTGCTGTTCGAGCACGTTCTGCAACTTGTGCGCTCCTATATAGATATGCCCCAGCAGATACATGTCCGGTTGGGTGTCGCCCTGACGGTTGTACTCATACACCTTTCCATAGTCGTGGAAGAGGATGGCCAGGATGCAGCGCTCCACCTTTATCCTGTAGGGCAGGCACGGATACAGGCCCTCCAGCATGTGCAGCATCTGGTGGGTATGGTTCAGCAGACCTCCCTGATAGGCATGGTGCACGGTGGTGGCGGCAGGGTATTCGCTATAGGGTTTGTACAGTTTCTCGGCAAAGGACTGTATGATGGGCACCAGCGTGCTGTCCGTACAGAAGGAGAGCAGGTTGGCAATGGTGTCGTCCCACACCTTGCGGTTTATGGGACGTGGTATCAGCCCGTAGAGGGGATGATTCTCGTCGGCCATCAGTCCCAGCACCATGTCCGTAAGGGAACACGACTTCTTGCCTCCGAAGTCTTTCACTTGCACGAACTGCACCAACTGCCCGGGGAAGGGTGCCATGTCGGGCGCCACATCCCACACGGATACGGAAAAGGACTGCTCGGCATCGGTCACCTTCAGCAGGGCATAGGGACTGCCCTGACGGGTGGTGGCGTTGGCACGGCCTATAACCATGAACTCTTTCTGCATAGCGTCGCTACATTATATATTATATACCATGTGCGAACAAAGATAGCAATAATTTTGCAATATTGTCACCCTCGGGAAGAACAAAAGCGGAGAATACTGACATTTTGTCCGCTCTCTTCGCCTTGGCACACTCTTGGCAATGAATATAGCAGAGAAAGAATACACAAACTAAACAAATACATAAGGATACTATGAACATCAAACCATTGGCAGACCGTGTGCTCATCGAGCCGGCTGCAGCAGAGACAAAGACCATCGGTGGCATCATCATTCCCGACACAGCCAAGGAGAAGCCCCTGCAGGGCACCATCGTTGCCGTGGGAGGTGGCACCAAGGACGAGGAAATGGTACTGAAGGAGGGCGACAAGGTCCTCTACGGCAAGTATGCCGGCACAGAGATAGAGCACGAGGGCAAGAAGTACCTCATCATGCGCCAGAGCGACGTGGTGGCTATCCTGGGCTAATACCGGAACAACATAATACAAACCCCATCAGAATACTATACTACAATGGCTAAAGACATTAAATTCAACATAGAGGCTCGCGACCTGATGAAGCAGGGCGTGGACAGCCTGGCAAATGCAGTGAAGGTGACTCTCGGTCCCAAGGGCCGCAACGTTATCATCGAGAAGAAGTTCGGTGCTCCCCACATCACCAAGGACGGTGTTACCGTGGCAAAGGAGATTGAACTGGCCGACCCCTTCCAGAATGCCGGTGCACAACTGGTGAAGAGCGTGGCTTCCAAGACCGGCGACGATGCCGGCGACGGCACAACCACTGCTACCGTACTGGCTCAGGCTATTGTTCGCGAGGGTCTGAAGAACGTGGCTGCAGGTGCCAACCCCATGGACCTGAAGCGCGGTATCGACAAGGCCGTCAGTGCCGTAGTGAGCGAGATAAAGGACATGGCCGAAGTGGTGGGCGACGACTATCAGAAGATAGAGCAGGTTGCTACCGTCAGCGCCAACAATGATCCCGAAATCGGCCAGCTCCTGGCAGATGCCATGCAGAAGGTGAGCAAGGATGGTGTCATCACCATCGAGGAGGCAAAGGGCCGCGACACCACCATCGGTGTGGTGGAGGGTATGCAGTTCGACCGTGGCTACCTCTCTCCCTACTTCGTCACCAACACCGAGAAGATGGAGTGCGAGATGGAGAACCCCTACATCCTCATCTACGACAAGAAGATAAGCAACCTGAAGGACTTCCTGCCCATCCTGGAACCTGCCGTACAGACAGGCCGTCCCCTGCTGGTAATTGCCGAGGACGTGGAGTCTGAGGCCCTGACCACTCTGGTTGTCAACCGTCTGCGCGGCCAGTTGAAGATATGCGCCGTGAAGGCTCCCGGTTTCGGCGACCGCAGAAAGGCTATGCTTCAGGACATCGCCACCCTGACCGGCGGTCTCGTAATCAGCGAGGAGACAGGTCTGCAACTGGAGCAGGCTACCATCGAGATGCTTGGCACTGCCGACAAGGTTACCGTAAGCAAGGACAACACCACCATCGTCAACGGTCATGGCGACAAGCAGATGATTGCCGAGCGCGTCAGCCAGATAAAGAACGAGATTGCCAACTCTACCAGCGACTATGACAAGGAGAAGTTACAGGAGCGTCTGGCCAAACTGGCAGGCGGTGTAGCAGTGCTCTACGTTGGTGCTCCCTCTGAGGTTGAGATGAAGGAGAAGAAGGACCGTGTGGACGACGCTCTGTGCGCAACACGTGCCGCCATCGAAGAGGGTATCATCCCCGGCGGTGGTGTGGCATACATCCGCACCCAGAAGGCTCTGGACACCCTAACTGGTGCCAACGCCGACGAGCAGACCGGTATCCGCATCGTTCGCCGTGCCATCGAGGAGCCTCTGCGCCAGATTGTAGAGAACGCAGGCCTGGAAGGCAGTGTGGTAGTTAACGAGGTTCGCAACGGTGAAGGCGACTATGGCTACAATGCCCGCGAGGACAAGTACGAGAACCTGAAGGCTTCAGGCATCATCGACCCTGCCAAGGTTACCCGTGTGGCACTGGAGAATGCCGCTTCTATCGCCGGCATGTTCCTCACCACCGAGTGCGTCATCTGCGATGCCAAGGAAGACAAGCCCGAACTCCCCATGGGCGGTGCTCCCGGCATGGGCGGTATGATGTAATCAGACATCTACAGATATATTACAAGCCCCGACCGCAACGATGTGCAGTCGGGGCTTTTTGTATATTTACATGAAACACGGTTGATTATTCAAAGAAAAAGCAATACCTTTGCCTGTCAAAAGAGAAAACCTCCCTATATGACACGAGGCAGATTTGCACCTTCCCCCACGGGACGCATGCACCTGGGCAACGTATTCTGCGCCCTGCTCTCCTGGCTTTCCGCCAAGAGCCAAGGGGGCGAGTGGGTATTGCGCATTGAAGACCTCGACCCTCAGCGCAGCCGCAAGGAATATGCCCTCCAACTGATGGACGACCTGCAATGGCTCGGCCTCCCCTGGGATGGCGAACCCGTATGGCAAAGCCAACGTGGCCACATCTACGAGGAATACCTCCGACGCCTGACGGAAATGGGGCTCACCTACCCCTGCCATTGCACTCGTGCCGACATAATGGCCACCCAAGCACCACACGAAACCGACGGCAGAGTGGTGTATAAGGGGACGTGCAGGCCAAGGGCTATAGATGCTATAGGTGCTATAGATTCTATAGGCTCTATAGGTTCTATAGATTCTGTAATCCGCACTGCTCCCGCCACCACCCTACCCCCTACTGTCCCCCTGAGTCAGGGGAACGAGGAGCAACGCTCCGGAGGGGGTATGTATCCTCACCGCTCACCGCTCACCGTTACCCCCGCCACCACCCGCCTCATCGTCCCCGACTGCACCATCCCTTTCACCGACGGGCACTATGGAAAGCATGACATAAACCTTGCCGAACACTGCGGAGACTACATCGTCCGCCGCAAGGACGGTGCCTGGGCCTACCAACTTGCCGTAGTGGTGGACGATGCCCTGATGGGCATAACGGAAATTGTGCGCGGACGAGACCTGCTCCTGTCCTCGCCACAACAGATACACCTTAGAGAACTATTGTTTTTTGAACGGAAAACGGAAAACGGAACCGACGCAGGAAGCGAGAGCAGAAGCAAAATTTATTTTGATTATGCCGAGCAACAAGGAGGAAAAGACCGCGAAGCGGGATTAAAACGGAAAAACAATTCGCTCACCGCTCACCACTCACCGCTCACCGTTAACTTCTTCCACCACCCTCTGCTCTGCAACGCCGAGGGACAGCGTCTATGCAAGCGCGACAAGAGCATGGACCTGGGGTATCTCCGCGACAAAGGCACCACTGCCCGGGAAATCATAGGCCTGCTGGCACACCTCGCCGGCCTGACCGACACCCCGGCGCACATAACACCCACCGAGCTCCTTACCCTCTTCTCGTGGGACAAGGTCCCCACCGAGGACATAATGTTAGACAAGCAAATAATGCTATAGAGACTATAGAGGCTATAGAGGCTATATAGGCTATATAAATATAAAAAGACATCCCATGCACCTTTCCCTCTCACCCCAGCAAATCAGCCAGTTGGAAGCCCAGCACTGCACCGCCGAGGATTGGACACAGATAAGCATCCACCCCGAACTGGACCTGAAGTACGTGCGCGAAGTGCGCTTTTCCGGCACATGCCGCATAGGAAAGTTCAAGAAATCCTTCCTCATGCCCGGAGGCATACAGAAGCATAGCGGCATCTTCCATGCCACGCTGCACAACGTTTGCGTGGGCAACGACTGCTGCATAGAGAACATCAAGAACTACATTGCCAACTACGACATCGAGGAGGATTGCTTCATAGAGAACTGCGACATCATCCTGGTGGACGGCGAGACAAGTTTCGGATGCGGAACCGAGGTTTCCGTACTTTGCGAGACAGGGGGCAGAGAGGTGACCATACACGACCGCCTGACGGCGCACGAGGCATACATCACTGCCATGTACCGCCACCGCCCCATGCTGGTGCGGCACATGAAGGAAATGGCCATGGAACGCGCCAAGGAACGGACCGGCACACGTGGCACCATAGCAGCACACAGCACCATAGTGGACACGGGCTACATAAAGAACGTCTACGTGGGTCCCGCCTCCAAGATAGAGGGGGCAGGCCGCCTGAAGAACGGTTCGCTTATGTCCAGAACGGAATCCCCCATACACATTGGCTACGGTGTCATTGCCGACGACTTCATAGTCCTGGACGGCAGTTGCATAGAGGACTGCACCACGCTGACACGTTGCTTCGTGGGTCAGGCCTGCACCTTCAAGCACGGTTACAGCGCCTCCGACTCCCTCTTCTTCTGCAACTGCCACGAGGAGAACGGCGAGGCCTGCTCCATCTTTGCCGGCCCGTTCACCGTCACGCACCACAAGAGCACCCTGCTCATAGCCGGCATGTTCTCGTTCATGAATGCCGGCAGCGGCAGCAACCAGAGCAACCACATGTACAAACTTGGCCCCATACACCAGGGGGCCATGGAGCGTGGTGCCAAGACCGCCAGCGACTCCTACATCCTGTGGCCGGCACGCATAGGTGCCTTCTCGCTGGTGATGGGACGACATACCACAAACCCCGACACCTCGGACATGCCGTTCAGTTACCTGATAGAAAAGGACGGCGTCACATATCTTGCCCCGGCCGTGGCCCTGCGCAGTGTGGGCACCATCCGCGATGCACAGAAATGGCCCAGACGCGACAAGAGGCACGAGGAGGGCCGACTGGACAACGTCAACTTCAACCTGCTCTCACCCTATACCATACAGAAGATGCTGCGCGGACTGAAGACCTTGAAGCAACTGAAAGAGATTTCCGGTGCCACGTCCGACACATACGCCTACCAGAGCGCACGCATCACTGGCAGCGCCATGGAAAAGGGCATAAGCCTCTACACCATGGCCATCAACAAGTTCCTGGGCAACAGCGTCATCTCACGTCTGGAGAAAGTGGAGGGCAGATTGGACCTTTTCCGCCCCACCAGCGAGGACGGAACGGGCGACTGGGTGGACCTCTGCGGACTGATAGCGCCAAAGAAACTCCTTGTCCCCCTGCTGGACAGGATACAGAACGGAGAAACAACCTCCCTGGAAGAGGTAAATGCCGAACTCTCTGCCATGCACCGCAACTACTACGATCTGGAATGGCAATGGGCATATCGCACCATGCTGGACTTCTACGGAATAGACGAAAACAGCGAGATAACACCCGCCATGCTCTCCGATATAATAAAAAGATGGAAGGACTCCGTGGTCAGCCTCGACCAAATGCTATGGCAGGACGCACGCAAGGAGTTCTCCCTGAGTGCCCGCACCGGCTTCGGTTTCGACGGCCAGAGCACCGAGACACAAAGTCTGGACTTCAGCGAAGTCCGCGGCCAGTTCGAGTCCAACCCCTTCGTCATGGCTGTGGAAGAACACATCCGCACCAAGTCGGAACTGGCAGAGAAGTGGCTGGGGGTGCTGGGCAGTTCTTGCGAAAACAGAAGTTCTCTCCAATAAAGACTTAAAGGACTCTAAGGACCTTAAAGACCATAAGGCAAAAAACATCGCCGTGACACTTTGCTGTGCCACGGCGATGTTTGTATGCTTTAGAACTCTGCGTTTCTGGGAGTACGGGGGAAGGGGATAACGTCGCGGATGTTCTGCATGCCGGTAACGAAGAGCAGCAGACGCTCGAATCCGAGGCCGAAACCTGCATGGGGGCATGAACCGTACTTGCGGGTATCGAGATACCAGGTCATGTCCTTCATGGGGATGTTGCGTGCCTCTATCTCGCCCACGAGTTTGTCATAACTCTCCTCGCGGACACTACCGCCGATAATCTCGCCGATAGAGGGGAAGAGCACATCGGTTCCCTGTACAGTTTCCTCCATCTCTGCACCGTCCAGAACGGGCTTCTCGGCATCGATCTTCATGTAGAAGGCCTTGATCTTCTTGGGATAGTGGCTCATGATGACGGGCTTCTTGAAGTACTCCTCAACGAGGTAGCGCTCGTGCTCGCTGGCAAGGTCGTCGCCCCAGTTGCAGGGGAACTCGAACTTGCGGCCGTCCTTCACTGCCTGCTGCAGAATCTGTATGCCCTCGGTGTATGAGAGGCGCACGAAGGTCTCGTTCAGCACACCCTCCAGGCGGGCGATAAGGCCCTTGTCCACCATCTTGTTGAGGAACTCAAGGTCGTCCTTGCAGTTCTCCAGTGCCCAGCGCACGCAGTACTTGAGGAAGTCTTCCTCCAGGTCCATGAGTTCGTCCAGATCCATGAAGGCTATCTCAGGCTCTATCATCCAGAACTCTGCCAAGTGGCGGGGAGTGTTGGAGTTCTCGGCACGGAAGGTGGGGCCGAAGGTGTAGATGGCACCCAGGGCGGTAGCACCCAGTTCGCCCTCCAACTGACCGCTGACGGTGAGGGAGGTCTGCTTGCCGAAGAAATCGTCGTCGTAGATGATGCTGCCGTTCTCGTCCTTCTTCAGGTCATAGAGGTTCTTGGTGGTAACCTGGAACATCTGGCCTGCACCCTCGCAGTCGCTGGCGGTGATGAGGGGGGTGTGGAAGTAGAAGTAGCCGTGCTCGTGGAAATATGTATGTATGGCCATGGCCATGTTGTGGCGTATGCGCAGGATGGCACCGAAGGTGTTGGTGCGGGGGCGCAGGTGTGCCACGGTGCGGAGGTATTCCCATGAAGCACCCTTCTTCTGCAGGGGGTAGGTATTGTCGGCAGGACCCAGGATCTCTATCTCGCTGGCCTGCACCTCGCTGGCCTGACCTGCGGCAGGACTTTCCACCAGAGTGCCCAGCACGCTGATGCAGGCACCTGTGGTAATCAGCTTTACGGTCTCCTCGGGGAAGTTGGCATCATCGCCTACAATCTGTATGTTCTTGATGGTGGAACCATCGTTGAGGGCAATGAAGAAGATGCCCTTGCTGCCACGCTTGGAGCGTACCCAGCCCTTTACTATGATGTCTGAGCCGTAGTCGGTACGTCCCAGTGCGTCAATAACTTTTGTACGTTTCATATTGTATTATATAGGTATGGTGAAAGGGCAAAACCACGGCAAACCGTTTTCGGCTTTCAGCATTCACCTTTCCGTTTTCCGTTTTACTCGAAGGCTCCCATCTTGAGCATGTTCACCTCATCCTGGGTGAGGAAACGCCAGTCGCCGCGCTTCACGTTCTTCTTGGTAAGACCGGCAAAGTAGACGCGGTCCAACTTCACCACCTTGTAGCCAAGGTGTTCGAAGATACGGCGCACGATGCGGTTGCGTCCGCTGTGTATCTCTATGCCAACCTGCTTCTTGTCTGTCTCGTGGGCATAGTCGATGGCATCGGCATGTATCTCGCCATCCTCCAGCATGATGCCGTCGGCAATCTGGCGAAGGTCGGCAGCGGTGACATTCTTATCGCAGAACACGTGGTATATCTTCTTCTTGAGGTACTGGGGGTGTGTCAGTTTGGTAGCCAGATCGCCATCGTTGGTGAACAGGAGCACACCGGTGGTATTGCGGTCCAGACGGCCCACGGGATAGATGCGCTCGCGGCAGGCGTTCTTCACCAGTTCCATCACGGTCTTGCGGTTCTGGGGGTCGTCGCTTGTGGTAACGTAGTCCTTGGGCTTGTTCAGGAGCACATACACCTTCTTCTCCATGTTGATGGCCTGGTCGTGGAACATCACCTCGTCGCTACGCTTCACCTTAGTGCCGAGTTCCGTAACCACCACGCCGTTCACCTTGACAACGCCGGCCTGTATGAAGGTGTCGGCCTCGCGACGGCTGCACACACCAGCATTGGCCAGGTAGCGGTTCAGGCGTACGGGTTCATCGGGATCGTAGTTCTTCTCCTTGTACTCTATCTGTTTCTTCATGCTGTACTTGGCATGAGGATTGTAGCCCTGGGGGCGCTTCTTGTAGCCACCGGGACGTGACTGGTAACCGCCTTCGCGCTGCTGATAGCCGCCTTCACGGTTGTAGGGACGCTGCTGATAGCCACCCTCGCGCTGCTGGAAACCTCCCTCGCGCTGCTGATAGCCGCCTTCGCGGTTGTAGGGGCGCTGCTGATAGCCTCCCTCGCGACGCTGATAGCCACCCTCGCGGTTATAGGGACGGCTCTGGTATCCGCCTTCGCGCTGTCTGTAACCGCCACGGTTATAGTCTCCGCCGGGACGACGGTCTCTGTTCTCTCTCTGGTAACCGCCCTCGCGATGATGGTAGCCACCCTCGCGGTTGTAGCCATCATTGGAGCGATACTCTCTTCTCTCTCTCTGATAACCGCCGTTGTTGCGGTCGAATGAAGGGCGTTGGGGACGATCACCGCCACCATTTCCCTCGCTGGCAAACTGCTTGCGCCAGCTCTCGTCTTCTGTAGTCATAATCTAATGAACTTAATGTGTTTTTCTCTCCTATAATCATTGTAGGGACACGGCATGCCGTGTCCACCACTCTAACAATCTTAGCATACGGACACGGCATTCCGTGTCCCCATTGTTCACACACCTGTGTAGGTGTGGGGGGTAATCTTGCGCAACTCGTCCTTCACAGACTCGCTTACGTCCAGGCCCTCAATGAAGTCCTTTATGGTGGACTCGTTGATGCCGGCACCGGTGCGGGTCAGGGCCTTCAGAGCCTCGTAGGGGTTGGGGTAAGCCTCGCGGCGCAGGATTGTCTGGATGGCTTCGGCGCACACTGCCCAGCATCCGTCCAGATCGCGGTTGATGGCATCCTGGTTGAGCAGAAGTTTGCCCAAGCCCTTCATTGTGCTCTGCACGCTGATGAGCATGTGACCCATGGGCACACCCACATTGCGCAGAACCGTAGAGTCGGTAAGGTCGCGCTGCAGGCGGCTGATGGGGAGTTTCTGTGCCAGGTGGGACAGGATAGCGTTGGCCATACCAAGGTTGCCCTCGGAGTTCTCGAAGTCGATGGGGTTCACCTTGTGGGGCATGGCGCTGGAACCTACCTCGCCGGCCTTCACCTTCTGACGGAAATACTCCATGGATACGTACTGCCAGAAGTCGCGGTCCAGGTCGATGATGATGGTGTTGATGCGCTTCATGGCATCGAACACGCCTGCCAGACAGTCGTAGTTAGAAATCTGCGTGGTCCATTCCTCACGCTCCAGTCCCAACTTCTCGCTGACAAATCGGTTGCCGAAGGCACGCCAGTCATACTGGGGATATGCCACGTTGTGGGCATTGTAGTTGCCGGTGGCACCACCGAACTTGGCGGTGAGGGGCTGTGCCTTGAGGGCCTCCAACTGGCGCTCCAGACGGTAGACGAAAACCATCACCTCCTTGCCCATACGTGTGGGGGAAGCGGGCTGTCCGTGTGTCTTGGCAAGCATGGGGATGTCCTTCCACTCCTCGGCATAGGTGCGCAACTGTGCTATCAACTGCTCTATCTGGGGATAGTAGACCTCCTCCAGAGCCTCCTTGATGCTGAGGGGCACGCTGGTATTGTTTATGTCCTGGCTGGTCAAGCCGAAGTGTATGAACTCCTTGTAGGCCTCCAGTCCGCCAATCTTGTCGAACTGCTCCTTGATGAAGTATTCCACGGCCTTGACATCGTGGTTGGTAACGCTCTCGATGTCCTTGACACGCTGGGCATCAGCCTCGGTAAAGTTGCGGTAGATATCGCGCAAAGTCTCCGCCGATGCAGGGAAGCCCTCCAACTGAGGCAGGGGAAGTTCGCACAAAGCAATGAAATACTCTATTTCCACACGCACACGGTACTTGATGAGTGCGTACTCAGAAAAATAACCTGCCAAAGGCTCGGTCTTGCCACGGTAACGTCCGTCAATAGGACTGATTGCTGATAAAAGACTTAACTCCATTGTCTTTATATTAAGTAAGGTACCTTAAAACAGAAAAGAAACTGAGATTACTTCTTAAAGTCATCGTCAGTTTCTTTCCATCACTTTTGTGGGCGATGACGGATTCGAACCGCCGACCCTCTGCTTGTAAGGCAGATGCTCTGAACCAGCTGCGCTAATCGCCCATGCCTTCCGTAGAATTGCGATGCAAAGGTACGACTTTTCTACGGAACCGGCAAACATTTACCGAATTATTTTGATTGGCGATGCCTATTTTACACAATTTATGCCTGATAGGGAGGACGTGACAACACAATGACAGCCCTCATTACGACATGACAGGCAGCAAATAGTAATATGATGTAATTCACCTTTCCTACCCAGAGGTGAGCGTGCGTAGTAAACCCACATCCTCTTTCCTCCCCTAAGTTAGGGGAGGTGCCCAAAGGGCGGAGGGGTCTGTTCGCCAGCACCCGGCACATTCAAGATTTCGCACAACGTAAGTTCCTACGACCCAACAAGATTTACCTGTTTGCCCGACACCAATAATTTGCGATGAAGAAAGCAGGGGCAGGAAGCCCCGAGCACATGCCAGTACCTTCGTGTCGGTACTCCAATACCAACACGACAGTACTCCAGTACCGACGTGGCGGTACTGGAGTACCGATTTTGCGTTATAAATTCCGGTACTGGGATTATCGGCCGTCACTTGCCCTCGGCATAGCGCTTGGCCTCACACTCCCCCCAAAAGAATAAAGAGGGAAACGACATACATCGCTTCCCTCTCCATATCCTAAAGTTATACTCTATCCTACTTCAAAGATACAACTACGCGACGGTTGTAAGAGATGGGAGAAAGTTCCTCAACGCCACCCTTGCCAACAACTTCAATCTTGTCTCGGCTGACGCCCATCTTAACCAGTTCGTCAGCAACAGCCTGTGCACGCTTCTCAGACAAAGTCTGGTTGTATGAAGCAGTACCTGTCTTAGAGTCAGCATAACCGGTCACAACAATTGTCTTGCCCTTGGCACACTTAACCAATTCCTGAACGTTTACAAGATCCTTCTTTGAAGCAACCTTGCTTTTGCCAATATTGAAGAACACAGAGGCCTTGGAAGCAATTATCTCAGTAACCTGCTTAGCCTCGGGGCACTTGTGGTTCTTGATAATAGCCTGCATGCGTGCATTCTCTTCCTGCTGCTCTGCCAAAGAAGCGTTCAAAGCGTCCAATTGAGCCTTGTTCATTGCCATGATGGCATCAACATCGGGAGCATTGTCCCAACCTACCTTACCGAGGTTTACACCAAAACCGACAGAGGCGCCAAGCTGCAAATCACAAGCACCCATACCAGTAGCCGTAACAGCAGAATTACCATCCAGATCGTTATGACCCATGTCTGCATAGAGATCCACATTGAAGTGGAAACGGTCAGAAACGTTAAACACATTCAACCAACCCAGACCTACCATAGGACTGCTGTCATCTGTAACGAAATTGATACGACAGCCTACGCTAGCATACAGGATAGTGTTCCAAACGCGTGGCTTGTAACCAGCAAAGATATTGTGCAGGTTAAACAAGGGCTGCAAGCTGACGTTCAACTGACTGAACTTGGGGTTGGTCAAATCATTGTCCCACATATAATCAGGTCCCATAAAGTCGGCCTCGGCACTATTAATCTGTCTGCCCCAGCCAAAACCTACCTTGGCACGTACACCTACAGAAGGAGTAGCCCACTTACCCAATGTGACACTACCACCCCAGCTATAACGTTCGCTGGCAAAAGGACTTCCGCTTACACCTATCTCCTGACTTGAGAAATTGCTAATAAAGTCCCCTCCAAATCCGACGAACCAATTATCCCAGAAACCATTAGTTACTACCTTGTGCTTCAAAGTAGGCACTTCGTTGGTCTTAACCTCCTGAGCAAACGCTCCAAAAGAGAAGCCGGCAAATACCAGCAAGAACATCAACTTCTTCATAATATAATTCTTTATTCTTTACTTTATTAATTTGCAGGATGAATCAACCATTACTACACTTTCACGACACAAATATAGAAAATATTATTCAACCTTAACCTATTTTAATAAAGAAAAACAACTTTTGAGGCTAAGAAAACATATTCCTTGCCTCAAAAGTCCCTAAATAGCTATCACTTGGCTGAAGAATATCGCTTGGCCTGCTCCTTTATGAGTTCCTCATCGTCAAAGTAAGTTATCTTCATTGCCTTGCGCACCTCATCCATAGTCTCAATGGCAGCCTGACGGGCCTGCTCGCACCCCTTACGCAGAATCTCGTAGATGGCGGGAATGTCCTTCTGGAGTTCCAGACGACGCTCGCGGATGGGAGTGAGGCGGTCGTTCAGCACGTTGTAGAGGAACTTCTTGCAGGTTCCGTCGCCCAAACCGCCACGGGTGTAGTGCGCCTTCAGTTCGTCAAGGTTCTGGTACTCGGGAAGGTACTTCTGGAAGTCCTCGTCGGTACAGAAAGCATCCAGATATGTGAAGACGGTATTGCCCTCAAGATGACCGGGCTGCTCAATGTGGATGTGCTCGGGGTCGGTGTACATGCTGTTCACCTTCTTCTTCAGTTCCTTGGCGGTATCGCTCAGGTAGATGCAGTTGCCCAGAGACTTGGACATCTTGGCCTTGCCGTCGGTGCCGGGAAGGCGCAGGCATGCCGCATTGTCGGGGAGCATGATGTTGGGCTCCACCAGAGTATCGCCATATATGTTGTTGAAGCGGCGAACTATCTCGCGGCTCTGCTCCAGCATGGGTTCCTGGTCCTGACCGGCAGGAACGGTGGTAGCCTTGAACAGGGTAATGTCAGCCGCCTGGCTGATGGGATAGGTGAAGAAGCCCACTGGGATGCTCTCACCGGCGAAACCACGCATCTGCACCTCGGTCTTTACCGTGGGATTGCGTTGCAGACGCGACACGGAAACGAGGTCCATGAAGTAGAACGACAGTTCGCAGAGTTCAGGTATCTGGCTCTGTATGAATATCGTCACCTTCTCGGGATCAAGTCCACAAGCCAGATAGTCCAACGCCACCTCTATGACGTTCTGGCGAACCTTCTCGGGATTGTCGATATTGTCCGTCAGCGCCTGGGCATCGGCAATGAAAACGTACATCTTGTCGTAATTGCCCTCGTTCTGCAGTTCCACACGACGGCGGAGACTACCCACATAGTGACCGATGTGCAGACGACCTGTGGGACGGTCGCCGGTAAGTATGATTCTCTTGCTTGATTCCATATTCTTTAATGAATAAGAGGGAAACGACATACATCGCTTCCCTCTCCATATCCTAAAGTTATACTCTAACTTACTTCAAAGATACAACTACGCGACGGTTGTAAGAGATGGGAGAAAGCTCCTCAACGCCACCCTTGCCAACAACTTCGATCTTGTCGCTATCAACGCCCATCTTAACGAGCTCGTCAGCAACAGCCTGTGCGCGACGCTCAGAGAGCTTCTGGTTGTACTCAGCGCTACCGGTCTTAGAGTCAGCATAACCAGTTACTACGATGGTCTTGCCATTTGCCTTTGCGCTCTCAGCCAGTTCCTTAACGTTCACGAGATCCTTCTTAGAAGCGATCTTGCTCTTGTTGATGTTGAAGAATACAGAAGCCTTAGAGGTGATGATCTCAGTAACCTGCTTAGCCTCGGGGCACTTGTGGTTCTTGATCAGCTTCTGCAGACGCTCGTTCTCAGCCTGCTGCTCTGCCAGAGAAGCGTTCAAAGCTGCCAGCTGAGCCTTGTTCATAGCCATGATGGCATCAACATCGGGAGCATTGTCCCAACCCACCTTACCGAGGTTGAAACCGCAACCAACGCTCCAACCTACCTGCCAGTCATCACCCTTGATGTTCGCTCCGACACCGTCGAAGTTCTCACGACCCATGCGGCCATAGATGTCAACGTTGATGTGGAAACGCTTTGTTACGTTGAAAGTATTCAACCAACCGGCGCCAACGATAGCAGAGTTAACGCCCTCGCAATTGTCGTGAGCGATGTGACGGCCATAACCTACGCTTGCATAAGCGATGGTGTTCCATACGCGGGGCTTGTAGCCAGCGAACAGATTGTGCAGGTTAATCATGGGTTCCAGAGTAACAACAACCTGGTTGTACAGAGGGTTCTGGTCCTTGTCAGAAACGTTTACGGTTCTGCCCCAAGCAGCCTGACCCTTAACACGCATACCGAAAGAAGGAGTAGCCCACTTACCTACGCTCAGGTCAAAACCCCAGTTACCTCTAACCAAAGAGAAGGGATTTGCGCTCACGCCAACTTCCTGATTTGAGAAGTTGCTAATGAACTCACCACCGAAATCAATAAACCAGTTATCCCAAAAACCATTGGTAACGACCTTGTGCTTCTGAGTTGGAATCTCGGTAGTTGTAGTCTCCTGTGCAAAAGTGCCAAGTGACATGCCGGCAATCGCCAGCAGAAGCATCAACTTTTTCATACTTTTCTAATTTAGTTTATTATTTGTTTATAACTCTTAATGTCCGATATAAGCGATATTAGTCTATACCTTTTCCGTTGCAAAGATACGAATATTTCTTCATTTTCACATCTTTTTAGATAAAAAAGCGTTGTCAAGACCCCAAAAAGAAGGTTTATAGAGGTTCAGACGAACATCTTGTCTATATTTTCCTGTGTCAAAACGGCAATTATGGTCTTTCCGTCGGGTGTGATATTCGGATTTGTCGATTTCAGCAAATCAGACATAAGCACGTCCATTTCCTCCTGGGAAAGGAACTGCCCGTCCACTATCGCCGTGGCCTTGGCCAAAGACAGGGCTATCCTGTGCTTATAATCGGCGAGTCCCGGAGTTCCCCCTTCACGGACAGAATCCACCATATCCTGAAGCAGAATCTGAGGCGACAGTCCTCCTACGTCTGCCGGCAGCCCGTTAATGGAGAAACTGCCTCCACCTATAGACGTGACGTCGAAACCAAGATAACGGACATCCTCCAACATGTCTTCAAGAATACGGGCATCGGAAGAAGGCAGCGTCAACAGTTCCGGGAACAACAGGCCCTGGCTAACGTTCTCGCGCCTGGCCATCTGTGCCATATACCTATCATATAATATGCGCACATGCGCCCTGTACTGGCTCACGATCATCAACCCGGCACTGGACGTGGACACGACATACTGGCCCTTATACTGAAAATGTGCGGTGCCCACCTCAAACTCTGGCGAAGGTTCCGAAGGGAACAGCGTGTTGTCCACGGCATGCTCTTCTCCCCTGTCCGACAACAACTGGCCGTACAAATCAGCCCAGTCTCCTGCCGGCACCTTAGGACGGATGCCGGCGGCATTGCCTTCAGGTCTGGAGGACACTCCGCTCTTGGCAAAGGGATTATATGAGGTGTCTATGGTCAGCACCGGGGCCTTGACATCCGTTCTGGATTCATTCATCACGGGAATCTCAGTTTCCCGGGCATTGTCAAAGTCTATTGTCGGTGTAGCGCTGAAACGTCCCAACGACTCCTTGATGCCTGCATGTATAATCTGCCATATCGCAGGTTCGTTCTCGAACTTGATTTCTGTCTTCGTGGGACTGATATTGACATCGATGTTTGCCGGGTCGATGGTAAGATACAGGAAATACGGCACCTGTTCGCCATCGGGCACAAGGCCGCTGAAAGCCTCCGCCACCGCCTTGGCAAAATAAGGATGACGCATGTAGCGCCCGTTGACGAAGAAATACTGGCGCGCACCTTTCTTTTTGGACGACTCGGGACGGCCCACAAAACCGGTAATGCTCACCAATGTGGTGTCCACATCCACGGCCACAAGGTCGTCGCCGATCTTCTTGCCGAACATGTCCACGATGCGCCTGCGGAGGTTGGACGCCATCAGACGGACGGAAGTTGTGCCATCGCACGTCAGGCTGAAAGCCACCGACGGATTTACAAGAGCGATGCGCTCAAACTCCTGCATGATGTTGTTCAGTTCCGTATGATTGGATTTCAGGAACTTGCGGCGTGCCGGTATATTGAAGAACAGATTGCGCACTTCAAAGTTGGCGCCCACAGCACACACGCATGGCTGCTGATCCAGGACACGCCCGCCCTCTATCTCTATACGTGTTCCCAACTCTGAATCGAGGGTGCGTGTCTGCAGAGTGACCTGGGACACGGCCACTATGGAAGGCAGGGCCTCGCCACGGAATCCCATGGTGCGGAGGGTGAACAGGTCCTCGGCACGTGTTATCTTGCTGGTGGCATGACGTTCAAAGGCCATACGTGCATCCGTCTCGCTCATGCCCTTACCGTCGTCTATCACCTGTATGCAGGTGCGTCCTGCCTCCTGCACATAGACATCAATGGTTCTGGCACCTGCGTCGACGGAGTTCTCCACAAGTTCCTTGATGACAGAAGCCGGGCGCTGTATTACCTCGCCGGCGGCTATCTGGTTGGCAACAGAATCGGGCAAAAGATGAACTATATCCATGCTTCGCGTATGCTAAAAATGCACGCTTCCTGTCATTATCCAGCGAACCAGCATGAAAAGCAGTATAATGATGACCAGGGCCACGGGCCACTTTATCAGGCCACGACCTCCTTCGGCATACCTTTGCGCACGGGGTGTGAACTGGGAGAACTTGCCCTTGAACCTGTTTTGCGTATAGTCCTCAGGTGCGGGGGGCAGTTCGCCTGTCTCACGTTTGTAATCGTTTACCAACTTGTCAAGTTTCTCCTTGCGTTCGTCAGTGTATATGCTGACACGTCTAAATTTCCTTGGCTCCCGAGTCTTGAACAATCCCATGTTTCTTATTTTTGCTATTCAACTTCTGTAAAGGCACCTTACGCTGCACGCTCTTCTTCAGTTCCGAGCCTTTGGCCTTGCCCCTCCATACGAAAATATCCTGAGGACTTGTGGGCCTGACATAGTCAAACCACTGGAAGTTCTCCAGAAAGCGGACACCGGCCGGAATCATCGGGATGGGATAGAAGGTTCCTGTGGCAGCCGGCATCCAGATTTTGCGAATCTTGCGGTTCTCGCCCATGAACATCTTCATTTCCGTACTCTCCATGTGATTCATGGCCACCATCAGGCTATCCTCGTCCAACGGGAAATAGTTGACGATGACATTGCCTATGACATGTGTCATCTTCAGTTCCCCGTTCTCCATATATGAGTGCATCTCATGACCGGCCACCTGGTTATAGTGCAGGCTGTCCATCCTTTCACAGGAAAGGGTCTGGCGGAGCACATAGATGCTGTCTATCGTACTGTCGTTCATGAAAGCCTGTATCTCCTCGCCAAGCAACTGCTGCGAACCGGTCCACACAATGGGGTCCTTGTACATTATCATCATGGAGTCCTTGGTGGTATAGAACAGGGAATCGCACACACCCTGCATGTCCTTGCGGTACATGCGGACACGATGAAAGGCATGCATGGTCCTGTAGACCGAGTCCGTCTTTATATCGAAAGTGTACATCTTTATGCTGTCGGCATGCATGTACATAGTATCGGGTCCCTGAGAGAAATCCAGTATGCATGCCGAATCGGTACCAAGACTGTAGCCTGTCTTGTCGTCATAATAACAGTAATTGCCCGTCATGGCATTTTTATTCAGCACGTCGGTGTACACCACATTGCCGAAAGCCTCGCCAATGGAGTCCACGCTGTTCCATACGATGCTGTCGCCAATCAGTTTCTTGCCGTTGTTGCTCATCTCGCTACGGTTCAGCAGGGTCAGGTCATTGTTCTTGGAGTTCATGTAACCCAGTTCCGTATATATATGGCACCCACCATCGTCTATGGTGCTCGGTCCCCTGGCATTTGCCACAGAAGTTACCGTATTATAATATAAGGTATCCGTAAGGAGAGTGGTGCGTGCCTTCTGCGGCGGAGCGGGGCTTACAAGATGAACGTTGTAGTTGAACACGGCCACTTTGGTTTCCGGGCGGTACTCTCCCCAGTCGGACGTCATGTCGTTGTCCTGAGTGACGAGATGTCCTCCCTCAAAGAAGTAGCCCACGTTGTACAGGCGGTCGTAGTCCAGCGAGTCGGTATAGAGCGTAGTCTTGCCGTGTACCAGAACTACGTTGTTGCGCACACGGGCCAGTTTGTCCAGACCGTTATAGAAGAGGACATCCCCGGCAAGGCTCAGCGTATCACCCTGGTTCATACGTACATTGCCGAAGGCATCCAGGCTGTTGGAGGCCTCGTAGAACAAGGCGCTGTCGCAGTACATGAGCACATCGTCGTGGCGGAACTGCACGTTGCCCACCAGTATCTGTGCCCTGGTGTCTATCTCTGTATCATGATACAACCTGTCGGAGTGCAGAAGATGGATTCTGCTCTCGCTCTGTGCCCAAAACGTAGCGGGGAGAAACGCGGACACGACAAAGGCCAGTATGGTCAAATAATTCTTCAAGAAAACTAACGTCGCAAAGGCATGCTACCTAACCCAGCCCGGATACATAAAGTCGCATTCGCCCCATCCTTGCTTTATGCGCACGTAGGTACTCTTCTGCTTCTCGCGAATCCAGTCCTGTATCATCTTCTCGCTCTTGCGTGCCTCCACGGCGATCTTCAGCACCTGGAAATCCTCCGTTACCGATGCCCTGTGTGCAGGAATGCGGTTCTTGAGTTTCACGATGGCACATACCTCGCGTCCGCGCTTGTCAATCATGGTGAACGGCTTTGAAATCTCGCCCACCTCCATATCGTTTACTATGCGGGAGACCTCGCCGGGCAGTTCGCCCATCTCGAAACGTGTGGTACGATCGCCGGTATCCTGTTTGGTATTCACCATGATACCATGGTTGTTGCGTGTATCCTTGTCGTCGGATATCTCCTGGGCGCCTATCTCGAACGAGAACTTGCCCTCCTGGATGTCCGCAGAGATAGAGTCCAGTCTGGCCAGACACGCCTCCACGTCCTTACGGTCCACTTCAGGACGGCGCAGAATGTGACGTGCCCTTATCTTGTCGCCGCGTGCCTCTATCAACTGTATGATATGGAAACCGTATTCGCTCTGCACCACCTTGCTCACCTTGTTGGGATCTGTCAGTGAGAATGCCACATTGGAGAATGCAGGGTCCATGTCGGCCTTGCCGAAGAAGCCGAGGTCGCCACCCTGACGGGCAGAACCTTCGTCCTCGCTGAACATACGGGCCAGGGCCGAGAAACTGGTTGCTCCGCTTGTAACACGGTCAGACCATCCTCTCAACTGCTCCTTCACGCGCTCTATCTCCTCACGGCTGATTCTGGGATGCTGCACCAATATCTGCACCTCCACCTGAGTGGGGATGAAGGGCAGGCTGTCCTCGGGCATGCTCTTGTAGTGACGACGCACCTCGGCCGGAGTCACCTTGACGTCCTTTGTCAGACTGCGGCGCACCTCTTGGGTAAGCATCTCGGCACGGATCTGCTCATACAGTTCCTCACGTATCTGCTTCATGGGCATGCGCATGTATTCCTCCAGTTTCTCCTTGCTGCCGGCCATCAGCACCCTTTCGTTTATCTTGGCCTCCACACTCTGGTTCACCTGGCTGTCGCTCACGGTGATACTGTCCAGTTCGGCCTGGTGCAGGAAGAGTTTCTGCACGGCCAACTGCTCCGGAATCACACAGTAGGGATTGCCACTTATGTTACTGCCGTAGTCATTGCGTATGCGTTCCACTTCCGAACGCAGGATGGCCTCATCGCCGACCACCCAAACCACTTCGTCCACAATGTTGTTCTGTGCGAATGACACTATGGACTGCAGGGCAACAAGTGCCACACATATAAACTTCTTCATTTGCAGCATTTATCAATGATTGTTAACCGTGGAGAGCACTTCCTCGAAGATTACCACGGGATATTTCTTGCGCAGGCCGTCCACATACTTGTCCTCCTGTGCCTTCTGGTAGTCCTGCACCACCTTGGCGCCTACTTCCGTCCACTTGGCAGGCCCTTTCTTCAGCACCTTACCAACATGGCCGATATACGGGAAGCCGTCCAGAGGCTTTGCGTCCTTACCCTTAACCTTGAAGACAACGGCATCCACATTGGAGTTGTCTCCCTTGGCAAACAGGCGCTTGTCCATACGGACCGTCACGCTGTCCTTATTGAACTGCTCGCGCACCATTCCTATCCACTTGCTGTCGTCCTTCTGCTTCTTCAGCATCTTCTTCACAAGTTTCACGTCGGCCTTGTCCTTGCAGTAGTACAGCATGCCGCTGAAATGCGGAGTGTCCCAGGCATAGTCCTTCCTGTTGGCCTTGAAATACTGTTCCAGTCCCACGGTGTCTGCCTTGGCAGGCTCCCATATATGGGTGGAGCACAGTTCGTACAGAAGCAGGCCGTCGTGATACTCCTTCACCAGATACTTCAACTCTGAGTTGGCAGCACAGAGGCGCTCTGTCTCCATATCAAGAATCTGGTCTGCAGTGTATTGTCCATCGTACTTCTTCACGATGGAATCAAGGGCGTCGGTTGCCAGACGCTCGTATACGCCACGTCGCTCCATGAAGCGGTGTATCTGGGGATGCAACGTGTCGAACGGTTCAAGTTGCTTGCGTTCCAACATCTTCACTATGTGGTATCCTACAGGACTGAGGAAAGGTTTGCTCATCTGTCCTGCCTGCAACGCATAGGCCACGTCCTCGAACTCCTTCAGAGTGTTGCCAGGACCCACCCAAGGCAATGCTCCGCCGTTCTTGCCGGTCTGCACGTCATCACTAAGCGTGTGTGCAAGTTCCTCGAAAGCGGCGCCCTGCAACAGGGCATTGTAGATACTGTCTGCCAGCAGGCGCTTCTCCTCCTGCACCTTGGCATCGGCATTCTGCGGCACAAGCACCAGAATGTGAGCCGGACGTATGAGGTCCTTGCCTCCAAGTGCCTGAAGCATACCGTCGTAGTAATCCTTGCATTGCTGCTCCACCACAACCTCGGGCACGAGCAAGGGCCTTATCTGCAAATCACGATAGTGACGGAATTCCTTCTGGAAAGAAGTGATGGTATCCATCTTGGCATCCAAGGCGGCACGTACCTTCATCTTGTAGACGGCAAACAGGTCGGCATATTCGCTCACTGTCTTCTTGTCCACAACGGCATCGGTGTTGTTCTTATTGAAGTTGTATTCAAACTCGCTGCGCGTAACGGACTCACCGCCCACGGTCATCACCACGGGATCATCGTTGTGCTGCGCAGAAACGGCAGCGACAGAAAGGCACAAGGCGCAGGATGTCAGTATCTTCTTCAGCATGGTCAAATGTTGGAGTGTTCTGAATATGGTTGGAAAGGCAGAAAGAGCCGCCCCTTACTGGGGACGGCTATAGTTTGGCGCTTCGCTGGTGATGGTCACATCGTGGGGATGCGACTCAAGCACACCGGCATTGGTAATACGTACGAACTTGGCATTGTGCAGCGCCTGGATGGTACCTGCTCCGCAATAGCCCATACCGCTGCGCAGACCGCCAATCAACTGGTAGATGACCTCCTGCACGCTGCCCTTGTAGGGGACACGGCCGGCAATGCCTTCGGGAACGAGTTTCTTGACGCTCTTCACTTCGCCCTGGAAATAGCGGTCCTTGGAACCGCACTCCATGGCCTCCAGAGAGCCCATGCCGCGGTAACTCTTGAACTTACGTCCGTTGTAGATGATGGTGTCGCCGGGGCTTTCCTCGGTACCTGCCACCAATGAGCCTATCATCACGCAGTAACCGCCTGCGGCCAGAGCCTTGACAACGTCGCCAGAGTAGCGCAGACCGCCGTCGGCAATCAGGGGCACACCTGTACCCTGCAGGGCAGAAGCCACATCATAAACGGCGCTCAACTGGGGCACGCCCACACCGGCAACCACACGGGTGGTACAGATACTGCCAGGGCCGATACCTACCTTCACACCGTCTGCACCGGCTTCAACCAGCATCTTGGCTGCCTCGCCGGTTGCCACGTTGCCCACCACGATGTCCACACCGGGGAAGTGGGCCTTGGCTTCCTTCAACTTCTCAATAACGAACTTGCTATGGCCGTGGGCAGTGTCGATGACAATGGCATCCACACCGGCATCCACCAGAGCCTGCATTCTGTCGAATGTGTCGGCAGTAACGCCCACACCGGCAGCCACGCGCAAACGTCCCTTAGAGTCCTTGCATGCCATGGGCTTGTCCTTTGCCTTGGTGATGTCCTTGTAGGTAATCAGGCCAATGAGGTGGTTCTCCTCGTCCACAACGGGCAACTTCTCTATCTTGTTCTCCTGAAGGATGTCGCTTGCAGAAAGCAGGTCGGTACCTGCATGTGTGGTAACAAGGTTCTCGGAAGTCATCACCTCGTCTACCAGACGGCTCTGGTTGCGCTCGAAACGGAGGTCGCGGTTGGTAACGATACCCACCAGATGGTTCTCGTCGTCCACCACAGGGATACCGCCGATGTGATATTCTGCCATCAGGGCCAGAGCATCGGCCACGGTGCTGCCGCGCTTGATGGTGACAGGATCGTAGATCATACCGTTCTCGGCACGCTTTACGATAGCCACCTGACGGGCCTGGTCTTCAATACTCATGTTCTTATGAATTACACCGATACCGCCTTCGCGGGCAATGGCAATGGCCATCTTAGCCTCGGTGACAGTGTCCATGGCTGCCGTCACGAAAGGAATCTTCAGGTCGATGTTGCGGGAAAACTTGGTACTCAGTTCCACGGTGAGAGGAAGAACCTCGGAATAGGCGGGAACCAACAGGACGTCGTCATAGGTGAGACCGTCCATCACAATCTTGTCTTCAATGAATGATGCCATATGGGTCTGAAGTTTTGATATGTTATATTGGGGACAAAGGTACGAATAAGTGAGCGAAACGCCAAATTTATTTGAGCATTTCCGAGCGTGAGTACCTAAGAACATTGTTTAAAGGTACGAATAAGTGAGCGAAATACAAAGCAAAAAGGTCTTTTTGTTTTTATTTATTTGAGCATTTCCGGACGGAAGCGCCTTCAAGCATTGTCCATAGTCACGAAGAAGTGCGCAAACTTCCAGGCCACCAAACTGCACTTGCCCTATGCCCTTCCCCATCCTTCCCAAAGGGGCCATAGGGCAGGCAAGACTGCCTTTTTGTAGTCCCCCGGACAACGAGGACGAGTCACCCAGGACAACAAGGACGAGCCACCCAGGACAACAAGGACGAGCCACCCAGGACAACAAGGACGAGCCACCCAGGACAACAAGGACGAGCCACCCAGGACAACAAGGACGAGCCACCCAGGACAACAGGGAGCCGTCCTCAACGAGAACGGCTCCCTGTTGTCGGGGCACACAAATTCCGATGCCGGCGATGTGCCCCGAATGCCGGCCGCAGGAAAGCCTCAGTTGGCCAACTCGGAAAGGAATTTGATGCGTACCAGCCGGATGTCCCTTTCCTCATAATCCGGTCCAAGTGTCTTTACCGCTACGGAAAGGCGGTCGGTCTCCGACTCATCATGGAAATAATCGTAGATGTCCAGCATGTAGTCCTCGTCCATCACATCCTCCAGATAATAGTTGATGTCCAACTTTGTTCCGCTATACACGATGGCGTCCATCTCGTCCAGGAGTTCGTCGAACTCAATGCCAAGTCCGTCGGCAATATCCTCAAGGTCCAGTTTGCGGTCCACCTTCTGTATTATGCTCACTTTCAGTTTGCTCTTGCTTGCCACGGTGCGCACACGCAGATCCAGCGGACGTTCTATCTCATTGTCCTCGCAATGGCGTTGTATCAGTTCGCAGAACTCCTTGCCATAACGCTGCGCCTTGCCCTGCCCCACTCCGGGGATGTTCTGCAGTTCCTCGAGAGAAATGGGATACATGGTTGCCATGGCCTCCATGGAACTGTCCTGGAATATCACGTAGGGAGGAATGTCCAATACCTGCGCACGCTTGCGACGCAGGTCGCGCAACTGCTTCAGCAGAGGTTCGTCGAGCACGGCAGTACCTTCCTCGGCTTCGGGTTCGTAGTCACCAAACTCAGTATTCTCCTTGAAATAGAAAGGTTCCGGCGATGTCATGAACTTCTTGCCTGCCTTGGTAAGTTTAAGCAGACCATAGTTCTCCACCTCCTTTTCTATATAGCCCGACAATATGCCTTGTTTCACAAGGGCATGCCAATAGGGCGACTCGTGCGACATGCCTGCACCGTACTCCGGCAACTGTTCGTGGCAATGGGATATGATCTCTTCGGTATCCATGCCCATCATGATGTTCACGATGTGGTCCACCTTGAACTTGCCCTTCACGGCCTGGATAACGTTGAGAACCTTAAGCAGGTCCTTGCTACCCTCAACGTATTCATGCGGATGCAGACAGTTGTCGCAACGGTGGCAGTTGTCCTCGGGATACGCTTCTCCGAAGTAGTGCAGCAACAGACGGCGGCGGCACACTCCGCTCTCCACGTATGCCTTCGTTTCGGCCAGCAACTGGTTGCCTATGTCCTGTTCTGCCACGGGCTTGCCTTCCATGAACTTTCTCAGTTTCACCAGGTCCTTGGGAGAGTAGAACGCCACGCACATGCCCTCGCCTCCATCTCGGCCGGCACGTCCCGTCTCCTGATAATATCCTTCCAGGCTCTTGGGTATGTCGTAATGTATCACAAACCTCACATCGGGCTTGTCGATGCCCATACCGAAGGCTATGGTGGCCACAATCACATCCAGGCGCTCCATGATGAAGTCGTCCTGGGTCTGGTTGCGCTCCGCCGTCTCCATACCGGCATGGTAGGCGCGTGCATTGATATTGTTGGCTCTGAGTATCTCCGCCAACTGCTCCACCTTCTTGCGCGACAGGCAGTACACTATGCCGCTCTTGCCGGGGTGCTGCAGGATGAAGCGGACGATGTCCTTGTCCACGTCCTTGGTCTTGGGGCGCACCTCATAGTAGAGGTTGGGGCGATTGAAGGAACTGACAAAATCATTAGCCTTCAGTATGCCCAGACTCTTCTTTATGTCGCGGCGCACCTTGTCAGTAGCCGTGGCGGTAAGCGCTATGATGGGAGCACGCCCAATCTCATTGACTATAGGACGTATCCTGCGGTATTCCGGGCGGAAGTCGTGTCCCCACTCGGAGATACAGTGTGCCTCGTCCACGGCATAGAAACTTACCTTTATATTACGCAGGAAATCCTTGGTCTCCTCCTTGGTAAGCGACTCTGGAGCCACATAAAGCAATTTCGTGCGCCCTGCCTGGATATCCTCCTTGACCTCATCCACCTGCTGACGGGTAAGGCTGGAGTTAAGATAATGTGCAATGCCATCGTCCTCGCTGACCTGGCGTATGGCATCCACCTGATTCTTCATCAGGGCTATAAGGGGCGACAGGACTATCGCAGTGCCCTCCATTATCAAGGCCGGCAGTTGGTAGCACAGGCTCTTTCCTCCGCCCGTAGGCATCAGGACAAACGTATCGTTCCCTCTCAGAAGGTTGTTGATGACATCCTCCTGCTGTCCCTTGAACGAACTGAAACCGAAATAGCGCTTTAGTTTAGAAATAAGGTCAATTTTATCCATAGTGGTAGTCGCAGATAGTGGCGCACGTCTACAAAGGTAACGAATAAAAACGACATATCCAAGGAAATAGAGCAAAAACAAGACTACTTTCCAATGTCTATTCCTGCCTTTTCTTGGTCACAGGGAGCATATTTCCATAGTTTTTATGTACATCAGCAATTACAACATGCACACTGAAATGGCCCAAAAACAACACGCGCGCCCCGACATCTTGCGTCGGGGCGCGCGTGCTACATGTCCGCCTTCAGAGTCGGCACATACGTTACAGCACCTCGGACTTGGCCAACTGCTCACGCACATAATCGGCGGTGATGGTAAGTTCCGTCTGGCCCGTACCGGGTACGGAGAACTGGAGGTCGGTCATAACCGATTCCACGATACCGCGAAGACCACGGGCACCCAGATTGCGTTCCATAGCCTTGTCCACCATAACCTCCAGAGCCTCTGGCGCGAACTCCAGTTTCACTCCGTCCATCTCAAAGAGTTTCTTCTGCTGGCGGATGAGCGAGTTCTTGGGCTCGGTGAGGATATTGCGCAAGGCCTCCCTGTCCAGGGGACGCAGGTAGGTCAGTGCCGGCAGACGGCCTATGAGTTCGGGAATGAGGCCGAAACTCTTCAAGTCCTGCGGCTGTATGTACTTCAACAGGTTCTTGCTGTCTATGTTGTGACGCACGGACACATTGTTGTAACCCACCGTGTGGGTGTTCATGCGCTGTGCTATCTTGCGCTCGATGCCATCGAAGGCACCGCCGCAGATGAACAGGATGTTGCGGGTGTCCATGTGCACATAGTCCTGGTCGGGATGCTTGCGGCCTCCCTTTGGCGGCACGTTCACAACACTGCCCTCCAGCAATTTCAACAGACCCTGCTGCACACCCTCACCACTGACGTCGCGTGTGATGCTGGGATTGTCGCCCTTGCGTGCTATCTTGTCTATCTCGTCTATGAACACAATACCTCGTTCTGCCTTGGGCTGGTCATAGTCGGCCGCCTGCAACAGGCGCGACAGGATGCTTTCCACGTCCTCGCCCACATAGCCGGCTTCCGTCAGCACCGTGGCATCGACAATGGAGAACGGCACGTCAAGCATCTTGGCTATGGTGCGTGCAAGCAAGGTCTTGCCCGTACCGGTGGAGCCTATCATGATGATGTTGCTCTTCTCTATCTCCACATCATCGTCGGCCTTACCCAATGCCTGCTGGCGCAAACGCTTGTAGTGGTTGTAGACGGCCACGGACAGGGCTATCTTGGCCTCATCCTGACCGATGACATACTCATCCAACCTGGCCTTGATCTCTGCAGGACGCATCAGAGGCTTGTCGGCATCATAGAAGTCGTCCTTGCCTCTGCCGGACTTCAGGTTCTCACGAACCATCTGGTGTGCCATCTCCACACAATCGCTGCAGATGAAGCCTTCAAGGCCGTTGAGCATCAGAGGTACATCCTTCTCGCTACGGCCACAAAAGGAGCAACGGTTCAGTTTCTTTGCCATACGCTCACTCAGGCTTTGCGTGAGAGAACATTGTCCACCATACCATACTCCTTGGCCTCCTGGGCTGTCATCCAGTAGTCACGGTCGCTGTCGGCCCACACCTTGTCGAAAGGCTGGTGCGAGTGGTCGGCAATGATGGTATAGAGCTCGTTCTTCAACTTCAATATCTCACGGGCAGTTATCTCTATGTCCGAAGCCTGGCCCTGCGCACCGCCAAGAGGCTGGTGTATCATCACACGGGAGTGCTGCAAGGCCGAGCGCTTGCCCTCGGCTCCTGCCACGAGCAGCACGGCGGCCATGGAAGCAGCCATACCAGTGCAGATGGTGGCCACCGGGCTCTGGATGAACTGCATGGTGTCGTATATGCCCAAACCGGCATACACACTGCCGCCGGGGGAGTTGATGTAGATGCTGATGTCCTTACCCGGATCTACGCTGTCCAGATATAGCAACTGTGCCTGAAGGGTGTTGGCGGTATAGTCGTCCACCTGTGTACCGAGGAAGATGATGCGGTCCATCATCAGTCGGCTGAACACGTCCATCTGTGTGACGTTCAACTGACGCTCCTCCAGGATGTAGGGGTTCATGTACTGGTTCTGCATGGACACTATGTCGTCCAGCACCATACCGTTGATTCCCATCTTGCCGGTCGCGAACTTACGAAAGTCTTTCATATATACATTATATATAATATAGAGCCAATGACCCTCCCCCTCACCCCTCCGCAAGGGAGGGGAGTAGAATGAACTGAGTTTTCCGTCAGTCTGCAGTAACTACTCCCCTCCCTTGCGGAGGGGTAAGGGGGAGGGTCTTCTTGTGTTATTTACTAAGTTATTCCTCGAATGCCTTGTTGAACTCGTCCAGGCTTACGGTCTTCTCGTCCAGAGTAACCACAGCCTTGGCGGCGGCGCCGAGCTTGCGCTCTACGGTACGGTTCACCAGACCCTCGGCCTGCTGCTTGTTCTCCAGCATACCCTTGGCATAGTTCTCCAGAGCGTCCTCGGGGATGTTGCTCATGCCGTACTGGGCAAACTGCATGCGGGTAACCTCCTTGGCGGTTTCCATCACGTCGGGCTGCTCAACCTTGATTTCCATCTGGTCGCACAACTGCTCCTTGATGAGGTGCCACTTCAGTTCCTCAACGCTGGGCTTGAAGTTCTTCTCGATGAACTCGTCGTCCTTGTCCTGGTTGTTCATCTTCATGATGCGCTTGAGCAGTTCCTCGGGGAACTCAACCTCGCCTACGCGGGCAACGATGTACTTCTTCAGGTCCATAACGAAGCGGAAGTCGCTGTCCACACGGAACTGGCTCTCCAGAGTCTCCTTGATGGCGGCACGGAAACCTGCTTCGTCGCTAACCTTGCCCTCGCCCAGAACCTGATCGAACAACTCCTGGTTCAGGGCATGAGCCTCGTAACGGGTAATCTCGCTGATCTGGTACTGGAAGTCACCTGTCTTCTGGGCAGCCTCGTCCTTTGTAATCTTCAGCAGAGAAGACAGTTCAACATCGCTGTTGTATGCCTTTGAAGGGTTGAAGACGATAACGTCGCCTACCTTGGCACCCTCGAACTTCTGCTTCTGCTCCTCGTCCTTCATGTAGTCGGGCAGCATTACTGCAGCCTCAACCTCAATGCCACCCTCTACGGGCTGACCGTTCTCGTCCAACTCGGTGATGGTACCCTTCACCATGTCCTTGGCCTGGTACTCCTCTACCTTCTGGTAGCTGCCGGCACGGCTGGTGTACATCTGGATCTGCTGGTCGATCATAGCGTCGTCCACGGTGATGTTGTAGTACTCCACGGTGTCGCTGCTGCTCAACTTGGCATCCATCTGGGGAGCCAGGGCAATGTCGAACAGGAAAGTCTGCTCGTCAGCCTCCAGACTTACCTCACCCTGCTTGTCACTGGGAAGGGGCTCGCCCAGGATGTCGATCTTCTCCTCGCGGATATACTTGTAGAGTTCGGTACCCAGCATCTTGTTCATCTCCTCAGCCTGAACCTCCTGGCCGAAACGCTTCTTCAGCAGAGCCATAGGAGCCTGACCGGGACGGAAACCGGGCAGAGAAGCCTTCTTGCGATAGTCCTTCAGTGTCTTTTCCACATTGGCGGCATAGTCAGCCTTAGCCAGTGTAATGGTCAGCAACGCTGTTACGTTGCCAGTCTTCTCGAATGAAATGTTCATTGGTTTATATCTTTGTTTACGATTTAATCACATCAATAACACGTGCGCATAAGCGCATTCAGCGTGCAAAGGTAATAAAAAATAATGAGGAATGCGCGATATGCAGGCATGTTTTTTCTCCATTTGCGTTTTTTACCCTCTATAACGGACACCGCATAATAGGCTTTGACATTAAATTCATATCTTTACACACAAATTAACATTAACTTACACGTATTATGCTATTCGACCTGCTGAAATCATCGTATTTCGCGCTCTTCACCATCGTTGCCCTGGGCTTCATGCTGGGAAGAATCAAGATCAAGGGAGTGTCACTGGACGTCTCTGCCGTTATCTTCATCGCACTGCTCTTCGGACACTTCGGCGTATTCATTCCCAAGGACTTGGGCAATTTCGGCCTGGTGCTCTTCATCTTCACCATCGGCATACAGGCCGGTCCCGGTTTCTTCGACTCGTTCAAGAGCAAGGGCAAGACACTCATCATCATCACTGCCCTGCTCATTGCATCGGCAGCCCTGACCGGTGTAGGACTGAAATACCTCTACGGCATAGACACTCCGAGCCTGGTGGGCCTGATGGCCGGAGCACTGACCTCCACCCCCGGTCTGGCGGTTGCGATTGACAGCACAAAACACTTGGCAGCCAGCGACCTGGCTCCCATATCCTATGGTATAGCCTATCCCTTCGGTGTAATCGGTGTAATCCTCTTCGTGAAACTTCTGCCCAAGATCATGCGCATCGACCTGGAAAAGGAGGCTAAGGAACTGGATGCACAACGCAGAAGCAAGTTCCCCGAGATGGAGACCTGCCTGTTCAAGGTAACCAACGACGCCGTATTCGGACGCACGCTGATGGAACTGAAGTTCGCCAACATGACAGGCGCCATCATCTCCCGTATGAAGTCAGACGACAAGATTACCATCCCCATGGGTATCACCGTCCTGCACGAGAACGACTGGGTTCAGTGCGTAGGCACAAAGGAGGCCCTGGCACAGGCTGAAGTGCTCCTTGGAGAACGTAAGGAAGGCGAACTGCCGCTGGACGTTGACCAGGACATCCAACAATTGTTGCTCACCAACAAGAAGATGGTAGGCAAGCAGTTAGGCGAGTTGCGCCTGCACCAGAACTTCGGTTGTACCGTGACCCGTGTACGCCGAAGCGGTATCGACCTCACTCCTTCGGAAACCCTGGAACTGAAGTTCGGCGACAAACTGATGGTTGTCGGAGAGAAGGAGGGTCTGAACGGTTTTGCCTGCATGCTGGGCAACAACGCCAAGATACTGTCCGACACCGACTTCTTCCCCATTGCATTGGGTATCGTCCTTGGCGTCATAGTGGGCAAGATGAGCATCAGTTTCGGCGACGGCATGAGCATATCCCCGGGCCTTACCGGCGGTGTCCTGCTGGTAGCCCTTTTGCTTAGCGCCATAGGCAAGACCGGTCCCATTATCTGGTCAATGTCAGGCCCCTCGAACCAACTTCTGCGCCAGTTGGGCCTGTTGCTTTTCCTTGCCGAGGTAGGTACATCCGCAGGAAAGACACTCGTATCCACATTCCAGACAAGCGGCCTGTTGCTCTTCGGCATCGGTGCTGCACTCACACTGGTTCCCATGCTCATAGCCACTCTGGTAGGCAGACTGGTCTTCAAGATTTCCATGCTCGACCTTCTGGGCACCATCACCGGTGGTATGACCTCCACTCCCGGTCTTGCCGCCGCCGACTCCATGGTGGACAGCAACATCCCCAGCGTGGCATACGCCACCGTCTACCCCATTGCCATGGTGTGCCTCATCATTGCCATCCAGGTCATTTCCATGACGGTAATGTAGCATCCAAAGCATCCGGCAGGATTGCTCCCAACACCAATCATATAGGGTATGCCTCCAATCCGAGGCATACCCTATATTGTACATCCATATCCCTTCAAGGCAATTAACATTTATTGCTGTCCGGCAAACGAGGTGCTTCAACAATCAACATTAAGTTACGTGATGCATAATGCATTTGTACCGGTAAATATTCGTTTGAAAAACATGATAATAAATATGTACTCAGTATTGGGTACAATTGTACACAATGCTTAGTACAATTAGACTCAGCATTAAGTACAATTCGACCTAACATTGAGTCTATTTAATATCTCATGTTCTTGTTGCTTATGTTTCCCGATCCTGTTGCTTTTGCCTAAGGACAGGAATAACTTTGCATTACGGGCACCCTCCTTTCCCGGAAGAATGGGGTCGTTTTAACTTATGCCAGACATAATAAAAAAGGAGGCATGCCGTGGCACGCCTCCAAACGTTGTTTTATATTTGGAGTACTAATAAGTATAGTTCACCGATGCCGCCTCGCCATTGATGTTGTATGTGCAGAGTTCGGTCTGCTCCTCCCTGTTGGTGGAGTAACTGAATTCTATCTGATAGTCCTCGCGCTTTGCCTCCTCGGGGAAGTCAATCTGGATGGCGCGAACCAGATGCTTTGTTGCCTTGCCCAGCAAACCGGCATAATACAGGTGCTCGAAACCGAAACATCCCATTTGCTTGGAGAGCGTTTCTGGGAGCAGGCCGTTGGTATTGTACAGCGAAGAGGGCGTACAATGGTAATAGGTGGGATCGTCGTTGTTCTCGGAATATGTGATGATAGCAATGTCCCCGTCCTTATATTCAATGGCACCCCTTGCATGCGGGGCCTCTGCTCCGAAGTTGATGTCCTTCAGGGTCTTCTCCCAGGCAATGAGTCTGCCGTCGGCGTAGAAGAAGCGATACTCGTCCTTGTTTACCGTCAGAGTCTCTATGAAGTTGTTCTCGTCCAGAGTGACGTTCATCTGCAAGTCTCCGGAATTGGCTATGGTCACGTTGTCGGGGGTGTATGTGAGTTGGCTGGTGTATTCAACCTCATGGCTTGTGGGATTGTACAGGCTTCCCTTGGCACCCACCAGACGCTCGTCGACATACTCAAACTCCCAATCGTAACTTCCCTCTATGCTACCACTGTGCACTACGCTCCTAATGTGTGTCTCGGTACTACCGGGAAGGTCGGGTCGCAGGTTAGGCTTTGGTGCAGGTTCTTCGTTTGAACATGCTACCAGAAAGGCGGCAACTACGAGGCAAGCGGTTGTGTGTAAGAGTTTCATTATAGTTAAGCGGTTAATGTTGTTATTCGGGTTATAGGCCAACTCAGACCTGCTGGTTGCGTATCTCATCCATCTTCTGGAAGTCCTTCTTGCGAAGTTTGAAGGAGTGCGTCAGGTACTTGTCCAGCACCACGGGGTTCTGCGAGAGTTCCTCGGGGGTGCCGTGAAAGAGAATCTGGCCTTCAAACAGGAGGTAGGCACGGTCGGTAATACAGAGTGTCTCCTCAACATTATGGTCGGTGATGAGCACACCTATGTTCTTCTGCTTCAGTTTCCACACAATGTACTGGATATCCTCCACGGCAATGGGGTCCACACCGGCAAAAGGTTCGTCGAGCATAATGAACTTGGGGTCTATGGCCAGGCAACGCGCTATCTCCGTACGGCGGCGCTCACCACCCGACAACTGGTCGCCAAGGTTGCGGCGCACCTTCTGCAGGCGGAACTCGGCAATAAGGCTCTCAAGTTTCTCCTTCTGGTAGTCACGGGGCTTGCCCGTCATCTCCAGCACAGAGGCGATATTGTCCTCCACACTCATCTTGCGGAAAACGGAAGCCTCCTGCGCCAGATAGCCTATACCCTTGCGGGCACGCTTGTAGACAGGATCGTCCGTTATCTCCTCGTCACCAAGCCAGATGTGGCCGGCATTGGGGACAACGAGACCGGTGGTCATATAGAAACTGGTGGTCTTGCCTGCACCGTTGGGACCGAGCAATCCCACAATTTCTCCCTGATGTACATTGAATGAAACATTGTTCACAACGGTGCGCTTGCCATACACCTTGACAAGCCCCTCGCTGCGCAGTTCCACATTCTCCTTGTTGTTCTGTGTTTCCATCTTGCCACAAATGTACGAAGATTTCTTCATTCTCAAGCCGGCGACCTGTATTTATTGCCCGAATTTATCGTTAATGTTTCTCAAAAATTCCGCCAGGACAGCAAAATATCGTGCCCACGCCTCCCATTATCCATTAAAATGCGTAACTTTGACTACCGTCTTAGTTACTCTCGCTCGGAAATATTCAAATAAATTTGATATTTCGCTCACTTAATCGTAACTTTGCATCCGTCAAAAAAGACATTAAGAATGTTACTGAATAAGAGCATAACTAAATTTGGAGAATACCTGTGCCTTATGGGAAGGGTCATGTCCCTGCCCGAAAGATGGCGCATGTTCTTCAAACAATACGTCAAGGAAATGGTGGCCCTCGGAGTGGACAGCATAGGCATAGTCCTGCTGATATCCTTTTTCATAGGTGCCGTGATATGCATACAGATAAAACTGAACATCGCATCCCCATGGATGCCGGCATTCACCACTGGCTACACCACACGCGAAATCATGCTGCTGGAATTCTCCTCCAGCATCATGTGCCTCATCCTGGCAGGCAAGGTGGGTTCCAACATCGCTTCCGAAATAGGCACCATGCGGGTGACCCAACAGATAGACGCCCTGGAGATTATGGGCATCAACTCTGCCAGTTTCATCATCCTGCCCAAGATACTGGGACTTGTGACCATGATTCCCATGCTGGTTATCTTCAGCATAGTCTTCGGTTTTGTGGGGGCATACGCCACGGCCTTGGCGGGAGTAATCACAGTGGACGACCTCACACTGGGTCTTCAACATGATTTTGTCCCCTGGTACATCTGGGCAAGCATAATCAAAAGTCTTGTCTTTGCCTTCATCATCTCCTCCGTGAGCAGTTTCCACGGCTACAACGTGGAGGGCGGTTCCTTCGACGTGGGCAAGGCCAGCACAAATGCCGTGGTGAGCAGCAGCATGCTCATCCTGTTTGCCGACATATTCCTAACACAGCTACTCTCATGATAGAACTGAAAGATTTACACAAGTCCTTCGGAGACAAGGAAGTGCTGAAGGGAATAAACGCACAGTTCGAGGACGGCAAGACCAACCTCATCATCGGTCAGTCCGGTTCCGGAAAGACGGTGCTGATGAAAAACATCGTGGGACTCTTCACCCCCGAGAAAGGACAAATCCTCTACGACGGGCGCGACTTCGTGCAGATGACGCAGAAGGAGCGCGTAATGCTGCGCCGCGAAATGGGCATGATATTCCAGGCTGCGGCCCTCTTCGACTCCATGTCCGTCCTGGAGAATGTCATGTTCCCTCTGGACATGTTCTCCGACATGAACCTGACAGACCGCATAAAGCGTGCCAAGTTCTGCCTGGAGCGCGTCAACCTGAAAGGAGCGGAAGACAAGTTCCCCGGCGAAATCTCCGGCGGCATGCAGAAGCGCGTGGCCATAGCCCGTGCCATAGCGCTGAATCCCAAATACCTCTTCTGCGACGAGCCCAACTCAGGCCTTGACCCCAAGACCTCGCTGGTAATCGACGAACTCATCCACGGCATCACCGAGGAGTACAACATGACCACCATCATCAACACCCACGACATGAACTCCGTCATGGGCATAGGCGAACACATTATATATATATATGAAGGAGAACTGGAATGGGTAGGCACCAAGGACGAAGTCATGTCCTCCACCAACGAGCGTCTCACCTCCTTCATCTTCGCCAGCGACATGCTCCGCAAGGTCAGGGACGCGAACAAGTAGGTCTTATGCCGATTTTCTTTTAGTTAATACACACAAATCCCCCAACACCACCAAGGGCATCGGGGATATATTGTTGAGTGATTAACACCAGCCATTCAATGATCAAGGTTATGCTGTACACAAGATGCATCCACAGTATTACACAAAAACAGCAGAGTTTGGATAGTGGTATATCTTTTGATTGTATTTATGTTTATTCTGCGAATATACATAAATAGTGGCATAGATAGTTATCTTGTTAATGGTGGCAAGTTATGTCGCAAAAAGTATACAGAAACAACAAAAGAAAGAGGAGTACAAAGATGTTATTTCACACTTAAAACGCGGTTACTCTATACAAAACACCGAAAAGTTATTAAGTATTAGCGTTAATACTATACACAGAGTGAAAAAGACATGTTTGGGCTGATTTTCTAAAAGCCCAAACATGAATATAATCTATCTATCAACTTATTAAATCTCAACAATACCTTGTTGACAATATGGGAACATAAATAATTCCACGAAAGGATTCTCGCTTTATCCAAAAGCACGCAGAACATCCCAAAACATACAGCAAACATTAGAACAAAAATCACATACAAACAGCCGCCTAATACTTCATATGTGGTTCTCATTAAATTTATAAAATGTTTATATATCAAAGGATGTAAATGGATTAAATAAATAGACAAAGACGAACAAGCCAAATAATTTATTACTTTACTTGATATTCTCATTTGATTAAACGCTAGAAAGAAGAACAAAGAGGAAAGAATAACAAATGGCGAAGAATAGGCTATCATATTACATCTATGTCCCGTTAAAAAGAATATGCCTACTGGTAAAATCGAAAAAAGGATATACAACAAAAAACATTTATATGCGCTTAAGCTTAGTAGCTTGCATGAATATCTTCGTACAAATTGGGCTAATAGATACAAACCAATAAACGATATTGTCGTATAACCACTATTAAATGCCGCTAAATTCGTTATCCATCCATATATAAATTCCATCAAAAAGAACGCAATCAAAACAGATGCGTATATCCGAGGTGTTGAAGATTCAATGAAAGCATTTAGTACAGGAGAAAGCGCATATAAAATTAGATAAGATATAACAAACCAATATGGTTTTCCGAAGTAGAATCCTTCTAGAATTTGAGTTAAGGACACAGTTTCTCCTATGCAAAGAAATAGCACTATGAATAATATATGATAGAAAAAGACTTGGAATAATAGAGAAAGTCCACCTCTGACATTAGGTCGGATACCAAACCATCCTGATATTAAAACAAACACATTTACGCATATTATACATAGTTGCTCTGCAAACGCCTTAACAAACGCCGACAGGCTATCTTCTTGTATATCAGCATATTCCACCCCCCCAGCGAGAGGTAATTAGCATGTAGCAACAATACCAATAGCATTGTTACAATACGACACATTTCTATGTTAGATTCTCTCTTCATTTTGCAAAGTTATATGTTTTTCTATATATAGTGTTGCGTTTAGTGCGTCTGCGTCCATCCCCCCCAAGTCTGCATACCTTAGATGTCGTTGCAAAGTTATTAATATTTCTGTAAAAATCTAATGAAAGAGGGAAGATAACGACGGAGGCAATGGCGTTCAATACTCGGGGCAATGAATAACACAAGAGACACCCCAAAACGTCTCTACGATACGGATAGGATGCCCTATGCCTTATATTACCAACTTACCTTATCCACCAGCGTCCGCGGGTGTAGACCACGGGGAGCATGATTTCCTCACGGGTGCTGTCGCCGAAATGGACATTGAGGTAAACCATGGATATGGTGTCGACCATAGTGTCGCGCTCCGCCTTGGCACTGAGGATGCCGCCACGAAGTTCCTTTTCCTCGTGCAGGAACTGTTCCATGAGGTCTACGAACTGGCCGTACTTAGCGGTGTCCATGGAGGCAGATTCCTGCATGTTGTCCACGTATGCCTGGCTCTGACCCTTGGCAAGGAGTTCGTAGAAGTACTCTGCGGCTGACCTTGCACCGCCAGAACTGAAATCCGACAGGTCTCTGCTTTCCGAACAAGAGAGCACGAACATGATGCACAGAAGGAAATAGGCTGCTTTCTTCATTGGATGAGTTCTTTGTATATATTTTACATTGAAGATACCTCTACTTCTGTCTGATGAAGACATTGATGGGGCATCCGTTGAAGTCCCAGCGCTCGCGTATCTTGTTTTCAAGGAAACGACGGTAGGGTTCCTTTACATACTGGGGCAGGTTGGCATAGAACACGAATGTGGGCACGTGTGTGTCCGGTATCTGCGAACAGTACTTGATCTTGATGTACTTGCCCTTGATTGATGGTGGGGGATATGCCTCGATGAGGGGCAGCATCTCCTCGTTGAGTTTGCCGGTGCTTACACGGCGGCGACGGTTCTCGTACACCTCCTTGGCGGTCTCCAGCACCTTGAAGATGCGCTGCTTGGTAAGGGCAGAAGCAAAGATGATGGGGAAGTCTGTGAATGGAGCCATGCGGTCGCGGATGGCCTCCTCGAAGGTCTTCATCACGATGGTAGACTTCTCCTCCACAAGGTCCCACTTGTTTACAACCACAACTAGCGACTTGTTGTTCTTCTGTATCAACTGGAAGATGTTCATGTCCTGAGACTCAATGCCACGGGTGGCATCAATCATGAGGACGCAGACGTCGGAGTTCTCGATGGCACGTATGGAGCGCATGACGCTGTAGAACTCGAGGTCCTCGTTGACCTTGCTCTTCTTGCGGATACCGGCGGTATCTACAAGATAGAAGTCGAAGCCGAACTTGTCGTAACGTGTGTAGATGCTGTCGCGTGTGGTGCCGGCAATGTCAGTAACTATATGACGGTCCTCGCCTATGAAGGCATTGATAAGGCTGGACTTGCCCGCATTGGGACGTCCCACCACGGCAAAGCGGGGGATATTCTCTTCGGGTGCCTCCTCGCTGTTCTTGGGAAGACTGCTGATGATGAGGTCCAGAAGGTCACCGGTGCCACTGCCAGTAGCGGCGCTGATGCAATAAGGGTCGCCCAGACCGAGGGAATAGAACTCTGCAGCCAGGTACACCTCGTTGTTGTCCACCTTGTTGCACACCAGTATCACGGGTTTCTTGGTACGGCGCAAGATGCCTGCCACGGCCTCATCAAGGTCGGTGACACCATTGTGTCCGTCCACGAGGAACAGGATTACGTCGGCCTCGTCCGTGGCCAACTGTACCTGCTTGCGTATCTCCTCTTCGAATATATCATCGCTGTTCACTACCCATCCGCCGGTGTCCACCACGGAAAACTCGTTCTTGCCCCACTCGCACTTGCCATACTGGCGGTCGCGTGTGGTGCCTGCCTCGTCACTTACTATGGCGTGGCGTGTCTGAGTGAGTCGGTTGAAGAGGGTACTCTTGCCGACATTGGGTCTTCCTACTATCGCTACTAAATTTGACATCGTTGTTTTGTTTTTGAGGGTTGGTCTTTAAGGGAGGGGAATAGAAACTATAGAGACTATAGAGATTGCCTGGCGCTTAGTCGCCAAGATCGTAACCGTATTGCTTCATGGCCTTGGCGCTCTGGCGCCAGTCCTTGTCCACCTTGACGAAAATTTCCAGATAGATGCTCTTGCCGAAGAACTTCTCCAGGGACTTGCGTGCCTCGGTGCTCACCTTCTTCAGCGCTACGCCCTTGTGGCCGATGATGATACCCTTCTGCGAGTCGCGCTCCACATAGATGACGGCATTGATGTGGATGTTCTTCTCCGTCTCCTTGAAGGACTCCACCACCACCTCGACGCTGTAGGGTATCTCCTTGTCGTAATAGAGCAAGACCTTCTCGCGTATAATCTCGTTGACGAAGAAGCGGGCGGGCTTGTCTGTCCACTGGTCCTTGTCGAAATAGGCAGGGGACTCGGGCAGAAGTTCCTTAATGCGTCCCAGCAACTGCTCCACGCCGAAACGGTGCAGGGCCGAGATGGGCATTACCTCTGCCTGGGGCAGTATCTGGTGCCACTCGTCGTACTTTGCCTGCAGGGCCTGAGGGTTGCTCAGGTCTATCTTATTGATGACCACGATGATGGGCACCTTCATGTGCTGGACCTTCTCTATGAAGTCGCTGTTCTTGTCGGGCGTCTCCACCATGTCCGTCACATAGAGAAGCACATCGGCATCCTGCAAGGCGGAAACGGAGAACTGGAGCATCTGCTCCTGCAACTTGTAGTTGGGTTTCAATACTCCCGGGGTGTCCGAGAAGCATATCTGCATCTCGGGCGTGTTCAGTATGCCCATTATGCGGTGACGTGTGGTCTGTGCCTTGAATGTGGCTATGCTGATACGCTCTCCCACAAGCAGGTTCATCAGTGTGGACTTGCCCACGTTGGGGTTACCCACGATGTTCACGAAACCTGCCTTGTGCCCTTTCCTTTGTGCTGTGCCTTCCTGAGTCATCATTACGTTGCTTTATTTGCCTTCTGCCTCACGTACTGCGGCACGCTTGGCATACCACTCCTCACGTGAGATTTCGCCTTCCTTGTAGAACTCTGCAGGTTCCTTGGCTGCCTCAGCGGCACCGTCGTAACCCCAGATCATATAACTTGCGCCCCATGTGAAGCCGGCTCCGAAGGCGGTGAAGACGATCTTGTCGCCCTTCTTCAGTCTTGGCTCGTATTCCCACAGGCAGAGGGGCAGTGTACCGCCAGAGGTGTTTGCCATGTGGTCGATGTTCACCATTACCTGCTCTTCGGGAATGTCTATACGGCTGGCTACGGAAACCTCTATGTTGATGTTGGCCTGATGGGGAACCAGCCAGTTGATATTCTCGGCACTGAGACCGTTGCGGCCGGCCACAATCTTCACGGCAGAAGACATGTTCAGTACGGCATGCTTATAGACAGCCCTTCCTTCCTGATATACGGTGTGCTCCATATTGTCAACGCTCTCATGGGTGGGCATCTTTGCCGAACCGCCTGCCTTCATGCGCAGATTCCCAAGGCCTACGCCATTGGTACGGTAGTATCCGTCTATCAGGCCTATCTCCTCCGTCGTTGCCTCCATCATCACACAGGCAGCACCATCACCGAAGATGGGACATGAATTGCGGTCGGTATAGTTGGTCATGGAACTCATGTGATCGCCTCCGCACAGGATGATGCGCTTGTAGCGTCCGCTACGGATGTAGGAAGCGGCTGCCTCCAGACCAAAGAGGAAGCCTGCACATGCAGCCTCCATATCGAAACCGAAAGCGTTGTTCAGTCCGCATGCACCTATTACAAGGGAGGCAGTAGAGGGGAAATGGTAATCGGGTGTGGTGGTGGCACACAGAACCATATCCACGCTCATGGGGTCCGCTCCGGTCTTGCGCAAGAGTTGCTTTACGGCACGTATCATCATGTAGCTTGTGCCGGTGCCCTGTTCGGGTTTGAGGATATGGCGTGTCTTCACGCCGATGCGTTCCATAATCCACTCATCGCTGGTATCCACGATGGTAGACATCTCCTCGTTGTCCAGGATGTAGTCGGGTACATAGCCTCCCACACCGGTAATTACAGCATTTATCTTTTCCATCTCAAGAACTAATACTTTAAGGTTCCCCTAAAACGTCTTGTCCGCCAGTATGGCTGTCCTATGGTCTTCTTCACCGGACATACATTATATAATATACGCGCGTGCGGACAAGAGATAAAAATAAAGCCGTAGAGTATCCGCAACAAGTGCAGGTGCTCCTACGGCTATATTCAAGACCTTTTTACTTGGCTAATGATGCTATTAAGCCTCCTTCTCAATAGCCAGCTTGCCACGATAGTAACCGCAAGCGGGGCATACAGTGTGGTAAACATAGAATTCACCGCAGTTTGAGCAAACTGCCAATGCAGGTGCTACTGCCTTGTCATGGGTTCTTCTCTTGAGAGTACGAGTCTTTGACTGTCTTCTTTTAGGATGTGCCATTTTGTTTTATCTTTATTTATTAGTTTTTGTTTTCAATTGTTCCAACGCAGCCCATCTGGGGTCTGTCTGCCTTTCGTGCCCTACCCCCTTGAGTGCCTGCTCCACCTGTGCGTTGCATTCCCCTTCGGGATGTACATGGCGGATAGGTATCTCCAATGCGAGCATTTCATACAAATGCCAAGACAAGTCCAGGACTCCGGGATTCTCTGCCACGGTAATCAGTTCACCGTCATCGTCATCCTCTACTCCCAGCCTTACCTTCAGGCTGCATTCTCCTTGGATGGGCTGAATCATGAGTTCCAGACAACGGTCACACTCCACATCCACCGTTCCTTCATACTGGAAGTCCAGGTCGAAGGCCTCGGAGGTACGTTTCACCCGCAGTGCCACGTCAACTTGCCCGGATGCTATTTCCGGCCCATGAACGGCGGAGAAGAAGTCGTCCGTCAGATGCCAGCGATGCGACACAGCATCCTCTGTCATACCTTTCAGGTCCACTTTATAGCCGTCCACTCTATCCATCGGGGTGCAAAGATACGACTTTTTACTGAAATCCGCCAAGATTACAGCCTCTTTTTTTCTTTACTGTTCAAAATCTTTGCCTTACAACCTCAGTTCTATACGGAAAACGGTCCCCGTGGACGGGTCGCTGCTCTTCACGAAGATGCGTCCGCGATGGTATTCTTCCACTATCCTTTTGGCCAGGGACAAGCCCAGTCCCCATCCTCGCGACTTGGTGGTATAACCAGGCAGAAAGATGGTGTTCCATCTGCCGGGAGGGATGCCCTTGCCCGTGTCGGCCACCTCGATTGAGCACATATACGGTTCCTTGTTCACGGTTATGGCTATGCTTCCCTTACTGTCCATGGCATCTATAGCGTTCTTGCACAGATTCTCCACCACCCATTCAAACAAGGGAGCACACAAAGGAACCTCCACCCTGCCCTCCGGCAAGTCTGCCGTAATGGAAACACGGTTGCTGGCGCGGCATCGGATATAATCCACCACGTGGCCCACCACCTCGCATACATCCGTATTCTTCAACTCCGGCAGGGAGCCTATCTTGGAAAAGCGCTCGGCTATGAGTTGGAGGCGCTGCACATCACGCCCCATCTCGGGGATAAGGGCATCGTCGGGATACGTCTCCTTGAGCACCTCCACCCATGCCATCAGGCTGCTGATGGGGGTTCCCAACTGATGCGCCGTCTCCTTGGAGAGGCCCACCCACACCTTGTTCTGCTCGGACTTCTTGCTGCTGAGCAGGGCATATATGGCCACGATAACGAAGATGGACACTATACCCAACTGCACATAGGGCCACAGGGCAAGACGGCGGAGCAGAAGCGAGTCGGCATAGTACACATCCAGCCAATCGTCCTCCGACAAGGAAATCCGGATGGAGTGTGGCGGCATGCCTTCGTACTCCTCAACATTTCGCTCCATCTGCACCCTGCCCTCGTCGTCCACAACCTTGACCGGTATGGTATTGTTGCTGTTCAGAACCTTCAGCACCAGAGAGAGGTCGGCATCAGAGTCGGCTTCGCCCAGGGAGCGCATGGCCTCGGCCCATGTCTCCATCTTGACCTGTTCCTCACGTTTGAGGTCGCGAACAAGATAGTGGCTTACAACCAGCGATGCCACACTCAACAGCACCGCCACCACTATCAGCGTTATCCTCACGCGCTTTATCTTATCTGCCCATTGCATATACATTGATAACGTAACGGGCATACCTTTTATTATATGACAACGGCATTTTTACTCACGACAAACCCGGACCCTCCCCGTCAAGTGAAGAGTCCTCCTACTATAAGGACTCGAGTCCTCTTAGTATGAGGACTGCAGTACTCTTAGTATGAGGACTGGCGCAAGTACGGGAAGCCCCGAACAGGAAAATGGAAGGAAGTGCTGATTTTATCCCATGCACATGACCGAATTCTCATTTATTTATCCTAACTTTGCAGGCATTAATTTTCCAAAAATCATGAACAGAATACTTTACATACTCGGAATAGCAATGAGCATCCTCACGCTGGCATCCTGCAACGACAACATACCGCAGCCAGACGAGAAACTGAAAGGCAATACCGTCATCGTGTATATGGGAGCGGAGAACTCCCTGCAGAAATTCAGTTACTACGACCTGCAGGAAATGCAGATGGGCATGCAGGACATACCAGAGAACTGCCAAGTGGTGGTGTACCGCGATGCGGAACTGAAACCCTCCATCTTCCTACTCAACCGCAAGGGCAAAACCACATGGAAGGAGTACAAGAGCGATATGGACAGCGCAGACCCTGCCATAATGGAGAACATCCTGAAAGACATCGTGAAAGGCTTCCCCTCAGAGAAGTACTCACTGGTGCTCTGGAGTCATGGGACCGGATGGATAGACGAAACCAGAAACTCCCGCGCCATCATCGTGGACAACGAGAATAACAGCACGTCCAACAAGGGTAATTGGATAGAAATCAGCGAACTCTCAAATGTGCTTGCCTCACTGCCGCACATGGAGTACATCCTTTTTGACGCATGCTACATGCAGAGTGTGGAAGTGGCTTCACAAATATACAGACATGCATCCTACATCATAGGCTCGCCCACAGAAATTCCCGGCGATGGCGCACCATACCATCTGATAATGGAGGCTCTGTGCAAAGCCAACCCACAGGACATCATAGAGGGATATTCCTCTGGCTACAGAAACGGCAACGGCGTATTGCTCTCTGCGGTATCGTGCGCAGACTTCCCCGAATTCTGCGCCGAAACGGCAAAATACATACCGTCAGCCTTCTCAAAAAACAACATGCCCAAAACTCCAGGCATACAGATCTACGCCCCTGCCTACGGCAACACATACAACACGCAGAATGCCATGCCTGTCCCATACGACATGCGTTCGGCAATGCACCGTGCCCTCAGCCAGGACGACTTTGCCGCATGGGAAATGGCATGGAAGAAAACCATCCTCTACCCCACATGGGCAAACAGTTGGGACACTGTATACAGCCCCGGCACGCATGGCAACTTCCATTGCACCATGCAGGACGAAAACCTGTATGGTGGCATCTCCATGAACATACCCGACGTGAAGTACGATTCAAAGGGATGGAACAGACAATTCCAGGACACAGAATGGTACGAGACCACATCTTGGGAGCAGACAGGATGGTAATTCAAAGCCATCTTTACATTATTTAATATAGATGACATTGGGATTACAAATATATTTGCTATATTTGCACAAGAAAGCAAACCATAACTAATCCACTAAAACAACATGCTATTCAGTAAAGAGACATACATAGCTCGCCGCCAGGCATTGAGCCAGCGCATAAAGTCGGGACTTATTGTACTGATGGGTAACAACCTCTCGCCCGTCAACTATCCCGCCAATGCCTATCGCTTCCGTCAGGACAGTTCGTTCCTGTACTATTTCGGACAGCACCGCGAAGGATTGGTGGGCGTGATAGACACCGATGAGGGCAAGGAGTGGCTGATTGGCGACGACATAGACATTGAGGACATCGTATGGTTCGGTTCGGTGGACAGCGTGGCCGACATGGCTGCACAGAGTGGAGTGGAGAACTCTGCCCCCATGGCAAAACTGAAGGAACTCATTGACAAGACCGTTGCCCAGGGCCGCAAGGTGCACTTCCTGCCTCCCTACCGCCACGACCTGATGATACAGTTGATGGACCTCACGGACATCCACCCCTCCGAGCAACGTGCCAAGGCAAGCCTGGAACTCATCATGGCCGTCATCGACCAGCGTGCCGTGAAGTCTGCAGAGGAAATTCTGGAGATAGAACGTGCCTGTGCCATCGGTTATGAGATGCACACCACGGCCATGAAGATGGCACGCCCGGGCATCACTGAGCAGGAGATATGCGGACGTATCTCAGGCATAGCATCGGCAAAAGGTTGCATGGTGTCCTTCTCGCCCATCGTGACAATGCACGGCGAGATAATGCACGGTTACCCCAGCCCTGCACCTCTGGAGGAGGGCAGACTGCTGCTGTGCGACTGCGGTGCCGAGACCAACGAGAACTACTGTTCCGACCATACCCGCACCACCCCCATCGGCGGACGCTTCACACAGCGCCAGCGCGAGATATACAGCATCGTGGAGGAATGTCATGACCTGGCCCTCTCTGTGGCAGCACCCGGTGTGAAGTGGATGGATGTGCACATGGACGTATGCCGTCTGATGGCAACACGCCTGAAGGAACTGGGCCTGATGAAGGGCGACGTGGAAGAGGCCGTGCGCCAGGGTGCACATGCCATGTTCCTGCCTCATGGCCTTGGCCACATGATGGGCATGGACGTGCACGACATGGAAGGACTGGGACAGATATACGTAGGCTTCGACGAGGAGACACGCCCCAATCTGGAACAGTTCGGCACCAACTGCCTGCGCTGTGGCAGACGCCTGCAGGAAGGTTGGGTGATGACCGACGAGCCCGGCATATACTTCATCCCTGCCCTCATTGACGACTGGAGGGCAAAGGGTCTGCACAAGGACTTCATCAACTACGACCTGTTGGAGACCTACAAGGACTTCGGTGGTATACGCCTGGAGGACGACATCCTCATCACCAAGGACGGTTGCCGCTTCATCGGCGACAAACTCATCCCCTACCACATCAACGAGGTGGAGGAGTTCATAAACAAGGACTAAATACTATAGATGCTATAGATACTATAGTTGCTATAAAAAACAAACCCTGCAAACACAAACCAATAAATACATAAACCAATGAACAAGTTTCTCTTAATGGCAGTAGCAGCTGTATGCGCTCTGCCCACAATGGCTCAGGATGCCAAGAAGGTTCCTGCCGACTCTCTCGTGTTCACCACAGTGCTGGAGAACCCCGTTACCAGCATCAAGAACCAGAACAACTCCGGTACCTGCTGGAGCTACTCTGCTCTTGCATTCCTGGAGAGCGAGGTGCTGAAGAAGGACCCCAGCAAGAAGGACATCGACCTGTGCGAGTCTTTCCTCGTAAGCAAGACCTACACCGACCGTGCCGACCGCAATGTCCGCACCCATGGTGACGCAAGCTTCAGTCAGGGTGGTTCTTTCTATGATGCTATCTTCTGCATGGAGCGCTATGGTCTTATCCCCGAAGGCATAATGCCCTACCCCATCACCCCCTATGGCGACTCTCTGTTCAACTTCACCAACTTCTTCCCTCCCATGGAAGCATACATCAAGGCTATCTCCGGCAGCAACGCCAAGAAGCTGAACCCCATGTGGAAGAAGGACGTGCAGGGCATGATCGACAACTACTTCGGCGAGTGCCCCAAGGAGTTTGAGTACAAGGGCAAGAAGTACACTCCCCAGAGCTTCGTAAAGGACTACCTGAAGTTGGATCCCAACGACTACGTTTCTCTGACCAGCTACACACATCATCCCTTCTACACTCAGTTCGTACTGGAGATTCAGGACAACTGGCGCTGGGCTACCAGCTACAACCTGCCCCTGGACGAGTTCATGCGCGTTATGGACGAGGGCGTCAAGAACGGCTACACCTTTGCATGGGGTGCTGACGTGAGCGAGGACGGCTTCAGCCGCCGTACCGGTAAGAACAAGTGTGTTGCCACCGTGCCCGACACCAAGGCAACCGCCGGTGTAGGTAGCGACCAGAGCCGCTGGACTGGCGAGAAGGCTGGTGCCAAGATTGCACAGGCCGATGCCGCAGGCGAGAAGGTCATCACTCAGGAAATGCGTCAGGAAGGCTATGACAACTGGACCACTACCGACGACCATGGCATGCAGATCTATGGTATCGCAAAGGACCAGAACGGCAAGGAGTACTTCATGATGAAGAACTCTTGGGGCGAGTATGGTCCCTACAAGGGTTTCTGGTATGTGAGCAAGCCTTACGTTGCCTACAAGACCATGAACATCGTCATCAACAAGAACGCCATTCCTAAGGACATCCGTAAGAAGCTGGGCATCTAATACTTCCACGACTGCACAATGAACTACAAATGGCACTTCAACGAGCCAGAGCGTGACAGTCAGGAAAAAGCAACAACACTTGCCAAGGAGTTGGGAATAAACCCGACCCTTGGCAAACTTCTGCTTGACAGAGGCATTACCACATCTAACGAGGCAAGGAAATTCTTCCGCCCCCAACTCACAGACCTTCTGGACCCGTTCCTCTTCCGCGACATGGCAGTGGCCATAAAACGATTGAACGATGCACTGGGAAGAAAGGAAAGGATTCTGGTCTATGGTGACTATGATGTGGATGGAGTAACTGCCGTGGCACTTGTGTACAAGTTCCTGAAACAGTATTCTACAAACATAGACTATTACATACCTGACAGGTATGAGGAAGGATATGGTGTCTCGCGTCAGGGCATAGACTTTGCCGAGGAAACGGGAGTAAAACTCATCATCGTACTGGACTGCGGCATAAAAGCCATAGACGAAATACAATACGCCAAGGACAAGGGTATTGACTTCATTATATGCGACCATCATGTGCCAGACGACCAGTTGCCTCCGGCTGTGGCAATTCTGAACGCGAAACGTACAGATGCCACATACCCATACGGAGACCTCTCGGGGTGTGGAGTGGGATTCAAACTCATACAGGCCTTTGCCAAGAACAATGGAATTCCATTCTCCGAACTCATACCTCTGCTGGACCTCTGTGCCGTAAGCATTGCATCGGACATAGTGCCCATAATGGGAGAAAACAGGATACTCGCATACCACGGCCTCAGACAACTGAACCAGAACCCAAGCGTGGGTATGAAGGCTATCATGGATATATGCGGCCTGGCCGGCAAGGAAATCACCCTGTCTGACGTAATATACAAGATAGGTCCGCGCCTGAACGCATCGGGGCGAATAGAGAACGGACGCGAATCGGTAGAACTGCTCGTAAGCATTGATCCTGTGCAGGCCATGCACAAAGCTGCGCAGATAAACCACTACAACGAACAGCGCAAAGACCTGGACAAGGCTATGACAGAACAGGCCAACCAGATCGTCGCCTCCCTGGTACACAAATCTGACCACAAGGCCATCGTCATCTACAACGAGGAGTGGCACAAGGGAGTCATAGGCATCGTTGCCTCCAGACTGACGGAAATATACTTCCGCCCTGCCGTGGTACTTACACGCGACGGAGATATGGCCACCGGTTCGGCACGCTCAGTAGCAGGTTTCGACATCTACAAGGCAATAGAGAGTTGCCGCGACATACTCGAGAACTTCGGCGGACATACCTATGCTTCCGGCCTGACACTGAAGGCAGAGAACGTCCAGGAGTTCAAACGACGCTTCGAAGAGTATGTGGACAACAATATCCTGCCCGAACAGACAGATGCCATACTGGAGATTGACGACATGCTGGACTTCCACGACATAAACCGTCAGTTCTACTACGACCTGAAACGATTCCAGCCCTTCGGACCTGACAATCCCAAGCCGCACTTCTGCACACGCAATGTCTATGACTACGGAACAAGCAAAGTTGTCGGACGAGACCAGGAGCACATAAAACTGGAACTCGTAGACAACAAAAGCGACATCATCATGAACGGCATAGCCTTCGGGCAAAGTTCGCAGGCACGTTACATCAAGACCAAACGCTCTTTCAATATCGTCTACACCATAGAGGAGAACACCCACAAGCGTGGCGAAATCCAACTGCACATAGAGGATATTGAACCATCCGAACTTGACTGACGATACACAATGCATAACACGCAAATTATGCACGACAATCAAAACATTCCCAGCCCTTCCGCCCACGACTGGGCAGAGGGGCTGCTTCTTAAATACTGGGGATACACCTCCTTCAGGGGCATACAGCGCGAGATTATAGACAGTATTTTCTCGGGCAAGGATACCCTTGGACTTATGCCTACGGGAGGCGGCAAGAGCATAGCCTTCCAAGTGCCTGCACTTGCCATGGAGGGGACCTGCATAGTGGTCACCCCACTCATCGCACTGATGAAGGACCAAGTGGGACGTCTGCGCCAACTGGGCATAAAGGCCACTGCCGTCTACTCGGGCATGAAGCACGACAAGATCATCGCCACCTTGGAGAACTGCATCCTGGGTGACTACAAGTTCCTGTATCTCTCGCCCGAAAGACTTGGCTCCGAACTGTGCCTCACCAAACTGCGCCACATGAAAGTCTCCTTCGTCTGTGTGGATGAAGCACATTGCATCTCGCAATGGGGCTATGACTTCCGACCCAGTTACCTTGCCCTCGGCAACCTCAGGAAACTGTTGCCCGGCAAACCATTCCTTGCACTCACCGCCACCGCCACTCCCGAAGTAATAGACGACATACAGGAGAAACTCGGATTCAGTCGGAAGAACGTCTTCCGCATGAGTTTCGCCCGTCCCAACCTACATTACTCCCTGCACCGCACCGCCACGGACGAGGCCGGTCTGGACCACATCCTGAACCTGTATCCGGGATGCACCATAATATATACCAACCGCAGACAAAAGGCAGAGGACATTTCCGCCATGCTTGGCATGAAGGGACACTCCGTAACATTCTTCCATGCAGGACTGCCAGACCTTGAGAAAGACTTCCGCCAACGCGATTGGCAGGAGGGAAGAATACGCATCATGGTGGCCACCAATGCCTTCGGTATGGGTATAGACAAGCCCGATGTCAGACTGGTAGTACATCTGGACCCGCCCGATTCTTTGGAACAATACTATCAGGAAGCAGGTCGCGCCGGCCGCGACGGTAACCTCTCGCATGCAGTGCTCTTCTGCAACGGCAAGGAGATAACATCCCTTCAAAGACAACTGCAACGCACCTTCCCGCCGAAGGAGAAGATACAGGAACTCTACGACCACATCTGCTATTTCCTACAGATACCAGAGGGTGGCGGATATGGAAGGACACGCGAATTCAAGTTACAGGAGTTCTGCATTAACTTCCACCACAGTTTCAGTGAAGTGCATCCCATGCTCTCCCTTCTGGAACTGGCCGGCTACATACGCTTCACCGATGAAGAGGAAACAATATCGCGTCTGTACATAACCGCCACACGTTCGCAACTCTACAATACCATCCACGGGGAGACAGAAAAACTATTCAACTATCTCCTGCGCCGATATACAGGTATATTCCAGGAATTCGTCTATATCGACGAGGACGACATCTCCATTGCCACCGGCATGCCTGTCAAAGAGATATACGAAAGGCTCGTTGCATTGGGACAGATGCACATCATCCGCTACATACCACGCAAGCGCATCCCATACCTTACCCTCACCAAACATCGTGTAGAGGGCAAGGACGTATTCATACCGCCACATGCCTACGAAGACAGGTATGCCCGTTTCAAGAAACGCATAGACTGCGTCATAGACTATATCACGGACACTTCCAACTGCCGCACCTCCTTGCTGCTACAATACTTCGGAGAAAAGGCAAAGGACAGGTGCAATAATTGTGACAACTGCGAAGCAAAAGACCCACAGCCTACACCAGAAAGCGTTTACGACAGCATCTATGCGGACATCAGGGCACAACTCGCCAACGGACCTAAATACGGTTACGAATTGGACCTGACCAAATACCGTGCTGCGGACATAGAGCACGTCATCCGCATAATGACAGAGGAGGGAGAACTGCTGCAGGACGGGCTTCGCCTCGGACTAAAGCAATAACCTGCCACGCACACAAAAAGGTACGGCTACTCTGCAGGAACGGAATTGCTTTCTATAACTGTTCTTACCAATTCTCTGCCATACACGTTAAAAGGCTTCCAGTGCCACAGGCCTCCGTCAACCTTGTCCACTCCGGCATAGTCCATGAAAACAATGCCCATAGGATGTTTGCCGTTTTCCATGCCCTCCAAGACAAGAGGATGAAGCCATGCAGCATTCCTCTTATATCCGGAGGTGGTTGCCAATGTCGTGCACCCGAGCCATGTTGTAGAATAACCGCTCAGGAAATTTATAGTCCACACACCCTCTGGAGCCTTGGATGCCAATAAAAAGTAATGTTTCACTGCTTCAAGTTTCTCCAATCGCTTCCTGGCATTTGTCGGAGCATAATAATCCTGTACCTGCAATCTTGCCACCTCACCATTACGACTGGAAATTATCTGAGCATTGGCATTCCCGTCCTTAGAATGGTTCCATCCGGCAAGCAATGCTCCCCTCTCCATTCCATTATATGCATTCCTCGTAAGGAACAGGACCTTTCCTCTTGCATCTGCAACCTTCATATCGGGAGAAAACACTGCTGCCTTATTCCCTATTTCCTGAATAGCCTTTCCTACAAGATGCGGCCATAGTGAACGCTCACTCTCATTCTCACTGTCTGACTCTTCGCGCAACAAGACAATGGCAAATTCACTTGGATATCTCTCCAACTGCGCACATATAATACCCAATGCTTCAGAAAATGACACCGTCGTCCTAAGCCTCCCATGGTATATATATAATAAGGTATCTTTTACTGCTGGCCGCAAGTCAAAGGCTCGCACGCCACTTTCCCACAGCCCCTTAATGTCAAGAGATTGTGTTACCCCAAAGCCTGGCAAGGAGTGCAAGCCTTCGCCTGTAGCGGCATCATGCGCCCCAGGGATGGATAATGATGACACCGCTACACTATCATCTATTTCCATCATCCATCGCTCAAGACCGACATCTTGGGCGTACACGAAAGAAACAAGACTAAGTTGCAATATAGCAAGTAACAATCTCATATACGTCATTAGAAAGCAACATTGATTGCACAAAGATAGCAAGAAACGGAATAATAACGGCAAAGGAACTGAAATAATAATCCCCATACAGTAAAAGGCGGCTTCTAATGGGGTTTATATACAACAAAGGAGTCCTCTGGAACATTCTCCAAAGGACTCCTCTTCTCTAAAAACGGCGGCTACCTACTCTCCCACGGGTGTGCAGTACCATCGGCGCGGACGGGCTTAACTTCTCTGTTCGGAATGGGAAGAGGTGGAACCCCGACACTATAACCACC
>JAGAQH010000025.1 GCA_017622815.1 Bacteroidaceae bacterium | reverse complement strand
TGCTGTTGTTGCTGTTGTTGTTCCTTTTTATTCTCTTCTTTCTTTTGCTGTTCCTGCTTGTCTTCTTTGTTGTCTTCACCGTTCTGGTTCTCGTTCTGCTGATTCTTCAGATGCCACTTGGCCAAAACGTAATTGTAACGCGTTTCGTCGTTGGACGGGTCGTTTCGTAATGACTCCTTATAACACTCTACTGCATGGGCATATTCTTTCGATGCTTGTAACAACACTCCCATATTGTGGTAAATGTCAGACAGACGCTTCTTGTCCTTCTCATACTTTGCCGCTGCCTGGAATTCTGCCATGGCATCCTGGGGCTTGCCCTGTCTTATCAATGCATTACCAAGATTATAGCGCGTAATGCTGAAAGTGGAATCTATCTCCATGGCCTTTCTGTATTGTATAATGGCCTTCTCTGAAAAGTCGCTTCCCCCCAAGGTATCCGACATCAGACGGTTGCCTCTGCGAACATAGTCACGCAAGGTCTGTGCCTCCATTGCACCGGCACAGGTCATACATATAATCAGAAATATCAGATATCGCTTCATAACGTATTTCTATGATCTTACTTTTTCTTGGTAAAGAATGTAAATCTCTGCAATACATGGTTCTTGCGTCCCAAAAGCAGGACATCCAGCACCAGAAACAACACAGACAAGAGAAGAAAACTTTGGAACTGCTCGTCATATTCAGAGAAGATGGAAGATTCCATCTCCACCCTGCCAAGATTCTCCACATACTTGTCCAGTTTCTTCTGTGCAGAACTGCTGTTGTCGACATAAATGTAGTTTCCGTTACCGGCATTGGCTATCTCGCGACACATATCCTCGTTCAGGCGGGAAATGACAGTATTGCCTTCGTTGTCTATAATGTACTGTCCCGTACCAGGTATGGGTATTGGAGCGCCTCCTGGCTCTCCGACACCAAGCATATAGACATGTATTCCCTTTTGTGCTGCGGCCTTGGCAGCCTCCACTGCCCCACCCTCGTTATCTTCACCGTCTGTTATCACGAAGATGGCACGCGAAACTCCTTCCTGAGACGTAAAGCTGTTGGAGGCCAATGATATTGCTGTGGCAATGTCTGTGCCTTGCATCTCTATCATTGACGGAGATATTGTTTCGAGAAACATCTTTGCCGACACATAATCGCTGGTAATAGGTAACTGGACAAAGGCCTGACCGGCATAAACTATCAGTCCTATCTTGTCGTCGGTCATATTGTCAACAAGATTGGAGACCATCATCTTGGCCTTTTCCAATCTGTTGGGACGGACATCCTCTGCCAGCATACTGTTGCTGACATCCATAGCTATTATTGCCTCTATACCACTGCGCTTGCGTGTATCTACCCGTGTACCATACTGCGGACGGGCAAGGGCTATGATGAGGAAGAGCAAGGAGAGCTGAAGGAACCAGAACTTCAGTTCTGTCCTGAGTCTTGAGACATCCGGCATGAACAACTTCAACAAAGCCGGATCGCCATACTGTCTGAGATTACGTCTCTTCCTAAATGCCCATAAATAGTGTGCCACAGCCAAAGCAGGCAGCAACAACAGCAGATACAGATATTCAGGAGTTTCAAATCTAAACATACTTCACAGGTTTAAGGGAGTCTCTTCAATATTGTTGCCTTAAGGAGTATTGACAATGCAAGAGAGACGAGGGATATTAGAGCAAACAGCTGATAAGATTCGTAACGCTTGGAGTACTTGCGAACATTCATCTTGGTGCGTTCCAGCTGATCGATTTCTTCATAGACTTCAAACAGTTTCTCGGTATTTGTTGCCCTATACGTCTTTGCATCCGTCTTGTCCGCTATCATGGACAATGTGTTGGTGTCTATCTCCACAGGAACATTGACATATTCCTTGTGGCCGCCCACATACATAGGATAAGGAGCCGTGCCATTAGTACCTACTGCTACGGTGTAAACCCTTATACCGAAACTCTTGGCAATATCTGCAGCCATACCAGGAGATATATCGCCTCTGTTGTTTGTTCCGTCGGTGAGAAGGATAACAACTTTGCTCTTGGCCTTGGACTCCTTCAATCTGGACACTGCATTGGCAATACCCATACCTATGGCAGTACCATCCTCCAGCATTCCGTGCATGGCCATATTGCAGTCCATCCCACTCAAGAGATTCAGCAAAGCGGTGTGGTCCATAGTCATGGGACACTGGGTGTATGCTTCCCCGGCAAATACGGTCAGTCCGATATTGTCGTTCTTTCTGCCGTTGATAAATTCAATGGCCACGTTACGGGCAGCCTGCACACGATTTGGCTTCAAATCCTCGGCAAGCATACTGGTAGACACATCCATACACAGCATTATATCAATACCCTCCACACTAGTGTTGCTCCACGAATTTGCCGTTTGCGGACGGGCCAAAGCACATACCATCGCTGTGTATGCTATTATCGTCAGGAGGAAAGGGACATGAGTGAGCCATATCCTCCATGTGCTCTTTGCGCGCAAGAAACTTGCCGTAGAGCTTATCCTTATGGAAGGAGTGGACTTCTTGTGATACAACACATACCAAATGACATAAGGTATGAGGAGAACCAGCAACAGGAAATATAAGGGACTATTGAATTCCATATTGTTTATACTCTTATTCCTACATTCGTGTCATTGTCTGTCAGACAAACATATCATACAGGCGCCATGCCATCGATCCAAGTATGAATGCTATGACTATCACGGCAATCAGGATTATGACACGCATGGCAACTACCTGCAACTGGCGCTGCTTGTCCGTTTCCTTTATCACCTCGGGCTCTGGCTGTACATTCGGGTCTTCTTCAATCTTTGTCTCGTTCACATACTGCAGTGCTGCAACGAGATTGGCATCGTTTTCGTTGATCTGCGTACTCCATTTCGCAAACTTGACCAGGTCTGCAGTACGGAAAATCTCCCGTAATTCATCAAGGCTTTTCTGGTCGCCGTCCTGTGTAAGGCGCTCGATAATTTCGGAGCTTGTCATCTCCATTGCAGAAAATGCATAGCGTTCCTGTATGTAAGTCCTCAATGCATCGGTGAGCAAAGTGTAGTACTCCTTGCTGTCCTCCTTAGCCCAGGTGCGCTGTGCCTTTATGCGTTCTATCTCGCTTATGGCAACCTGATGTGCCGGTATTTTCTTCTTGCGTCGGATTATACGGAATATGGGCTTGCCTTTCTTTATCAGAACGGCCATGGCTACAATCAGTGCCACCAATGGGAGTATTGCCAGAAGGCTATAGGCTATCTGTTTCCAGTCCTCCCAAGAGAACGGCAGATCCTGGATGTCGCGAGGAGGGAAGAATACTTCTGCGTTAAGAGTATCAACATCAAGAGTATAAACCCTCAAAGCCAAAGCTTTACTTTCATATACCGACGAGTCCACCATAACCTGCATAGGGGGCAGGTAATAGAATGACGAGTCCCATGCCGTAATGACATAGCGTTGTGTTACCTGCAGCTGTTTGCCTTCGTTCATACTCACAGTGTCGGGAGCATCCATATCCACAATCTCCACACCGGGTATTATCTCCATGCCTTTTTTCAGTGCCGGTAATTGCAACTTTCCGCTTGCAGGCATGGAGACTTCCAGTTCCAGTCCGTCCTGCTGGCCGACAAACATTTGCATGCTGTCCAGACGTGCAGTTACCGTTACCTGTGCGTCAACAGGCAGAACAAGAAGCAAAGCAACAGCAAGTACTGCTGCCACTCTGCTAATTATATCCATGCCTTTACATGTATTCGTATGTTTGTAACAATGCATATCAAAAGTCTGTTTATCGTTTTCCTCCGCTCTCCACACCGGAAATGTCAGGCTCGTTGCTTGAACAAGCCCATAAGGGCCGTAACGTAGTCATGATCCGTGCGTACACTGACATTGTCTACTCCGCTACGGGTAAATATTTCCCTCAGACGGTTCTGCTGGCCTCTCCACCATGCGGCATGCATATTACGCACTTTCTTGCTGCCGGTATCTACAAGCATCTCCTCTCCCGTTTCAGCATCGCGCACCTGCATCAGACCCACATCGGGCAATTCCGCCACACGGCGGTCATACACCTGCACCGCCACGACGTCGTGCTTGCGATTGGCGATAGTCAGAGGCTGGCGGAAGTCCTTGTCGTCAATGAAGTCGCTGAGCAGGAAGGCTGTGCATCTGCGTTTGATAACAGAAGTCAGATACTCTACGGCACAAGCAACATCGGTACGGTTGCTTTCCGGCTTGAACTCCAGCAGTTCACGGATTATATACAGAATGTGCTTGCGGCCCTTCTTGGGTGGAATGAACTTCTCTATACGGTCGGAAAAGAATATCACACCTATCTTGTCGTTGTTCTGTATGGCCGAGAATGCCAGGGTGGCAGCAATCTCCGTTTGCATCCTGCGCTTCGTCTGCACGTTTGAACCGAACTCAAGGCTACCGCTCACGTCCACGCATAGCATTACCGTAAGTTCGCGTTCCTCCTCGAAAACCTTCACAAAAGGTTTGTTGAATCTGGCGGTGACGTTCCACTCTATATCACGGATGTCATCGCCATACTGATATTCGCGAACCTCGGCAAAGGCCATACCTCTGCCCTTAAAGGCAGAATGATACTCACCGGCAAAGATGTTATTGGACAAACCCTTTGTCTTGATTTCAATCTGCCTGACACGCTTTAGCAATTCACTCGTTTCCATGCCCGTCTACTTGCACAATGTCCTGGAGAACAGATCAGGGTACTTCAATCTTGTTGATAATCTTGCTGACGATTTCCTCGGAGGTGATGTTGTTGGCTTCCGCCTCGTAGGACAAGCCGATACGATGGCGCAGCACATCATGAGCCACGGCACGGACATCTTCGGGTATCACATATCCGCGACGCTTGATGAATGCGTATGCCCTTGCTGCCAATGCGAGGTTTATACTTGCACGGGGGCTGGCGCCGAACTCTATGTAATCCTTTATGTCCTTGAGATTATACTTCTCGGGATAACGTGTTGCAAACACGATGTCGGCTATATACTGCTCTATCTTTTCGTCCAGATAAACCTGACGTACCACGGCACGCGCCTCCATGATTTCCTGTGTGCTCATCAGCGGAGTGATGGCTGGTGCCTCGCCCTTGATGTTCTGGCGTACAATCAGTTTCTCCTCCTCCAGTTTCGGATAGTCTATGATTACTTTAAGCATGAAACGGTCCACCTGGGCTTCGGGCAGAGGATATGTTCCCTCCTGCTCAATGGGGTTCTGTGTTGCAAGGACGAGGAAGGGTTTGGGCAACTGGAATGTTTCCTTGCCGATGGTCACCTGACGCTCCTGCATGGCTTCCAACAATGCGCTCTGTACCTTGGCCGGGGCACGGTTTATCTCATCCGCCAGGACGAAGTTGGCAAACACGGGCCCCTTCTCCACCTGGAAACTCTCTTCCTTCTGGGAATAGATCATGGTGCCGATTACGTCGGCAGGCAACAGGTCGGGAGTAAACTGAATACGGCTGAACTGCGCATCCACCAACGAAGCCAGTGTCTTGATAGCCTGCGTCTTGGCAAGACCGGGCACACCCTCGAGCAGCACATGACCATCACTAAGAAGGCCTATCAGTAGAGACTCCACCAAATGCTTTTGGCCTACAATAACCTGAGCCATTCCCGTCTGCAGGTTGGTAACGAATGCGCTTTGGCGCTCTATCTGCTCGTTGAGAGCACGAATATCAAAAGAGTTCATTGTGTTTTAAATGTACATTTTATTGTTCTGCATGCAAAGGTAGCAAGAATATGCCACATAGGCAACGCTAAAAGTTTAAAAAGTACTACATATTGTATAAAGCGTGTTAAAAAGAAAATCCCCAGCCTGTCTCAGGCCGGGGATTGATTCTCTATTGGTAAAAGTACAAGGGAGCAAGGGATTAGTTCTTGAAGAAATCCTTTACGGCCTCGTTGGGGACCATGCGCTCATCGAAAGAATAGGTACCAGATGCATTCTTTACCATCTTGATAACCTTGGTGTAGGAACGGCCATCTGTCTTACCTGTCTGCAGAGTAGCCACTGTTTTCTTTGCCATAACTTAATCTGAGTGATTGTGTGTGTTTATTACTTGATCTCCTTGTGCACAGTCATTCTCTTAAGAATGGGGTTGTACTTCTTGAGCTCCATACGCTCGGGAGTGTTCTTGCGGTTCTTGGTTGTCACGTAACGTGATGTTCCGGGCAGACCGCTCTCCTTCATCTCGGTGCACTCCAGGATTACCTGGACGCGATTGCCTTTAGCTTTCTTTGCCATGTTTTAGTTCCTCCTGAAATTAACCGATTACACGAATAGTTTTCCAATCACAATAACCCTGAGCCACAGCATTCTTCAACGCTGCATCCAGGCCTACCTTGTTGATGAAACGCAAACCGCTTGCGCTGATACGCAGGCTGATCCAGCAATCCTCCTCAACATAGTAGAACTTCTTGTGGAACAGGTTCACATCGAAAGTGCGCTTTGTGCGACGCTTTGAGTGAGACACGTTGTTACCAACCATGGCTCTCTTACCGGTAATTTGACAAATCTTAGACATTTCTAATCTTCCTTTCTTTTGTTACTTTTCCAATAACATCTTCCAAACAGGGCACAAAGGTAGCGCCTTTTTGCGAATAATGCAAATATTTACGGAGAAAAACTCCACATATCAAGCATTTTCGCACGACAAGAACCTGTCGCATCCGATTTTGCCGTGTGATAAGCCACCGCCTCCTTCGGGGAAAGTGTACCTTTCCCTATGCCGGAAGCGACCATAGGGGAAGATTACCCTTTGACAATGAGACGCCCCGGCCTTAAGCGACCTGATAATATAATAATAAGGTATAGTGACATAGGGACGGGATATATGGCGACATAGGGACGGAATATGCGCCCGATGCATAGCAGCAATGAGCGGCTTCCGACAACAGCATTTTGTCCTCCCCGATGACAAGGACGTGTCGTCAATGAGAACAAGGGCGTGTCCTCCCCGATGACAAGGGCGTGTCATCGGGGAGGACAAAATCCGATGTCATGAAGGCTGCAGGAAGGGTACAGGAAATATTACATTCTTTTTTTCGTATATTTGCACTTGACATTTGTCTGCCTTGTGCGTTATATAGATAGATGACACAAACTGAGTTCGAACATAAACTGATAGGGATGCGCCCTCAGATGCTGAGGGTGGCCATGGATTTCTTCCACAACGAGGAGGATGCCGAGGATGTTGTCCAGGAGGTTTATGTGAGGATGCTGAAACGAGGGTGGCGACAGGGCGACAACGTTGAGGCCTTGGGCATAAAGGCAACGAAGAACCTGTGCGTCAGCGTGTGGAGGCGGCAACGATTGCGAGAATCCGAACCATTGGAAAGCGTTACGGAGTCTGCCGGACATGATTCCGCCGACACTCCGCTGCTAAACGGTGAACGGCATGCCGAGATAGAAAATGCCATACGAAAACTTCCTCCGTCCGAGCAGAGGCTGATAAGGATGAAACATCAGGACGACATGCCTCTGGAGGAGATAGCAAAAAAGACGGGGATGAGCCGCCGTTCGGCCAGCACCATCATCAGTTCGGCAAAGAAACATCTACTAAAACTGATTAAAGACACATGATTGACAAGGAACTTATACGACAGGCAGCAGAAGACATTGACATCTTCGAGGCAGACCTCAGCCAGGAATATGACCGCATAGCACGTCCGCGCAAGCCGCTACGCCTATGGCCATGGGCGGCGGCCGCATGCCTGGTGATTGCGGTGGGCATATCTCTGCCAATGCTGGTGCGCACTGGCAATGGCAACAAAAATACCATCGCTGAGGCAAAGACACCAACAGAGGGCGGACCTGTTGCCCAGCCATCAGGGGTAGAGAGCGACGTTGCAATACCCGTACCACCTCCCCCTCCAGTCAGCGAAACCACAAATTTACGTTTGTCACAAACGGAAAAGATGCCGCCACCTACGGCAACACCGGTAGAGGCTGAAGCAAAAACAAATCAAGAGTGCACGGAAGTTGACGAAATGGAAATGATGTGCAATCTGCTTGACGAGGTTACGCAACAGACAATTGCTGAGAAGAAATACGAGGAACATCTGTATTACACCCTGATGGAGGAAATCTGCACAAACGCATCTAACGAACATAACACACCGGAACTATCATTATGAAACACATTCTATCATCTATCATCCTTGCAACAATAACCATTGGTTGTTTTGCACAATCTGATTACAAACTTACCGGCAAGTCTGACAAGATAAGCCATCTCATCAAGTTCATGTCTGCTGACAAGATGGTGGGCAAGGCCAGCGAGCAGGGGCGCGACCGCCTGGACTCTACGTATTATCTGGATACCAGAATATATGAATTCCCGTATGAAAGCAAGAAAGAGCAACAGGATGTAAAAAACCTCATAGCAGCAATACTTCAGGCACACGACCTGGATATGCCGCACTACACTGGCGGATTCAGCGCATCCAACCTGTTGCGCACAGACAATCCCATCGAGAGCAAAAGATTGCAGATGTATTTTGGAGAGAACATCGCCCCGTTTGTGGTAGGCGGCAGGGGGCGCAACTATGCCGTAGTGCGCTTCAACAGCAAACAGAATCCATACTACAGACATGTCATAGGCATAGAATGGTGGCTGGAAAGGATGAACAACAAACGTCAGGTTGTCAAGTTCCAGACCTTCCGCATATTCGGTCCCTTCAGCAAGGAGCATTATGAGTATGCTCTGAAGCAAAGCAATATATCAAAGGCTGATGCGGAAACGGATGATGTGGAAACGGATGATGTGGAAACGGATGATTTGTACGCTGACTATATCGGAGATGATGGTCCTTTCCTAAAAATGAAAAACGAGAGATTGGAGGGGGGGATAATTATAGGAGAATTTACGACAAAACACATGCTCCCGGAGGTACGAGTTCTTGGTAAACTTTTAGACACATCAACGGATGACACATCTAAGCGTGCCGCTGTAAAGTCAATAAACAAACGTGTAACAATTCTGCTCACCACTGCTACAGATGAAGTGAAAACAGAACTGTACCGTATACTGAACGACATTCCCGGCTATTATGTACAGGTAACCCTTCCTAATGGCGTGGTACTTACAAGGTCCTTTGCCTGGTACATTGATGCACTACCCAAACTGGACGTCTTATCCATTTCGTGGATACAGCCAGGAAGTCCCAACTGCATATATATAGACGAGAATAATGAGGAAAAACCTGCGAATTTCCTTTTGCAAGTATTCCTGAACAGTTTGGACGACATGGACATATTATTAGAGGACTAAGTGAACTTTCAAACATTAGAAGATTATGAAGGAGATATCTGTAATTACACTATTCGCACTATTTACCTTTGCCATGCCAATGATGGCGTCAGAGCAGAGACAGGAAGTGGAGCATCACCACAGGAAGGAAATGAGGGGGAAGTTTCGCCCTAAGGCAATGCATCATAAAGACTTTACGATGATGTGCGAAGTAGTGGATGATGCCTCTTTCACTGACAAGAAAATTGGAGTCATCAAAGTGGCTTGCATTAGCAGTTTCTTCAATAGCAAGCAGTGCGCAAAACTCCTCTCGATGATTTCCTTTGACGAGGGGAAATTAAAGGCATTGAAAGTTATTGCACCCCGGATGATAGATAGAGACGTAGCAGAGGTAGTGAAACAATTCACTTTCTCCTCTAACAAAGACAAGGCTTTGGAAATCTTGCGAAAGGCCCACCAACTTAAGCCATCGGAGTTCTAACAGAACCAGCGTCCTTTAGCCTTCGGTGGCTTTGCACCTACCGCTACTCCCAGAAGTATGTCCGAGTAGTATAGAATATCCAGAAATCACACCCACATTCCATATTGAAAGCGGGATGTAGACAGTGCACCAATACGTCAGCATGACATTCAAATACCGATTCGACCCTGGCGGGAAGGAATAGGTCCTGCTGATGTCTGGGGTTGGCAAATGGAATGCTTCAAGATGCCGAAACTGCTGTATCCTTCATAGTATCAGGAATAGATCTCACAGAAGTCCCATTCCTGTCCTCAGTGGCGCCAAAATGAACCGCCACTGGCCGTAAACTTTATCGCCGAGGGTGGCCATTTTAGCGCCGCTCTCGTTTTTTTTAGAGGGAACATATACAACAGATGAGACAAAACAGGAAAAACAAGCATCCTGTTCCCTTTCCTTCCTGCATATCAACAAGCGGACACTAATCCATGCTGGCACGGTAGCCCTCATAGCGGAATTCACGAAGCATGTCGCAGAGTCTTGTCCAGTTGCCTGAAATACGGCAAATGCGCCATACCCTGAAGAGGGCAATGGCGCATTCTGCTTTTGTATGTTGACCGGACGGGGATTATCCGCCGAAGTCGTCGAAGTGGATCATGTCCTTCTCCACACCGAGGCTGTCCAGAAGGTCGAGGACGGTCTTGGCCATCATTGGAGGACCACAGAGGTAGTACTCGCAATCCTCGGGGCTCTCGTGCTGCTTCAGGTAGGTGTCGCCCATAACGGGTGCTACGAAGCCAGCAGTGTACTTGATGCCTGCTGCATCGGCCTTGGGATCGGGACGGTCCAGTGCCAGGTGGAAGTGGAAGTTGTCGAACTCCTTCTCCAATGCCAGGAAGTCGTCCAGGAAGGGTATTTCCTCCAGGGCACGTGCACCATAGAAATAGTGCATCTGGCGGTCGCGGCACTGACGGGTCTTGAGCATGTGCATGATCTGAGCACGCAGGGGAGCCATACCGGCACCACCACCAACCCAAATCATCTCACGGCCGGTGTCGTAGTTGGGACGGAACTCACCATAGGGGCCACTCATGACTACCTTGTCGCCGGGCTTCAGGCTGAAGATGTAAGATGAAGCGATACCGGGATTGACGTCCATAAAGCCGGGACCCTGCTCCTTGGGTTTGAAGGGAGGAGTGGCAATACGCACGTTCAGGGTGATGATGTCACCCTCGTCGGGATAGTTGGCCATAGAGTATGCACGGATGGTGGGTGTGTCGTTGACGCACTTCAAGCCGAACAGGCCGAACTTCTCCCATGCGGGCAGATAAGTGTCGCCGATGAGGGACTTGTCGAAGTCCTTGTCATAGTCGATCTGGAATGCAGGTATCTTGATCTGTGCATAAGAACCGGGCTCGAAGTCCATATGCTCGCCGGGAGGCAGGGCAACCTTGTACTCCTTGATGAAGGTGGCCACGTTGCGGTTACCGATAACGGTGCACTCCCATTCCTTAACGCCCATTACAGAGTCGTCAACCTTGATTTCCATGTCGCTCTTAACCTTGCACTGACAGCCCAGGCGCCAGTTTTCCTTCACCTGCTTACGGGTGAAGTGGCCCTTTTCGCTGTCCAGAATCTCGCCACCGCCGGCAGGAACCTGCACCTTGCACTGGCCGCAAGAACCCTTACCGCCACAAGCGCTGGGCAGGAAGATGCCCTGCTCGGACATGGTGCTGAGCAGAGAACCGCCCTGAGGTACGGAAACCTTGTCCTTGCCATTGATGGTAATAGTAACGTTGCCGCTGGGCGACAAGTACTTCTTGGCAACAAGCAGAATGATAACCAACACAAGGATGATTACCAGGAATACTGCTATGCTGCATAATATCAAATTTGTATTCATTTGTATATCCTCCTTTGTATTAGATGTTCAAACCACTGAAGCACATGAAGGCAAGAGCCATCAGACCTACGGTGATGAAAGTGATGCCGAGACCCTGCAGGGGCTTGGGCACATCGGTGTAAGCCATCTTCTCGCGGATGGCGGCCAGACCTACGATGGCCAGCAGCCAACCGATACCGCTACCCAGTGCGTATGCCACTGCATCGCCCACAGAACCGATGTACTGAGAGTTGGTGGGCTCCATGCCGATGCGCTGCTGCATGAACAGGCTGGCACCCATGATGGCGCAGTTTACTGCTATCAGAGGCAGGAAGATACCCAAAGAGGCATACAGAGAGGGGCTGAAGCGCTCCACGATCATCTCCACCAACTGCACGATACCTGCAATGACGGCAATGAACAGGATGAAGGCGAGGAAACTGAGGTCGACACCCTCAACGAGACAGTCGGGACCGAGAACCTTGGTCTGCAACAGATAGTCGACGGGGACGGTGACGAGCAGCACGAAGGTTACGGCCACACCCAGACCCAGAGCAGTCTTCACGTTCTTGGAAACGGCCAAGTATGAGCACATACCCAGGAAGAAAGCGAAGATCATGTTGTCCACAAAGATACTGCGGACGAAAAGACTAATCATGTGTTCCATATTACTTCTCCTCCTTGTTTAATGAGCGGTGAGCCCAAATTACACAACCTACGATAATGAGAGACATGGCAGGCATAACCATCATACCGTTGTTCATGTACCAGCCTCCGTTCTCCACGTACCAGCTCTGGGGGATAATCTGGAAGCCCAGAAGTGTGCCGAAGCCGAAGAGTTCGCGAACGAAACCTACAACTACCAGCACCCAGGCATAGCCAAGGCCATTGCCGATACCATCCAGCAATGAAGGCCAGGGAGAGTTCTGCATGGCAAAAGCCTCCAGACGACCCATCAGGATACAGTTGGTAATAATCAAACCTACATAAACGCTCAACTGCACGCTGACATCGTAGACGTATGCCTTAAGCAACTGGCTAACGATGGTTACCAAGGCGGCAACAACGACGAGCTGCACGATGATACGTATGCGATTGGGAATTGTCTTGCGGAGCAGTGAGATAATCACATTGGCAAATGCCGTAATGACTGTAACGCTAAGGCCCATCACAATGGCGGGCTTGAGCTGTGATGTTACAGCCAAAGCCGAACAGATACCCAACACCTGAATGACTACAGGGTTGTCGAGGTTCAGCGGCTTGGAGAACGCAGCGCGGTTCTCCTCGGAAAACAATTTACTCATATTGCGTTCTCTATTGATTAGTTATTAATGAAACTTAGGTAAACACTGAGGCCGTCCTGAACCATGTCAGACACGCCAACGCTGGTTAGGGTAGCACCGGTAACGCCGTCAACTTCAGTTTCTGCCTTTGATGCACCGGCCTTCACCACCTTCAGTTCAACAGTCTCGGTATTTCCTTCTGCGAAGACGGGCTTGCCGTTGAACTGTTCCTGGAACCAACGCTCGCCGATACGTGCGCCCAAGCCGGCAGTCTCGCTCTCATGGTAGAAATATGTACCATAAACGGTCTTCTTGTCGGCATTGAGGGCAATGTAACCCCAAAGGCCACCCCAAAGACCACGGCCTGTTACAGGCAGGACGTACTTGGTCTCCCCATTTGCCTGGGCAACAAACACATGGAGTTCGCCGGCCTTGATGGCAGAACCATAAGAAGAGAGGAACTTGCCTGTATAGGGAGTCAACTCGGTACCGTTCCACAGCATGTCCTGAACGTTCTCAAACTCGTCAGCAACATTGAAGCCGGGAGCCTTGATGTCAATATTCAGGGATGTGAGAATCTGACCCTTGGTGTCGTTCTCCACGTTAGCATCCTGAGTGGGCTTGAGCACACTGGAAATGAAAGCTAACAGGAAAGCAACCACGATGACCATAACAGAAGCATATACTATAGTATAGACGTTACCGCTGGTGTCCAGTCCCTTCTTCTTGGCAGGAGCCTCGGCACCTGCCTCAACAATCTCTGTGAAAGCGTCAGCACTGGCACCGCACTTGGGGCATGTGGCTGGAGCCTTGTCACCTTCGTGGATATAACCACACAACTCGCACTTGAATTTCTTTGTAGCCATATACCTTATTTATTTTTTAGTTGCACGTTTTGCACGCATGCTGATGTTCTTCTGTACGAAGACATAGTCGATCAGCGGAGCGAACAGGTTCATCAACAAGATAGCAAGCATCATGCCTTCGGGATAACCGGGGTTCAGCACGCGAACCATCACGGCAACAACACCGATAAGGAAGCCATATACATACTTGCCACATTCTGTGCGGGCACTGGTTACGGGGTCAGTAGCCATGAAGACAGCACCGAAAGCAAAGCCGCCAAGAACGAAGTGGTGCCACCATTCCAACTGGTTGCCACCCACGCCTTCAAGCAGCCAGCCCATGAGGCCACCGCCTACGAATACGCTCAGCATGGTCTTCCAACTTGCCACGCCTGTCCACAGGAGCAGCACGGCACCCAGGGCAATGGCGATGACGCTGGTCTCACCGATTGAACCGGGGATAAGACCTACGATAGCATCGCAGATAGTCTCGCAAGGAATGGCATTGCCTACTGCTGCTTCACCCAGAGGGGTAGCGGCAGAGAAGCTGTCGGGTACAGTGTGACCGAGGCCGCAGATAGGACTCTGTGCCACCCACACGGTATCGTCGCCGGTCAGAGCGCTGGGATAGCTGAAGAACAGGAATGCACGGGTAATCAGGGCGGGGTTGAAGATGTTCATACCGGTACCGCCGAAGATTTCCTTAGCGAAGATAACGCTGAATGCAACAGCCAGGGCAAGAATCCACAGAGGAGTGTTTACGGGCACAATCATGGGGATGATGATACCGGAAACGAGGAAACCCTCCTGAATCTCTTCCTTCTTCCACTGGGCAACGACGAACTCAATGCCCAGACCCACAACGTAGCTGACTACGATTTTGGGAAGAACGGCAGCCAAACCGAAGAGGAACATGCCAACGTGGTCGGTCATGTCCGCACCTGCGGCCAAAGCATTCTGATAACCCACATTGTACATGCCGAAGAACAAGGCGGGCAGCAATGCGAGCACCACAAAACTCATGATGCGCTTGCTGTCTATAGCGTCGTGGATGTTTACACCACCCTTACGGCCAGTTGTATTGGGCACGAAAGCAAATGTCTCGAGGCCGTCATACAGCGAGTGGAAAGCATGGAACTTTCCGCCCTCCTGGACGTGCGGACGCATACTGTCAAAAAGTTTTTTAATAGCTTTCATATTATTATAAATAATGTATTGAATTGCAACATTGCCCGGTGGGCTTTGCGCTTCGTGTTCCGTGGGGCGTCGCTTCACGTTGCGAAACCCGCCGCTTCACGTTGTGATGTCCGTCGCCTCACGTTGCGAGGCGCTTCGCTTCACGTTGCGTTTTCTGGCACGGAACCATGCGCCGACTAAGCCGCGGCAGTGCTGCGTCTTCTATTAAGCATTCTCCTTCTTAAGTATATCCAAGCCCTCGCGCACGATACGCTGAAGTTCCAGTTTTGAACTGCAGACGAACTCGGCCAAGGCAAAGTCCTCGGGAGCAACCTCGTAGATACCCAAAGCCTCCTGGCGGTCGATGTCGCCGGTGATGATGGCCTTGATAAGATAGCCGGCATAGATGTCCATGGGGAACACCTTGTCGTACTCGCCGCTCATGATCATGTGGCGCTCGCCGCCCTTGACGCGTGCATCAAGAACATACTCCTTCTTGCTGCCCAGCAACCAGCTGAAGTAGCTGCGGTGTGTGCTGAACATAGAGAAGCGAGGCATGATCCAACCCAGCATCTCGTCGGCCTCGGCACCCTCGGGGATGGCGGTAACCTCTGTAGCATGTGCTGCGAGATAACCTTCCTTGCAGGTCTTGACACCGGTCATGGGATTGCCGTTGATAACGCGGACGTCACCTTCTGCAACCTGGCCAGCCAAGAGGGTAGACAACTTCTGACCCACCTTCATCTTGTAATACTTGGGAGCCTTCACCTCGCTACCTGCCAGAGCAATGGTACGGGTAAAGTCAACCTTGCCGGTCTTCATCAGGCGGCCGAGCATGATAACCTCCTCAGCACCCAAGGTCCAGACAACCTCGCCCTTGTTGATGGGGTCGATGTGGTTGATCTGCACGCCTACGTTACCGGCAGGAGCGGGACCGTCAAATACATAAACCTCGCAGTTGGCCGCGCCAAGCAGTGCCTTGGCACTCTGCTTGCTGCTTACGCCAAGACGCACGGGAGCAATCTTGGACAGTGCAGTAATACCAGCCTGGAACTCTGCCTCCTGACCCTGCAGGACATACTCGAAGTCCTGAGCCAAAGGCATACTGTTGAACGCACTGACATGGATAGCCTTGGGAGTCTCGTCGGGATTAGCCACAGTGTCATAGGGACGCTGGCGGATCATACCGAAGATACCACTCTCCATGAGCAAAGCCTTCACGTCGCCGTCGGTCTTGAAGGTCTTGCCCTCAAACTTCATGTCGCACTTTACGCGGACACTCAACAGCTTGCGACGATCGCCACGTTCCACCAACGACACAGTACCGCTGACGGGACTGACAAAACATACCTCAGGATGCGTCTTGTCCACGAACAAGGCATCACCGGCCTTAACGGCATCACCTTCCTTGACAACCACCTTGGGCTTCAGTCCTGTGAAATCCTCCGGACAGAGTGCATACTCGCCAGGACATTCCACAGAAGCAGTCTCCTTGGCAGCCTTTCCCTTCAGGTTGATGTCCAGGCCCTTACGCAATTTGATTACTTTTGCCATATACTGTTAATAAAATGAAATGTTGATATAATCTCGCACAAAGATACGCTTTTTTCCCGACAAAAGACTTAAATAATCAAAAAAAAGGCATACTTTTGTCAAAGAATTAACGCCATGAGACTATTAAAGCGCACCATCCAGTGGACTATAGGCATAATCTGCGGACTTTACTTCTGTCTGCAGGTTGCCATGCATATTCCTCCCGTGCAAAGATGGGCAGGCTCTGTGGCATCACATGTGTTGCACAATCTTTGGGATTGGAACATAAGCATCGGCAGAGTAAGACTGGGCCTATGGAACCGCATTATAATAGACGACATTATCCTTAAGGACAAGCAGGACAGCACCATGCTTCATGCTTCGCGCCTGGCTGCAAAACTGGAAATCATCCCTCTTCTTGACGGCAAAATCAGCATAGCCAATGCACAACTCTTCGGCACGGAGGCGTACCTGTATCAAAGGTCGGCCCAGGAAAAGCCCAACTTCCAGTTTATCCTCGACACCTTCAAAAGCGACAACACCGAAAGCAAGCCCCTCAACCTCCGCATAGGCAATCTTGTGCTCAGAAGGATAGAAGTCAAGTGGGACAGACAATGGATGCCACGCAAGGAAGCCGGCACCTTCGACCCGTCGCATCTGCACTTTCAGAACATTGCACTGACGGCACGCCTGAAAGTTCTGGATGCCGACACGATGAACCTCTCGCTGAAACGCCTGTCATTCAAGGAAGCAAGCGGATTCGAGATTTCAAACATCGCGGGCGACTTCTCTTCCGGCAGCAATGCTGCAAAGATAGAGGACTTCTGCATAGAACTTCCCCACTCCACCCTTTCCATACCCTCCTTCATGGCAACATGGCCTGACACTCCCAAAGGTACGGACATGAAGAAGTGGCTGGGCAGTACCTCGTGGTATGCGGAAACCGCCATACACCTCACACCATCGGACTTCAAGGCCTTTGCCCCACGTCTGGCAAATGCCCACAGCCCCATAGAACTGACCAGCAAACTTTATGGCTTGGAGGAGTGCATAAATGTACCGCAACTGAACCTCAGCAACAACGGTTCGCTAAGCCTTTCGGCCAGGCTCTTTGTCAACGATTACCTCAACAACCCGGACTACATCGTTGAAATCAACAGATTGCAGACCAATGCTCGCCTCCAACAATACCTGACGCAAGAACTCAACGGCCAAGGCAAGGAGATTTCCCCACTGCTGACACGCATGGACACGATAGACCTGTCCGGAAGACTCAATATCTCCGACCATCACCAATATGGCACAATAAACATAGACAACCGCCATGCCGAAGTGGAAATCACAGCAGAAGCCTATGACTGGAACAGACTCAATGTCTCGGTTTCATCGCCTAAGATACAACTGGACAATCTGCTGTCCGACAACGGGAAGCACATCCTGAACAAAGCCACACTCAAGGTGGAGGTCTCCGGTCTCATAAAGGACAACAACGGGAACCCAAGCATTGACATACGCGGCATCTTGCCAGAACTCGTCTTTGACGGCAAGGAATACCTTGACACCGAAATACGCGCGCAAATCAAGGACAAGAAAATCTCGGTAAATGCAGACATACAGGAACCTGATGCCGGCATCACGGCACACGCATCATGGAGGCAGGATACCAGACATCATGTGACCGGCGGACTGAACATCAGCAAATACCACACAGACCGTCTTGCACTCGGGCACAGGTATCCCGACAAGCGTATATCCATGGACGCCACGATAGACCTTCACGGCAAAACGATAGACGACCTGAACGGCTCGTTGCACATCAACGACATCCTTCTGGAAAGTTCAAACCAGGATACAGCCATAGTGGGCCCCATGAACCTGGCCGTCACCACCGAATACGACAAACAGAGGGAAAGAACCCTGAACATAAAATCCGAAGACATCAGCCTGTCTGCCAAAGGCCGCTTCAGATTCAGCACACTGGCAACGACTATACAGAACACCCTGCATCGCCAGCTTCCCAACCTGATAGCATATAAGCATACCCCATATAAAGCGGACACAATAGAGTTCGACTTCGACATCCTTGACACCACCCTGCTACGGAACATCTTGCTCAAAGACATATACATCCCCGAAAGGGCAAGCATAAGCGGTGAAATCAGGGGATACGACTCTATTACCTTATCGGCCGGCATCCCACGTCTGCACATTGGCAACGAGGAACTAAGGAACAGCCAAATCCGCATCAAGGGAAAGAGCAACATCATCGAATCCGACTTCAGGACAGAAAGACGACAAAAGGGCGGTTTTGTCGACTGGGCCCTGACCGTCAATGCCAACAACAACAGACTTCGTACCATAGCCAGCATGGACAACAACAGGAGTCCAAGGTTCTCCGGCAAGATGGACGTCATCACCAATTTCAAGAAGACGGCAGACGGAAAAGACTGGATTGAAGCGTGGGTGGCACCGGAAACGCTGACCATATCCGACACCCTGTGGTATATCAATCCCGCAACAATAAGATGGGAGAACAACGCCGCAAGCGTGAGGGGCTTCAGAGTCTACCAGTCAAGACATCGCGGACTGGAAGTAAATGGCAGTATATCAGCCATCAATACAGATACGCTGACACTAACACTTCAAGATATAAACGTTGAGTACATCCTGAATCTCGTCAACTTCAAGTCCGTTGAATTCAGCGGATTTGCAACAGGATCAGTCACCGCCACCAACGTGCTGGCATCCCCGCAAGCATCAGCAAACCTCAGGGTGGACAACTTCTGCTTCAACAAAGCCCCCCAGGGCACGCTAAAGGCACATGCCACATGGGGAGAGCAACCCAACTGGCTTGGACTCGACGCCACCATTACCGACGAGGCAAACAATCACCACACCAACATAGAAGGCGGCTTCAGCATCGGGGACAAAGAGCGCCAGAACGGACTTGATCTGAGGATAGACACGAAAGGCTTCAACCTCGCCTTCATGAACCACTTCACAGAAGGCATCCTGGAAAATTTCCAAGGACGTGCTATCGGCAAATGCAGGCTTTTCGGTCCATTCAAGGGCATTGACCTGGAAGGCGACCTGATGCTGGATTATGCCGACTGCAAATTGCCCATGCTGGGCACCACGTTCCACATACGGCAGGACAGCGTGCACCTGAGCCCGGGATGCATACAAATAAACGCCCTGCTCATAGATGACACCGTCAAACCCATAAAGCGCCCCGGCGGCTTCAAGCACCACACCGCCGACAACAAAATCCCGCATACCGGCATTCTGGATGGAAGGATGAACCACGACCACTTCAAGAACCTGAGGTACGAATTCAAGGTCAGTGCCAACAAACTTCTCGGGTACGATTTCAAGGACTTTGGCGAAGACTCCTTCTATGCCACATGCATAGCCACGGGAAACATAAAAGTTAGCGGCATACCAGGTCGCCTCACCGTAGACATCGACGCCAAGCCCGAAGAAGGAACAACCTTCACATACAACGTGAGCACCCCCGAAGCACTGACAGAGGCTGGCTTTATCACAATCAAGGAGTATACCGGAACAGAACAGGACAATATCGGAGGCAATCTGGCCGCCAATATGCAGAATTCCGTAGCAAAGACTGGGCAGACCTCAAGAAAAACGGAAGAGGCAGAAGAAGAATCCACCTCTTCTGATCTCCACCTCAACTTTGACTTGGAGATTACGCCTGCGGCGAAAATACGCTTGCTCATGGACAGGAAGTCCGGCGACATGATAGAGATAATGGGCCGAGGATTTATAGGAGCAAAATACCACAACAAGGGAAGATTCAACATCTACGGCACGTACCGTGTAAACAACGGAAGCTACAGGCTCAGCATACAGGACATCATACGAAGGGAATTCAAGTTCCAGCCGAACGGCACCATCGTCTTCGGAGGAGATGCCATGAAAGCAGACCTTAACCTGAAAGCCACCTACAGCGTACATGGAGTCTCGCTTGACGACCTGACAACAAACTCTCTGGGATTCTCCAAGACACGCGTGGACTGCATAATGAACCTTACCGGCAGGCCGGAACAACCGATGGTTTCGTTCGACTTTGAACTTCCGAACGCCACCGAAGACGAACGGCAGATGGTCCGTTCCATCGTCAGCACAGAGGAGGAGCGCAACATGCAGGCCATATACCTCTTGGGATTGGGACGGTTCTACAACCTTGACTCGGAATCGGATTTCCAAAGCAGCGCAGCAGTAAACTCCATACTCAGCACTACCCTATCATCACAACTGAACCAGTTCATTTCCAATGCCGTGGGCACAAGCAACTGGAGTTTCGGAACAAACTTGAAAACCGGAGAAGACGGATGGCGCAACATGGATGTGGAGGGTATGCTCAGCGGACGCCTCTTTGACAACCGCCTGCTGCTATCCGGCAACTTCGGCTATCGCGAGAAATACTATACCCAAAGGAACTTCATCAGCGACGTATCAGTGGAGTACCTTCTCACCAAGAACGGCAACATCTCCCTGAAGGCCTACAACCAGGCAAACGACCGCTATTTTGTCCAGTCGTCAATGAACACACAAGGAATAGGCATACAGTTCAAGAAGGATTTCAACCGCTTATCGGACCTCTTCCTCTGGTTGTTGCCAAGGAAAACCGAAAAGGACAAACAGGAAGACAAATAACCCCTCCACAAATCCCCATGGACGACAAGAGCGAGTCACCGAGGGTGACAAGGGCGAGTCACCGAGGGTGACAAGGACGAGTCACCGAGGGTGACAGGGGCGAGTCACCGAGGGTGACAGGGGCGAGTCACCGAGGGTGACAAGGACGAGTCACCGAGGACAACGAGGGCGAGTCATCAAGGAGGAGAGGTTTCACGACCAAATACAAGCATTGCCAATGTTCGGAGTGCATCATATCGCCTACCGGACATTGGCAATGTTATTTCTCAGGAGATAAGCCCCAGAAGACGCTACGACTTGCCTTGGATAACCTTGATGGAGACAATTCGGCGCTCGTCCATTTCCATTACCTCAAAGGTAAAGTTGCGGTAAGCGAGACGCTCGCGCATGGCCGGGAACTCGCCCTTCAACTCCAACAGCAAACCTGCCAGGGTATCGGCGTCGCCCTCTATCTCGTCAAAGAAGTCATCGTCCAATCCCATAATTCTGTAAAAGTCAGTCAGCAAGGTCTTGGCCTGGAACACGTAGGTATTCTGGTTCATGCGCTGATAGGTCTTCTCGTCGTCATCGTACTCATCATCTATTTCGCCCACGATTTCCTCGATGATATCCTCCATGGTGACAATGCCGGAAGTTCCTCCAAACTCGTCAACGACAATGGCAATGTGCACCTTGTTCTGCTGGAAATCGCGCAGAAGGTCGTCAATCATCTTGGTTTCAGGCACAAAATACGGAGGGCGTATCAGGCTCTGCCAGCGGAATGTGGTCTTCTGCAGATGCGGAAGAAGATCCTTGATATAAAGCACGCCCTGGATGTTGTCGGCCGATCCCTTGTAGACGGGAATACGGCTGTAGTTGTTCTCCACCACGCATTTGATGACGTCCTGGAAAGATGTGTCCATGTCCAGATCCACGATATCCACACGCGGAGTCATTATCTCGCGTGCCATCTCTCCGCCAAATCGTATAATGCCCTGGAGCATCTGGCTTTCCTCGGCTATGTCCGTCTTATTGGTCAATTCCATAGCCTTCTCCAAATCATCCACCGTCAACGATTCGGTTTCGTTGGAGACAAGCCTGTCGGTAAATGCCTTGCTGAGCATCAGCATGGAGGAAATCGGATAAAATATCTTCTGCACCACATAAAGGATGGGGGCGGCAAAACGTGCGAACGACAATGTGTGCTGGGCACTGTATATCTTGGGCATAATCTCGCCGAAGAGCAACAACAGGAAAGTCAGCAGCACGGTAAGCAACAGGAACTCCAGCCATTCTGTACCTGGTCCAAAATGAAGCCAGTCCATGAAAAAGTAGTTGAGCAACATGATGACACCCACATTGACAAGGTTGTTCAATATGAGAATTGTTGCCAGAGTCCTGTCGCTATGTTCACGAAGCTGTAATATACGCGTATCGCAGGCCCGATGCTCTTCTGATATCTCGGCCAAATGCTGGGGAGTAAGGCTGAAGAAAGCAATCTCGCTGGCAGAGGCAAGTCCGCTACATACAAGCAACAGGCAACTGCAACCCAAGGCTATCCAAGCCCACAAAGAAGGTTCTGTAACACTGATGGCAAAGGCCATATTTAATTCCGGAAAGGAAATCATCTAAAGAATACTATGAATTAACTGATACAATGAAAACATAACCGAAGCCACTAAACACTTGGCTCCGCAACATTGGGGGCTGCATTGTCCTGACGGCGGGGAGAAAGCAACTCCATGGCATCCGCCCATATCTCCACGACATAACGTTTCTGTCCGGAACGGTCATCGTAGGAACGCGTATGCAACTTACCCTCTATGTAAAGTTTGTCACCCTTGTGGACATACTTCTCCACCGTCTCTGCCAACTGACGCCACAGGACAATATTGTGCCATTCGGTACGGTCGGGCACCTCGGTACCGTTCTGAAGACGATAACCGCGTTCCGTGGTTGCTAGACGGAGACTGGCCACCGCCACTCCGGCATCAACATAACGCACATCGGGTTCTACGCCGACATTACCAATAAGCATGACCTTGTTCATAACTGACGCAATAGATATAATCGGTGCAAAGTTAAGGAATAATTCTGATACAGGCAAGCATTTGCCGACACAAGTTAACGGCAGACTCGATGCAATACAAGTCGGCAAAGGTACAAATTAAAGATATTTTTCATACCTTTGTGCCCGACATGAGCAACATCGTAATCAACAAGGACATACTGGAAAGAATCCATCGGCAGCACTTCTGCAAGGAGAAGTTTCTGGAAACAGACCCCTGCGGATTGGTCTACGAACTGAAAGAACATACCCGCGACCAACTCGACATAGAACTTGGCGCCCTGTTTGTGGCCATGATTACCTGGGGGAACCGCAAGGCCATAAAACAGGCCGCACGGAAAATGCTGAGGGACGAAATGCAATGGCATCCGGCAGACTTCATTCTGGAAGGCAGATACGCACATAGTTATTCGGACGCAAAAAACGGATGTGTCTACCGCACGCTGAACAGGGAAAAATTCATACTCGTCTGCGAGAACATCCGCCAGGCACTACTCGGCGGAAACGGCAAGGAGGACACCACCACCCTGGAGAAACTCTTCCGGAACAAAAGCATTGAAGACATTATAGCCACACTATGCCAATGGCTTGCACCGGCAAGACTTGGAAAACCCGGCGTATCGGCATGCAAACGCATATGCATGTACCTCCGATGGATGATAAGGCAGAACGAACCCGACCTCGGCCTGTGGAAGGAAATGGACCAGCGGAAACTATATGCCGTAATGGATGTACACGTCTGCCAACTCACGGCCCCACTGCTCAAACGCAAGCAGGCAGACTGGAAAGCATGCGTGGAACTGACCGGCATCTTCAGGACATGGTCGGAAGAGGACCCGCTGAAATACGACCTCGCCCTCATGACAGCCGCCGACAACGGTTTTTAGACTTTTTTAATAAAAAAAGGAAGCAAAGGCTTTTATGTTCCGATAAAATTCATTACCTTTGCACACTGAAATTATGTATTAACAACAAATATCTCTAAAAATTATGCCTAACGGAAAGAAGCACAAGCGCCACAAGATGGCTACTCACAAGCGTAAGAAGAGACTGCGCAAGAACAGACACAAGAGCAAGTAAAACGCTTGCCGTCTGACTGCGTTAATATACGCAAAGGAACAAAGTCCGGTAGCCGAGCGGCCATATATTTTATATATAAGGTGCAGGTGCCGGATTTTTTATTATCACACAACAATATGACCAGCGAACTTTTCATTGACGTACAACCCAAGAAAATATCAATCGCCCTGACCGAGGACAGGCGGCTGATGGAATACCAGGAGGAGAGCCAGGAGGCAAGCTTCCAGGTGGGCAATGTATATCTGGCAAAAGTGAAGAAACTGATGCCAGGACTGAATTCATGCTTTGTAAACGTTGGTTATGAAAAAGACGCATTCCTGCACTACCTGGACCTCGGACCACAATTCAATTCGTACGCCAAGTACACAAAGCGGTTGAGAGCAGACCGCAAGAACCTGCCACCACAGGACAAATCCCCAAACACACAGGACTGCCCCAAGGAGGGCGCCATCCAGCACTACCTGCAACAAGGCCAGGAGGTGCTGGTACAAATTGTAAAAGAGCCCATTTCCACCAAAGGGCCACGTCTGACATGCGAACTCTCCTTCGCAGGACGCTTTCTGGTGCTCATGCCCTTTCAGGACAAGGTCAACGTTTCTTCAAAAATCAAGAACCAAAAGGAAAGGGCACGACTGAAACAGGTTATCGAGAGCATAAAGCCCGAAAACGTGGGCATCATAGTGAGGACCGTGGCAGAAGGCAAGAAGGCCAGCGAACTTGACAACGAGATGAGAATCCTCACCCAACGGTGGACAGACACGCTGACCCGCGCACAGAAAGCCAAGGAACTGCCCACACTGGTATACGAGGAAAGCAGTCGCCCAGTCGGCATGCTCAGGGATTTGTTCAACCCATCCTATGAGGGCATCTACGTAAACCGTGAGGACGTCTTCCACGAAATACGCGATTACGTAAGCCTTATAGCCCCCGAACGTGTCGAGTGCGTCAAGATGTACAGAGGCTCACTGCCTATATTTGACAACTTCGACATCACCAGACAAATCAAGTCAGGCTTTGGAACCACAGTAACGTACAAGGGAGGAGCCTATCTTATCATCGAGCACACAGAAGCGCTGCACGTTATTGACGTAAACAGTGGCAACCGCACTAAAAAGGAAGATTCCCAGGAAGCCAACGCACTTGAGGTGAACCTTGGTGCTGCCGACGAGATAGCACGGCAGCTACGTCTCAGAGACATGGGAGGCATAATCGTAGTCGACTTCATCGATATGAAAAATGCCGAGTCCAGACAGGCACTGTACGAACGTATGGTGGAGAATCTCAAGAAAGACCGTGCCAAGCACAACATACTGCCACTGACCAAATTCGGTCTGATGCAGATAACCCGCCAACGAGTACGCCCCGTAATGGACGTGAAAGTGGAAGAGGTTTGCCCAACATGCCATGGCACAGGAAACATCAAGAGCAGCCTGCTGTTCACCAAAGTCCTTGAAGGCAAGATACAGATGATGCAGAACAGGCTTGGCATCAAGTCATTCACACTGCATGTGCACCCCTATGCATATGCATACATCTGCCAAGGCCTATGCAGCCTGAAAATGAAATGGCAATGGCGATATGGATTGGGTGTAAAAATTATCCCAAGTCAGAAGCTCGGACTTCTGCAGTACGAATTTTACGACAACGACGGACAGGAGATTGACGTGCAGGAAGAAATAGAAATACGTTGATTTCATTTACCAACAGACACTACCTTTAAGTTAATGATTGTTAACCGGGTGTTTAATATTAGGCAAAAGGGAGTTCTCTTTTGCCTAATATGCTTTATATATCCAACAAAAAAGTGTAACTTTGCACGCGGTTTAATGCGCCCTTTCATACAAGAACGGGCACTTGCACATGCGCCATCGGCACATGGAGCGACAAACCCAGGCGACAAAGGATACAAAACAACGAAATACAAACAAACAAACACAAAAACAATGAAAGTAAACGGAAAGATTGTTTTTGCCGTAGCCATCGCCGCTTCGGCTATGCTGGCATCCTGTGGAGAGAAAAAGCAGCAGCAGATTCCCACTGCGACCTTCAAGACCACCAAGGTCGGCCGTCAGGATTTGACATTAGAGACAAAGTACAGTGCTACAATCCGTGGACGTCAGGACGTTGACATCTACCCTCAGGTTGGAGGCACACTGAAGCAGATTTGCGTCACCGAAGGCCAGGCTGTACGCAAGGGCCAGACACTGTTCATCATCGACCAGGTTCCATACCAGGCAGCCCTGAACACAGCAGAGGCATCACTGAAAGCCGCACAGGCCAGCGAAGCCACTGCCGCAATGAACTATGAGAGCAAGAAGAAACTGTTTGCAGACAACGTCATCTCCGACTTCGATCTGCAGGCCACCCACAACACACTGCTCACTGCAAAGGCACAGGTGGCACAGGCACAGGCTCAGGTTGTCAATGCACGCAACAGCCTTTCATACACTGTTGTCAAGTCTCCCTCTGACGGTGTTGTTGGTACCCTGCCCTATCGCCAGGGAGCACTTGTCGGTGCACAGATGGCACAGCCTCTGACCACCATCAGCGACAACAGCCAGATGTGGGTATACTTCAGCATGTCAGAACGCGACCTTCTTGGAATCGTGCGCAAGAGCGGCTCCATAAACGAGGCAATCAAGAACATGCCTGAAGTGACACTGACACTGGTTGACGGTTCCACCTACGAAAAGAAAGGCCGTGTGGAAAGCATCAGCGGTATAGTAAACAGCAATACCGGCAGCGTACAGCTCCGCGCCGTGTTTGACAACGACAACGGCATCCTGCACAGCGGCAGCACCGGTAATGTCATCATACCCACACCCTACAGCCAGGTACTTGTCATTCCTGCCACAGCAGCAGTACAGACTCAGGACCGTTTCCGCGTGTTCCTCGTGAACAAGGAAGGTATCGCCAATGGCAAGGTTGTAACCGTCAACGAGCACAAGGCCGGCAATCAGTTCATTGTAACATCCGGTCTTGAGGGCGGTGAGGAAATCGTAGCCGAAGGCGCAGGTATGGTTAAGGAAGGCCAGAAGGTAAAGTAACAGACTAACGGAAAGCGACAACGGCACAACTGCCAAAACTAAACTACGAAACAACGATGAAAGGAAACATATTCATTAAAAGACCCGTGATGGCGATGTCCATCTCCATCATGATTCTGATAGTGGGTGCAATCAGTTTCTTCACACTGCCCATGGAGCAGTTCCCTGATATTGCACCCCCAACCATTTCCGTCAATGCACAATATACCGGTGCCAACGCAGATGCAGTTACAAACGCAGTAATCCAGCCCTTGGAGGAGAGTATCAACGGTGTGGAAAACATGATGTACATGACCTCCACATCCACAAACTCCGGTTCAGCCTCCATCACCGTTTACTTCAAGCAGGGTACCGACCCCGACATGGCTGCGGTGAACGTACAGAACCGTGTATCAAAGGCACAGGGACTGCTGCCTCAGGAAGTAACGAAGATCGGTGTAACCACACAGAAGCGCCAGACTTCATTCCTGCAGGGTAACGCCCTGACCTGTACAAACGGCGAATACGACCAGGACTTCATTTCAAACTACCTTGACATCAACGTCATCCCCGAAATCAAGCGTATCAAGGGTGTAGGCGACGTTATGGCAATGGGCGGTCAGTATTCACTCCGTATATGGCTGAAGCCCGAACTGATGGCACAGCACAAACTGGTTCCCACCGACATAACCTATGCGCTTGCCGAGCAGAACCTCGAGTCTCCTGCCGGTCAGCTTGGCGAAAAGCCCATGACTGCCAACCGTGGCAACGGCATAGAGAACGTGTATCAGTACACTCTGAAATACACTGGCCGTCTTAAGTCTGTCGAGGAGTTTGAGAACATCGTCCTCAAGGCCATGCCCGACGGAAGCATACTTCACCTGGGGGATGTAGCAGACGTGGAACTGGGTTCAAACAGCTATGCCTTCTATGGCACCTGTAACGGCAACCCCTCTACCACCTTCATGATATTCCAGATGGCTGGTACAAACTCCAAGGAAGCCAACGACGCTATCGATGCCAAGTTGGCCGAACTGAGCGAGAATCTGCCTGCTGGTCTGGAGTTCGTTAACGTAATGTCTTCTAACGACTTCCTCAATGCATCTATCTATAATGTAGAGGAAACCCTCATCATTGCCATTATTCTGGTGGTACTGGTGGTGTACTTCTTCCTGCAGGACTTCCGTGCAACCTTCATCCCTGCCGTGTCAATTATCGTTTCTCTGGTAGGTACGTTTGCATGTCTGGCCATTGCAGGCTTCTCCCTCAACCTGCTTACTCTGTTTGCACTTGTGCTTGCCATCGGTACGGTGGTGGACGATGCCATCGTGGTGGTTGAGGCCGTACAGGCCAAGTTCGATGCCGGTTACAAGAGTCCTTACGAAGCCACACGCGATGCGATGGGCGACGTTACCATGGCCGTAATCTCATGTACCTTCGTCTTCATGGCCGTGTTCATCCCCGTAAGTTTCATGCCCGGCACATCCGGCATGTTCTACACACAGTTCGGTGTAACCCTGGCTACTGCCGTAGGTCTTAGCTGCGTCAGCGCCCTCATCCTTTGCCCTGCTCTGTGTGCCATGCTCATGAAGCCTGCAACAGGCGAACGCCGCAAGGGTTTCATGGGTACTGTCAACTTCTATACCCGCAAGGCCTATGAGGCATCCTACAATGCCATGCTGCACAAGTACAGCAACATTCTGGCAGCACTCATCCGCGCCAAGAACCGTTGGATTGCCCCCACCAGCATTCTGGTTGCCTTTGCCGGCATGGCTTTCTTTGCAAGCAACCTGTCCGTAGGTCTTGTTCCCGCAGAGGACCAGGGTACGGTAATGCTGGTAATGAATACACCTCCCGGAACCAACCTTGGCACTGCTGTTAAGACCATGGACAAGGTGGAGAAGATAATGCAGGAGACCCCCGAGGTAAAGGACTATATCCGTGTAAACGGTTACAGTTTCATGGCTGGTCAGGGTGTTTCTTACGGTATGGCCATCGTACGTCTGAAGCATTGGAACGAGCGTAACTATGGCATGCTTCACCCCATTGACAACTTCTTGTCATCAAGCACCATGGTTGCCAATGCCAAACTGAACCTACGCATGATGAGCGAGATTCCCGAAGCACAGTGTTTTGCCTTCGAGCCTGGTATGATTCCCGGCTATGGTACCGGTTCTATCGAGTTGAACCTGCAGGATAAGATGGGTGGTGACAAGGAACTGTTCCTGGAGTATACCAACAAGTTCCTCGAGGCCATGGGCAAGCGTCCCGAGGTGGCCCGTGCCATGACATCATACGCACGTAACTTCCCGCAGATTCAGGTTGAGGTAGATGCCGCACAGTGCAAGCGTGCCGGTGTTTCGCCTGCCGACGTGCTCAGTGCGCTGGGTACCTACTGCGGTGGTGCATACGTAAGCAACATGAACCAGTTCGGTAAGGTTTACCGTGTGATGATGGCCGCCAACGAGAAGGCCCGTATCACTGAAGAGGACCTGGGCAACATGTTCGTACGCATCGGAAGCGAAATGGCGCCTCTGTCCCAGTTCCTCAAGCTCACATCTGTTCTTGGTCCTGAGATTGACACACGTTTCAACCTGTTCAGCTCCATCATGTGTAACCTCACCCCCAATGCCGGTTATGCAAGTACCGACGTTATGGTGGCCGTACAGGAGGAGTTCGACAAGGTATTCCCCTCTGGCTATGCCTTTGAATATGGTGGCATGAGCCGCGAAGAGTATGAGCAGATGGGCAGCATGGCATCATACCTCATCTATGGCGTATGCTGCGTGCTGATATTCCTGATTTTGAGCATGCTCTACGAAAGTTTCCTCATTCCCTGGGCTGTTATCCTCTCTGTACCTGCCGGTCTGATGGGTGCCTACGGATTTGCATGGCTGTGGAATCAAGGTTATGCAGTCCTGCCCTTCATCTTCCTGGGCAAGATTGACAACAACATCTACATGCAGACTGCCGTCATCATGCTTATCGGTCTGTTAGCAAAGACTGCCATCCTTATCACCGAGTATGCTCTGGAGCGTCGCCGCAAGGGACTGGGTATCGTTGAGGCCGCATACGCTGCCGCCGAGGCTCGTCTGCGTCCCATTCTGATGACCGTACTCACCATGATTATCGGTATGATTCCCCTTGTTATCATGACTGGTGCCGGTGCCAATGGTAACCGTACCATCGGTATCGCCGTAATCGGCGGTATGTTCCTGGGAACCATTGCCATTCTGCTCACCGTGCCCGTATTCTTCATATTCTTTGAATGGGTACAGGAGAAGATCCGACCTGCTATGATAGAAGAACCCGATGCACAGGTTCTGATGGAGCGCGAGCGCATCCGTCACGAACGCGAGGAACGCGAGCAAAGGCATAAGGAGAAATACTAAATCCATATTCTCCGAACACACATTATTATAATAAAGAGTTTAAGAAAGATGAAGAAAAACATCATAATCCTATCACTTGCAGCCCTGTCACTGACAGGCTGCGGAGTGATGAAAAACTACAACCGCGACAAGGTGGCACACCCCATAGAGACTGAGAATCTCTATGGTGATGCCCAAAGCGGAGATTCGTTGGGATTGGGCGACCTGAAGTGGCGTGAACTCTTCACCGACCCCACCCTTCAGACACTCATTGAGAAGGTTCTGGCCCAAAACACCAACGTAAAGAATGCAGACCTGGCTGTACAGCAAGTAGAGTATGCTCTGACCGCTGCCAAACTGGCCTTTGCCCCAAGCATCAGCCTCACTGCCAACGGCAGCGTAAGCAAGATGTGGGATCCATATGAGCGTTCATCCTATTCAAACCAGCCCAACAGCAAGCCCTACAACATAGGTATGACCCTGGGCTGGCAACAGGTAAATCTCCTGCAGCTGCGCAATGCCAAGAAGGGTGCTGAAATGAACCGCGAGCAAGCACGTGCCGCCAAACAGGCTGTTCAGGCTTCCCTCGTTTCAACAACAGCAACCATGTACTACACTCTGGCACAGTTGGACGCCCAGCTCAACCTGATGGAGCAAACCAAGGCCAACTGGGCTGAATACCTGAAGATGCAGAAACTGCTGATGGATGCCGGCCAGGCCAACACCGCCGCAGTTGCCAGCATAGAGGCAACATACTGGAGCATAAGCCAGAGCGTGGTGACAATAAAGGACAACATCCGCATTCTGGAAAACCAGATGTCCACACTGCTCAACGAATCTTCAGCCAAGATCAGCCGTACTTCACTGGCCAGTTTCCAACAACCTGCCATAGTGACAACCGGTGCCCCCATCAGCATTCTGGCACGCCGTCCTGACGTACGCATTGCCGAAATGGCTCTGGCATCTGCCTTCTACGATGTTAATCAGGCCAAGTCGGCATTCTACCCCAGCCTTACCCTCAGCGCTGTCGGCAGCTTCACCAATGGTTCCCAGGCCAACATCAATCCCGGTGTCTTCATCGGTCAGGCCCTGGCCAGTCTGGCACAGCCCATCTTCCAAAACGGCAAACTTGTTGCATCACTGAAGATCAGCAAGGCGCAGATGGAAATTGCTGCCAACGACTTCTCCAACGCTGTCATCTCTGCAGGAAACGAGGTAAACACAGCAATGCTGAAGGTACACTCTGCCGAAGAACTGCGTGAGATGATTGACAAGCAGGTACAGGCACAGGAGACTGCATACAATGCTACCAAAAAACTTTTTGCCGGAAGCAGTGCCAACTACCTGAATGTCATCACAGCCCACAACAATCTTATCCAGGCCCAGATGACCCAGATAAGCAACCGCATGGAGGCAATCAATGCCACAATAGAACTGTACCTTGCCTTAGGCGGCGGAGCAGAATAACATAAGTTCGGCCTTATCGCATCAGGCAATAAAGCATAAAAACAGCAGGTCCCCCCCAGAAGCAACTTCGCTTTTGGGGGGACCTCGCTTTTGCATGATACAATAACAGACGTTGGCTACTACCCGGTGAGAAAAAGGCCATGGACTTAATGAGTTGTGCCGATTTTGCCCGTAGTTCATCCTTTTAGTAGAATATTTCTTGGTTATTATCACACTTATTCGTACCTTTGCATCTGTACCAAACGGCAAAAGGAGTCATGAAGTTATTGTTACTTAGCAGCCCCAACTTTTTCGTAGAGGAAGACAAGATACTGGCAACACTGTTTGAGGAAGGCTTGGACATTTTGCATCTGCGCAAGCCCAACTCCGAGCCGGTATACTGCGAACGCCTGCTTACACTGCTTCCGCAAAAATATCACCAACGCATAATAACCAACGACCACTTCTATCTGAAAGAGGAATTCGACCTGATGGGCATCCACATATCAGAGCGTAATCCGGAAATTCCACATGGCTACAAGGGAGTGACCACACGCACATGCTATAGTCTGGAGGAACTGGCCGAAGCAAAGAAAACAAGCCAGTATGTAATACTCAGGAACATATACGACAGTGCATCGGGCAACGACAGCAAAGCGGCATACACCCATGAGCAGTTGCGAGATGCAAGCCGTCGCGGACTTATTGACAAGCGGGTGATGGCACAGACCGGCATCACACTGGAGAACATAGAAAGCGTCCGCGAACTTGGTTTCGGAGGAGCTGTAGTGTGCAGCGACATCTGGAAACGCTTCAACATACATAGCGGCATGGACTTCAAAGACGTCATCAAGCACTTCCACAAACTGAGGAAGGCATCGGAATAGCCAGACAGCATACATCGAAAGAATGTAAAGAATAAAAGAACCCAATATTATCCCACAAGACAATGATTGAGAACAAGTCATTCAAGGTATTCTCCGGCACAGCAACACGCTATCTTGCCGAGAAGATTTGCGCCAGCCTTAACTGTGAGCTGGGCAACATGACAGTAACTCGTTTCGCCGACGGTGAATTTGAAGTTTGCTTCGAAGAAAGCATACGCGGCAAGGACGTCTACCTGGTTCAAAGCACCTTCCCCACAGCAGACAACCTCATGGAACTTCTGCTGATGATAGATGCAGCAAAGCGAGCATCTGCACGCACGGTAAATGCAGTAGTCCCCTACTTTGGCTGGGCACGTCAGGACCGCAAGAGCAAGCCACGCGTGAGCATTGCCGCAAAACTGGTTGCTGACATGTTTACTGTTGCCGGCATAGACCGCATGATAACCATGGACCTGCACGCCGACCAGGAACAGGGATTCTTCAACGTACCCGTTGACCACCTATATGCCAGCAGCGTATTGCTCCCATACATCAAGTCCCTGCAACTGGAAAACCTCGTAATAGCCAGTCCCGACGTGGGTGGCAGCAAGCGAGCCTCTTCCTATGCAAAATACTTCAACTGCCCCATGGTAATGTGCAACAAGACCCGCAAGAAGGCCAACGAGGTGGCTCACATGGATGTCATTGGCGACGTGGAAGGTGCAGATGTTGTTCTCATTGATGATATGGTTGATACAGCCGGCACAATCACCAAGGCCGCCGACCTGCTGAAGGAGAAGGGTGCCCGCAGTGTCCGTGCATTGGCCAGCCACTGCATCATGAGCGGTCCCGCCAACGAGCGTGTGGATGCATGTGCCCTGGAGGAGATGATTTTCACAGACTCCATCCCCTACCATGGTTCAAGTGCCAAGGTGAAGCAGCTGTCTGTTGCGGAACTCATTGCCAACACCATACGCAGCGTACAGGACAACGAGAGCATCAGCGACCAATACCTTATATAATAATAAGTATATTACAGACACACCAATCCCACCATAACCGCTATCCCATGGATACGGCTATATGGTGGGATTCTTCTTTTTCATGCAAAGGAACATGCAAGACATGACAACACTGCTGTTGCGGGCAAGCGGCTTCCTCGCCTCGCATTCCTCGCTCTATGTTATAGTAGCCGCCATTGTGGCCTTCCTCATTCCTGAAACATTCGCTTGGGTGAAGGGAGACGTTTCCAGCATCATCCTTGGCATAATCATGCTGACAATGGGCCTAACACTGACCACCGAGGATTTCAGGGAACTGTTCAGACGTCCGCTGGACATCTTCATCGGAGCCTGTGCACAATATACCCTCATGCCACTGATAGCCTGGACGCTGACACAAGCATTCCAGCTCAATCCCTATCTTTCCATAGGCATAATCCTGGTGGGATGCTGTCCGGGGGGCGTTTCAAGCAATATAATGTCATACCTGTGTCGTGGCGATGTGGCATACTCCGTAGGCATGACTACCGCCTCTACCCTACTGGCTCCGCTCATGACACCCCTGCTCGTCTGGTGGCTGGCAGGCAGCAGGATAGAAGTGGATGCCGCAGGCATGTTCCAGGGCATACTTCTTATTACACTAATACCCGTTGCCATAGGTTTCACTGCCAATACCGTGCTGGGCAAAAAGCGCATCTTCAAGGACATCCAGTCGGTCATGCCGGGTGTCAGCGTAACGTGTCTTGCACTCATCGTAGGCGGAGTGGTGGCACAGGTAACGCCACAACTGGCCGGCAACGGCTTCTCCCTCTTCCTGCTTATGCTCTGTGTAGTGTTCTGCCACAACACTTCAGGATATGCCACAGGCTATCTGGTAGGAAAGCTGTTTCATTTCAACAAGGCCAAGAAACGTACACTGTCCATAGAAGTTGGCATGCAGAATGCCGGTATGGCAACGGTGCTGGCCGCCTCCTACTTCGCAAACCCCGAAATCCTTTCAACCAATCCAGAGGCCATCCTTTGTGTTGTTCCCTGTGCCATCAGTTGCGCATACCACTCCATCTCCGGAACCCTGCTGGCAAATCTGTTTGTTATATCGGACAGGAAACACAACATCTGAACGATATGTACCGGGTAAAGATGCAGAAACGTCAAATGCCGGCGACAGCATGCTTTGGGACGATTCACCGGACAAAACAGAATAGCACAGAGCAGTCATAGCTCCAGAAGACAGAGAGCAGCCGTCATTGACGCCCAAAAAGTCCTCCCCGACAACAAGGACGCGTCATCCTATACAACAATCGCGTGTCCTCGTAAGGATACGCGATTGTTGTTTAGGAGGCCCCAAAAGTGCCTTTATCAACATCGGAAAGAAATCTCCGGCTTATAATGACTGGTTGGCAAAAGTGTCAGCCACTCTCGTCCCAACACTACTGCCGAGCCGTCAGGGCATCAGAACGAATACCTTGTACCCACCGAGAAGTTTATCTTCAGGTTGTTCATAAAGTGGTTATGCTGTTCCGGCATAAACGAACGGTTAAAGTAACCTTGGCCGGAAGCCTCTGCTGTCAAAGCCCAATTCTGGTTGAGAGGCAGCGATGCCAATATACCCATGACAAGTCCCATGGAAGTTTCACCGGCATAACGTTTGCCTCTGTATTTGAAGTCAGAACCTCCGGCCAGCTCACCGTCGGCCAAACGATTGCTTTCCGACAGGATAGTTGAAACCGATGGGCCGAACTGCAGATATACATCCAGTGCATTACGTCTGTCTTGCCCTGTCCACAAGTTAGTCATGTTCAACATATACATCAGACGAACATCCATCATGCTGTATCTGCTATCCACCATACCGGTGTAATTACGCTCCAGACCATATGAACGTACACTATAGGGCTGTCCGGGACGCTGACGGGAATGGATATCGGTGGAGAGCTGAAGACTCATTCCATGCAAGCGTGTGAAGTCATAGCCGGCAGACAGGACGAAAGAGGGATTTAGCGTAGTTCCTCCGCTGCTTACACGCAGAGTCTGCATCATTTTGCTACCGCCTAACGACACTGCTGTCCACCAGCCACGATGTGCTCCGGCCAAGAGTTCCTTGTCTTCGGTGTCCTCCGTCTGCTGAACGGGGCGTGATATTCTGGCACCAACACTGACCGTGAACATGCGGTCGGAGAAGGACTCATTGCTCATGATTTCCTTGTTGTACACATTGTAGCTATACGAATCGTATCTGGGTTCCACATATAGCTGCACGGTATTGGAGAGCCTGTACAATGCGGAAACGGCCCCAGTAAAGCCGACATAACCGCGAGACATGCCCTGAACCTTCAGTATGCCGCCAAAATTCATACCCAACGACATGTTCATGTCCCATCGTGGCGCCGCCTCGGCCTCGCGTCTTGACTTCAACAAGTTCAGAGGGTTGAGCATAAGTTCCATACGGCCTCCGACTGCCGTCTGGCTCTTATAGACTGTGTACGGGGCATGGACAGTAACACCGCTGACAGGTTCCTTGACGGCACTGACGGAGTTCTCTGTCCAATATGTCTGATTACCGCCTATGCCCAATCTTGCACCCAGCAGGCTATTGAACCAATATCCAAGGGATGCGTACATGGCACTGCCACTCGAGCGGAAAGCGTTCTTCGTGTCCATAGGCAATGCCCAGCCGTAGGAGCCTTCCAATTGCCATCCACTGTGCCATGGCTGGGATTTGAATTCATCAAGTATGTTCAACTTGAACGGTTTGATATAGTATCTGCCACCGACAGTAAAGCCATACTTGAGATTGTTCATAATCGGATTGGAACCAGGATTGGTCGCATGGACAAAATTGTATTGTCCCATTACCTCTGCCGTGACATCAACATCCTTGGCCACAGCCATGGACGCCATCATCGACATAGAAACTGCAGGAGAAACCCTGCCAGAACGCGAGGTTGACAATTCAAGCTCTCTCAACGGCTTGTAGGTAGCGTTCTGTCCCTCTACGAAGGTGTTGTTCTCGGAGACAATCCAAGTCAAGGCAGGACCTCCTATAAGCCACAGATTGAACCTGCGGTTAGGATTATAGCCCTGAAGGAAATTGTTTACATTAAGCATATAGGCCAGACGCAAATCCATAACATTGTACTTGCTGTTCCAAAGTCCGTATCCATATACCGTCTTGCCGTTTTCGTTAATGCCGGTGTATGAAGAGCTTGCATAATTGCCTATACGTTCATATGCCAGTTGGGCGCGGAAAGACACCAACGGTTTCCAGTCGTAACCTACGGACATCGCAAGGGCCGGATTCAAACCAAGGCCGGAGGTGGGACGCCATGTCTCGGAGCGTTGCAACTTTACTCCTCCAAAAGACAAACCTGCCCACCAGCGAGGGTTCATCTCCTCTGAGCCTACGGGAACGAATGACGGATTGTCCATATAAACCCTGGTACCCACACCCAAAGAGAACATCTTGTCAGATACCGTTTCATAAACACCGGTATTATAATAAGGACGCTTGTAGTATGCTGACAGGAAACGGGGCTCGACAAAGATATAAGTGCCGGGATTATTTATACGGTACAATAGCTGCATTGCACCGGTAAGTCCATAATAGAACTGCAGACGTTCCGGATCTCTTTCTGATGGAGTCCTTGCAATTCCGCCTAAATCCAAACCGCCAAGAAGATTTACATCGAAGTCATGTCCACCCTCCTTATCTCTCCACTTGGGGAAGAGGTTGAGGGGACTTACAACCAATTCGGCACGTGCAGAACCGGTAGCGATGCTCTTGGATTTGCGGATATCTACCCCATTCTGCTTGCTGACATTAGAGGAATGATACATGGTTTGGGCATTGACACCCAAACGTGCTCCTATGTAAGGAGTAAACCACATACCCAAAGAAGCGCTGTACTGTGTACCGCTAAGTTTGAATGCATTGGACAAGGAACTTGTTGACCATGCAAACGATGAATCAAAGAAATATCTGTTGAAACGAGGCCACAGACGCTGACGGTCACTTCTCTGATAAATATGGTATCTTGAACCTACGGTAAGCCCGTATTTGACATTGTTCAGACGAGGGTTGTTTCCCGGGTTTGTACCCTGGATAAAATTATACTGTCCCATCGCCTCAACAGTAACATCGTATTGGGGAGCGACACGAAGTGCTGCCATAATCGACGTATTGATACCCGGCGATATCTTGCCTTCACGTGAGTTGGACAGTTCGATATGCTTCAAGTCAGGCAACACGTTCTTCTGTCCCTCAACCCATGTGTCGCTCTGATTAAAGATATAACTCAGAGAAGGTCCGACTGTCCACCACAAGTTGAAACGACGCTCTCCATCGTATCCCTGCAGAAGATTGTTCAGGTTCAACATATAGGACAGGCGCAAATCCATTGCGTCATAAGAAGATTCCCAAAGACCCTCTCCATAACGCTTCTGCGAACCTGCGTAACCGGAATAACGTGCCGTATGCACATTGTAAAGCCTCTGGTATGCTAACTGAGCACGGAAAGAAGCCCAGGGGGACAAATCATAACCAGCAGCAAAGCCTATAGTGGGATTTAACCCAATCCCACCCTTAGTAACCCTTGGTGCATTATAGTATTTTAGAGCACCGGCATCAATGGCAACCCACCAATGGGGGATATATGCACCTTGTGGACGCTTGAAACTGAATGGTTTAGTCAAGTATACACGTGAGCCTACATTAATGGATGCGATATGATCCGATGGAGACCACCCCTCCGACTTCTTGTCATTATAATAAATAGCCTGATAGCGAGGCTCTATGTATATATATGTTCCTTTATCAATACGATACAAGGCCTGTAAGGCTGAAGTTATACCATAATAATAAGCATGACTTCTTCTTATTGACTCTCCGTAAAGTCCGTTCTTCAATTCCCAACCCAATTCGCCACCGAGAAGTAAATTCAAGTCAAAATCGTGGCCTTCAGGTGCTTCTCTCCATTTCTTTGAAAAATTGAGAGGGTCCAACATCAATTCAGCACGTCCTCCTACAAGGACCTGGTTGTGTGAGTACCTGACAGGAACATTGTTTTTATTCCTTATTCTGGAGGTCCAATAAAAAGACTCGCCGTGAGCACCCACACGCAAACCTATCATAGGATTAATCCATAGGCCCAATGCAGCCTGATATCCAACACCTAAACGGTTAAGGATTCCCCCACTGCGTCCGGAGGACACGACTCCTATACTTGTATCAAGAAATATCTTCTTGTAAATACTGTCAGCCTCAGAAAAATAGTCTGTCCTGTTCTCCAATGAGACTTGCAGTCCCGTAGAAAAGCCATACATCAAATTCCACTTTTCTCGGCTTGGGTTATTGAGAACAGTACTCATTTGCCTTTGCGCTCCGATATATGGCTCGAAAAACAAGGATGCGTACTTGCTTATATAGACATCTGCATTAAGTCCGATATGGGCATAAGGATTGATCTTACTTGGCAAAGCGGCTCTGCTGTATCTGGCACCTATGCCGACAACAGTACTTACCTCAAAGACGCGGGAAGGATCGTATCCCCATGCGAAATTTGAAAGGTTGACCAAATAGTCTATGCCGATACCTAATGACTTTGCCGATTTGTTGTTGCCATTAAAATTATATTTTATATAAGAACCACTCAGACGGAGACTGTGTATCGGTGTCAGATGATAGCCCAAATAAGCATTAGCCGAAGCATTGCTTACCATACCGATATTGTCTGTCAACCCTTGTATTCCTCCACCTATACCAAAATAAAAGCGGCGCCACCATAGTTTTGGAAACAGGCTGTCATTCTCTAAAGGACGATAGCGCTTCTGTAGGCGCACACTGCTCGGATCAAATCCTATAGATGGAGTGTTCTTCCTTTCTTCGTCATCTTCGATAGAATGTGAATGATTGTCTGAATACTGTTTTTCTTCAGGCAACACTTGACCATTCACAAATAGGCTCACATCTTGCCGCGCCGAAACAGACAACGGGACAAGCATCAAAAAAGCAACAATATATCTAAGACTTATTTTCATACAATACGCAAATATTATCTTAATATCCTATTACAGGCATTGGGCCTACTTTATAACATACACAAAACTTACTCCTAACTGATAAGGAAGCAATGTCCACCCAGAATCATTGTATTTGGGAATATCGTTTATTACCTCAGTTACAGGAAAACTGGCATGATGATAATAATAGACACCTACACCACCATGAAATTCAACAGAGAAATGCTTTGACAGCCAGTAGTTATATCCAACATTGATTCCGCCTCCATAAGCAGAACCAAAGTATTCTGTTTTTCTTGCCGCAATATCATAATGAGCCATTGTTGCTCCTATTCCGACAAAGAGTTTTGAGAAGGTGTTACCTGAAAGCCAGTAACGGAACTCCGGCGCAAAACCATAAGTTTTTGCCTTCATCCCGTAAATGTTCCAACTGGCAAAGCCATTTGCTGCCAACGAAGTTTTATTACCAGTTGCAAGTTCAAGGCCAATATTCGGGACCAATGCCGCATCCATCAGTGCGTTTGTCTTCAATGCAAGCATCTGTGCCTTAAGCAAAGAACAAGGCATAATTAAAACAGCAATAAGAAATAACCTTCTCATATTATGTCGTGTAGCAGTCTTGACTATATTCATTTCTATGTTTATATTAAATTATCTTACAACGGCCTCTATAACCGACTTGCCGTATATAGTTATATCTATCGTATGTACACTATCCCTATTAGCATCTAATGTAGCTTGCGGAAGGGGTATAGTAAGTTTCTCTTCTAAATCTTGCCAGATATAATCGTTATACAAATTCTCTTCATATAAACCCACATGAACAGAGCCTGTCTCTGGAGAAGTACGCGTATGCAGATACCGGTATTTTATAGTCATGACCAAATTAGCCTCATCTGCAGGAAACACAGGGATATATAACAACGGGGAAATCGTATCCACGGCACTACGACCTAGCCAATATGACTCCTCTGGTATTACAGTTTCCCCAACATCATTACTTAAAGAGTGCGCCTCTGCCTGTAATGCATCAAAATCTATATGCGGGAATAACGTCTGAGTAAAGGAGGTATTACCCATGACGCTGTTTTTTATAGGAATAGATATTGACGTAGGTTCTGATGCCGGGAAAAGTAGTTGCCCCTTATCAAACGCTTTACAATAACTATCTGCCTCCCATGAATCATCAGCCACTAATACATCAACATTTTTTACGACATCAATGGAAATGTCTTTAATAAACACCTTCAAGAAATCATAGGAGTTGTCAAAATCCTGCCTTGGACCTTTAATCTCTATCTGGAATCTACTTAATAGATGGTTAATGTTAAATACAGGATGGACTCCATAAAATCCGGAAAAATGGTTATACATACAATCCTGACCGGTATCTGTGAATACTTTTGCGACATCAGGATTCATCGAACTGATTGCTTCTACAAATTGAGCATCTGTATGATATGCAAAACTATGTGCGATATCATTTGTGCCATCTATTTCAATGTTGGCATATATTTTGTTATCATCCTGTGCTCTAAATTGAATAGGGGCACCTTGGGTACCGAGCATGAAAAATTTGTATCTATATGGAAGCCCGTCGGATTTATAACAAAGCTTCATCAATGCACCATTATCATCAATAAAAGCACCTCGAGTTTGCGAATGAAGAAAAGATAGTTTCTGGTTCCATAACAAACAATAGTCCGGATCTCCATAACTTGCAGAGATATAATCGGCCTTGCCTCCTACCCTCTTGCTATGTGTCTTCAGTGCAAATGTATGAAATACTGACTTATTCTTGTTTGAGGCAGAAGACGTCACAGAATAATGCATATCACCATGATGCGCATTAGAATAATAAGGGTCAAAGACAAGCGGTCTTATCTCTATTTGTTGTGACACAATATCCACAACGCTGTCTTTACTTGGATTTTGGCTATCATGTTCCAGAAATCTATCATTGAAAGATTCCTGACATGAGTGAACAAGCAGAATGACAAATAGATATAGAATAATACGCATATACATCACAATTTATCTTACTCGCAAAGATGCTGAGACATGTTGTTTTTTATAGGAATATCGTACGCTTGAAGAGTGGAACAATCCACTTATTTCTGAGCTTCCTTCAAAGATTTACGCAAGCGTTTAGCCTCTATCTTTTGCAACTTACTTATGCTGTCTTCCCTTTGTTTTAGCAACTTTTCTAATTCTTTCTCCTTTATACCCTTCACAAGATTATAATATAATTTCATATCCTGCTCACCAAATACAGTGTCGGGCTTTATTTTCATCGCATTAAGTATTCTGCGCTTATGGAATTCATTCCAGAAACGGGTACTGTCAACTTGCTCTATAATTCGATTCTTAATCAACATATCCAACTCCTCCCTACGATGAACAACATCATTATACTTTTTCATGTGTTCATTCATGTTTCTTTGATATGCCAGGACTTGATTGAGATAATCATCTATCAGCGATTTATGAACCTTGTTTTTGATTCCTCTAAAACGCCACACCAGACTGACATGAACATCTTGTATCACCGGATACGGAACAATTTTCCATGAATCTTGTGAATTGGAAATATCATTGATATAATTATGGCTAATTCCATCATAAACATATGCATCATATTTTACTGCCTTCCAACCTACGGCAAGCCCTAAATCCAGATCCAGACTTCCTTCCTTTGGATACTTCTGAGGCAACAAAGGCAAAGTATAACCAGCCACTACACCCAAGCCAAAGCCATAGCCGGCTTTCCCCTTTCCTGTCAACGATATATCCCAATCATCAACAGCGCTCCATAGTCCCAAATAATAAGCTCTCCAATTCCGGGGATTCTCAAGAGTTCGTCCAGATGTCACATTTCTTCGGAACTGATGATACTTATTATAGAACCAATTGCGAAAACGATGAGTTTTTATACCCAACGAATCTTCCGCAAAGTCCAAAGAATCCAGTTGTTCAGGTGTCATATCACTGGATGCTCGTATTGACTCAAGGTCAATTCCTAAAGCCTTGGCCTTGCTACCAAGAGAATCCACATAGTAAGAGTACGCCGCCAAACTATCAGCATTGTAATAGATACTGGACATATCGGTATGAATCTTCTCAAAGTCGTCATAGTGTCTATTTAAACTTCCATATTTGCCGGTACGCCAATATTTACGAAATTCCAATCGGAGAGACTTTACATTATATACGAACTTTCCGTTCTTGCTATTGCCGTTATACTTTCCAAATACAGACAAACTGTAGTTGTTACGCGGAGAACTTTTTAAGTCATACTCAATACCTAAGTTGGGAAGCAAAGTGACCCAATCGACAATATTGGTATGAAAGCTAAATCTTTTATAAAAGCTGTCCTGAGAATATTTCTTTATTGTTTGAAGACGCGCGGTATCCTGTAAATGTGCATATTTATAGAACACGTTTCTTGCTTCCACAGGAATTGTATCCAACATACCCCTTGTGGAAGACAACAACTGTTCGTTCTGGGCATACATGCTTTCTGAAAAAAACAGATGTATACAAACTAATACAGCGGCGTTGCGTAATATACTGTATATATGATGCATATTATTTAATTGAATTATGCCTTACAAAGACTATTATTTCATTTTCCAGAATGCCTCCTCAAGCTTTTTCCTTCTAAGGTAATCTTGGAATTCGCTTTGGGCAGGCCCGCTCTTCTTCAGCTTTTTCCTGCTGGCACTTGACTCCTCTGAATATTTTTGGATGAACGACAATACACTTGGTATATTAACACCAATACTATTAGTAATGGCCTTTGCTTTAATGTCCAAACTATTAGCCTTCAATATATGTTCTTTTGCCTCTTCGAATATTTGAGGATTATAATCAACATATCCCTTCCATCTCAAATTAGTGCCTATCATATAATGTGCTCTGGCAGGATAGTCTCTGATTTCAAGAATTCTACTATCTTTAATCTCATCCGCATGCTCTATAACATTTGCAAGATTGGCATTCCCTATTTCCATTTCCTTTTCCCATTCAGAATAACCATCCTTTACTTTAAGTCTCAGCGTTGTTGCATCGCGCTTTACATTATTTATATATTGCAGAGGAGATGAGTATGTAGATAAGCCTATCATATAATATACTATAACCTTCTTCTCGGGTGTGTCTGCATCTTCTAATGCCTCAAGATAATACTCACGCATTCTGCTAACATCCTCGGTTCCTACGTATTTTCCCATACCGATGCAATTCTCGTACGTGGGACGTAATTTATATGAAGCCATACAATAACGATAATAAGTTTCATTATCAACCATCCCGTTTTCGGTCATCAAATGCACGGCACGTTCCAAAAAGGACGTGTCATTTAGATGTGATTCCAACCTATCAGCGTAAAATGATTCCAATCTCTCTGAATTCGCGGCACCAGACTGACTGAAACGATATTTTATAGGCAATATCCTCTCTCCTGTAATCTGATTGACCTGAATATTATTAGCAAAGTTATTGTAACTACGATAAACAGAATATTCTTTGTTATGTATATTGTTCTTTATGCTATCCGGAATGTTGTAATAAGGCAATAACAGTTCGTCACATGTTTGAATAATGTCCAGATAGTCTTCAAGAAATTGTTCATAATACTGTTCCTTATCAGAGTTGTACAGTTCCTCGCATGTCAAATAATACTCATATACATAGTATGCTTCCAATTCCTTGGCAAACTCGATATTTTGTTCACGCAACAAGGCAAAGGCCATTCTGAAGTTTTCACGAGCTTTAGCCTTGTCATATAAAATTGACGGATAATAATCTGGATTACCTGCATACTTATAATATAAGTGAGCATACTTGATCATGGCTACAGGTACACTTAATGTATCATCAGATGCCTTTGCCGTAGTATCTCGATTATTGCGAACAACATTTATACTATCCAAATCTGTAACAAAACGTTTTCCTACGCTTAAAATGTCATCTACGATAATCATTTTAATCGCAGGGTCTTGAGTATTGTCCAATAGACGTTGAAACGCACTCTTCTCTACACGACCTAACTCTGCATTCTCCTTTTCTTCAAATAAATATCCATTATAGAAATAGTAGGTACAATAAGGAGCAATGTCATCTAATCTCTTGAAACTCTCATAGAAATCCAATCCGACACTTTTCTCCTCATTTCCTCTTATCACCGGCGAGTTTGATGATTGAAATATCTTATGATAAAGTGTTCTTGCATCCTTTGCCTGATGCGGATCATTGCCTAAACGGGTTGTCCAATCACCTTTTACTGGTAATTGGGAATATAATGCCAATGTTCCTAAGAACAACAATATAAGTATAAGTTCTATCTTTCTCATTTACTAAATGGCTTTTCGTTTAACACCGGGCGAATTGCACATCCGACCGGTCGAGGTATATAGTCAATACTCGGTATATGGCTGACAGATATTTTCAAACACACTGAAGAATCCATCTTGTTAGGTTCAATTGACTCTACATTAGAAACAGCATCCGAGTCAAGCAATGAAGAAGTCCAATAACGTCCCTCTGTTCCTGGACGGAATCTGTATGTACCATAATCTCTGTAGCCTACCAATGGCATGAATATGGAGTCTGATTCATGGTATTTGTTCTTCACCCAATACCCCCTTGTCCCATTATGTATTACATATCGCCATTGACACTTTTCTACAAGTTCCTTCATCTCATCTGCCGTTGGCATGCGCCATCTGTCTCCCCAAGCCTTTGAAGCGGCATCATCCTCAGGAAGAAGAATAAACAAATAGTCTGGTGCTGTCCCTATTAGTTCCTTATAAGTATATTTATGGTATACTTTTTCATCATAATGCCTATATGTTGAATATATACCATAATACCTTTTGGTGTCTGTTTCACCCCATGCATAATAATTACCATATTCCTCTGGAGTATCGGCACCGATGTTCATATTTGCCCACTTAACGCTAAGTCCCAAGTTTATCGCAGAACGCGTTGGTCTTTGAGCATATGCTACATTACTTATAAACACGACGACACAAAACGTCATGAATAAGCTAAGATAATTATGTGAATGCTTCATAAGTCTACCCTTTTTAATTGCTCCATGCCTTTTTGCGTATTTCTCTCATCTGTTTAATTAAGGCATCATACTCTCTGACTATCTGCTCCATTGGGATACCTGACTTTTTACGTTCCCAAAAATAAAACAACATCTGCCGATATGCATCATTAAAATATCCGTCAGACTCCAAATACCTAACATTATCTTCATTCAGAGAGAATGCATTCAGCATTGGCGCTGCCCACGCTGTTGTGGTAATCCCGTACTCGCCCTGAGCATAAACCCTTGAACCAGAGTATCCATCAACCTCCAAATTCGTAACATTAGAATTTTGCGAACGGAAATGAGCTATAGCCTTCATGTACTCAACTCTATCGTCCGGATATGGAACATCTTTCCCATAAAGTATTTCCAGTGCTTCCCTGTATTTTCCCATTGCGATATATACGACAGCCTTATTCATTGCTGAAGTTGACATCACGTAATCCAAAACAGACTTATCTGTAAGTTCGTAATTCAAACACTTAACAAACATTACAAGACCATTTAATTCCGGATATTCTAAAAGGTGATATTTCTTTATCAAATCATTAGCCCCCTCGAAGTCCTCATCCTGACAATACATCAATACCTGCGCGACTACAAAAGGCAGACTATTCATTACATCACGTTTGGCAACAGGGCCATCATCAAGATAGGGTTTTAGGATATTCTTGTCGATTATCCCTTTCTTCATTGAAGCCACTGCATAATAATATCCTGCCAAAGGATATGGAACCATTGTTTTGATATATGTACCTACGATAGTGTCTTTCTGGGTTACTTCATCCTTGCTTTTAACGGCACTAATACGAACAAGCTCTCGTTCCTTATCATATTTATAATAAGCGTCTTTAGCTACCTTATAAAGTTCTTCCCATTGTTCCTCGTCGGCAAGGTATGATATCATTGTATAATATTGATACGGTACCATTCTTGTCCTGAACTCCGGTTCGTTCGTATACTTTTCTATTATTTCCTCCTTTGAGAGAATACGCTGCATTACAACATTTGCCTGTATTTCCACAACTCTTATCCTATCCAACACGTTTTGCTCAATATAGTTATACATAGCACGATTAGCATGTATAACACGATACTGAGCATCAAGGCTATTGTTGCTTGCAATAATTTTTCTTACTTCTATTGCATAACTCTGAGCCAAGGAATCATCCATTAGGCTCATACTATCAGCAACTATTTCCCAGGGAACGATATTGTCATACTCATTAAATTCTGACTTTATAGGGACATCTGGGAAGTGTCCTGATAATAAGGATATTATAGTTTTTGCACGGCTACGGGCAAGTTGTCTGTTTCTATTTTCAAATCCCTCAGGAGAAGAGTATCCTCTTACGATAATAGTGTCAATCTGTCCCTCCTTGTTGTTGTAGTAATTTCCAAGCCAAGTCAACATCCTATCGCGTTGAAGTAATGTCAGGCTATCTCTCAAATTTAAGTGAATGTCACCCTGTTCAAACCTCAAATTGTAACTTGACCTATCCGGTATAGCCTCATATGTTCCTTGCTTATAGAATTTTGTTTTGTCTATTTCAACGAGCTGGCGTGCCGATTCCCACTCAAGGAAACGCATAGGCTCTATTTCCCTTCCATCATGAAAAAGGATTGAATCCTGATAATAAACACAATTAAAATCCTCAAACCAAACTACCCCAGGAACATGCCATTTCTCACCCTTCTCTACGGATATGGAATGGGAATAAAGTATCTCCTCGCTGTTATGATCCGACAAGAAGAGACTATTGTCATAATGATATTTATCCAGCATGTCACGAGAAACATCAAAGCTCATCCTTCTTTCCATACCTTTTTGGTACTCAATACCATCAACTACAACAGGTTGCATTGTATACAACACGGAATCCTTATGTTTCTCAAGTACTACCCAAGGAAACGCAACGAATCTGGAATCATTTCGTGCATAATCTCCTGATATACGTATAGGTCTATTAATCTCTACCGTATACTTGTTTTTTCTGATGGCAAGGCCTGATCCCTCTCCTTCCAATATCGGTTTTACCCTAATGCTCTTCTCCTTTATATTTGTTGCCTTTCCCTCATTAAAGACACCGGCTTTAACCGAAGACTCTTTTCTCGTAATCTGGCCTCCCATTCCGACCTCACTTGAGCCTTCTGACTTTAACACTAATTCTATCGTATTATCAAGAGAGCCTTTTACATAATCTTCAACGTAATATAAAGATATACCATATATATCGCCGGATACGCCATAGCCATCAAGTATTATTGCTCCAGACTTGCGGCCTTCAATAACACACAATCCATCCGTCTGAGTCTCTCCTCTTGCAACAACACCGTTACGGACCAAATCAAACCTTCCATAATTGCTAACGGCTTCCCGATATGCTTCCAGACCCTTATTCTTTATGGGGAAAGTATATACCATGACTCCCTTCAAGGGCTTACCTTCCGCATTTCTAACGTATATATTATACATTTGCGCCTGCATATCCACAAGCCCTACAAATGCTACAATTAAAAGGAGTATAAACTTTTTCATCTTGAATTAGCGAATATTCGTGTTATATACACTACCCAACTCGTCATAAAGGAGCGGACATAATAGTACAGGACCTCTTGTCCGACACACGTCCTAAATATCAAGCAAACAAGCAGATACAGACGTTACAATCTTTAGAGGTCACATTTTCTTTGCAAAGTTAGTGAATATTTTCAATATGAGGAAATATATGTTAAAAAATATAAGGAAGACAACACAACATAAACACAAACATCAAATAACGCCAAGTAACAAACAAAAAAACAGAAATCATAAATATGGCACCCGTATACCAAGGTGGATGCCAACCTTTCTCTCCGCACAAACCGGTGCCGCATCAGAACTGGGAGTTGCATTCCTTTATGTCAAAAACGGCTTTGTTGGCAAGATCGTCACACAATAGCCACCAAGACCTAAAATGTCAGGATATTTTATGTAATTTACAGTTGTCTTTTGGGGCTAAAGTAGAGAGATTAAGCACCGCCAGTAATGCAGTTATGGCAAAAGATATGCTTCTTGATTTCAGTTTTATGCAATAAATGCACTGAAACAGGTACTATTTCATGCCTTTTCCTTCAAAAACATAAAGCAAACAGTTGTATAATCCGTCCAGAGAAGTAGTATTTACTTTACAAAACAAACACATTGACTTGGGCAAGTCAATGCTTTGCCACATAGAAACAGATATATTGACTAACGAAAGCATTTCCTAAGGAAAGTATATTTACATACAAATGACAAAACGATTGCAAATACGCGATTCTCAAGAGATACTTTGTAATGTTTTTGTACATCCACTGACTTCAATCCAAAGAATATTGGACATTGTTTCAGAAACCTGATGATTATGGTCTTGGCATGCAGATAAGAACTCAAAAAAGGCATCCGCCAATCAGCGGATGCCAGAAAAACCCCTCCCTGGGTGATTAGGCATCAGAAGAGCCGTGCAAAGAGGGATATCACAAGTGGCACGGAGTTCTGTTGACTAATCAATATCGCTCTATTACTGATGCTGCTCGCGCAACAGATCGTTAACGGTCTTTACGGGGTTGAAGGTAGAGAGAGGAACCTCCACCATCAGTGTGTTCCAGTTGCTCATGGCACCGTTCCAGAGACCGGGAAGTTCAAGTGCCTTGAGTTCGCGGCCGGACTTACTCTTGAATGAGATGAAACCTGTAGCGGGATCAACATACTTAGGCAGGTCGAACTTGTTGCCCTTGTAGTCGCGGATGCCGCAAACGAGGTCCACGGGATTGAAGTGTGTTCCCTCGGTGAACATGCGCATGTACTCGGGATTGTTGGTGTCTATCTGGCTGCTTTCCAGAATCTGCAGGGATACGCTACCGTCGGGGTTGTATGCCAGGAACGGACCACCACCAGGCTCGCCCACGTTCTTCACCACACCACATACGCGGATGGGGCGGTTGAGTTTCTCGCGCAGATAGCAAACGAGCTCGGCATCCTCCATCTCCTTGATGTCGGCACGATCGGTGCACAGGGTGTGACGCAGGAAGCGGATCATGTTCTCTATGTCGTCGTGGTTATAATCGCCGCTATCCAGAAGACGCAGGTATGCAAAGGTCTGAATCTGTGCATCTATAAGGATACCTGCCAGAACCTGCTTCCACTGGGTAGTGTCTTCCTTGAGACGATCGGGAACGACATTGTCAATGTTCTTAACGAATACTACATCGCTCTCCAGATCGTTGAGGTTCTGGATAAGAGCGCCATGACCGCCTGGACGGAACAGCAAGGTGCCATCATCGTTGCGGAAAGGGGTGTTGTCCATGTTGGCGGCAACGGTGTCGGTGCTGGGCTTCTGCTCGCTGAAACTTACATTGAAGTGAACACCATACTGCTTTTCATAGTCTGCTACCTTCTCCTGAACCAAGGCTTCGAAGAGTTCGCGATGCTCTGTACTTACGGTAAAGTGCACATCTGCTTCGCCCTGGCTGCTGGCATAGAGGGCAGCTTCCACGAGGTGCTCCTCAAGGGGAGTACGTGCGCAGTCATCATAGGAGTGGAACTGAAGCAGGCCCTTTGGCAACTGACCGTAGTTGAGGCCGTCGGCATCCAGCATAGCGGCCGCAACTGCCTTGTAGTTGCCTTCTTCCATCAGTGCCTTGATGCCCTTGCCTTCAATAACATTGCATGCATCGTCCAGAGCCTGATAGAAAGCGAACTTCTCTATATCCTGGAAGAATTTCTTCTCAAAGTCGGTGGTGGGCACATCATAGTCTGCATCCACAAACTCGAACATGGCCTTGAACATGCGGCTGGCTGCACCTGATGCAGGAACGAACTTGGTGATGTGATGCCCTTCCTGCTTGTATCTGTTCCATGTGTTCACATATGCCTCCTGCTCATCTTCTGTGGGAGCGATAATGCCGTTAGTCGTACTTGCTGCTGCCTGAAGACGCAGGAAAGGGAATCCCTTCTCAAAGCTCTTCAACTGTGCCTGAAGCTGTTCTTCACTGATACCCTTCTGGGCGATTTGCTGACGTTCTTGTTCTGTTAACATAATATTGGATTTAATGGTTTTCCTCGCAAATATACACATTATTTATAATATATAGGTCTCTTTTCCTCCTTTTTTTGTACTTTTGTATTCGAAATAGAGAAGCCTATGTTGCATTTATGTGAAGTCTTTGGCCTGGACCCTGTCCAAATAGCCCAGCAGACGTCGGAAATATTGAAGGAAGAAACCGGAGAAACGGAAGACATCTACCAACTTCTTTCTGACGAAGGCAGCAGTTTTGTCACCGCCGTCCGTAAGGTTGAGATGCTGAAGGAGAAGTCTGCAAGCGTGGAGAACGAAAACCTGCGTGCCCTCATCATGTCCGAGGTGGCAGACATGAAGGTGGTGATGATGTTCATCGCCTTCCATGTGGCACTTATGCGCAACATCAAGGATGTGGAGAACGGAGAACTGAAACAAAAGGAGAGCCGTGAAGCCGGCGTCCTGTGGGCACAGATTGCACACCAGTTGGGCCTGTACAAGTTGAAATCCGAACTGGAAGACCTCTCGCTGAAATATCTGGAACACGAAGCCTATTACCACATAAAGGAGAAACTGAACGAAACCAAGAAGTCCAGAGACCAGTATGTGGCACGCTTCATAGGCCCTATAGAAAAGAAACTGACGGAAGCTGGCCTTAGGTTCCACATGAAGGGCAGGACAAAGAGCATACACAGCATCTGGCAAAAGATGAAAAAACAGCACGTCGGTGTGGACGGCGTGTATGATCTGTTTGCCATCCGCATCATCCTGGACTCTCCCCGCAACAAGGAGAAACAGGATTGCTGGCAGGTCTTCTCCATAATCACGGACATGTACCAGTCTAATCCCAAGAGGATGCGCGACTGGCTTTCCGTACCCAAAGACAACGGATACGAATCCTTGCATATCACCGTGCTGGGACCTGAAGAGAAATGGGTGGAGGTGCAGATACGCACTGAGCGCATGGACGATATAGCCGAACACGGTCTGGCGGCCCACTGGAGATACAAGGGAGTAAAGGAGGCCAAGGAGGACGGCATCTTCGTGTTCACCCCCAAGGGTGACTTGTTCAAACTACAGGCTGGCTCCACAGTGCTGGACTTTGCATACCATATACACTCCGGACTGGGCAACCGGTGCACCGGTGCACGCATAGCAGGCAGGCAGGTTCCCATAAAGCAGGTCCTGCACAGCGGCGACCAGGTGGAGATAATGACCAGCAGCAACCAGACTCCGAAACAGGACTGGCTGAACATTGCCACATCCACCAGAGCCAAGGCCAAAATACGACAAAGCCTTAAGGAGATGCAGTTCCGTCAGGCGCTGATGGCCAAGGAGGTTCTGGAGCGCAAGATGAAGAACCGCAAACTGGACTTCGACGAGCCCACCCTGATGCACACCATCACGGGCTTCGGTTACAAGATGGTGACAGACTTCTATGCCGCTTTGGCAGCAGAGGAACTGGACATCAACGATGTGCTTGAAGACTATGCCGGCCGACTGAACCCCACTGAGAGCAAAACCACCACGGAGCACACCAGTGCCAAGGAGTTCGTGCTGGCCGAACCTGCCGGCACAGACACGGAAAAGAGCAAGGAGGACGTTCTCGTCATAGACCGCAGTCTGAAAGGCATTGACTTCCAGATGGCAAAGTGTTGCCAACCTGTCTATGGCGATGAGGTGTTCGGTTTCGTCACCAGCGGTGGCGGCATCAAGATACACCGCACGGACTGCCCCAATGCCAAGCAACTCAAGGACCGCTTCGGCTACCGCATAGTAAAGGCGGAATGGGCCGGAAAGGGAGGACAACAGTACCCAATCACACTGAGAGTTGTGGGCAATGACGACATCGGCATCGTCAACAATATCACCAGCATAATCAGCAAGGAGGAAAGAATTCTGCTCAGGAGCATCAGCATAGACTCCAACGATGGTATATTCTTCGGCACTCTTACCGTAATGGTGGACGACACCAGCCGTCTGCAACAACTTATCAAGAAACTGAAGACCGTTAAAGGTGTGAAGGACGTGACGAGACAGTAGGAAATCGGAAAGGGGAAGAAGACCCTCCCCCACCCCCTCCACAAGGGAGGGGAGTAGTTACAAACGGGAAACGGAAAACGGAAGATGCCCTAAAGACTTTAAAGACCCTAAAGACCTCAACAACTAAAACAAACAAAAATATCATACAATGAAGAAACTAATGAACATGGTAATGCTCTTGGCCATCGGCACATCAGCATTTGCACAGAAGGACACAATCCGTGTGGAGAACGTGAAGGTTGCTGGTCCCTTCGTACAGCACAACGTACTGACCACTACGGAAAAGGATGCCAACGACAGACCCTACAACCAGGACGACCTGCAGTGGGACATGCCCATGGATATGAACGCTTGGAAAAAATCTGCCACAGAGGGTACACACGAACTTTCATCCACAGACAGCACCGGTTTCGTCATCAATGGCAAGGGCATCTACCAACTTGGATTTACGGTGGACAACAACCAGTACCAGAAGGTCAGTTTCATCATCAAGGCAAAGAGCAAGAATGCCCTGTTTGTCGATGGCAAACAACAGGGTGGCGAAGTTGCGCTCATAGCCGGACGACACGACTGCGTGCTGAAACTGCAGCAGAAGGAGGACAAGCCCGACACCGTGGAGATAAAAGTTGTGGCAGGCAAGGACACTCTGTGGACTTCCCACTTCGCCGGCGTGAAGGTCAATGCCGGAGAGAAGCGCTACTACACCCTCAACGACCACATGACCGGACAGCGCCTGTCCAGCACCAGCATCTCTGCCGACGGTCGCTTCGTACTGGAAAACAGTTACATCACACGTGCTGACGGCAAGAACGAGTGGACAAAGTACATAGTGGACCTGCAGACCGGCAACCGCTACCAGCCACACAACTTCGTGCAGTGGGCCGCAAAGGGTGGCAAATACATAAGCCGCACCGTGGACCAGAACCACAAGAGCATTTATGAGTATAGGGACGTGATTAGCGGAAAGACCGAGCACCTCTATACACACCCCAGCCAGGAGGGAATCTCTTTCGTGGCCGAGGACACAAAGATAATCGTTCGCCAAAGCACAGAGGGCAAGAAGGAGATGCACAACCAGGTGCGACAGATTCTGGAACCCAACGACAGGCTTCCCGGTTGGAGAAACCGTTCCTACTTCTCCATAATTGACGTGAAGACCGGCGAACGCCGCCAGATAACCACCGGTCTGCGCAGCACAGGAGGCACCATGAGCAACGACGGCAAACTGCTCTACATCAGCGTGTCCGACGATGTTGCCAACGAACGTCCCTACTACTTCACCATGGGTATGCTCATGAATCTGGAGACGGGCAAGGTGGACACTCTCTTCCACAGAGACGGCTTTGTGCGCGGAGCACAGTTCTCACCAGATGGCAAGAAACTGCTGTTCACCGGCACTCCCGAGGCTTTCGGCGGCATTGGAAACGTCTGCCCCGAGGGCATGATTCCCAACAACTATGAGTATGAACTGTTCCTTATGGATCTGGACACCAAGAAGGTAGAAGCCATTACCAAGGATCTCGCACCCAACATAAAGATCGTCCAGTGGTCTGCCTTCGACAACCACCTCTATGCCCTTTGCGAGAACAAGGATCTTGTCAGCGTGTTCCGCATGGACATGACAGAAAAGAAGGGACAGAGAAACGGCAAGTGGCAAATGCTCCAGTTGAACGAGCCCTACATCAGCGGAAGCATCAGTCTGGCCAAGGAAAAGCCCATGATGGTATATACCGGCCTGAGCGGAGAAACCACCGACCACAGTTGGGTTCTGGACCTGAAGAAGAACAAGCACACATCACTCACCGACCTCAACCCCACCCGACTGGCCGGCATTGCCATGGGTACGTGCAACGAATGGACTTACAAGACCGAACGCGGTGACAGCATCACAGGTTGCTACTACCTGCCCCCATACTTTGACGAGACAAAGCAATATCCCATGCTTGTCTACTATTATGGTGGCGTAACTCCCGTAGGACGTCTGCTGGAAAGCCCATATAACTATCAGGCATGGGCCGCCATGGGCTATGTGGTTTACGTTCTGCAACCCAGCGGTTGCACCGGCTTCGGCCAGGAGTTTGCTGCACGACACTCCAATGCATGGGGCGACTATACTGCCGACGACATCATCAACGGCACAAAGCAGTTCGTAAAGGAACACCCCTTTGTAAATCCCAAGAAGATAGGTTGTATGGGTGCTTCATACGGAGGCTTCATGACACAGTACCTGCAGACCCGCACCGACATCTTTGCGGCTGCAATGTCGCATGCCGGCATTTCAAGCATAGCAAGTTACTGGGGCGAGGGCAACTGGGGCTATACCTACAGTGCAGCGGCATCTCCCAACTCATACCCCTGGAACAACAGCAAACTCTACACCGAGCATGCTCCATTGTTCAATGCACACAAGATTAACACCCCCATTCTGTTCATGCACGGCACCGTGGACAACAACGTGCCCATGGGCGAGTCAATACAGATGTTCAACGCCCTGAAGATTCTGGGCAAGGAGACCGCCTTCATAATGGTGGATGGCGAGAACCACTATATAGCAGACCACCACAAGCGCATACGTTGGCACGACAGCATCATGGCATGGTTCCAGAAGTGGCTGCAGGACGACCCGACGTGGTGGAACGACATGTACCCTGAAAAGAACTTATGATTTACCCCGAGAACTACGAAAGCAAAATTGGGTTTAACGACATAAAGGCCCTGCTCTCAGGCTTCTGCCAAAGCGAACTTGGCAGAGAGCGTGTGGCAGAACTGCACATGCTGACCGAGGCCGCGACAATACGCCTGAGGCTGCAGGAAAGCCAGGAACTCAAGAAAATACTGGAAGAGACCGTAGAACTGCCGGAGATGGCGTTCTACGATCTCCGGCCGTCCATACAGCGCATCCGTCTGGAGGGCACACACATAGATGAAGATGATCTGGGCAGACTGAAGAAGTCGCTGGACACGCTCCATTCGTGGCTCAAGATTATCAGAGCCACCGCAGACAATGCCGAGGAATACAACTACCCTGCACTGAACCAGTTGTCTATGGGGGTATTCACCTTCATAGCCGTAGCCGGTGCCATAGACAAGACTCTGGACAAGTACGGCAAGATAAAGGACGAGGCCAGTCCCGAACTGGCACGCATACGCCACGAACTGAGAGCCTCGGAGGGCAGCGTGAACCGCACCCTGCACAGCATACTGAGGACAGTGAAGGACGAAGGACTGGTGGCACAGGACGTTACGCCGACTTTCCGCGAGGGACGACTGGTAATTCCCGTAAGCCCCACTCTGAAAAAGCGTTTGAGAGGCATTGTGCACGATGAGAGCGCCACTGGCAAAACCGTATTCATAGAACCGCAGGAAGTGGTGGAGGCTAACAACCGCATCCGTGAACTGGAGGCCGAAGAGAAGCGCGAGATAATACAGATTCTCAAGCACATTACCATGCTCATCCGCCCCAACACCAAGGAACTGCTCAGGGCATTCTCCTTCCTGGCCGATCTGGAGTTCGTGAGAGCACGCGTCAGCTTTGCCAAGCACATAGGAGGTGTATGTCCCAACGTTGCCCCCTACCCCATCATAGATTGGACATTGGCACAGCATCCCCTGCTGAAACTCTCTCTGGAGAAACAGGGCAAGAAGGTTGTACCCCTGGAGATTAAACTAGACAGGAAACAGCACATCCTCATCATCTCAGGCCCTAATGCCGGTGGCAAGAGCGTATGCCTGAAGACCGTAGGCCTGATACAGTACATGCTTCAGTGCGGTCTGCCCGTTCCCGTGGGCGAGAACAGCAAGATGGGCATCTTCAACAAACTGGCCATAGACATAGGCGACGAACAGAGTATAGAGGACGATCTGTCCACATACTCCAGCCACCTGCTCAACATGAAGAACATGATGAAGATGGCCGACTCCTCCACCCTTCTGCTCATCGACGAGTTCGGCGGTGGTACGGAACCCACAATAGGCGGAGCCATGGCCGAGGCCATACTGATGCGGTATACGCAGAAATCCGCCTTTGCCGTCATCACCACACACTACCAGAACCTGAAGCACTTTGCCGATGCACACGATGGTGTGGTAAACGGTGCCATGCTCTACGACAGACACCAGATGCAGGCACTCTTCCAGTTGCAGATAGGCAATCCGGGCAGTTCCTTTGCCATAGAGATAGCGAGAAAGATCGGCATACCAGAGGAGGTCATCACAGACGCCACAAACCTTGTGGGCAAGGACTACGTGAACGCCGACAAGTATCTTCTGGACATAGTGCGCGACAAGCGCTACTGGGAGGGCAAGCGCCAGACCATACACTCGCAGGAGAAACAGATGGAGCAGACCATACAGAGGTATGAGCGAGAAATTGAGGAACTGAAGCACAAGCGCAAGGAAATCATCCAGGGCGCACGCCGACAGGCCGAAGAAATCATCCAGAATTCGAATGCAGTGGTGGAGAACACGATCCGCGAGATTCGCGAGGCCCAGGCCGACAAGGAACGTACACGCGAAATACGCAGCGAACTGAACGAATTCCGCGAACAACTGGACCAGGCCACACGCAGCGAACACGACGAGATGATAGAGCGCAAGATGCGCCAGATACAGGAACGCAAGAAGCGCCAGGAGAACCGCAGACGCGAGAAAGCGGAAAAGGCCGCGCAGGAGGCACAGCGTCCTGCCCTTGGAACATTGCTGAGTGCTCTCGGAGCCAAGCCCAAGAACGATAGTGTCTTTGCCGTAGGCATGCCTGTAAAGATAATAGGTACCACGGCCATAGGTACAGTGGAAAAGATTGACGGGAAAAAGATAACTGTGCAGTTCGGAATGGTCAGGAGCGTAATGGATGCTAAGAAACTCGTTCCGGCAAAACCCGAGAAGAAGCAGGAGCAACAGTCCTTCCAGGTGGCCACATACGTGAGCCGCGACACTCAGGACAAGATTCGCGAGACCCATCTGAACTTCCACCCCGAAATAGACATACGAGGCATGCGCGGCGATGAAGCGCTGGACACCATAACGCATTACATGGATGATGCCATACTGGTGGGAGCATCGCGCATCCGCATCCTGCACGGCACTGGCAACGGCATCCTTCGCCAACTCATACGCCAGTATCTGCGCAGCGTGCCCCAGGTCAAGTCTGCCCGCGATGAAGACGTACGTTTCGGAGGTGCAGGCATAACGGTGGTGGAGATAGAATAAACGCCCTCCCGACAACACGTCCTTGTCACCGAGGGTGACACGCCCTTGTCACCCTCGGTGACTCGACCCTGTCCTCCCGGACAACACGAGCCCGTTCTCAATGAGGACAAGGACGTGTTGTCCGGGAGGACGTTTTTAATGGAAATGGGAAAGCACAAAAGGCATGGTGCCAGCCGGCTAAGGATGAGGGCAAGAAAAAAGATGATGAACAAAATCTGTTCATCATCTTTCAGTAGGAGGTGCCTGGCGGATTCGAACCGCCGTAGACGGTTTTGCAGACCGTAGACTAAGCCACTCATCCAAGGCACCTTGTTCCTTGTTTGCGAGTGCAAAGGTACGACTTTTATGGGGAATAACCAAACATTTAGAGGCAAAAATCAAATATTTCCCTAATTTTCCCTCCATATGCAAGGCAAAACATATCTCCTACCCTTGCACAAGGATAGTTTTTACTCTGCCGATTCCTTGGCGGGCTGAAGGAAATATAGAGTGGATGCCATTTCCGAATTGTGCAACTGTCTTGCCACAATGTACATTTGCCTCTCCTGACCAGTCTCGTTTGGCTCTACGTGTATTGTGTGATCTGTTTCCACTACCATGACACCGTCCTTGCTATATGTCACCATGCCATCCTTGAAGAATGAGAATGCAGAAGAAGGCGATGACATCTTGAAGGAATGCGTAGAGGCCACCTTTATTATTATCTCGCCTCCTTCGGCTGGTATAAGGCCGTCGTCGGGGGTGACATACGAAGCGTTTATATATTCATATGATCTTTCCTTGTCGCAGGACATGAACATCATTGCCACAAAAGGCAACACCAACAAAAAATACTTTTTCATAATTATACACTTATTACATTATAGTCTTATTATATATACCTTATTATATTATATAGGACATCAGTACCACTCTATGTTGGAACTGTATGAACTCTGCTTGCGCCAGCGCAAGACGTCCCTCAATGCCGAAGCATCGGCCTGGAAGTTGAAGTTGAAACTTCTGTATGGCATCAGCACCATCGAGCATGACATGGAGAAGCAATGAAGGTCGCGGTTGAGCGATGCCGTGGTCATGGAGAGGCGCTTGTAGTTAAAATCATAACCGGAAGAGAATGCTATGTTCCAACCCTCGGCAATGCGCAGATTGCCCGAAAAGTTCAGTGTATGCGTGAACTTATAGGGGTATCGCATGTTCTTGGGGTTAATCTTTGCAGAAGTGTTCTCACGCATGATAACTCCGTATGACACTGTAAAGCTCCATGGCATCTGGAACTTCAGGTAACCGTCCTCATCCACGCTATGTCCGCCTTCCTTCTTCTTGGCACCGGACTCTCCCCTACTACGGTCGGGATCAACATTCTGCATTTCGGGGTCAACCTCATCATCAAAGTCGTCATCGCCCTCCTCGTCATCGTCAGTCTTCTTTGGCGAGGAATCCAAGCCGAGCAGTTTATCCCTCAATTTCTTGAACGTCTGGTTGTTGATGGTGTATGAGAAGTTCTGGCTCATGCCCTGGAAACGTCCGAACCTGCCATAACTCCATTCTGTCCTGTCGCCGACAACGACATTGCCGTTCTTGTCGAACTCGTAGGCATAGGTGGCAAAAACAGCATTAAGGCTGATGGTCTTGCTCTTGCTTAATTTCAAGCGCAAACGCATACCCAAGTCGCTCCACGGACGCGACTTGGCTGCCATGTTATAACTGAGCGAGGCGCCGATTTCGTCTATGAGACTTATTTTTTTGTATCCGGAACTGTCCTTCTTGGAGTGGAGTTTCATTTCCAGATTGTTCGACACGTCCATGGTGATGTTTCCGCGCATTCCCCTTGAAGGCGTTCCGTAAAGCGAATTGGCGAAATATGAATACACTACGGGATCTCCCATGGGGACGCCATCACGGTCTGTACGCTGGTATGTACCGTAATAACCGTATGAGTCAGAACCGAAATCCGGAGCGTAGGAAAAACTTACACTGGGGGTGAAGACATGCCTTATGGCGTATATCTTCTTGCCTCCGGCCCATTTGGCCGGTTTGTATGTGCCATACAACTTGGTATTGAGCGACATGCTCATGTTATAGTCGTAGACATTATAGAATCCCAATGTGGTGTCCCTTACTACCTTCTGCTTCTTCTCATCCCAATCCTGACGTATCTTCTGCATGTACATGCGGTCGGTAAAATTAAAGGAAGTGGTCAGGTTGATGTACTTGAACAGTTGGAAACTTGCAGATATGGGCACCTGATGCCTCATGCCATTGCGCCAGTCCTTTATAAGGTTGCTCTTGAAGAGTTTGTAGTCCTTGGTGCTGATGCTGTTCTGCAAGGTACCAGTGTACGAAAGGGCTATCTTTTCGTACCAACGTTCCTTGCCTACGGCATGCTTACGCTTGAACGGATACAGTCTGGCAAGGGTAATGTTAAGGGTGGGAAGAGTAACTGAAACCATACTGTCCCTCAAACTCTGGGACAAGTTGAATGAACCGGACAATGTCAGGCCCAGATCCTCAAAGGTTTTGCTGTAACTTACGGAACTTGTCCTTGTACTCTGGGTGTAACTCTCTGGATCATAACGGGAAGTCAGGTTGTTCTTGTCGTACGACGTAGAGGCATAGTTCACACTTGCCGAGAAACTCTGAGAAGGATTGGCCTTTGGATCCTGCCTATGCGTCCAGGTTATCTTGAAGTCGGCTACATTGGGAGTAGACTTGTCTTCAAACACTGTCTTCTGGTAACTGATGTAGAAATTACCGGAAAACTTGTAGCGTTTCCTGTAGTTGGACGTGGCGGAAATACCCCATGAACCCTTGGTGTATATGTCGGCAAGAAGTTGCAGGTCCACATAGTCGTTTATGGCAAAGTAATAGCCACCCTCGCGTAGATAGAAGCCTCGCTCCGTTTCGTCACCATAGGATGGTACGATAAAACCGCTTTGGTAACTATGCGAGAAAGGAAAGAATCCGTAAGGCACGGCCAAGGGCAACGGCACGTCTTCCACTACAAGATAAGCGGGGCCGAAAACAGTGTTCTTACCAGGACGAACCTTGGCACGTGTCATTTTCAGATAGAAATGCGGATGCTGGGCATCGCACGTCGTATATTTGCCACCGTTCAAATACATCAGGCCAGAACTGTCTCTCTTGCTTTCATCCGTTGTCATAAAGCCCTCACCCTGCTTGGTATACACATTGGTGATGAATGCCTTACGCGTCTTGAAGTTATACGATATACGGTCCGGTTCGTATTCTTCATTACCCTGACGGAAAAGGGGCTTGCCAATCATTTCCCCGACACTGTCCTTACGGCCTGATGCATGCACCAGGCTGCTGTCCAAGGAGATGGTTATCTCGTCTGCCGTAAGTTCAAGGTTCTGATAGTCAACCTGACTGTTGCCATACAGGTTGGCACGGCTCTCGAACATATCAAACGTTATACTGTCCGAAGCCGTATATTCAACAGGTGCATCCAGGGAGTTCTTGCTATAGGGAACCGTATCCACCTTGGTAGTGTCCTTGGCCCATGTGCTTGAATCAACATAAATGGTGTACCCCTTCATGCTGTCAAGTGCCGCGGCTCTCCTGAGAGAATCCCTCAACATCAGCGAATCTGGCATGAGAGCAATGGAGTCAGGCACTTCACAATACGCAGACATGGCAGGCACAGCATTGCCTGCCAACAGCATTAAAGCACTGATAATAAAAAGTATATAATGCGTCTTGATTTTCAATGCTACGCCAACGAACTGTTATCCCGACAAAGGTACAACATTTCCGTCACATTAGCAAAGCCTATTATGCTTAATTGCAACTTTTAACTAAAAAGCGCAACCCACTTGTCCCATCGTTCCAGATTGGCGTCCGGGAACTTGGCAAGCATCTGCCTGACTTGCCCAACTGTCTTGACGCGCTCAGGGTGACTCTTGGAAAAGAATTTGTCGGCATAACAGACAATCTGCTCCTCGATGGTTTCCGGCGAGAAATCCTCGTCCGGCAAAGGCAAACCTTGGGAAGCAATGGTCGCTCTCGTCAGACCAGTACCTGTGTGACGTTCTGCCACACGGGCATGCATGGGCAATCCTTCGCTTCTGAGTATCTCGGCCCCTAATATCCCATGGCATATATATGGATGCTTTCCACGACACCCAATCCCTGGTGCATCGGTTTTCACCACTCCTATGTCGTGCAGCATTGCCGCCTCATAAACGAATGTCCTGTCTGCCTTTATCTCGGGATGGAGGTCCAACACCTCCATGGCCTTTGCCGCAACCTGACGCGAATGAAGCAACAGGAGTTGTTCCAAATCCTGCTGGCCGTCACAATACTTGCCAATTATCTCCTCAACGTTCATAATACACCTTCTTGCCGTTTATTACATACACACCCTTTTCTGGACAAAGCACCTCCCTGCCATTCATATCATACAATATGCCGTTACCATGATTCTGCATAGGATTTTCCTCGGGACATGCGGTTATACCGGTGGCATTGCCCGGCATTGTGAACGACACCGAATGAAGGGTAGAACTCCAACCTCCCACACGCAAGATATATTTCTGTCCTTGAGCCAATCTATTGAAGTACAACGTATCACTGACCGACTCTCCGGCGGCCAGGTTCTGGATACGGTAATCCATTGAGCAAGAGACATCCTCGCCATCTCTATACAACTTGTAATAAAGCAGTCTTCCTGAGGTTCCTCCGCGTGCGGAATTGTATGCCTGCAACACGATTCTCACGCCTCCGTCAGGCGTATATGAGATATCACCAGTTCTGAAAGAGAGTTGTTCTGCGGTTGGAGATATAGCCTGCGTGCGCTTGGTGTATGCCACCTCTTTGCCGTCAAACGTAAGACTTACAAGCCACTCTCCCGGTGTGACAGGAAAATGACAGGCAACTGGCCACGTCTTGGTCTCGCCAGGAAAAAGCTTTACAGAGGACAACGATATCTCCTTACATTGTTCCAAAATGGAGGTGTCCGACGGAGCATTGAGCAAGACCTCATATGTATGATAAAGAGTGTCTGAACTTAGGTTGGTCAAAGTCACGTCGGTCAGTACATATTCTCTACCTGTCACTTGTCTGCGGAATGAGATACTGTCCACCCTTACAGCATGGGCAAAGTCAGCCATAGTATCCGGTTCCAGCACGTCAGTGACACTGTCCGGATGAAGAATCAGCATGTATTGATTGGCATGAAATCCTGACATACGTCCCCAATCCGTAGCATCCCAATGCGGTTGCATCTCGCAAAGATGCTCCAATGAAAAATACCCGTTCTGCTGCTCGTTCTCCCCCCAGTTGCAATGGTATAGCCCATTCTCATCCATGCCATCAATATTGAAGGCATGTCCTATCATCATATTGCTATAACCTACATAGGCCACGGGACGGCCAGAGAGCAACTCGTTCTGCAGAATCCTGTGCCATGCGTCAAAACTATACAAACTACGGTCCACAATCTTTACCGTACCATAGCCGAAAACACGCTTCAAGGGCTCTTCCGCCTTCCACAGTCCAGAGGCACTGGCACTGGGGCTATACTTCATCTGGACAATCATTCCACACCAAAGGCTGAGGTCTGCCACGTCATCCCAATCTATCTTGCTGCCTGACGGAACGGTGACAAGGGAATAGTTCTCGGTCTCCCAACCAGGAATACTGTCCAGCAGGGCATCAGGGTAACGATAGTAACTCAGCAACTGCTCTATGGCCGTGGCAACACATCCCACCAGACAAGGCTCGGAACTGATGGAGTCACCATAGTTATAGTAGGGGCACGAGCGGTTATATGGTGCACTTTGCACCCGTATGGTCTTGAGCAAAGGGGCGACTGCCCTTTCCGGCCGCGGCTGGGCCACTGACACAAGGCTAAAGGCAACACATATAGCAATGGCATATAGTATGCGCCTGCAAAATAACGGGAGACAATCCATATTTCTGTCCTTTATCGTATAATGGGTCCTATATCTCCACTCTGGAATACGCGGGTTTGTCCATGGAACAAAACTCCTTGTCCTTATATTTGAAACAGCCTGCCATGGCTATCATGGCCGCGTTGTCGGTAGTATATCCGAACTTGGGTATGTACACAGTCCAGCCAAAACGGCGGGCATGGTCATGAAATGCCTCGCGAAGACCAGTATTGGCACTGACACCACCGGCTACAGCCACATGCTTTATGCGCAGGTCCTTGGCGGCCTTACGAAGTTTCTTCATCAGGATGTCCACTATGGTATGCTCCAAGGATGCGGCCAAGTCGGCCTTGTTCTTCTCCACAAAGTCGGGGTCCCCGGCCACCCATTCTCTAAGATTGTAGAGGAAGGAAGTCTTGAGGCCGGAGAAAGAATAATCGTAATCAGGTATCTGCGGACGGGCAAACTGGAATGCCTTGGGATTGCCCTGACGTGCAAGACGGTCAATTATGGGACCTCCGGGATACCCCATTCCCATTACCTTGGAGCACTTGTCTATGGCCTCGCCAGCCGCATCGTCTATGGTCTTTCCGATAATTTCCATATCGTTATAGGCGCGGACCAGTATTATCTGGCTGTTGCCTCCACTTACCAAAAGACACAGGAAAGGGAATGGAGGAGGCGTGTGGTCATCTCCCTCTTCCCTGACAAAGTGCGCCAGAACATGCCCTTGCAGGTGGTTAACCTCTATCATGGGAATATCAAGACTGGCGGCAAGCCCCTTGGCGAAACTGACTCCGACAAGCAGCGAACCCATCAGGCCAGGACCTCGTGTAAAGGCTATGGCCGAGAGTTCTTCACGCTCTACGCCTGCTTTTTTAAGAGCCTGATCCACCACCGGAACAATATTTTGCTGGTGTGCACGGCTGGCCAGTTCAGGTACGACACCGCCATACGCTTCGTGTACGGCCTGAGATGCCGTGACGTTGGACAGAAGCACTCCGTCTCTAATCACTGCTGCACTTGTATCATCGCATGAGGATTCTATTCCAAGAATTATCATAATAAAAAGCCTACGTCCTTAATATGTTATACATGGTCAATGTGTCAGTATTTCCACACCGTTCTCCGTCATCAGATAAGTGTGTTCCCACTGGGCGCTGGGGAGTTCGTCTTCACTAATCACTTCCCACCCGTAAGGGTCTTCGTCGTCTATGAAGACACGCCATGTGCCCGTGTTGATCATTGGCTCTATGGTAAAGGTCATACCCGGAACGAGCAACATTCCTGTTCCTCTGTGCCCGTAGTGTTCAACCTCCGGTTCTTCGTGGAAGTGACAACCGACACCATGACCGCAAAGATCACGCACTACGCTGAAACCATTTGCATGGGCATGTTTCTGAATGGCATTGCCAAGATCACCGACAAATACATAAGGCTCAGAGCAAACCTTCTCGCCTACCTTCAGGCACTCCCATGCCACATCCACAAGGCGTTGCTTTTGCGCCGTGGTGCGACCTATAACGAACATTCTGCTGGCATCGGCATAGTATCCGTTTAAAATCGTTGTACAGTCGACATTTATAATGTCACCCTCCTCCAGAATGACATCTTCCGATGGAATGCCATGACACACCACTTCGTTTACGCTCGTGCAGCACGACTTGGGAAAGCCTTCATAGTTCAACGGTGCGGGGATGCCGCCATGCCGAACGGTGAACTCGTTTACGATGCGGTCTATATCCTCTGTTGACATTCCTTCGCGGATACGCTCGGCCACTTCATCAAGCACTGCTGTATTCAATGCTCCAGCGCGCCTTATACCTTCTATTTGCTCTGGAGTCTTTATCAAGTCTCGCGTCGGGCATAGTTTGCCACGATTCTGGAACTCTAATATGCGCAAATCCATTTCTGTAGGCGCCACACCTGGAAGAAGCCTCCAATTCTCTATTATCTTATTATTCCTTGCCACGCTTTATCATTTCATGCTTTTCTCGTGTACAAAGGTACGAGTAAGTAGGATATTTTCCAAATTTATCAGGAATTTTCCATGAAAGAACACGGAAGAGCCAGGCGTTTTGACATGTACGCTCCCGACTTTCCGCTTCTTTACTTTAGAGACAAACATAGTACATAACAGCAGTCCTGGCCGACGGACAGAGAACAAAATACAGGAGCATATCCGGAGGTCACCTCATCAAAATTAGGCGAAAGGAATGCAGATTACTGGTTAAAATACAGAGAAAGCAATAGCATGCATCCGGCTATTTCTCTGGAAAAGGCAAATAATATTTGCTATTTCGCTCACTTATTCGTACCTTTGCAGAGCAAATACCTATCATACCATGAAAGAGTACGAGATTCGCACACGTGTGAATGTGCTTGTGGAAGAGGATATGAGCGCACCCGAGCGCGAACTGGTTGAAGCAGCCAAAAAGGCAACGGAAAGCAGTTATTCCCCCTACAGCCATTTCCAGGTGGGTGCTGCTTTGCGCTTACATAGCGGCGAAATAATCACAGGCAGCAATCAGGAGAATGCGGCATACCCAGTGGGAAGTTGTGCAGAACGGACGGCACTGTTCTGGTGCGGAGCCAACAGGCCTGGCGAAGAAATAACGGCCATTGCCATAGCGGCACAGACAGGGGGGCTGTTTACAAAAGACCCGATTGCGCCATGCGGAATGTGCAGACAGGCACTGCTGGAAGTGGAGCACAAGCAGGGTTCGCCGATAAAAGTGATGCTCTATGGCGAGGATGGTACACACTGCATAGAAAGCGTGGAGGCACTGATGCCACTCACCTTCAATGCAGAAAGCATGGATATATAGGATAATACCCAAGGAAAATGATTACACTTAGCAATATAGCCGTACAATTCGGCAAGAGAGTCCTTTACAAGGACGTGAACATGAAGTTCACAAGCGGAAACATCTACGGAGTAATCGGTGCCAATGGTGCCGGCAAGTCTACTCTGCTGAAGGCCATAAGTGGCGAGTTGGAACCAACAAAGGGCACAGTGGAACTGGGCCCCGGCGAGCGTCTGTCTGTCCTGTCGCAGGACCACTTCCAGTACGACCAGGAAACCGTACTGAACACCGTACTGATGGGACACACCACCATGTGGGAGGTGATGAAGGAGCGTGAGGCTCTTTACAGCAAGTCCGACTTCACCGATGAGGACGGCATCCGAGTGGCAGAACTGGAAGACAAGTTTGCCGAGATGGGCGGCTACACTGCCGAGAGCGATGCAGGAAGCCTGCTTTCCGGTCTTGGTATCAAGGAGGCTCTGCACCACCAACTGATGGGCGAACTCTCCGGTAAGGAGAAGGTGCGTGTGATGCTGGCAAAGGCTTTGTTCGGCAATCCCGACAACCTGTTGCTTGACGAGCCCACCAACGACCTTGACCTGGAGACTGTACAATGGTTGGAACAGTACTTGAGCGAGTTCGAGCACACCGTATTGGTGGTGAGCCACGACCGTCACTTCCTGGACAGCGTCTGCACACACACCGTGGACATCGACTTCGGCAAGGTGACCATGTTTGCCGGCAACTATAGTTTCTGGTACGAGTCAAGCCAGTTGGCCCTGCGCCAGGCCCAGAACCAGAAGGCCAAGGCCGAGGAGAAGAAGAAGGAACTGGAGGAGTTCATACGCCGATTCAGTGCCAACGTGGCAAAGTCCAAGCAGACGACAAGCCGCAAGAAGATGCTGGAGAAGCTCAATGTGGATGAAATCCGTCCCTCTACCCGTAAGTATCCCGGCATAATCTTCCAGATGGAACGCGAACCGGGCAACCAGATTCTGGAGGTTCAGGACCTGAAGGCCACCATGGAGGACGGTACCGTTCTGTTCGACAACGTAAGTTTCAACATAGAGAAAGGAGAGAAGGTGGTATTCCTCAGCCACGACCCACGTGCCATGACAGCCCTGTTTGAAATCATCAACGGCAACCGCGAGGCACAGGGCGGAACATACAACTGGGGCGTCACCATCACCACAGCCTACCTGCCCGTGGACAACACCGAATTCTTCCAGTCACAACTGAATCTGGTGGACTGGCTCAGCCAGTTCGGCGAAGGCAATGAGGTCTATTTCAAGGGCTTCCTTGGACGTATGCTCTTCTCTGGCGAAGAGGTTCTGAAGAAGGTGAACGTTCTTTCCGGCGGCGAGAAGATGCGTTGTATGATAGCACGCATGCAGTTGAAGAACGCCAACTGCCTTATCTTGGACACTCCCACCAACCACCTGGACCTGGAAAGCATCCAGGCTTTCAACAACAACCTGAAGCAGTACAAGGGCAACGTGCTTTTTGCCAGCCACGACCACGAGTTCATACAGACCGTAGCAAACCGTATCATAGAGCTCACACCCAACGGCACTATCGACAAGTTGATGGACTACGATGACTATATCATGAACGACCAGATCAAGGAGCAGAAGGCCAAGATGTACGCCCAATAACTGACATAACTACACATTATATATAATATATAGGTGCCTTAATGACATAAAACGTGCCAAAATGACAATGGCACGTTTTATGCGATATAACAGGCAGAACAAACAATCAACAAGACAACACATGGCAACAGAAGAAAAACTCAATAACGAAGAGCATATTCAGGAAGAGGCAAAAGTAGACCAGACAGAAGAGACACCTCAGCAGAACGAAACCGAAACTACAGAACAGGAGGAGACTCCCGAGGTGGAGGTTGACCCGCTTGAGGCGGCTCAGGCAGAAATAGCAGAACTGAAGAAGCAGATACTGTACAAAGTGGCCGAGTTCGACAACTACCGCAAGCGCGTCATCAAGGAAAAAGCCGACCTCATTCTGAACGGAGGCGAGAAGGTTATCACTGCCATCCTCCCCATAATGGACGACATGGAGCGTGCCCTGGAGCAAATGCGCAAGGCCGAAGATGTACAAGCCGTGGTAGAGGGAGTGGAACTGATACAGAAAAAGTTCATGGGCATACTGGAAAAGCAGGGCGTAAAGTCCATAGAGACCAAGGATGCAGACTTTGACGTGGAAGTACACGAGGCCGTGGCACAGTTCCCCGCACCCACACCAGAGATGAAGAACAAGGTGGTAGACTGCACACTGAAGGGCTACAAACTGAACGAGAAGGTTATCCGTCATGCCCAAGTTGTAGTTGGCATTTAATGAATGACTGAAACGTACGTCTATAAATAACACAAGAACATGGCAGAAAAGAGAGATTACTACGAAGTGCTTGGCGTACAGAAGGGTGCTTCGGAAGACGAGATAAAGAAGGCCTATAAGAAAATGGCCATCAAGTATCACCCCGACCGCAATCCGGGTGACAAGGAAGCCGAGGAGAAGTTCAAGGAGGCGGCAGAAGCCTACGACGTACTCCGCGACCCCGACAAGCGTGCCCGCTACGACCAGTTCGGCCATGCCGGCATGGGCGGTGCCGGAGGCTTCGGCGGCCAAGGCTTTGACATGAACGACATCTTCTCCATGTTCGGCGACATCTTCGGCGGTCACATGGGTGGCGGTGGAGGCTTCGGCGGTTTCAGTGGCTTTGGAGGTTTCGGAGGCGGCGGTAGCCGTGGCGCACAGAAACATCAGGGTGGCGACCTGCGCTTGAAAGTAAAACTCACACTGGAAGAAGTTGCCAAGGGCGCCACAAAGAAGTTCAAGGTAAAGAAGGATGTCACCTGCTCGCATTGCCATGGTTCCGGTTCACAGGACGGCAAGACAGAATCATGCGGCACATGCCACGGCACAGGTTATGTGACACGTCAGGTGAACACCATGTTCGGACGCATGCAGCAGCAGAGTGTCTGCAATGTGTGCGGCGGTCAGGGCACTACCATCAAGAATAAATGCTCACACTGCTCCGGCACCGGCGTGGTCAGCGGCGAAGAAGTCGTTGAGGTACAGATACCGGCAGGCGTACAGGATGGCATGATACTTACCGTTCAGGGCAAGGGTAATGCCGGACGCAACAATGGTTATGCCGGCGACATACAGGTGTATGTAGAAGTGGAACAGCACAGCGAACTGAGCCGTCGTGACAATGACCTCGTCTACAATCTGCTCCTCGACCTTCCCACGGCTGTATTGGGCGGACCTGCCGAGATACCTACCATAGATGGTCGTGTGAAGATAAAGATTGAGCCCGGCACACAGCCCGGCAAGACGGTGCGCCTTCGCGGCAAGGGTCTTCCTGCCTTGCAGGGCTATGGCTATGGATACGGAGACCTCATAGTGAATATATCCATATACATACCAGAGACTCTTACAAAGGAAGAACACGATGCCTTTGAGAAGATGAAGGGAAGCGACAGCTTCAAACCCTCGCAGACCACGAAGAATTCATTCTTCCAGAAGTTCAAGAACCTATTTAGTTAAATAGCAGTAAAACACTGAACAGAAGACTTTTCCAACTATGACATATAGTGAAGCTACAGAATACCTGTTCACCTCAGCCCCGTTGTTCCAGAACATCGGGGCTGGTGCATATAAGGAGGGACTGGGGAATACAGAAACACTGGACTCCCACTTCTGCCATCCGCATACAAAATACCAGACAATACACGTTGCCGGCACAAATGGCAAGGGCAGCGTCAGCCACACGCTGGCAGCCATCCTCCAGAGCGCTGGATATAAGGTCGGCCTTTACACAAGCCCGCATTTGGTGGACTTCCGCGAACGTATCCGGGTTAACGGAAAGATGATACCCGAAGAGAGGGTTGTACGCTTTGTAGAAGAAGAACGAGCCTTCTTTGAACCTCTCCACCCCTCATTCTTTGAACTTGCCACAGCCCTTGCCTTCAAGTATTTTGAGGAAGCAGGGGTGGACATTGCCGTCATAGAAACCGGACTTGGTGGCAGGTTAGACTGCACAAACATCATAAAGCCCATACTATCCATCATCACAAACATCAGTTTCGACCATGTCCAGTTCCTCGGCAACACTCTTGAAGCGATAGCAGGAGAGAAGGCAGGAATCATCAAGGCAGACACGCCTGTTGTCGTAGGAGAGACGGGAGGCAACCCTGAAGTACGACGAGTTTTTGCCGACAAGGCCAAGGAGATGCACTCCTCCATCCTCTTTGCCGACGAGTTGTCTCACCCCAAGGTTGATAGTGAACTGAAGGGATACTGTCAGGAGAAAAACACGCAGACCATACTCACAGCCCTGGACTTCCTCCGAGGGACAGCAAAAGGACTTTCCGAACGCGCCACATTGAACATAAGCGAGGAGGACATCAACAATGGCTTCATGCACGTATGCGAACTGACGGGCCTTATGGGGCGCTGGCAAACGCTTTCCGAAAAGCCCCTAACCATCTGCGACACCGGACATAACGTCGGCGGGTGGGAATACATCAGCAAGCAGTTGGAACAGACTCCGGGGAGATTGCACATCGTCATCGGCATGGTAGGCGACAAGGACGCAAGAAAGGTTGTAGCCATGCTTCCTAAGAGAGCAAGATACTATTTCACACAGGCAAGTGTGAAGCGGGCTATGCCTGCAACAGAGTTCGCAGAAATAGCAAAAGAACACGGATTGGAAGGCAGCGTGTACGATAGTGTTGTCGAAGCATACGAAGAAGCCAAACAGCAGGCTTCCAAAAACGACACTATCTTCATCGGGGGAAGCACCTTCATTGTCGCCGACATGCTGGAGAGCATTTCCTAACTCAACGGAAAACGCCTTTGGACCCTCCCTTGCAACTTTTTCCATTCATAAGTATTGGCGGTATTAGGATTATTTTGTATATTTGCATCGAAAGAATACACTCTAAATACTAATCCCAATGGAGAACAAGTTGATTTCCGGCCTGAAGCGCGAAGACTTTCAGGCCATGGTACAGGGCAAGGAAACAGACCTGTACACTCTGACCAATGCTCAGGGCATGGAAGTAAGCATAACAAATTACGGTGGCTCTCTGGTGTCCATCATGGTACCCGACAGAGACGGCAACATGGCCAACGTAATACAGGGTCACGACTGCATCCAGGATTGCCTTAGCAGTCCCGAGCCATTCCTTTCCACCCTCGTGGGCAGATATGGTAACCGCATCTGCCATGGCAAGTTCACCATGAACGGCAAGGAATACAGCCTCGCCATCAACAATGGCCCCAACCACCTTCATGGCGGTCCCACAGGATGTCATGCACGTGTGTGGGATGCAGAGCAACTGAACGATCAGGAACTGGTACTGCGCTATACCTTCGCTTATTATGAAGAAGGTTTCCCCGGTGAGGTAAAGATGACCGTAAAGTACTCTCTGACAAATGACAACGAACTGGTTATTGACTACCGTGGCACAACCAACAAGAAGACCGTTGTCAATATGACCAGCCACGGCTTCTTCTCTCTGACCGGTATCGGAACCCCCACCCCATCACAGTTGGACACCATCCTGACCATCAATGCAGACTTCTATGTTCCCATTGATGAGAACAGCATACCCACCGGCGAGATTCGCAAGGTAGAGGGCACTCCCTTCGACTTCCGCACACCAAAGCCTGTAGGTCGCGACATTGCCGCCGATGACGAGCAGATAAAGAACGGCACTGGTTATGACCACTGCTACGTTCTGAACAAGCACGAACCCGGAGAACTGACTTTGGCAGCCTCCATGGTTGAGCCCTCAACAGGCCGTACAATGGAATGCTGGACCACCGAACCCGGCGTACAGTTCTACAGCGACAACTGGGCAGACGGATACAAGGGTCAGCACGGAGCCACCTTCGGCAAGCACTCTGGTCTTTGTTTCGAGGCACAGCACTTCCCCGACTCACCCAACCGTGCACACTTCCCCAGCACACAGTTGAAACCCGGAGAGGTTTACGTTCAGAAGACCGTTTACAAGTTCGGCACAGACAAGTAAGATACACGAAGCCGCTCTTTCTTCCACTAACGAAGAAAGGGTGGCTTTCATTGATTATAATCATTTATTCACTAATAACTTAAACAAACAAAATTAAAGTAATGGCTCAAAAAACAAAACAATGGGGCGCTATTATCGTGATGATTGCGCTCTTCGCTATGATTGCCTTCGTGACCAACTTGTGCACTCCCATGGCAACCATCATCAAGAACCAAGGCGAAATCTCCAATGTTCTCGCTCAGATTGGTAACTATGGTAACTTTGTTGCATACCTGGTTATGGGTATCCCTGCCGGCATGCTCATCGCCAAGTTCGGTTACAAGAAGACTGCTCTTATTGGTCTTGTTGTAGGTAGTGCAGGTATCCTTATCCAGTGGTTGAGCGGCCAGTTCAATGCACAGGAGAACATCGGTCTGGTATTCGGCATCTACCTTATCGGTGCTTTCATTGCCGGTCTTTGCATGTGTATCCTCAACTGTGTGGTTAACCCCATGCTGAATCTGCTCGGCGGCGGTGGCAACTCCGGTAACCAGCTCATCCAGATCGGTGGTGTATTCAACTCTTCTGCTGCCGTAGCATGCTACATCCTGATGGGTGCCTTGATTGCTGACGCCTCCAAGGCAAAGATTGCTGACGCTACTCCCGCTCTCATGATTGCTCTCGCTATCTTCGTGATTGCTTTCATCGTTATCCTCTTCACCAAGATTGAGGAACCCGAGCAGGCTCCCGTCCGCGTAGACCTCATCAAGGGTGCCATGAGCCACAGCCACTTCGCACTCGGTGCTCTGGCCATCTTCCTGTACATGGGTATCGAGGTAGGTGTTCCCAACGCTGTTCAGCAGATGCTCACCTCCGAGCCCTACTCTATCCCCGCAGCTACAGTAGGTATGATTGTTGCCGTTTACTGGGCAATGATGCTCGTTGGCCGCTTCGTTGGTGCATCCATTGGTTCTAAGGTTAGCGCACGCGCCATGATTACAACCGTATCTATCGCCACCCTGGCATTGGTAATCTTCGGTATGTATGCACCTGCCGACGTTCTTGTAAACTTCCCTGGTGTTGACTGGGGCAAGTTGGAGCTTATCTGGCAGCCTGTTCCCCTGGGCATCTTCTCTTTCCTTCTTGTTGGTCTTTGCACATCAGTAATGTGGGGTGCAATCTTCAACATGGCAGTTGAGGGTCTGGGCAAGTACACCGCTATCGCATCCGGTATCTTCATGACCATGGTATTCGGTTGTGCTGTAATGATGGGTATCCAGGGCTACGTTGCAGACCTGACAGACTACATGACCAGCTTCTGGGTAATCGTATTCTGTGCTGCCTACCTCCTGTTCTATGCCCTTATCGGTAGCCGTGTGACAAAGCGTTCTGAGTAATAACAACCCTAAATCCTAAATTAACTATGAGACTTACAATTGATGACGTAAGAAGTCGCTTCATCAAGCACTTCGATGGAACAACTGGCAGTGTTTATGCTTCTCCCGGTCGTATCAACCTGATCGGTGAGCACACTGACTACAACAACGGTTTCGTATTCCCCGGTGCAGTGCAGCAGGGTATGATTGCAGAAATCAAGCCCAATGGCACCCGCAACGTTAATGCATATTCTATCGACCTGAAGGACAAGGTTACCTTCTCTTTGGACGATCCCGAAGGTCCCAAGGCAACTTGGGCTCGCTACATCTACGGTGTTTGCCGCGAGATGATGGCTCTGGGTGTACCCGTTGAGGGTTTCAACACTGCTTTCGCAGGTGATGTGCCCCTCGGTGCAGGCATGAGTTCTTCTGCCGCTCTGGAGAGCACCTTCGCATTTGCTTGCAACGACCTGTGGGGCGACAACAAGATCGAGAAGATGGAGTTGGCACGCGTAGGCCAGCGCACCGAGCACAAGTACATCGGTTGCAACTGCGGTATCATGGACCAGTTTGCCAGCGTACATGGTAAGGCCGGCAGCCTGATGCGCCTTGACTGCCGTAGCGGCGAATTCGCATACTTCCCCTGGAATCCCCAGGGTTACAAGCTGGTTCTGGTGAACAGTTGTGTCAAGCACGAGTTGGCTGGCAGCCCCTACAACGAGCGTCGTCTTTCCTGCGAGCGCGTTGCTGCTGTCATCAACAAGCACCACCCCGAGGTTGAGACCCTCCGCGATGCCAACATGGCTCTGCTGGACGAGGTTAAGGCCGAGGTTAGCGAAGAGGATTACAAGAGAGCACGCTACGTCATCGGTGAGGTTGACCGCGTATTGGCAGTCTGCGACGCTCTGGAGCGTGGCGACTACGAGACCGTTGGCCAGAAGATGTACGAGACCCACTACGGTCTGAGCCAGGAGTACGAGGTATCATGCGAAGAGCTTGATTTCCTCAACGAGATTGCCAAGGAAGAGGGCGTTACCGGCAGCCGCATCATGGGCGGTGGTTTCGGTGGCTGTACCATCAACCTGGTTGCCGACGAACTGTACGACAACTTCGTGAAGGTTGTTAAGGAGAAGTTCGCAGCCAAGTACGGCAAGGCTCCCATCGTCATCGATGTTGTTATCGGCGATGGTTCTCGCAAGCTCTGCTAAACCCATACGAATACACTATCACGACACGTCCCTGTTCCTCCATGCGAGGAGCAGGGATGTTTTTGTGCCTTTGCACAGCACTCAAAGGACAGCAAATATGCTCAAGCATCACCGCGCAAAGACCTTTTCTTATACATTTATATATATACATGGGGATAAAAGTGTACTTAATACCATTAAATACAAAATAATATTCGTATCTTTGCGCAAGAATAAAGCATTCCCGACATATAAATGACACATAAGTACTATGCCGACGAGCCATCATTCCATGTTGCAGTGGACTGCATCATTTTCGGCTTTGAAGACGGAAACCTGCAGGTCCTGTTCCAACACCGCAACATAGAACCCTTCAACGGCGAACTGACACCGATGGGAGGTTTCGTGCAGGAGGACGAGACCCTGGACGAGGCGGCATACCGCGTACTTACGGAACGGACGGGAATAAAGGACCTGTTCCTGGAGCAGTTGGAAGCCTTCGGCGACATAAACAGAGACCCGGGAGGACGTGTCATAAGCGTGGCGTACTATGCCCTGCTGGACAAGGCCCACTACGACAACAAACTGCTGGAGAAGTTCAACTGCAAGTGGGTGGATGCCAACAACCTGCCAACACTCTACTTCGACCACATGAAGATGATGAAGAAGGCCATAAACAGGTTGCAGGATAAAATCAGTTACACCCCCATTGCGCTGAAATTACTGCCGGAGGAGTTCACCATGAGCCAGATACAGAAGTTGTACGAGGCCATACTGGACGAGAAACTGGACAAACGCAATTTCCGCAAGAAAGTTTGCGAAATGCCCTACTTCGTGAAGACCGGCAAAATAGACAAGAGTTGCAGCAAGCGCGGAGCGGCCATCTACGTGTTCGACTACAACATGTATCAAGAACACAGAGACTTTCATCTGTAGCGCACCCACAGGGAACATTCACTCAAACAGAAGATAAACAATTCCAAAATACACTATGCATTCCATCGAGACTCTTAACAAGGCAGCAGACAATATCCGCATCCTGTCTGCAGCAATGGTAGAGAAAGCAAAAAGCGGTCATCCTGGCGGTGCTATGGGAGGCGCGGACTTCATTTCCGTACTCTATAGCGAGTATCTGAACTACGACCCCGAGAATCCACTGTGGGAAGGTCGCGACCGTTTCTTCCTTGACCCCGGCCACATGTCGCCCATGCTTTACGCACAGCTCACCATGACCGGCCATTTCACAATGGACGAACTCAAGCAGTTGCGCCAGTGGGGCTCCCCCACCCCCGGACATCCCGAACTCAACTATGCCCGCGGCATAGAGAACAGTTCAGGTCCTCTGGGTCAGGGCCACACCTATGCCGTAGGTGCAGCCATTGCAGCCAAATGTCTGTATGCACGCACTGGCAACCCCACTTTCCAGAAGGAGACCATCTATGCCTACATTTCCGATGGCGGCATACAGGAAGAAATCTCACAGGGTGCGGCTCGCATAGCCGGCACACTGGGACTGGACAACCTTGTCATGTTCTACGACGCCAACGACATCCAGTTGTCCACAGAAACAAGCGTGGTCACCAGCGAAGACACAGCAGCCAAGTATCGTGCCCTCGGATGGGAGGTGTTCTGCATAGACGGTAACAACGTCACCGAAATACGCCAGGCTCTGGACGCTGCCGCCAAAGTCAGCGGCAAGCCCTCACTTATCATAGGCCACTGCATCATGGGCAAGGGAGCCCTGAAAGCAGACGGCACCAGTTACGAGCGCAACTGCGGTACACACGGAGCACCCTTGGGCGGAGACGCATACCGCAACACCGTGAAGAACCTGGGCGGTGACCCCGACAATGCCTTCATCATCTGGGACGAGGTACAGGAAATCTTCAACGTACGCCGTCAGGAACTCAAGGCCATCTGCGCCGAGCGTCATGCAGAAGAGAAGGCCTGGGCCGAAGCAAATCCCGAGAAGGCAGCACAGCAGGCCGACTGGTTTGCCGGCCGTCTGCCCGAGATACCCTGGGACAGCATAGAGCAGAAGCAGGGCGAACCCACACGAAACGCATCCAGTGCATGCCTCAGCCTTCTGGCCAAGACCGTGCCCAATATGATAGTATCCAGTGCCGACCTCTGCAACTCCGACAAGACCGACGGTTTCATCAAGGGCGGCGCCACCGTCATCTCACGCGACAACTTCGCTGGCGGATTCCTGCAGGCAGGTGTAGCCGAACTGACCATGGCATGCGTCTGCATAGGCATTACCCTGCACGGCGGCATGCTGGCAGCCTGTGGCACATTCTTCGTGTTCTCCGACTACATGAAACCTGCCATCCGCATGGCAGCGCTGATGGAACTGCCCGTCAAGTTCATCTGGAGCCACGACGCATTCCGCGTAGGTGAAGACGGTCCCACACACGAACCCGTAGAACAGGAGGCACAGATACGCCTGATGGAGAAGATGAAGAACCACTCCGGACGCAACTCCATGCTTGTTCTCCGTCCTGCCGACTGCAACGCCACCACCGTATGCTGGGCCATGGCCATGGAGAACATGACAAGCCCCTCCGCTCTCATACTCTCACGCCAGAACATTGAGCCCCTGCCCGAGGGCACTCCCTACGAATATTGCCGCAAGGGTGCATACATCAGCGCAGAGAGCGATGAGAACCCCGACATCATCTTCGTGGGCAACGGCTCGGAAGTGAGCACACTCATAGCCGGTGCACGACTGGTGCGCCAGGAGGGCTATAAGGTAAGAGTAATCAGCGCACCCTCCGAAGGCCTCTTCCGCGAGCAGCCCATAGAATACCAGCGCGAACTCTTCCCCATCGGCAGCAAGGTATTCGGCCTCAGCGCCGGTCTGCCCGTCAACTTAGAGGGCTTCCTCGTGGGAGCACATCCCAGTAGCCGCGTCTTCGGTCTGGAGAGTTTTGGTTTCTCCGCTCCCTACAAGGTGCTGGACGAGAAGTTGGGCTACACTGCTGAGAACGTTTACAACCAGGCAAAGAGCATCCTGCTTGCAGAATAAACCACACACAAAGAGGGCTATCGCACGTCACCATGGTGCGGTAGCCTCTTTCTTTCATCATAAAGGCAAACACATCACTTATAACCAAAACCATCATCTCCTATGGAAACAAAGATTGTAGGTCTCGCATCAGATCATGCAGCATACCCCCTCAAAGAGTTCGTAAAGCAGTATCTGGAAGAAAAGGGTATCCCCTATAAGGACTATGGAACACACTCTGAGGAAAGTTGCAACTATGCCACCTTCGGCCACCTGCTGGCAGAAGGCGTGGAAAGCGGCGAAGTGTATCCCGGCATTGCCATGTGCGGTTCGGGTGAAGGTATCTCCATGACACTGAATAAGCACCAGGGCATACGTGCCGGCCTGTGCTGGATGCCCGAGATAGCACACCTCATCCGTCAGCACAACGATGCCAACGTGCTGGTAATGCCAGGACGCTTCATAGACAACGACACTGCACGCGCCATCATGGACGAGTTCTTCCAGACTCCTTTCGAGGGCGGACGCCACATGCAGCGCATTGCCGACATCCCCCTGAAGTAACGCACCACCCTTTGCCGTGCCGCCGATGACACTGAAAAGGTTTCAGTTATTTCTAATCACACTGTTGCTCTCTGTGGCCGTATGGTCACAGGGCAGCACCAACCGTGCCTACTGGGCCTATATCGACAAATACAAGGATATGGCCATGGAACAGCAGCAGAAATACAAGATACCTGCCAGCATCACCCTGGCACAGGGACTGTTGGAAAGCGGTGCCGGACGCAGCCGTCTGGCCACCGAAGCCAACAACCACTTCGGCATAAAGACCCCTGGCGGATGGACTGGTCCATACATCCTTGTGGACGACGACCGCCCCAAGGAAAGATTCCGCAAATACCGCTCCGTACGCGAGAGTTATGAAGACCATTCGCTCTTCCTGCTCAAACCTCGCTACAAGAGACTCTTCACCTATAGGATTACCGACTACAAGGCATGGGCCAAGGGACTGAAGGCATGCGGATATGCCACCAGCCCCACGTATGCACAGAGCCTCATCCGTATCATCGAGATGTACTCCCTGCACCAATTCGACACAAGAAAGCCCAGCCATAAGTTTACCGAACCCCTCTCACCCACCTACAATGCCAAAGGCGAGACGGGAAGGATTTCCAAGAAATACCTAAAGCGTCTGTCGCGCAACAAGATAAAGGAGAAGAAGATTCCGCCATTCTTCCGCACGCATGCAGTATATCATTGCAATGACAACTACTTCATCGTGGTACAGGAAGGCGACGACCTTGCCACCATCAGTTGGGCAACAGGCCTGCAGATAGAGGAACTGCTGGACTTTAACGACCTTACTCTGGATTACACCCTTACTATAGGCGACATACTTTTCCTGAGGAAAAAACGCACCAAAGGTGCCAAGGAATACAAGAACCTGCCACACACTGTTGAGCCAGGCCAAAGCATGTACGACATATCGCAGATGTATGGCATCCGCCTGAAGAGCCTGTACAAACTCAACAATCTCTCACCACGCAAATACGAGATAAAGGTTGGCGACCTTATCTGGTTGCGTTAATCCCTATTTTTTATTGTCCAGACAACAAAAAATGTTCTCCTGGAGAACAGGCGCGTGTCACTCGGGGTGACAAGCACGTGTCACTCGGGGTGACAAGCACGTGTCACCCGGGGTGACAAGCACGCGTCACCCTGGATGACAAAAACGCGTCACCCTGGATGACAAAATCGTGCCGTATGGGGGGCACTAATGCTTTGTCTCTATAGTTTCTCTCCATAGCACAGGTCACCACAATCTCCCAAGCCGGGCACTATGTATGAGAGGCTGTTCAGTTCGGGGTCAATCACGGCACACCACAGGGTAACATCGTCCGAAGGGAAACGCTCCTTCAGATAGGCCACGCCTTGCTCCGATGCCACAACGGCCACAATGTGCAACTTGGCAGGCGTGCCGTTGCTGAGATATGCACGGTAGGCAGTCTCGAAACTCTTTCCCGTGGCCAGCATTGGATCTACCAACATGAAGGTGCATTTGTCCAGCGAGGGGCATGCCAGATAGTCCAACTGGATGCTGATGTCGTTGCCGTCCTCCACTCTGTAGGCCGCCACAAAGCCGGCATCGGCGTTGTCAAACACATGCATGAATCCCTCGTGAAGAGCAAGGCCGGCCCTAAGCACAGTGCCTATGACAATATGGTCGTCACACGTGCTGACACTACACTCCGACAGGGGTGTAAGTATTGTTTTACGGGAATAGTCCAGCGTCTTGCTTATTTCATAAGCCATCATCGTACCTATCCGCTTCAAGTTGCTTCTGAAGAGGTTTCTGTTTCCCTGAACCGTAATGTCCCGCAACTGTGCCAGATAATTGGACACCACACTGTTAGTCTTAGACAAGTTTATAACCTTCATGGTGGGTAGTGTTTATATTATATATGTGTGTTATTTCACGAACTTGTTAATCAAAGATATCACGTACTCGGCATCCTCCACCGTCATCAACGGAGAGATGGGCAGCGAGAGTTCTTCTTCGTGTATCCTCTGCGTCAATGGCAAAGGCCAGTGCTCCAGATGGCTCAGCGCCTGCTGCTTGTGAGGTGCTATGGGATAGTGTATCAGAGTGTGCACACCGGCCTCGGCCAGGTATTTCTGCAGAGTGTCGCGCTCGGCACACCGTATGGGGAACACGTGCCAGACGCATTCCTGCTCGTCGCGAGGCCACAAAGGCAGTTGTATCATCGGATTCTTTATCCCTTCCATGTATTTGGACGCTATCAACCTACGGTGCTCGTTGTCCTTGTCCAGGCGCGGAAGTTTCACTCGTAAAACTGCGGCCTGAACCTCATCCGTCCGGCTATTGATACCCTCCATTTCGTTCACATACTTTCTGCTGCTTCCATAATTGGCCATGCAGCGTACCACGCGGGCAAGTTCGCCGTCGTCTGTAACCACGCAACCTGCATCGCCCAATGCACCAAGATTCTTGCCGGGATAGAAACTGAAACCTGCCGCATCGCCCAAATGGCCTGCCCTTCTGCCCTGCCACATTGCACCATGAGCCTGGGCCGCATCCTCCACGACAACCAGATTGTTCTCTTTGGCCAATGCCGTTATGTTGCCAATATCGCAGCACACTCTTCCATACAGATGCACCACCATAATGGCCCTGGTCTTGTCTGTCAAGGCCTTCTGGCACTCCTTGGCTCGAATGTTGTAGTCGCACATGCTTGGTTCCACAAGTACAGGCTTGAGGCCGGCTTCCCTGATGGCCAGTATGCTTGCGATATATGTGTTTGCCGGCACTATCACCTCATCTCCATCCTGCCATCCTCTAAGAGTCCTGTAGGCACGCAGTATCAATGTCAGGGCATCAAGACCATTGGCGCAGAGCACAGCATTGGCGGTTCCGACATACCGGCTCCACTCCTGCTCAAAGAGGCGGTTTTCCTCACCGAACAGATACCAACCGCTCTGCACGGCACGCAACATGCTGTTGGACAGTTCCGGCTCGAAACTTTCGTTTATGGCCTTCAAGTCCAGGAAAGGCACATTCCTGCGTCCTCCCTCGGGAGCGACATCGGCCATCTTCAGCAGACGGTTGCGTTTCAGTTCCAACCTATACACATCGTAGCACACAGCCCTGCCGCCGAAACCCTCTTTCTGGAAAATCAGACCTTCGTTCAGTACGTGCCCGCCATTCTCCGTGCTAATTCCGAAATCTATGAACTCCTTGTCCCTGTACTTCTCTCCGCAGATATGGCGGAGCAGGAGATCCAAAGCACCATACTTGCGACCTTCTGCAGCGGAAGCAATGTATTGGATGTGTGCGACATTCTCGGTTTCAAAGACAACAATGCCGGAAACAATCCTCGCATTTGTGTCTCTTACGACAAAAAGCCTTATATTCTTTGGGAAACGGCTCATCAGCAAGGCCATCTCATCAGCCGAGTGCACAGGCTTGGCATCGTGGTATGTGGCCAGCACATCCTCCAGCACCTGCCAGTATTCCCTCAGGCATGCCTCGTCGCCCTCCCTCATGCGCTCTATGTAGAAACCGCACTCCAAAGCCTTCTTGGCCTTGCGGACGCGCAAAGTGCGCATAATCAGTGGATTGGCCACGCTCAGCACCGTGGCCACGGCACGTCCCTCCAGTTGTGCTCCGGCACGAAACAGTGCATAGAGATCCTCCTGGCTGGGCACCTTACTATATATATAAGGTATAGCCCTATACATCAAAGTGCTTGCACCAAGATAGTCTGCATAGTACATGAGTATCTTCTGCATTATCTTCAGCACCTCGCTCTGCGTAATGCTTGCCTTGGTTATCAGTCCGCCATAGGTAAGTCCCTGATGAGAATATACAGTCTTCTCCTTCTCCACCCAATTGGCAGGAAACAATGCTATAAGGCTGTCATCACTCAATTCGGCATCGTTGTTGTCGTCATTATACACCAAAAGGGAGCAGTCGAAGAATCTGTCGGCATGGTAGTCCATGAAGTTTCGGTCCAACAGGAACGTGCCCTGCTTGCTTTCCTCCACAAACCGGTTCCAAACCTCCCTCTTGTTAACGCTATATGGTAGTACTGTCATATCCAGAAATTAATGAAAGTGACCGGGCACTCACTCCGCTTCCTCCTTCTCGCCGTAAATAGACATGAACTCGTCAAAGTCCCTTATATATCCGTCCATGTTGTAATATTCGCTTGCACCGACCAATACGACCGAGCCATCAGCAAAATCTTCCAACGAGCACCATACCCCTTCAGGAATAACGATGGCATAATCCGGACTGTTGAGCAAGAATTCCCTACTCACCAAACCATTATGAATTATAAGGCGGAACGAGCCTTTTACACAGCATATCATCTGCTTGCACTTCTTGTGAGCATGCCCGCCACGCTTATGCTCCTTGGAGACATCCGTTATCCAAAAAATACGCTTCAGTTGAAAAGGAAAATCCTTCATCTCCTCAGCAAAAGTAAGTAACCCTCTTTTATCTCGCGATGAGCGGAAACGTACCTCGACATTGTCCAAAGGGGCATGATAAATCTTGCACATGTCTATAATTATGTATTTGTTAGGACAAAGTTACAAAAAAATATCCACAATTACTTGCGTGTATCAAAAAAAAGCTATACCTTTGCATCGCAATTGAGAGGAACGGGGGCAAGAGAGACCCTAAAAAAGACCTCTGAAATCATAGGAAGCATCCAAGTTTGGAAGTGTGGGTGAGTGGCTGAAACCACCAGTTTGCTAAACTGACGTACGGGTTACCGTACCGGGGGTTCGAATCCCCCCGCTTCCGCAAAGGTCTTAAGACAATCAATTGCAAATGGCGATTTCGTCTAGGGGTTAGGACACATGCCTCTCACGCATGGAACACGGGTTCGATTCCCGTAGTCGCTACAAAACACCATCAAAGAATCCTTTTCATTTGAAAAGGATTCTTTTTTATATCCTCCCATAAGCACCACTACAAGAGCACGGCAATCAGGACATACCGGAACGACCCGAAACAACATTCCTGAAACAACTGTAAATCAAATGACTGAAGGTGGCACATAAATACACAATACAGAACACCCAAATCCGAGCAGAGGATTTCGGCAACGTACTACATAATCTGCTCGCAAAAAGACATAGGAAAGAGATTTTGTCGCGCGCGAACATATTTTATTACATTTTAAGGCCATTACATTTGGGGCAATGCAAAAAAGATAGTATCTTTGTGAACGTCTTAATATCGACAAACTTAACACTACAGGATAAAGTCATGAGAAAATTTCTATTTTTTCTGATGTGCCTGAGCCTTTCTGTTACGGCCAGCGCACAGTTGCAAAAGGTTGCCTTCAAGTCTGCTACGGCAACCAGCTATCAAAGCGGAGAAGATGCCAACAAAGCCATTGACGGCAATTACGGGACAATATGGCATTCGTCTTATAGTTCAACGTCGTTCCCGGTTACGATTACCCTGACCTTGAACGAAAAGACACATGTTGACATCATACGATATGTACCACGTCAGAGTGGCACCAACGGTAACTGGAATGAGGTCGATGTGGAGTATTCGGAAAGCACCATCCTTAACAAATGGACCCCGCTGGGCACATACATCCTCAATGGGAGCGGTTCCTCCTATGACTTTAATATGCCCGAAGGCGATTTGTCCATTGCCAGAGTACGCTTCAAAATAAAAAGCGGTTCAGGAAACTTCGCCTCTGCCGCAGAAATAGAGGCCTACACTATCGACAACACCAAGCAGGAGGCTTTCAAGCCCTACTTCCAGGACGAGCTGTTCACCGTACTGAAACCAGAGGTAACATCCAGCGAAGGAATAGAGGATGCCGACGTTAAGGCACTGGTGGACAACCTGCTGGCAGACAAAGAGGGATATAGCAAGTTCCGTGTTGGAGAATACGAAGCATATCGCACAGTTTGGTCGCTGCAGTCTGAACTCAAGACAAAAGCCCCATACAACCAATGGGAGAACCCCACCGGCATCTACCTGAAACAAGGCGAAAGCTGCTGGGTGGCCGTCAGCGGCATAAAGGATGACAAGGTGGGTGTGAAAATACGCAATTGGGTGAAGGACGAGAAAGGTTGCTCCTTCTCACTGCGCAATGGTCTGAACCAGATAACCGCCACATCCGAGGGAAACGTATTCGTTGACTACTATACTGACAATTTTGAAAATGCGCCAAACGTGAACGTGCATTTCATCAATGCTCCGGTACGCGGATACTGGGATCAGGAGACAATGACCAATGCCGACTGGGTGGCGATGCTGAAGCCACTGAAGAGCGACTCTTCAATAATCATTGTACGCAGCGAACACGCACAGCTGGCCTATCCCGTATGTGCATGGAAGCAGCATTGCCCCACCAACGTGGACTCACTGATGACTCTGTACCAGCAGGTCCAGTGGGCCGAGCGCAACATACTAGGTCTGAAGAAGTATGGACGCGAGGCAAAGAACCGTCAGCTCTACTTTGCAAGTACATACGGCTTTATGGCCGCTACTGGCGTGGGTGCATACTGCAACGTGGGCAGCCTCGGTGCCATCATGACTCCAGACTCCAAGAAATTCGATTTCTGGGGCGTCGGCCACGAATGGGGACACAACAACCAGATTGAGCCCGGATTCCATTGGAGCGGTTGCGGAGAAACAACAAACAACATCTACGCTTCTTGGGCTCAGATTCATTTTACAGGAACTCCCAGCAAACTCCGTCTGGAAGACGAGAACAGCGGTATTGACGAGTACTCCAATATGCGTGGCGGACGTATGCAGACCTACTTTGAGGAGGCTTTGCGCAAGGGCGTACAATGGCAGTTGCAGGACGGTCCCGACTATCATGGAGATACTCCCGAAACCAAAACCGTAGCCGGATATGACTACGACGGCAATCCTACAGGTCAGATAACCACCACTTCTCGCAACTACGACCACTTCGTAAAGTTGGTACCCTTCTGGCAGCTGAACCTTTGGGGCACCCTGGCCGGCAAGTGTCCGGATATCATTCCTATGGTTATAGAGGGTATACGTACGACAGAAAACTATGGTTCCATATACAACACCAACGGCAAACAGCAGGTCAACTGGATGAAGCTGGCATGCGACAGCGCCAAACTGGATCTGTTGCCCTTCTTTGAAAAGGCCGGTATGCTGAAGCCCATCAATGCATACATCGAGGACTATGGTGCAGGCTGGAACAAGATAAACGAGGCTATGATAAATACCCTGAAGACGCATGTTGCGTCCAAGCGCTACCCTGCCTTTACAGAAGAAATAAACTACATCAATGCGCACAACATGCACATCTACCGCGATAACCAGAAGTTGCAAGTTCCAGCCACCTTGGGTGCAGGGTGCACATACAGCAATGGCATGGTGAAGGTTATGCACAGCCAGGTAAAGAATGCAGTGGCATTCGAGACATACAACAGCAAGGACTCGCTCATCAGAATTACCATGTATGGTCTGGGAGCCGACGATGCGCACTCATACACTTATGTGCTCTACCCTGCTTCTTCAGAGGAAAGTGATGCAGCCGATTACATCATGGCCGTAGGCTATGACGGCACACGCGAGAAGATCTACCAGAAGACTAACTTGAAGAAGGGGCTGGCTACAAACAAATTCTACACCATCAGCAGTGTCGGCAAGGGTAATGCCCTGAGTTGCGGCGCAAGCACATCCATAAACCAGAGTGGTGTAATAACCTGGAGTTTGGAACGTACAAGCTCCGCCTCAATCAACCTGATATGGTATCTCGAAAAAAGAGACGGCAAGACATACCTGTACAACCCCCAGAGCGACTCATACTTCACCGGCACCAACAACACCAAGACCACATCGCTATGCGACAAGGCATCGGCACCGTCATGGGAAATATCATGTGTGAACGAAAATAACAACACCTATATCTTCAACATGAGCGGTACGGGACAGTACATCAACTCCTACGATGCAACAGGAACCGGTCTATGGAGCGGCGGCAGCAGCGACGCCAACAACATATGGACAGTAGAGGAGATAAAAACAATAGACTTTACCATTCCAAGTTCTGGATATTATCTGGGATGCTGCCCCTTTGCCATCGAACTGCCAGAAGGTCTGGAAGCCTATGTGGTAGGAGAAACGACAAAAGCAACGTATGAAGGCGAGGAGTTCACCTATGCCGTAATGGACAAGGTTGACGGCAATGTCGTACCGGCACGTATGCCTGTAATACTCAAGGCTGCACCTGGCAAATACACCGCCAGCCTGATAGCAGAAGACAATACACCTCTAACCACTCCCAACCTGCTGAAGGGTACCACGCTGAAACAAACCGGACTGACCAAGGCAACTGTAATGTCAACCATTTCCGCTTCAAGCGAAGCTGGCACCACGGGAACTATGAAAGTAAACCTTACAGCAACAACTGTTCCTGCAAACCGTGCATATTTGCTGAACACTGATATCAACGAGGCCACACAGGTTTATTTGCAGACACGCGATATCTTGACCGGAATACAGGAAATAGATGGTACACAATCGGATGAAAACGGCGTGTACTACGAACTGAACGGCACACGTGCCAAGAAACTGCAGAGCGGTCATGTATATATCACTTCTGACGGCAAGAGAATACTTGTGAAATAATATCTACAGACAGGAATCTGCAACAACAATTATGGGAGTAGCGCATTTTATTGCGCTGCTCCCTAAACATTAAGAGCAAACTGCCTACCATATATACCTCAAATCCGCAACCTATAGGGTTTAGTGGGATTTTGCTTGCAAAGCGACAAAATTCATTTTATTGTACATATTTCTTGCACAACAGAAATGTCGCAGACACAAAATCCCCTTACCCCATAAAGCGACTTGAGGTA
>JAGAQH010000024.1 GCA_017622815.1 Bacteroidaceae bacterium | reverse complement strand
TGAGGTTTGTTTGAGAGCGGTTATGAGTTTTTTTGCACGCAGATTACGCCGAGAGCGCCGAGTTTTTTATTTTCTTTAGCGTATTACGCTGGCGCTGGAGGGGTCGCAAACTTCGTTACGACGAGAGAGCGCAGAGGCGAGAGCGATTAGTTTTCCGTTTTAATCAGACTTCGCTGTCTTGACTATCGTCTTAGTTGCTCACGTTCGGGGATGTAGGGACACGGCATGCGAGGTACTTACTTCACATAGTCTACGAAGGAATAGTTGTAATCGTGCTTCTCATCCTTTTCATGAGATTCGCGCGACACTTCCTTCCACTCTTCTGGGGACACCGTCGGGAAGAATGCGTCGGCCTGCTCGGGAATGGCGTCAATCTCAGTAAGGCATAGACGATTGGCAAGAGGCATGGCCTGACGATACACACTCTCACCACCTATTATATATATATCCTCGGTCTCGGAGCAAGACGCCAATGCTGTCTGCAAGTCCGGGAACACCTCTGCACCCGGCAATTCTGTCAAGGAACGCGACAAGACAACATTCCTGCGGTTAGGCAAAGCCCCCTTGGGAAGACTGTCAAAAGTCTTGCGGCCCATGATGATAGTGTGGCCCGTGGTAAGAGACTTGAAACGCTTAAGGTCGTTGGGCAACCAGTAAAGCAATTTGTTCTCATGGCCTATTGCCATGTTCTTGGCCACTGCGGCAATGATACTTATATACATGCTATAAAAAGAAATAAATATTAAGATGATGCCAACGAAAAACAAATGAACGGAAGCCACACAAGACTCCCGTTCATTATATCATCGTATCTAAACAGATTACTGTCTACGAGTTGCAGAGTAGTTGATACGCAATGCCCAAGACTTTCTCAGCACTTCCTTGATATCAGTGATGATACCCATCTGTGTCTTAGAGTCGGCCTTGATGGAGATAACCTGCTCGGCCTGATTGGCCATGCCCTGGCGCTCCTGAGCAACGAAGTCCATGACCTCGCGAGGCTCTGCATAACGGTCGTTCAACTGTATACGGGTACTGCTACCCATCTGAGCACGAAGAGCATCGGTAGGAGGACCTACATAGATGTAACTTACTGCACTCTTCTTTTCCAACTTCTCGAGTTCCGTACCCTGAGGAACTGTCAGCTTCACCTGCAATGTTACCTCACGCATGGTAGTAACAATCATGAAGAAGAACAAGATGGTGAAGATCAAGTCAGGGAGAGATGAAGTATTCATCTCAGGCATCTCGCGACTTTCCTTTTTCTTAAATCCTGCCATTAGTTGGTTCCTCCATAGTTTTTAGGTTCAGCCTCAGAAATCTTCTGGGGATAGTAAGCACGAACTGCAACCTGCTGCTCGTTGTTCAAAGCGTCGTAAGGACGGCCGAACTTAGCCTTGGACAGGTCGTTTCGCAATTCATTGTATGCTGCGACCAATTCATTCTGCACCTGGAAATACACATCGTATGGTGTACCGCGGTCGGTCTGCACAGAGATTACATGATTCTTGGTAATGTAGCATTGACCCAACAAATCAATTTCTACTGCAGCCTTCTCAGGCAAACTGCTCAAATCATTGGGATTCTGGATGAAGTCCTTAGCACGATTTCTCAGCAGCTTTATATCCAGCTCTCCGCTTCCGGTACCATCAGAGCACCACATTCTGCCGTTTGAATTGATCTTAACATTGAGGACATTACGTTCCTTAACGTCAATTTGAGCATCTTCCTGTTCCTTGTCTGGTGGCTGTGGCAAACGACGAGCCAAACCAGTATCAGTATCCATTGATGTGGTAACCAGGAAGAAGATAAGCAGCATGAAAGATATATCTGCGGTAGAACTTGTGTTCAAACCCGGCATCTTCTTCTTTTTCTTAGCCATATCTTTCGCTATTTAATGGTTAATTACTTAGAAGCGGTCTTTGTCAGGATACCGCTCATGCCAATTGCAATTGCAACAAAAGCGACAGCAGACAAGATATAGATGCTCCAAATGAACATATCCACAACAGTAACCATGTGACCGGGTGTTACAGTGCCATCAGCAGCAGTGAAGTCTGCTTCGCCAATGCCAAGAACATAACCGACAACCAAAGACACAACGAAGAGTGCCCATGTGCAAATGGTAATCTTTGAACCGGGAACACCGGTAGTAGCAGCAGAGTCGTTACCCTTGTTGCTGGCAATACCCTTCACTACAGCCCAAACTGTCAAAACAGTAGTTAATGCTACTATTCCATACATCAGGAAGAGCAAAAGGGATGTGAATGTCGGAGCAGCAAACTCACCCATCATCTCGTCGCCCCAGAAGCCAAAGAACATGGCAAAGACTACGAAACTGACAGCGAGGACTGCCAACATCACGTATTTGGAAATTTGCTGAATTTTCATTTCTATCTCTCCTTAATAATAAGTAGATGTTACTTTAATTAGAGATAAGGAAGAATTACTTCTTGCTCTTCTCACTTCTCACGCACATAACCAGAAGTTCCTGTGCAGCCTCCTCCATGTTACCGGTAAGAGCCTCGATACGAGAAAGGATGAAGTTGTAGAACACCTGCAGAATCAGAGCAACAACGATACCGAAAATGGTAGTAATCAAAGCCACCTTCATACCGCCGGCAACAACGGTGGGGCTGATATCACCAGCCTTCTGGATGTTATCGAACGCGAGCACCATACCGATCACAGTACCCAAGAAACCGAGAGAGGGAGCCATGGCGATGAACAGGGTAATCCAAGAGCAGTTCTCCTCGAGGTAAGCGCCCTGAACCTCAGCCTCCATGTTGATGGTACGCTCGATGGTAGCCATATCGTTCTGGTCATTGCTATTCAAGCACTCCATAGCCTTGCGACCGAGCTGTGCAACGGGACCACGGGTAGCCTTTGCCTTAGCGATAGCCTGATCAATCTTGCCAGCAGCAACCAAAGCAGCCAGATCAGCGCAGAACTTGCGGGTGTTAACCTGAGCCAGGCTCAAATAAACTACGCGCTCAATACAGAAAGCCAAACCGAGAACCAATGCGATAGCAACCAATGACATGAAGCCAGCGTCACCTTCGATGAACTTAGTCTTCAGAGTCTTGTGAAGATTCTCTTCCTCCTCCTCAACGGGAGCAACGTCCTCTACGGGAGCAGCCTCTACGGCCTCTGCCTCAGCAACGCTATCAACAGCAGCAGAATCAACAACAGCGCTGTCCACTGCAGCAACATCTTCCTGAGCCATTACAGATGAAGTTGAAGCGAAAGAGCATGCAGCTACCATCGCAACAATAGCAAATAACTTTTTCATTGTTTTGGTAATTTTTAGGTTTATTTAAATGAATACTATTATTATTATCGCGGAGAGAACGGGATTCGAACCCGTGATACGCTTTTGACGTATACACGCTTTCCAGGCGTGCCTCTTCAGCCACTCGAGCACCTCTCCAAGGCTTACATTATAGGCTTTGCGGTTACAAAAATATAATTTTTAACGGACTTGGCATAACTATTTAAGAAAAAAGTTACCTTCTCTTACGGTTTTTTGCGTTTTTCTCTTGAAAAAACCTGATTACAGGCTTCCGAACACCCGCTTAACATTCAAATTGGTCATATCGCAGAGTTCCGCTTCTGACACATTATATATATTACTGAGAAAACGGGCCACATGTGCCACATAGGACGGCTCATTTCTCTTGCCACGATGGGGCACAGGAGCCAGATATGGGGCGTCTGTCTCAAGGACAATCCTGTCGAGCGGGACATGCCTGAGAGTTTCGGCCAGACGACTGTTCTTGAATGTCACCACACCGCCAATGCCAAGGACAAAACCTTCATGTCTAAGCATCCGCGCAGCCGTTTCCTTACTGCCTCCGAAGCAGTGGAAGACTCCACGCAGTCCCTCGGAACGGTGGCGTTCCATGACATCCAACAGTTCCTGCTCTGCCTTCCTCATGTGTATGACAAGAGGCAGATCACATTCCGCAGCCCATGATATCTGGCGTTCGAAAGCCTCAATCTGTTCCTTACGGTATGTCGCATCCCAATAGAAGTCCAGTCCTACCTCGCCCACAGCAATCATGCCGTCCAACTGTGTCTCCATGCGGTCAAGCACCTGCGCCCAATCCTCTCTGACATCCTCCGGATGAAGGCCCATCATAGGATAACACACACCAGGATACTCTTTCGCTACCTGCATCATACGGCCAATGCTCTCCTCGTTGATATTGGGCATGAGCACCTTATCCACCCCTGCCTGCAGCGCCCGCCGCAAGACCTCGGCCCTGTCATCATCAAACTCGGAGCAGTAGATATGACTATGAGTATCTATCATCAGCTGTTTCGGCCTAACAAACCAAGGGCATACTGCCACAGGACCTCCTTGCTTTCGGCAGGCAAGGCAACCTTGTCAAGAAGCAGGCGGGCCTCATCGAAATACCTGTTTATCAAGTCCTCACATATATGGCGGACACCTATTTCGTTATATAGCGAAGTAACAGCAGCTATCTTCTCCTCGGGATCGTATTCCTTAGCCTCAATCCACTGCACCAATCTGTCGCGCTGTGCTTCATCTGCACCTTCCAAGGCCTTGATGAGCATATAGGTCTTCTTGTTGCAGAGAATGTCTCCGCCTATACGTTTGCCGAAGGTCTCGAAATCGCCGTACACATCAAGCATGTCATCCTGCAACTGGAAAGCAAGACCCACGCTTTCGCCAAAGCGATACAGAAGTTCACAGTCTTCGACAGGAGCGCCAGCCTGCACAGCACCCATCTTCATGGCACAGGCAAGGAGAACGCTTGTCTTCAGACGGATCATCTCTATATACTCTTCGGGCTTGACGTCCATACGGTTCTCGAAATCGACATCGTACTGCTGTCCTTCGCCAATCTCAAGCGCCGTAGCGGTAAACAAGTCCAGCACCTCCTTCAGGTTTTCATCAGGACACTGAGCCACGAGTTGGTATGCCATAACCAGCATACTGTCGCCACTCAGAATGGCAGTATTCTCGTTCCACACCTTATGAACGCATGGTTTGCCTCTTCTTACTTCGGCCCTATCCATGACATCGTCGTGAAGCAGGGTATAGTTATGATACGTTTCCACGCCAACTGCCGCAGGCAAGGCACGTTGCACATCATCTCTATACATATTGTATGCCAACAGCATCAACACGGGACGTATGCGCTTGCCGCCCATACTCAACACATAACGTATCGGCTTGTAAAGTCCGAAGGGCTGGCGCTCCAGATGGAGAGCGGCCAGCCCTTGGTTTACCATAGCCAGAATTTCTTCTGAACTGTACATAATAATAATATTAAGTAGTACCCGAGAAGGATATATTATCCCAGACGGAACATTACAGGCAGGTTAAAGCGAGAACGCACGGTCTTGTTACCCTGACGCGCGGGCTTCCACTTAGGCATCAGCTTAACAACACGCACGGCCTCCTCAGACAAGTGCTCGTCCGGAGAACGGACAACCTTAACGTCCACGATAGAACCGTCGCGGTTAACAACGAATGCCACAATTACACGACCCTGAACACCCTGCTCCTGACAAATAGAGGGGTACTTGATGTTCTTCTGCAGCCACTTCATACATTCTGCATCGCCACCGGGGAAAGAAGCGTTCTCCTCAACCACGTCATATACGCGATCGTCGTCAACCTCTTCCACAATAGGACCAACGGGACCTGTGGCAACTGCGCCGGGTGCACCTGTACCTACAACAGTGGTAATGGCCTGGTTGACCTCCTCAGATGTTTCAATCTCTTCCTCGGGGAGTTCAGTCTCATTATCCACGATATTGATAATTTCTGCAACCTTGGGAGCTGCCTGTGGGGGAGGCGCAACGATTTCCTGCTGCTGGGTGATGGGAATCATGTCCTCTTCCAGAACAACACTCTCATAAATCTTACCCTCTTCCTTCACCACGACATCACGAGAAGTGTACTCGAATGCGGCGAACATGGCCGCCAAGACCACAACATAGCCGATAAGCAAGCTTGTGGATTTCTGGCCACGGAGTTCATCGTTAACTGTCTTGATTGCTTCCATAATTATATTGTTTATCGTTTTTGACACAACTGCAACGGCAAATGTAGGACTTTTTTTCCATATACTGACGTATGCCCTGCGTTTTTTTTATACAAAACTTACTTTTTAGAGCGCATACAGGTCATATTGGTGTAAAATACACTATCTTTGAAACCCAAAACAAAGCATCATGAGCCTAAGACGCCTCCTGACATACATTATCACGTTTGCTTTATTCTCTGCTGTTACAAAAGCACAGGAGAGCACCAGCATTTTCAACTTCCTGAACCTGCCAACTTCATCCCATGCCATGGCTCTGGGTGGCAGAAACATATCGCTGATAGAAGATGATGCCTCCCTGATTTTCCAGAATCCTGCCTTGATGAGTTCCGTGAGCGACAAGACCCTGGGGCTCAACTTCCTGACATACATGCAGGGGAGCAAGGCCGGCAGCATCAGTTACGTCCAGGCCCAAGGCGAAAGGGGCACATGGGCGGCCATGGCCCAATTCGTAGGATACGGCGACATAGCGGAGACCGACGAATGGGGAAACTACATGGGCATGACAAAGAATCTGGACATGAACCTTTCCGGCGGTTACAGTTATCTGCTCAGCGACCGCTGGGTAGGCGGTGTCAGCGGCAAATTCCTGTATTCCACATACGCCGGATATTCAAGCATAGGCTTAGCGGTAGACTTGGGTCTCAACTACCTTAACAGCGAAAAGGACTTCTCTTTTTCCGTCGTGGCCGCCAACCTTGGCGGACAGGTCAGTGCATTCGGAGACATTGCCGAACACCTGCCCATGGACCTCCAATTCGGCATAAGCAAAGGGCTCGGACGCCTGCCGGTAAGGGTGCACCTGATGTTCTATGACACGTTTCACTGGAGCAAGAAGTATTACTACTCTGCCGGAGGGGACATAAACGGTTTCCAGGTCTTCCTCAACCATCTGAACATAGGAGCAGACCTGACACTGTACCAAGGCAGGTTCTGGCTGGGACTGGGATACAATTTCCGCAGGGGCCAGGAGATGAAGGCTGCAGGCAGTTCGCATGCCTCAGGTCTCACCTTGGGTGCAGGCATCAACATCAAGAAGATAAAGGTGGGCATGGCCTATGGCAACTACCATACCGGAGCCCCCACCCTGTCATTCACAATAGCCTATTCCTTTGCCAAGGAGAGCAAGGAGAAGAAAGGCGGCAACACAGAGGCAAACACCAAACAAACCACTAAACAAGTTACACAATGATTACCATAGCCATCGACGGCCATTCATCATGCGGAAAAAGCACAATGGCCAAGAACCTTGCCAAAGAACTGGGATATGTCTACATTGACACAGGAGCCATGTACCGCAGCGTCACCTACTATGCCATGCAGAACGGCATGATAGACGCAGAAGGCAACATCGACACCGACCGCCTGCAGGCAGCCATGCCCGACATACATATCTCCTTCAAGTTCAATCCAGAAACAGGCCGTCCCGACACATACCTGAACGGCATCCGTGTGGAAGACAAGATACGCACCCTGGAGGTCAGCAACCATGTCAGCCCCATTGCCACACTCGGTTTCGTGCGCGAGGCCATGGTGGCACAGCAGCGCGAGATGGGCAAGGCAAAAGGCGTCATCCTGGACGGCCGCGACATCGGCACTGTAGTATTCCCCGATGCCGAACTGAAGGTTTTCGTCACAGCCAGTGCGGAAATACGTGCACAGCGCCGATATGACGAACTTACCGCCAAGGGCGAAACCTGCAACTACGACGAAATACTGAAGAACGTTCAGGAACGCGACTATATCGACTCGCATCGCGAAATATCGCCCCTGACCAAGGCCGAGGACGCTATCGTCCTGGACAACAGCAACATGACTATAGCAGAACAACAGGAATGGTTATTGAAATTGACGAGGGAAGCGGTTTCTGCTTCGGAGTGACGAGAGCCATAGGAAAGGCTGAAGAGGAACTGGGCAACGGAAAGAAACTCTATTGCCTGGGAGACATCGTGCACAACGGCAAGGAATGCAACCGCCTGCAACAATTGGGGTTGGAGACAATAGACCACGACACATACAACACCCTGCATGATGCCAACGTACTGCTACGTGCCCATGGCGAACCGCCATCAACATACAAAAAAGCCAAGGAGAACAATATCCACATCGTGGATGCCACATGTCCCGTAGTGCTGCACCTGCAGGAACGCATACGCAAGGAATACACGGCAGACACGGGGCACAGGAAGCAGATTGTCATCTTCGGCAAGAACGGCCATGCCGAGGTTCTGGGACTTGTAGGCCAGACGGAGGGCACAGCCATAGTGATAGAGAGTCCCGAGGAAGTAGAGAGACTGGACATGAACCGCGACATCTGCCTGTACAGCCAGACAACGAAGTCGCTGGACGGTTTCCGCACCATTGTGGAATATATACAGAATCACATCTCACCCGACGCCACATTCAAATATTCAGATACCATCTGCCGTCAGGTAGCCAACCGCATGCCGCACATACGAGAATTCGCCTCACGCCACGATGTAATCCTCTTTGTCTGCGGCAAGAAAAGCAGCAACGGGCGTGTCCTGTTCTCCCAGTGCAAGGAGGTCAACCCACGCAGTTATATGATAGATACAGCCAGCGAGGTGACCCCCGACTGGCTGCAAAACTGTTCTTCCGTTGGTATATGCGGTGCCACAAGCACCCCCAAATGGCTAATGGAGGAGTGCAAAGTACGTATCCAGGAGTTGCTTGGCGGCGACGAATGATGTTTTCTCCCCATTCAGCACGGCCTGCTCTTCCAGATGCAGCATCGTCTCGATGGTAGGATTCTGGAAGAAACTGTTGCGCAGGCTCTCATTGATGCTTTCATACATCCAGTATTTGGCCTGCTCCGCCCTGCGGTGCTCAAAATATCCGTTGGCCTTCACAAAGTCAACATAGCGATATACCATATCCCATATCTCCCTGATGCCTATGCCGTAGAAACCGCTATAGCACAGCACCTCCGGCTCCCAACCGCTCTCCGGTGTGGGGAACAGGTGCAGGGCATTGCGGAAGTGGCTTGCTGCCAACTGGCTCTTTTCCACGTTGTTGCCATCACACTTGTTTATAATGATGCCATCGGCCATCTCCATGATGCCACGCTTTATGCCCTGCAGTTCGTCACCGGTACCGGCCAACTGAATCAACAGGAAGAAGTCTACCATGGAGTGACATGCCGTCTCGCTTTGTCCCACGCCCACCGTTTCCACGAAAATCTTGTCGTAACCGGCAGCCTCGCACAGTATTATGCTTTCACGCGTCTTGCGTGCCACACCGCCCAAAGAACCTGCCGAGGGACTGGGACGGATAAAGGATTTGGGATGCACTGACAGTTTCTCCATTCTGGTCTTGTCGCCAAGGATACTGCCCTTTGTGCGTTCGCTGCTGGGGTCTATGGCCAATACGGCCAACTTGCCTCCATACTCCTTCAGTACGTGGATGCCGAATTCATCTATGCTGGTACTCTTGCCTGCACCCGGAACACCGCTGATGCCAATGCGCACACTGTTGCCACTGTGCGGCAGACACTTCTCTATCACTTCCTGGGCAACGGCAATATGCTCCGGCAGGGTACTCTCGACCAAAGTGACCGCCTGGCCAAGGATGGAAGGATCGCCTTTCAGGATACCCTCCACATAGTCCCCTGACGTCAGACTGCGCCTGACAAACCTGCCACGCTTCAGATAAGGATTGATGCTTGAAGGCTGTTCGACACCCTTGTTCACCACCAATCCAGCATACTCAGAACTGTTCTCGGGATGTTCCATATCGTAATGTCTTTATGCCCGACACCTCCACAACGGGACGTATCAGTCCATTTCCTTTATTGTTATATTTATTATCTTCACCGGATTTTCGGCATCATCGCTTACCAGAAGTATGCGGGGACGCGACTTGAAACGGGCCAGCAGGTCCTTCTTCACCGTAATCTTCATCTTGGCAGTCTTGCCCGGCTGGAGCACTCTGTCCGACAAGGACACGCCTACGGCATGGTTGAACAACTGAAGATTATGTATCGTCAAAGGGGCATCGCCTTCGTTGGTTACCATCACCTCCGCCTTCATCTTTTTGGAAGACTTCTGCAAGATAACTTCGTCAGAACTGAGTTTCAACCTGGGTTTGCGGCCTGCAGAAGTCACGGAGCCTTCCGCGGGGAGCAATACGGCGGACAGTACTATCTCGTTGGAGTCCCCTATCTTGTCCCCCGAATATCTCGCCAGATACACGCTCGTCTGGCTCAGGCCCAATGAAGGCAACTGGTTGCTGTCCAGTATAAGGCGTACCACTCCGGTTTTGCCTCCGGGGATGTTTGCCGGCAGATATTCCGCACGGATATAGGGCGGCAGGTGCATCAACTCGGGGCTGTATGCCGTACGTTCAGTGTTTACCACCTTCAGATCAGTGTACACGACCTCGCCCTTCCTGACATTGTCAAATTCAATGTAGTTGGTGCTCATCCTGACATTCCCCAAGTCTATAGGAAAGCCGGTAGCATAGTCCGACAGTTCTGTAACCACCCGTCCCTGAAAAGTCAGGAACTCAGGTTCTCTGCCGGCGTTTGTGTACACCTCAACGTATTTGCTGAACGTGCCCAATATACCGGCATCATACTCCACCGTTATCTCTCCCCTCTCCCCAGGGGCTATATTGCCACGGGTATAGGTTGCCTTGGTACAACCGCAAGAGGGCACTACCTTCTTTATATGCAGAGGTTTGGTGCCTTTGTTGGTAAAGCCGAAGACCACAGTATGAGGTTTCTGGAAAAGCACCTCACCGGTCTTGTTTATCTCCGTATCCGGTACAAAACGAGGTTGTGAATATGCCGGCACGGCAAGCAATATAGAGCAAAATAATATCAGTTTTCTTATCATAACATTGGCAAAGATACGAAGAAGTGGGTTATTTTCCAAATTTATTCCCAAAATGTACTCCTTGTTTCCTATTGACAATCAAGCCTACAGCAGTATTGCCGCCAGTCCCGTCGTATCGGCTATTTCAGCGTTCTAAGTACGGCCTCCATCTGTCGGACAAGGTCGCGCTTGTCGGTAGAGGGGGAGTAAACGAAGCCCTCTCCCACTATCACCTTGCGTGCGGCAGTATCCACACGGGATATGCTTACAAAGGGGCCGCCCAAGGCACCGTTCCTCATTTCCCACAGACCACGTGCCTCCATCACCATGCGCCCGTTCATCTCACGCTCGGTGCATTCCACCAGAGGACGGTTGTTCTCCCGCTCGCGTACTGTCTGCATCCACTGTCCTTCATTCGAACCGGGGATATTGTGCTTCATTACCGAGTCGCGCTTCTCCACATAGAGACAGGTATCCACCAGAGCCTCACCATGCCAGTCGTAGGTATACACCACGAGGTTCATATCCTTCTCCAGCAGGTTGGTGCCGCCCCACAGGAAACGTTCACCCTTCTTGGTTGCCTTCATGTTCTCCGGAGCACGGACTGACATGCCCAAGACTTCCTTCAGGTCGTCATCCACCTTCTTGCTGTATTTCTTTCTTAGCAGTTCCACGCGCTTCTCTATCTGTGCATCCAAAAGTATTTCCTGTATCCGTGCGGAATTGAGCCTGAGAAACTCACGCAACTCATCCAGCGACGGAGCCGCTACCACCAGGTCCAACTGAGGTTTGGCACACTCGTTGCGCCGTGTGCCCATCAGGGGCTTGTCAAGACTGTCGTCCAACTTAATGAACAGTTTGGTGTGGAATGTGGTATGGGTGGGGGCATAATCCTTGCTGAGTATTCTCGTTACACGGAAAAGATCCTCCACCTGCATCAGTCCCGGCACCTGCGCCTTCACTATGCCGTTTATGGAGTCCTGCAGGTCGCTGAGCCACACTTCCTTGTCTACCACCAAAAGCAGTTCACTGGGCAATCCCTTGGAACTAACCAACACCTTCTTTTTCTCTCCTTCGCCGGAACATGCCGCCAACAGCACTATTGCCAGCAACAGCCACACAATACGTCTCATGTCGTTTCTATTTTATCTCCGTTTTATTATTCCACTGTCAACCTGCCATTCTCGCCATGCGCCCTGAATTCCTCGGCATAGCAGCACTTTATCGTGGGCACGCCGGCAGAGTATCCGCCTTCGCGCTCTACAGTCAATTCAGTATCTATCACATACTTGCCATGTGGAAGAGCAGGAATGAAGTAGTCCGTGCGGTCATCGCGCACCTGCATATAGTATGACAGTCCATTCTGCCAAACACAGCCCGACAACTTCCTGACAGGTTCCGCACATCCGGCACGGGGCACGCTCAGCACGATGTATTCGTAATCGCGATTTGCATCTATCAATATCCTTTCCATCACCCTGTCGCCCACCTTGGGTTGCGGTGTACTGAAAGTACGCTCCAGGCTGATGTCCATACCTGCACTCTCCACCTTATCCACCGGCAGAGTGTACTCTGCATACACGGCTGCCCACATTGTCTGCTTGCCGTCGTTGCTTATGGTTACGGACTTTCTCCGTGATACGTCAAGGGTGTCCCTCTGCACCAGAGAAGCGGCCTTGTCCGCCTTCTGCATCCTGCCACCCGTCAGGGCATACACGGCATCTATACAGTCTATGGGCGACTTCCATCCTTGTGTGCGTTTCTGATTCAGGAGCCAGTACTGCATGCCACGGATGGTGGCGGTGTCCTCGGGACATACCGTGTGCCATGCCTCCATAACCTGAGTGTGTATGTGCAGACGGCGGTCTATGCTTGGCCAACTGCCTCCGCGATATGCCAGATAGGTGCCGTCCTTATGGTTCAGGCGTGTCCTGAGCACAGCCACACCGTCCTTCAGAACGGCCTCTTTCAGGGCATGCTTCACTATCATGGCTATGGCAATATATTCGCTGTCCATTTCTTCCAGATTGTCGGGCAGGCGCTTCAGCACCTTCTTTACAAGTTGCAGGGTTTCCTTGTCAGCCTCTCCATCCTTGACAAGAACATACAAAGTGCGGAGGTCGCCAAGCCAGGGTGTCCAGTCCTTGTTGTACTCCTTGCGCTTCTCTATGCTTTCTTCAAGGGTTGCCTTCAGATAACGCTTTATGCCGGCCATCACCTTTCTGGCATTAGCATTGCCGGAACCAAGGCGTGCCAGGAGGTAACCCACCTCGCGTGTCAGGTAGGCATTGCCGGCCAGACCTGGATACCAGGGCATGCTGCCGTCCTCCTTCTGCATGGTATATACCTTATTTATATATATAGTGGTGTCTGGCAATTCCAGTTTATGGGCAGCATAATAGGCGGAGGCATAGGACAGGACGTCATCGCCAGAGGGTTGTGCCACCTTTGGCAAAGCCTCCAAGGCCGTCTGCACGGGATCGGCAACCTTCTCCACTATAACGCGCCTGTCCTGTGCTTCGGCAGGGAAGAGGTCTGCAAGGATTACCTTCTCGCTCTCTCCTGGCTCCAGAGTCAGGGCCTTGCCTTCCGTCAAAGCGACAACCGACGAGAGTACAGGTATCTCCCGTTGCTCGCCATCGCTATCCTTGTCGGCAAGGGCCACGGCCTTGAACTTCAGTCCTTCCAGCCCCTGCGCCACAGGATATGTGAACGTATAAACCGTATCGCGTTCCTGTGCCACGGTGAACTTCACGGTCTTCTTCATCAGCACCTTGTCGGTCTGTGCATCCATTACCTGTACCTGCACCTTGCCCTTCTGCATGGCCGTGCCAGTATTGTTCACCTGCACGGTGAACGAAAGCACGTCCTGTTCACGGACAAATCGGGGCAGATGCAGTTTGGCGGCGAGGGCCTTGCGGGCAACTATCTTTTCACCCAGTGTGCCCACACGCATATCGCGGGTGTGCGCCAAACCATTCAAGTTCCATGTGGTCAGGCTCTGTGGCATTGTAAACGAGATTGCTACCCTACCCTCTGCATCAGTACGCAACCTGGGCATAAACATGGCGGTCTCGCTGAAATCGGAACGAATTTCCACCTGGTTGAACTCCTCCTCAGCGGCGGCGACCTCCTGAATTTGTGTCGATTCTTCCACCACCGCATCCATTGCCTTGTTGCGCAAACTGATACCGTTCCCCACCCTAACTTCTCTCAGTGCGGTAGGCTTGGAATACAATATCGGACCAGCGCCTGCCACCCTGAAGTTGCCGCGCTGGCGGAAATAGTCCATATTCAGACGGCTGTAATCATAGTTCTTGATATTATTTACCCACACGTCAAAGTTCTGCCAGTAACTTGCATGGGGTGTATAACCGCTGCCGTATCTTACCTGGCTGTATGGTATACTGTGGTTCCGTGACAAGGAGAGCATCCATTTGTTGGCACCGAAGGCATCCAGCGAAGCATCGTACATGGCCAGCATCACATTGGCACTGACAGGGTGTCCCTTGCTGTCGCACACTCTCAAAGTCCACTGTTCGGTAGCACCGGGTTGAGTGAAGTCGCGGAACGTGTCCCAATGCAACGAGAGAGTTGTATCAGGCAGACGCTTACGAAGACTAAGGTTCTTGTAATGAACTTCTCCGTTCTGCACATATACGGCAATCAGACGCAGGCCATCGGCATAGCGTTCCTCATAGGGGATGTCCATGCAGTAAAGTGTGTCTGTCATCTGCATCACGGTGTCCATCACCACACTGTTTCCGGCAAAGGCGGTAAGGAAGACATGGCGTGTCTCTCCCTCCCTGGCACGGAACTCCAGTACGACTGGGCGCGAGGCATCAAAACTGTCAACAGGGCATTCCAACCAGTCCTTTGCCTTTGGAGCCTCCACTACCATAGGCGGATCGGCAAACAGGCGCAGGGCGGTATAGCCCGTCTGTGTCTCGCCCTGGGCAGAGAGCACCGCCACCTCCACCCTGAGCATCGGGGCGTAACGGAAAGAGTAACTACGACTAACCGGCACCTTTATGACAAAACGGCCTTCCATGTCGGTGTAAACGGTATCCAAACGACGTACGTCTTCCGTAGCACCTCCACGCCACCACCAGCAGCATATCCTGCGTGCTGTAGCAGTAACACGGCCTCCACGCAATGGAGTACCGTCGTAGTTCATGGCACGGCCGGTAACTGTAAGCAGGCTGTCCTTCTGCTCTCCGGCACCTTCAGCCAGAGGTTCGATACCCACTTCCTGCTCCCTGTCATCCATTTCCACATAGAAAACAGGACGCTTGTATTCTTCCACTCTGACGCCATGAGTAACACCGTCCACCCTGACGGTATGCCATCCCAGTTCTGTATCCTGCGGTATTTCCAATTCCGCCGCCAGCGTGCCGAAGTCATCACTATGCACCGTAGTATCTGCCACAACCTTGCCGGTCTTGTCCAAAAGTTGCACCCTGCACTCCTTTGGAGCCTTGACCTGAGCATCCCAGTGTCGGATGCCATACAGAATGGCAGAAAGCATTATCTTCTGGCCAGGACGGTATATGCTCCTGTCGGTATATATTGCCACCCTGTGCTGCTCCTTTGCAGAGGGGGGATTGTAATTGTAGCGCTCGTAATACCTGATTTCGGGCAAGCAACTGTCGGCACCAAGGCAGACGCGCAGAGTCTGCTTTTCCTTGTTCTTCAGCACATCGGCCTCAGGGCATGGCTTGCCGGTGCGTGCATCCACCACCGTAACCCTGACCTGCTTGCCTGGCATGTCAACTACAAAGGCCTGCAATCTGGAAACGACGAAGGGGACCGTCAGTTTCTTGGGTTTCTTCCTCAGACGGGCTTCCGTTCTGCAAGTTACCTCCATGGTGTACCTTCCAGGTTGCATGGGGGCAGTATATTGGTTCTTGCCAAGCACCTTCCCACGACGGTCCAATATCCTCCACTCCATTCTGCTTATGTTGGCGGAGTCAATCTTCATGCGCAGTGAGTCGCCAGGATAATAAACCTCAGCCATACGAATGCTCAACCTTGGCGCGGCTCTCCAAATGGAGTCATTGGCCTTTTGCAGCCTGTCGAACTCAGCCTTCACCTCGGCCGGTTTCCTGTTGCCGTGGGAGGCATAGAAGTCTATCAGTTCCTGCTCGCTCATCACCGAGTCCTGAGGGCACCAATCGTTTGCGGCACGCCATACCACATAGAGCATATTGCTGCCGTACACCTTCTCGTCCTTGCCTCTCTCCACAATGGGCAACCAGTCCTTGGTGCTGGCATTATAGAGCAGTTCGGGTTCTGCAAGTGCTTCGCGGAATAGTTCCAGACTTCTCTTACTCCACTCGCCGGTAGCATCGGAATAGGCACGCATGGCATACAGTTGTGCCAATGCCGTAGTGTAAACGGCACGGCGCACACCGGTCTTTCCGGCACGTTCCTTTTCCAGAAGTTGCAGGTTATACTCTATGCTGTCGGGAGACACCATCTCCCTCTGCAGACATTTCTCCAATATCCCGGCCAACTCGTCCTCACGGGCATACCCCATTATGGGGAGCATAAGCAGGAGGACCACAAGCAGTTTCCTGAACATACCGATAATCGTTGACATATACATGCATTTTAAGACTTTAGCACCACAAAGTAACGCATTTAGTATTTAAGAAGCAACTAATCGTGTCCTTATTTACCTTAATTTAAACATTCACGTCCGCTTTTTGGATTTATTTGTATATCTTTGACCTCTGAACATACAAGCAGACATTAGATATGGACGAAATCACACTGAACATGCTCACCGCCCTGACAGATGCATGCGAGGGTCATCTGGTGCTTAACCATTCCGGCATAGAGAGTGCCACCTCGGACGAAAACCTGAACATTACCATAAAGATGCAGGACGGCCGCATCCTCCTGCCCGAGCAGGTAGACCTCAAGGCCCTGAACGATGCCGTACAGCACTGGAAGGAGGAGCACCCAGGGTTCTTCCAGCGCATACTGGGCGCAATGATGTAAGGGAGAAGCCCCCTCCCCATACCAGTCCTCGCGTCGCAATGGGGATTTGTCCTCGCGTCGCACTGGAGAGTGCTCCCCTCAAAGGGCACGAAAGTATATTCAAGACTTTCTCTAAAGGCCCTTTTCGCCCCTCACGAGACACAGATTGACATTTAGTCAATCCTCTAAAGGGCCTCGTTCGCCCACAAGGGAGGGAGTAGATACCACTGTTCTAAACCTATAACATTCACTCATAATAACAGGACCTTCCTGTTGATACCACTCCCCTCTCTTGCAGAGGGGTTGGGGGAGAGTCTTTTTTTACAATATGAAAACAGGACTTGTTCTTGAAGGCGGTGGCATGCGAGGCCTGTTCACAGCCGGCGTTCTTGACGTGATGATGGAGCGCGGCATCAAGGTGGACGGCATTGTAGGCGTGTCGGCAGGAGCATGCTTCGGGTGCAACTATGTATCCGGACAGATAGGCCGTGCCTTGCGCTACAACATGAATATGAAGGACGACCCTCGCTACATGGGCATCCGCAGTCTCATCCGTAGCGGCAACCTCATGGATGCTGAATTTGCCTACCATACCCTGCCCGACGAGATAGACCCCTTCGACAAAAAGACCTTTGCCCAGAGCACTACGGAATTTCATGTAGTGTGTACGGACGTCATCACTGGCGACCCTGTCTACAAGCGCCTCACCGCTCCTGTCGACTATGAGTTCATGGAGTGGATTCGCGCCACCTCTGCCCTGCCCCTTGTCTCCCACCCCGTGGAACTGGAAGGGCGGCTGCTATTGGACGGCGGCATGTCGGACAGCATTCCTCTGAAGTATTTCCAGAAGCAGGGCTTTGAGCACAATATAGTCATACTGACCCAGCCCTTGGGCTTTACCAAGAAGCGTACCAAACTAATGCCTCTGTTCCGTGCCTTCATGAAGAAATATCCAGCCGTCATAGAAGTGATGAACCGCCGCCACATCATGTACAATGCCCAACTGGAATACCTTGCCCAGGAAAACCGTGCAGGGCGCATCACTCTCATAGCACCAGACGACACCCTACCAATCGGTCGCACCCAGCAGAGCGGCAAGCGCATGCAACTCGTCCACAGGATGGGGCGTGAGGCAGCAGAGAGAATTTTCTGACGTGCCCCGGAGGACACATTCACGCCCTCCAGAACAGCAGATATTTGTTCTCCCGGACAACAAGGGCGAGTCATCGAGGGTGACAAGAGCGAGTCACCCGGGACGACAAAGACGAATCACCCAGGACAACAAAGACTGAGTCATCACCGACGATAAAAAAGAGTTCTCCTTGACAACAGAATACCATCCCCACCGAGGAGCGGTGCCTGTTATCAAGGAGAACTTCATTCCGGTCATACCACTGCCACCGACCTTCTTGTCTCACACAGAATCCGCAGAATTCACGGAAAACAGCCCTAACAAATGAAAAGCATGAACTGTAATCCACAGAATCTGTCGCAGACCTCATCACAACGACTGGCGCTCCCTTACCTCGCGCAGCCTGTCGCAGGGCATCAGCCTCCAAGCGACAAAATCTGTGGATTCAAGATGCTCTCTCGTTCTTACACCAGAAATGAATATCTGTGTATTCCGTGAATTCTGTGTGAGAAAACATAGGCTTCGAAGCCCTCTGAAGGGCAGAGGTGTTCGTTTCTAAAAACTTTCATTTGCTGATGTACAAAGTTACCGGACATCAATAAAAAAAAGACAGGGGCATGTACAATGACATGCCCCTGTCCGCATTTATTATGTAACCTAAATCTTACTTCATTGTTACGACAACACGACGGTTGTAAGATATGGGAGACAGAGCGTCAACACCACCCTTGGCAACAACCTCGATCTTGTTGCGGTCTACACCCATCTTAACCAGCTGCTCGGCAACGGCGTTGGCACGCTTTTCAGAAAGCTTCTGGTTGTACTCTGCGCTACCGGTGTTAGAGTCAGCATAACCGGTAACCACCATAACCTTGTCGTTAGCCTTGGCATATTCTGCCATCTCCTTCACGTTAACAAGATCCTTCTTGGATGCGATAACGCTGCTGTTGATGTTGAAGAATACAGAAACATTGCCTGCAGCGAACTCCTTGATGGTCTCGGGCTCGGGACATCTGTGCTTTCTCAACTGCTCGTTCTCGTCGCTCAGCTTGCTAACCTGCTCGCGCAGAGCATCCAGCTGACCGTAGTCGGTGCGGTAAACAGTCTTGGCACGGTTCCAGCCACGCTGCTTGAACTTGTAGGTCAGACCTACGGTAAGAGAGAGATTACCCTCGGCTGTGCAACCACCGATTTCGTCATCGAAACCATCCTTGGCAAGCATACCGCGTACGTCAACATTCAGGTCAAGGGCATCACACAGACGGAAGGTGTTCAGGACACCCAGATTTGCGGCGAACTCACCGGCATCTGCCTTCTTGTCATAAACCCATGCCCAACCCAGACCGGCATACACACTGCAGTGCCATACACGCTTGGGGTTGTAACCTGCAAAGAGGTTGTTGAGGTTGAACAAAGCATCTACATGCACGTTGCCCATATAGAACTTCTGGCCCTGCAAGCCATGTGCGGGATCGCCAATAGCCTCACCAGTGCCATAAGAGTTGCTCCAACCGCTGTTCTCCCACTTGGTAGCACCCTTAACCTGCAAACCGCTGTACATGGCACGGAAGCCGACAACGGGAGTAAACCACTTACCTACTGCCAGATCCACGGCAGGTGCAATACGGTCACCGAAAGGAGCACGATTGTCGTGGTCACCGAAGAACACCTGAGGACCGGCACCCAGAGAGATGAACCAGTTATCCCAGAAACCATTGGTTTCCACCTTGTACTTGTCGCTGCTGTACTCCACTCTTTCCTCTACGGTAGAGGTCTGGGCGAAGATTGTTGTGGCTGTACCCATGAGGAGAGCCAACAAAAGCATTCTTGTCTTCATAATAATTTAATTGAATTTCTATTATTGTCCTTTTTAGTCGTTTTGTCAAATATCCCTGTTGGAGTTGACTAAGGCAAAGCGTTTGAAATGGTTGCCTACATTGATTGTGCAAAGATAGGAACTTTTTTCTTATCCCGACACATCATGAGGCCTTTTTTACAATTTCCACACCTATAAATGCCTTATACTTGGCCTTTCCGGCCTCTCATCACTTCTTCAGGAATGAAAAAAAGCTTTTCTTTTTCTTCTTGTGGCCGTAGCCATAACCGTAACCATAGCCATAACCGTAGCCATAGCCGTAACCGTAACCGTAGCCATATCCATGATGTTTAGGATCCACACCGTTCAATACCACTGCCATATTGGAGAGGCTCTTTTCCTGGTACAGTGCCTCAATCTCTGGCAACTGACGACGATCCAGTTTGCCTGCACGTGCAACAAAGATTGTCAGGTCGGCAATGCGATTGACAATGGCAGCATCGGCAATGATACCCACAGGCACATTGTCTATGATAATGTAGTCGTAACGGCTACGCAATTCCTTTATCAGATCGTCCAGGCGCTCGTCCATGAGCAATTCGGCAGGATTGGGAGCAATAGGACCTGCAGGCAGGATGTCCAGATTCTCATGGTCTCCGGACGGATAGATAATATCATCTATGCCGATGGTGGAATCAGAAAGGTAGTTGGTCAGACCCGTCTCGTGCTTAGCGAAGTTGCGGCTCAGAGTTCCCTTACGGATATCCATATCAACAAGGAGTACGCGCTTCTTCACATAGGCAAAACTCATGGCCAAATTGCGTGAGACGAATGTCTTACCGGCACCAACATTGAACGAGGTGAAGGTAACTACCTGGGGAACCTGTCCCTTCTTGCCCATGAATGTCATGTTGGTACGAAGGATACGCAGTGCCTCGGAAACCATATCATTGCCATCCTTGCTGACAATACCCGTCTTCTTCTTGGCAATCTCCTTGTCATAAGGAATCTCGCCCAAGAAAGGAGCGTTTACGACACCCTTCAAGTCGCGACGGCTATGAACGAAAGTATCTGTGAAGAGACGGAACAGGAAGATAACTCCGGGAACCACCAGACCCACAAGTATACCAAGCAGCAGGATGCGCATCTTGTCTGGAGCGATAGGACTGTTGCTGCCGGAAGCACCGTCTATGACACGGGCATTGTTGTCGGCCATAGCCTGGGTGAGGGCGTTCTCTTCACGACGGTTCAACAGGAACAGATACAGGGATTCCTTGATCTTCTGCTGACGCTCTATAGAAAGCATCTCACGTTCCTTGGTGGGAATGGCTGAAACACGCGACTGAGCACGTACCTCACGACTAAGTGCATCGTCACGGCGTACCTTCAGGCTTACTATCATGTTATCGATAGCCCGGATAATACTCTGTCTCATTGCATGTAAAGAACCGTTAAGTTCCTCCACCACAGGATTGCTGTCGCTACTGTCTTCTATAAGTTTATCACGACGCAGTTTAATAGAGTTATACTGGCTGATTTGTGCCTCAACACTGGCATTACCGATACCTGTATTAGAGGGGATAAGGTCATTGCTCTTGGTCCGATCTTCCAGATAATCCTTGATATAACGGGCCATACGCATCTGAGTTTCCAATTCCAACACCTGGCTATTAGACTGTTGGGCGTCCGACATATACGAACCGGCAGCAGAACTAATATCCATAATACGGTTATCACGTTTAAAGGTCTCCAATTCACTCTCAACACCGCCAAGTTCCTGACTGATGATTATCAGACGCTCGTTGATGAACTTGGCCGTGTTTACTGCCACCTGGTTCTTGTCACGGATAGCGGCCTCGTTATAAACCGTGATGAGCATATTCAGCACATCCTCGGCACGGGCGGGCGAACTGTCCTTCAGCGACATGGTAAGGATAGATGCCTCGTCTGCCTCCTGGCGTATACCCAGATTGGCGAGGTAATAGGCTGCCACATGGGTCAGCGGCAGACGTGTGACAGTTATCTCCTGGCCTATCCATTCATCATTGCAATAGGCCGTTGGCGAGAACACCATACGATGTCCGTCCACTGTTACCGTATCATTCATGCCTATAGCCTGAGGTTTGGCTCCCTCACGTCCAACGTAGTCTGATATGGTAACCTTTTCCTTACTGTCCACACGCAACTTGAAAGAAACATAAGCCTCGGGGGTAATGTCGGGGAAAGATACCATCACGGGAGACTTCACATAAAGTTCGTTTTCACGCAGTCCGTCCTGATGCTTATAATTAACATCGGCATGCACACGCTTCACCACTTCCTGCATCAGTTTCTTGGAACGGAACTGCAGGATCTCGTTTGCCACATTCACCTTGTTTACAAGGTTCTCGTAGCGGTCGAAACCTGCCGTAGAAGTCTTGTTGGAGGGGTCCTTGATGATAACCGTGGCCTGACGGAAATACACAAATGGCGTGCTGGCATACTTGTACCAAGCCAAACTGCCGAATACTATTACGGACAGCAGGAACCAGTGCCATTTGGACAGGAGATAGAAGAACAGGTCTTTTACGTTAATCTCCTGATTGTTCTTGTTTGGTTCGCTCATCTTATAATATCATATTTATGAATAACGCGCATTGATAACGCACATATTATTACTACTTTCTCGTTACTACAGCTACAATGGTTGCTGCTACGCTGGCAAGGCTTATTATCCAAGCACCAATCTGGAAGAAACGGCTTTCCCTATCCTTGCTCTGGTACTTAGGCTCTACATAAACGATATCGTTCTGCTGCAGATAATAGCAGGGAGATGTGAAGATGTCCTTGCTACGAATATCATGCACATATACCTGACGCTTGCCGTCCACCTCGCGTATTACTGCTATGTGATCCACCTTGGCATTTGATCTCAAATCACCAGCCTTGGCAATAGCATCAAGCAGAGTGATACGGTCATCCTCCACGCTGTATGTTCCGGCACTTCCCACGGCTCCCAATACCGTATACTTGAAATTCAGGAACTCCAAAGATACCTGCGGGTCCTTGATGTAGTTGCCCTTGATAATGAGATCCCTGATGCCGTTTGTTACCTCACTTACCTTCAGTCCCTGCACATGCAATTTGCCCAGGATGGGGAAATCTATGTTTCCGTCCACGTCTACACGGTAGCCCTGTGTGCTCTCGTCATTGGAAGAACTGGTAGATACATTTCCCGAGGGATCCACACTCACGCTTCTGCCATACATGTTGAAAGGAATAGCCAATTCAGGCCTCTTACATGTAACCGTAATCTTAAGACGGTCATTGGCATGCACGGTTGCCTCATAGCGGGCATCGTAATCATAGGCTTTGCCAATTTCCATGTCCTGCAAGTAGGCAAAGTCCTTTCTTGACGAGCAGGAAGCCAGGAGCAGCAAGAGAAGGCCACTCATAAAAATCAGTTTCTTTTTCATTGTCGTTTGTTTTATTTGTTTGTTATCTTTATTCATTAAATCCCGCCACGCTACAGGCACAAAGGCGTGCCGCATCATGGTCTGGCAGACATGCCAACAATCCAACATGGACGCGCTCGGCAATATCCACCAGATTGTCGCAAAGTGTATTATATAATATGGTATCGGAATGTATGGCAAAGCATCCTGGCACCAATGCCGTGAAAGCAGCCACATCTTCCTGAGGATAGTAACGGTTTTCCTTGGCTTGTCTCAGGCGCACTATGCCGGCTACAGGAAACGCGGCATTACGATAGCAGGGGGTCTTGCCGCTCCATGGAGTACCGTACGCCACAACAATGTCATCCTCTATACGCAACGTGGGATTGTCATCGTTCAAGAGTTCACATCCCTGGAAACATTCCCGCCACAAGGCAGAATGGGTGCTCTTGCCAGTACCACTCTTGCCCATGAACAGAAAGGCCTTGCCCTGCCACACCACTGCTGAAGCATGCACAGATACAGCCTTATGGCTAAGTATTGCCTGAGAGTATGCGATACGGATCAATGAACACAAAGCCGAACCGGCATACACATCATCCCAGCAAACATTGGCCTTGACCTCAGTAAAATTAGGGTCAGCATGAATTGCATGCATCGGGGCATTGTCCTTGTACCTAAGTTCCAGACGATAGCCGAAAGAAGTACGCTTCAGTATGGTCTGTCCCATGTCGTTCTCAGTTTGTTCCACCACACACGATGAATCCTCGTCGGCCAGGATATCCGATGTGACGTTCAACGAGAACAGCAATTTTGTGCTCCCGTCCTGTTTATAGCGGAAAGGCAAAAAGGAAGGCAACAGTTGTTCCACCTCCTTGTCCATTGGTAAGGTAATACCGAAGACGAAGCCGGCAACCTTGAATAAATGTTCTCTCATCATCACATTACAACACCACTTGGAACCAAACATTTCAGAACTGTCCCCTCAACAGAGTCCAGAAAGTCCGTGCCCCTTCTCCTGGAGCATATCTGAGAGCAAATGCCGCATTCTGTGCAAACGAGCATGCCGTATGTATCTTTCGCTTCAAAGGTCCCGAGGCCGCCTTGTCCATATCCTTTCTGTGCTGGCCGAAGTTCCCTCCCCTCAATATACGATGAAGCAATGGTTCTGACGATATGTGCCTGGTAGCAAACGGCAGCGATGCTTCCGGCATTCCCATATAGTCAATCAGGAAAGAGTGCAACAGGCTGGTCCAGTCTGTTATGCCGGCCAAGCGGCACACCTCCTCCACTTCCTTGCCGTTTACTTCTTCTTTTCTCCTGTGGCAGAGACGGGCCACATCACAAAGTTGGCGCAATCCCACACCCCATCCAAGAGCATGCTTCAGGATATGTGCATTCTGCAAAATAACATCTTCCGTAGGCGATGGTATACGAATCGACTTCTCTCCACTGGCAGCAGCCTCCACCTTTGGAAAGCCGCATTTCCCCTCCAACTGTCGTATGGCGGCACATGCGGAAGACGCAGTAAGGTCGACAAGTTGCCGATGGTGCTCCACCGACACGCCGTCCACCACATACGAGTAACTGCCATCTGCATGCATACTGACAGAAACTCCCTTTTCTTTAAGGAGCCTGCATGCCTCGGCATTCTCCTCTGCACTGGCAAAATACAGGTCTATGTCGCCACATTCCCTCTGTAAAGGTTGTTCATAGCACTGCGCCACTCCCTGCCCCTTCATCACTACCGGACTCAAGCCTTGGGACTCAAACCAAAGGCAAACCTTGCCCAGAACTCTGTTCATGTGGCGGTTGCGCTGTTCCACTCCCTCCACAGCAGCGGCCCAACGCATCAGTTGGGAGTCGGCGGGCATAAGTTCGTCAGGCAACATGCATATTCCAGCATACACCAGCCCACGTACTGTCTGCTGGCGTGCCATGGCATAGATGTCATCCCACTCTGTGACATCCAGTTCACGGAAGTCTGCGACCTCCTTCTCTGCTTCCCACAGACCGGCACGCAACAAGGCAAAGAAAGCCTGTATTCTAAATGTCTCTTCTATTGAATCAGTCCGAACCGTTTCCACTCTTCCAACTGTTTCTCCACATCCATGCGGGCAACATCTTCTTCCACGTCATATTCCTGGCATAACCATTCCACCAGAACCTCTGCCGTGAAGTCCTTTCCATCCAGGAATTGCCACATCTGCGCTGCCACTTCGTTCAGGGTAAAAACCTCAGCCCTGTTGTGCAAACTGTTGCCGGCATTTACTATCATGTACTTGCGTCCCATCTTGCGAAGTCGCAAACCTTCCTTCAGCCTCATTTACTGTCCTGTTTAGAATTTCTTGCCACTCAATATGTAGATTGCTGTCCAGAAGACTATCTTCAGATCCAGCCAGAGCGAACGGTTATACAGATACTTCAGGTCCAGTTCCAATCGGCGGAGCATGTCATCCAGTGTAGCAGTATACCCATTGTAGAGTGTTGCCTCGGAAAACATGCCCGGACGTATGGCATACAGCTTCACATAGTCCGGATTCTTCTCCATGATCTGGTCAATGTAGAACTGCCTTTCTGGTCTGTATCCCACGGTGCTCATATCGCCCTTCAGCAGGTTCCACAGTTGCGGGAACTCGTCCAGATGGTGCTCTCTCAGGAACTTGCCCACTCGTGTCAGTCTCTTGTCTTTCATTCCTGCGCACAATTGCGGACCAGACTCCTTTTCAGAATTAACTACCATAGAACGGAACTTGTACAGGGTGAACGGTTTCCCACCCTTTCCAATCCTCTCCTGCTTAAAGATTGCCGCACCTCCATCCTCCATCTTTATGGCGATGTAGATAATCAGGCACACTGGAGCAAACACGGTCATTGCTATCAAGGCAACCGTTATGTCCATTCCTCTCTTCACGAAGAGGGCCAAGGGAGACATCGGCCGTGCGCACGCCTCATCCTTCTTGTTGATATTCAACATTTTACCCCCCCCATTTTGTTTGACTTCTTGTATCATAATACTCTATTATATATACTCATTACATCGTCTATCATCTTGTCCAGAGTAAAGTAGTTCTGCCAGCGCAGTCTTGCTCCGTCGCAATAAGCACGATAGGTTTTCTCGTCATGTGTGATGTCGACAATAGCATCTGCCAATTCCTCGGCACAGCAAGGAGTGACATTCCGCCCCGACTCCCCGTGGGCATTCACCCACGATACTCCGCTTTGCGGAATACGCGTAGCGACAACAGGCTTGCCCAGCGACATCGCCTCTATCTGTACAATTCCAAAAGCCTCTGTCTTCATCACCGAAGACAGGCAGAACAGGTCGCATGCACAGAAATACGCGGGCAAAGCCTCATCCGGAACATAGCCAAGCAGCCAGACTTTCTTCTCCAATCCCAGAGCCTCTATCTGGCTCTGCAGTTCCTCCTTTAATGGTCCGGTACCGCCTATAAGCAGTACATAGTCATCGCTCAAATGCTTTGCCGCCTCCACTAAATAGCAGAATCCCTTGTATGGCACCAGTCTGCCCAGGGAGAAGACTATCTTCTTGCCTGGATATTGTCTACGCAATTCCTGTGCCTCCTCCTGTGCCTCCGGCATTGGATGTATACCTATTGGCAAATGTGTTATCTTGTGCTGACAATCCTGCAGGAAGGGTGACTCCTTCACGTACACAGGAGTTGTGCCCACAATGACATCTGCTCTCTTCAGCAACCACTTCTGCAGAGGCTTATAGAACTTCAATAGAGTCTTCTGCTTCAGTATATCACTGTGCCAGTGCAGAACCACCTTCCCCTTAAAGCCGGAGCAGAACAAAGCCAATGCTGCCATTGGGTCCGGATGGTGTATATGTACTATATCGTATTCCGCAGCAATCCTGCGCATCTTCCATATCATGGCAGGCGATATCATCGTTGCCGCCAGTTTCATCATGGCATCTGCAACGATCAGTCTGCCCTTCTCATTCAACTGCCGTGTAAAACCCTTCTTATTGAAGGCAGCACAAAGCATGTCGCACTCCACCCCACGAGCAGAAAGCCCCAAGGTCAGGTCATACATGACCTTCTCCACACCTCCCCTGATGGGATAGAATTTACCCACTTGAAGTATCTTCATGTCTTGCAATGCATTTTTACGGGTTTATGATGAGGAAGTTTTAGGAGCACTATGAGTTTTATGAGCACTGGGAACCATACGCCCCTCCCCCTATAGCTCCTTAATCTCCTTAATCTCCTTAATTTCCTTAATCTTCTACTCGCTCCTTAAATTCCTTATTCTCCTTATCCTCCTATTTGTTATTCTCCCTCCCCCGCAACCGCTCATACAGTCTTATATAATCTGCATAACGGTCGTTCTTGTCAAAATTCTGTAAAGCATATTGGCGACAAGCCTCCTGATAAAAGGCTTTACCTCGTCCCTCTATTAGTCTTACGGCATCCAACAGCCCCTGCACATCGCCCTGTTCAACTACTATACCCGTTTTATCGGTCACGGCCTCAATGCTTCCTCCAGTACGATATGTCACCACTGGTGTACCACATGCAATGGCCTCAAGATTTACGGTCGGATAATTATCCTGCCATGTTGGGTTGACAAAAGCCACAGCTGCTGAATAAAGTTCTGCCAATTGATGCACGTTCTCTGTTCTGGATATGCCGATTACGTTGGCTGGCAGCATTTTCTTCTGTTCCTCTGTCACGCCTACTAAAACTATAACCTCATCATCTCTCAACAAAGGGACCATCTGCATAAAGTCATCCCATCCCTTTTCCTCCATCCAAATGCTGGCAACTCCAAGAATAACATGCCTATTCCCCAGACCATACTTTGCACGAATAGATTCCGTATCACATATTTGGAAATTATCCAGATTTATACCATTATGTATCACTTGGAAGTTGGCATCCTTCAGAAAAGACTGCAACATCTCGCCTTTTATCCATTCCGATACAGGAACAATAGTCATTCTCTCCTTTGGTATAGATGTAAAAGCCGCCTTCTTGTCCGAGAAGTTCTGCTTGGAACGGTCCATAAACCAACTTGTAGGAAAGTCCTTGCGTTGAGGGCAATTGTTACAATGCGCTTTCCACCTATCACATCCTGCATAGGAATAATAATAACAATGACCAGTATACAACCAACAATCATGTACCGTCCAAATTACAGGGACATTACTTTTAGCCAGATAGTCAAACAGGATGCGGTAGTTCAGGAAATACCCATGTATATTATGTATATGTATAATGTCGGGCTTTATTCTCTCTATTTCGCGAATAAAAGAACGTGTTACCATACAGGATGCCAGACCATGCCTATCCGTCATTCGCGTTACCAGGCCATGCCAGGCCACATCAAGCCTGTTCCCTACAGGCACCAGTTTGGAAGAGCAAGGCTTTATGCCATCCCGGCCATAGCTATAAGCGATATAGCTCTCCCAGCCATTAGCCATCGCCAACTCTCCAATCTCCTGCATAATACGCCCTGTCGACGTATTAGCACGAATTACCGGATTTATCTGTAGTAGTTTCATATGTTTAACGGTGAGCGGTGAGCGGTGAACGGTGAACGGTGAACGGTTAACGGTGAACGGTTAACGGTGAACGGTGAGCGGTGAGCGAGTTAGATGTGAGCGAGTTAGATGTGAGCGAGTTAGAGGTGAGCGAGTTAGAGGTGAGAGGTTTGAGTACGTTTATTCTTTAAGCCAGACAACATTTGAGCAATAGCGGTTGTACGATCCTCTGCTTCGTGTAATTGTTCATCATTAATGAAGTGCAGTTCATACGCAATTTCTAATTGGCACATGGTTTCACATAATGAACCATATGATATTTCAATAAAATGCATTTGTTCTTTAGTTGAAGTTCGCGACATACCTTCCACTATGTTGGACGATATTGATACACTGGCTCTTCTCAGTTGGTCACATAATGCATAATTCTCCTCCTTAGGGAATTGCTTAATCAATGAGTATACAAATACCACATAATCCTTCGCATGTTGATATACTCGTAAATCACGATATGTAAAATACTGCCCACTCATTTTTCTTATGTTTTTATAATTTGTATCCGCTAACCGCTAACCCTTCACCGCTAACCGCTAACCGTTCACCGTTCACCGCTAACCTCATCAAACAATTCCAGCCACTTCCTCATCACCACCTCCTCCGAATATGTTTCCACCACCTTTCGGGCTTCAGCAGACATTCTCTGGCGCAGTTGTTCATCCGCCATAAGGTGCATCATGGCATCTGCCAATCCTTGGATATCACCATTCTTTACAAGCAAGCCATTCACCCCATGCCGGATAATATCCTTGGGACCGCACTTGAAGTCAAAAGACACAGCAGGCAAACCGCAGGCCATAGCCTCTATCATCACCATGGGGAAGCCCTCATAGTTCGAGCTCATCACCAGCATCGAACTGTTGGCATACTCTCTGCCTATCTGCTTTGTTGGAGCGTTTAGTTTCACACAGTCCTGCAGTCCGCATGCTTCTATCATGTCCTGCAGTTTCTCCTTCCACTCTCCCTGCCCGAAGATATCCAAAGTCCAATCCTTACAATCCTCATGCTGATGGATTATTCTCCATGCCTCTATCAAACGGTCAAAGCCTTTTTGATAATCCAAGCGCCCTACTGCTATAACACGATGTCGGGAAACATCAGAATAGTTCTCACCCATAAACAACGCTGCATTGGGGATAACCTCCAGATTGCGCATTTTGCCCCAGTACCCCTTATCCTCCTGGCTCAGCACCACGAATTTATCAAAACGGCGTACAATCTGTTCGTCCTGCCATGTACGGAAACGGTCTATCGCTCCCAGCAGTCCCTTCCTTCCGTATTGCAGACGGAAATATTTGCAGTAATGTATCTCCAAAATCTTCTTGCTGCCATCCTTTATGGATGGAATGAAAGATGACTCTGAGGGATAGAGTGAAACGACGATATCCGCCTTTTCTGCCATCAGCATTTCTGTCAGCCTCCGTCTATGAGCCCTCCTTTTGCGCAGATAATTTGAAATCTTTGTGAAGACACCCTTGGTATTATCATCTGAATAATTGATCCCCAAGTCTACCATCTTTACCTTTTCTGGAAAAGGATAGAATGGAGCACGCCCATTCTGGTCTGTCGTCACAACGGTAATGTCATATCCATACTGCTCCACCAGGTAGCGCACCTTGTTTAGCAACACCCGCTCCATCCCGCCAGGATTATACGTCTCACAAATGCAATATATTAGTTTCATTCCCCTCTAACCCGTAACCTCTAACCTATCCGCCAATTCCTTTAGCACATATAGTTCTTCTCACTCCTTCATCATCTTCCTCCTCCCCAGGAACACACAGGAATAGTGCAAAGACCAGAAATATATCAGTTGATACTTTGAACCATCCAATCATATTGACTGCAAGTATCATCAAAAACAGCAAAGCGTATCCTCTAAATCGTTGTACACATACCTGCGCAACCCTCCAAAAGAAATAAATGAACAAACTCAAGCCTATTAGTCCAAAATAGAAGATAAAACGCAGATAGCCTACATCGGTTCCCATATAATATCCGCCGAACCCTGGACCGGTATAGTACGGATCCCCATAATACGGATTGTCAAAATAACCATCTCCGATACACCATGTCTTCACATTATCTGGCAAGATAAACATATCCTTCAATATATTATTTGAATTTACGTCCCATTCTCCTTTCTCTACAAGAGAGAAGAAACCCTCAAAAGCAAATCGGATATTCTCTCTAAATTCTGGACTGACACGATACATATAAGTGGAAATGGTCACTGCTATAACCACAGCTCCTGCAATCCACCAAAGAATCGTTCTGTTGTTCCTATCCTGAAACAGCATATACAACCAAAACAACACTGCCAAACCAACACCCATTGTTGTTGTACGTGCCATCATATTACCGACAATGGAAATTATGCAGAAAGAGACCAAATAACATAGGAGCAACACATTATTGGCACGAATCTTGGGTTGCATGCAGAAATACGCTATCATTGCCAATACGGAAGAAAAACGTAGTCCAGCCACATCCAAACTCGCGCCTATACCATATAATCGACCGCCCTTATTCAACTGGTCAAATTCAACAAAATCAAAGTTCGCTATATAAGTATTTACAATATCCTTGAAAACAGGACTCGCATCTATCAGCAAAGCAAGTATACACTGAGCCACACATACACCTATCAAATAATTGGCTATTAGAGCTACTGTAATTCTGCCATGAAGTCCTCGCATGGCAGATACTGCCATATATGCTCCTCCCAGCCATACCCACATTGAAATTATATATGTCGCATAGGTATAGTCATTTGTCTCATTGAAAGTCACTGATACTAAACCAGCCAAAGAAACCAAACCTGCCAATATGGACAAAGTAAAGAGCTCTCTGTTAATGACTGCACGGCCACCCCTTGCCAGTTGAAATGCCAGCACCACAAGACTTATACCCGCAAGAATCATCTTTGTATTCGCCCCTGGCAGAATTGCGAATTCAAACGGGAAAAAATAAAAACTTGTCAATATCCCGACAATCAATATACCTATATATTTCAACATGCTTCTTTCTTAAATTAACCTACAACCTTCCCCCCCCCTCAACAATATCTCAAACAGACTTTAAACAGAACTCTTTACTCTTGATTAGAATCCAGCAACACCGTTACAGAGACATTGGTCTCAGGGTGTCATTGTATAGACAATCCAAATGAATTTGAGCATTTTCTATATAAGCACATCCACATGGTTCTAATCCTTCTGTATAATCCGTATCATCACGTTGAAGAAAATCAATCAGCACCATCATTGTTTGTAGGTGTGCCACCGTCTCATCTTTCGTCGTTTTTGTCGTTCGTTTTCGTTTACTCTATAACCTACTTATATATTATACCATAAACAATCCTTATCACCAACAGGTAATGTAACCTTACCATCCACCATTGTCCCTTCCATGCACACCATTGTAACCAACGGCTTCTTGATGACACATTCCTGTTCTGTAAGATATAATCATTAGCCTCTGGATACCACTCTTTCCAAAGTTTGTATTTTCGGGAATCGTTGGTTATGAGGAAAGGGAACTTTGCTTCTAACTTGAAGAAAGCAAGCTCCTTTTCCAATTCTTTCCCATATTCCACATGCATATAGTCGCAGATACGTGACACATTATGTTTCAACTCCTGCAGATGACGCTCTGAATATGTCTGGCTAAAAGCACCTGTATTTAATTTCAAATAATGGTAAAATGCCTTTGGCAAGTATGCCACCTTCTTAGCATTGGCAAAGAGCATCATCATTGTCATATCCTCCCCCATACCATATCCTGCAGGAAACTGGATTTGGTTATCAACGTACAAACTACGTTTCACCAACTTATTCCACACATTATATTTCATCGCACCACTCAACATAGCCTTCAGCGCATCCAAAGGCGCATCATAAGAGGGCTGCTTCATATAGCGCTCATTTTGGGCAAAAGTCAAATACCAGTCGCACCACACAACATCTGCATCATGCTCCTTGACGGCATTGTACATCTCCTCCAGCATTGTTGGCTCCACATAGTCATCGCTATCACAATGACAAATATACTCTCCTGTTGCCAATGCCAATCCTGTGTTACGTGCTGCAGGCAATCCCTTGTTCTCTATGTGATGCACTATACGCACCTGCTCCTTCCTGTGCGGATAACGAGCTATAACCTCTTCTAAAACGACAATACTATTGTCTGGTGTAGCATCATCTACAAAAATATACTCCACCTCAGATAGTGTCTGCTCCATGAGGGTAGTAGCACATCGTTCTATGAAAGCCTCTACCTTATATACAGGAATTACAATAGAAATCAGCATAGTATCCTTTATTCAAACAATAATTTCATATACCCATTACTCCTATTGTTGACAACCAAAATACTTGTAAAAATGCAACAAATCAGTACACTTGCAAACAAATACGCCCCTTCCATATTTGGCGTAATTAACAGAAATAGGCCAACATACAGCATGTGTACAAAATAAATAACGGAACTTGCTAAGCGAAAATTCCTAAACATGCCTCCTGCACTTAAATAATCTTGCAAATGAGAAAAAACGCGAACTGGTCCATGAGGGAGACGACAGCAACCAAAGCATAAACTGCCACGAAATTAGCCATTGGGACATCATTCATCATAAGTACAAAACTTATCAATAGCAACAAAAATGTCCAACATACATTATACTCTCGATATCTAGGTTTTATCATTAAATAACCTATCATCATATAAGGGAATCCTACAAAAAAACCATTTCTGGTGGTCTTAAATAATGAAAAATACAGGTCCCCCAATTCGGTAGATCTCAATGTTTCTATAAAAGGACAAATGACGGCCAAACAAAGAGCAATGCCAAGCATATAACCTTCTTTTATTCTAAATTTTATCATTATATAAAAAATACAGCCAGAAACAATCATTGCCAGCAGATACCACAAAGGCCATGACAAAAAATTCTCACCTACTAATATTACATTTCTAAAATATACCAACAGAGTTTTTCCCCAGCTCAAATCATCCCTTATAAATCCATAAACTGCATAGGGGAGATAAATCAATGTCCATATCAAATACAACCGAACTATTCTAGATAACCATCTTTGTATATATGATATTTTCGTTTCGTAATCATGTCCTTTAATCTTATTTGACAAGAAAAAGCCTGATACAACAAAAAAGAACGGCACTGCAATAGAATATAGGCATTCTACAATTTTTGATACGAATAAATTATCTAAATCTGATTCTGGATGAGTATGAATTGCCACCACAACACATGCCATTAAAACCTTTACAACATCTATTGCATTATAATTTCCTTCCATAAACAAAATACCTAAGCAATAATTTTAGACGCCTTACTAATGTCAACCTCTCAATTTCGTCTTGTTTGGTATTATAAAAGTCAAAGTAATACTCCTTATCATAAAACGGGCTGTTCCGATAATATTCCCACCAAATATCAAAGTTTACACAATACTGCTTCCAAGGTTTGGGACCATTATAATGAAAAATTCCATATTGCAATGCATGTTCTATTTCCTCTTTTGTGAAATAATCCAACATTTCAGCTCGTCTTTTTACCAAGATCTCTGTCAAATAATTAGTCAGGCAGAATGCTGGTGATAATGTTTTTATCTTACCATAACAGGCAATGTTTATTATATCCATATCCTGTTGATGGAAATTCTTTTTTGCCAATTCTCTGAATTTAGGAATTAAATTATCCTCACGTATTTTCTTTGAATTAATCACCAAATTACCCGAATAGAAATGGCCGAACTTATGGTCTATCCCAAGTTTTTACTTTTTTCTATTCACAAATGTTTAAGCTGTGAAAGTCCAACCGCAAGATGTTTTCGTTGCAGTTTACTGCTTCTCGCTATTGTTTTCGTACGATTCCTCGTTCATCACTTAGACTTTCCATACACAAAGTAACGAACAAGTATTTTGATGCGTTTCATTAAAGGAAGTTGGTCCTGTTCATCCAACTTCCCATAGAAGAAATCAAAATAGTATTTTGGATCAAAAAATGGCGACTTACGATAGTATTCCCACCAAATATCAAAGTTCACACAGAAGCCTTTCCAAGGTTTCTGGCCATTAAAGTGAACAATACCCTTTTCCAATGCATAGCGAACATCAACCTCTGCCCAATTTTCTTTTAGTGCATCTATGTTGTTCACTGCAAAATCATTTATGTATGTCGTGAGACAGAATGAGGGTGAGAGATATTTTATTTTTCCATTACACACGATATTAAGAATATCCATATCCTGAAACTTGTATTTCTCACCGATATGCTCTTTAAACAAGGCTATGAGTTTATCCTCAAGAATCTTCTTTGAATTAATAATCAGATTACCTGAATAAATTTGTCCTTTGGAATCACAATGCCTTACCTGCTCGTAATAATTCTTAAGGTCAGGAATGAGGTGAGCAATGGAGTCAACACCTGCAATGTAGTAATCTTCAATATCAGTTTGGTATATTTCAGACAAATCATCCCTAAAGATAACATCCACATCCGAATATATTATTTTATCGCATTCGGGAATGAGTTCTGGTATAAGCAAACGGTAGTATGCTGCCATGGTGATACCGCGTATCTCGAATGCCTGATCGAAGGTGTTGTCTACTGTACGATATGTTATCCGGCAGTTGGGATAGAAAGTGGGTAGTTTATCCAAGTCCTCCGTCCTCAACATTTCCTTCTCAGAATGAAGGATGAAGATATCATAAAACGTATCGGCCTTTGCATGCATCATCAGCGATGACAAGCATACGCAAGCAGGAAATGTCAAATTATTATCAAAAGCAAAGGCTATGGGAATGATATTCATGAAACACAAACTTTTGGTAACTTTTTATAGGATTCGCTATGTATGAAAGCGATGCCTTCTTTTATGGCGTCTCGTTTCAACTGAAATATGTTCCATTCTCCCTTAAGTAGGGAGATACCTAAAGCAAATCCGAAAGTATAAATTATGCAAACAATGCTCCACAATTTGATCAACAGACTCTTTTCACACTGCCAAATAAAGCGGTACCAAAAGATGGTTTTAAAACGAAAATCAGCATATATTAGTTTCTGTTTTTTTCCCGGAGACGTATTTCCTCCTGCATCTAAATGTACAAAGCCATTCTTGTACCATGTAAGGATTTTCATCCCTTTTAGGTACATTTTATAATACATGACTTGATCTTCTCCTAAAGGATATGATGTACTATCTAACCACAACTCATCTTCAAGATGAATGCTTAGAAAGTCTTTTTTGCGACAAAGGAAGCATGCACCTGCATTGGTTTGAGAAAAATACACTTCTTTACAGGGATATTTATTGTAAGAATACCCTCCAGTACGCATTACTTTATACCCCCATATCTTGTCAAACCTACGTGCTCTCATCCTTCCCGATATGGTCATCATCAATTCAGATTTGAGAGGACGCTGTGCATTAGGAAAGATATCGGGAGAAATGACATCAGCATTATGCTCCTTCAAGAGCTGGAACATGCGTTCTACAGTATCGGGAGGAAATGCAAGGTCATCGTCAAGGAAGAGCATATATTCGGTTTCAACCTCAGAATATGGCAACGCGCGTTGTGCCACCATCCCTTTTTTAACATAGATATAGCGTTCTTCATCGATTGTTTCCTTTGGGATGGGATACCCTTCGGCTATGTATACAAAAATTTTTTGGGGGGGTATTGTCTGCACCTTCAAAGAATCAAGCATCGTCTGATACTTTTCCCCAGCCTTACCCAAAGTTCTTATAACAACTGTATATTCCATATAAAGAATCTATTTTGATGCAAATAATCATTCTCATCATTAAGCATCTCCGACAATGATTATTTAATATACCTTTGAATAAAGTCACCATATCGTTTCTGCTCCACAGATAACTTATGGAAAACCGCTTCATAATTAATTTCGCAGATAGAATTCTTTTTCTTTTCGTACTCCTCTATTGAACTTATATATCTATCTTCCAAACCTAACAAAGACAACAAATTCAAAACTCGGTCAAACTTGTTAGCCTCACCACAGAGTACATAAAAATCCTTTTTAAAGATTATACTAAAAGCCACCCCATGGAATGAGTCGGTTATGACACATGATGAATTTTTTATATATGTAAGCCAATGCCGTGGGCCATTCTTTAAATAATATGAAAATTTGGTATGTCTGAAAACATCAAGCCCAGTTTGAGCAGATATTTCATTTACGATCTTTTCATAATTAGAAATTTGATTTACAAAAAAAGTATAAATGTGTTTTTTAGGATTATTATCCAATACAAGGTCTTCGAAATTGCCGTACGCCAATGTTGGATCAACCAGCACTGTTGATTCTATACCAAAAGTCTTTTCTAGTATCTCTTTTCCACTATATTCACGAACCGACAATGCATCAAATGAATTCAGGAGTTCTTTAACCTGTAATGTATATTCTGAATCTTCTGTCCAAACATTTTTTCCAAAACTTGATGAAAGAGAAACTTTCTTGACACAGCAATCCTTAAGAAAAAATTGCAAATCCATTGGAGTAGTTATATCTCTATTCCAAACCTGATCACTGCCTACTACAACATAATCTACATCATTAAGATTGGTTGATTTCAGACTATACCGTCTAGAAGTCAAATTTGGGAAATATCGTTTCTTGAACCTCAGGAACTGATAACCAATAATGATACATAAAAATGCACGCAATTTTGTATATAGCCATTTTAATCGAGGATTAATTATATTTATTACAGTTACATTATGCCCATATTTTTCCAGCAACTTACTTGTAGCATATGTCTGCATAACAGCGCCATAAGATTGTCCCCAATGTATTGTCAACAACTTGATTCTTGCCATAGTATTACTTTACTACTTCTATTTCTAAATCCTGTGTTCTATATACTTTATCCATAAATTCCAAATAACGCGGGAATGCAGCATCGGCCTTCTCATCTTTCCAAATAAATATAATTATATCTTCATTGGAGACATATCTTGCAATATCGGCATAACCTGATATCTTACAAATGAAGTCTTTGCATTTTATTCGTCTCTGAGTTTCATTGTTCTTATTCAATTTCAACCACAAATTGTAAAATCTATATGCCAGATAATAATGCAAAGGCATTCTCCCTTTACTGAAGCAATTATTCATGGTGCTTCCTAATGTCTTTGCATACGACTCCAACAGCAAACGACGTTCTGCAATATTGGAAGATGAAATATTCTGCAATTGCAAAGCATTACCAGGTTCTGCTTTAAGGATAAGACCAACAATAACACCAAGCAATTCTTTTCGTTTCATACAAGACCCTCTATAAACGAATCCAAAATCATCGGGCAAAAGGGTTATTTGCCGACCATCTGGCAGAATGACGTCCGCACAGACAAGCAATTGGGAAATACTATTTTTCTTACATGAAGCATTGTTGTAGATTGCAGCAGCCACCGTTCCCGGTAAGTCTGTCAGGTACTCGAAACCTGCTATCCCATGCTTGGTCATATCCTTTGCCAGTCTTATGACACCGACACCTGCATCGCAATAAATATGACCATCTTTTATTTCATAATTACTGCATTTTTTTGTAGAAACGATTACCGAAACATTACATGAATTCAAGATGTAGATGTTTGAAGAATGTCCGATAACCAAAAAATCATATTTCTGATGATATAATTGCCTAACGACACCTATCAATTCTTTTCTGTTGACAGGAGAAATATAGACATCACACATCCCCCCCCTATGAATCCACGTTTTCTTTTTTAAAGAAACATTGGTTTCATAGCAGATGTTATTAGCATGTAGATATTGAAGCAAATTGCTATACATTTTACTTTATGAGTTTTTTCATTTGACGTAAAATGTCATATACACAAAACAACCTATTGCTAATCAAGAAGACAAACAGTTTTTCCTTTATGTTGTTTTTTCGTATGCTCCAAAAATACAAATAGGATGTATAGTTTATTCCATTAAGGACATTCAAGCGTTCTTTTCTTGAAAGATTATTGTAATATAAAGAGTTTAAAACTCTATTAATGTAACTATACATTAAACAATGTACTCTATCAAGTGCCTCCTTATTACATATGTTCTTTTTTTGTAAAAGAGCATTAACGGTTTTGTTGACCATATACAAGCATTCTTGCTCAACTAAAGTACTATTTATTTTTTTTGTCAAAGTATTCTCATTATCAGCAAAATAATAATAATACGACTGACCACTTATGTATATTTTGTTTACGCATGTAATATATTCGTATAAAAAAACCAAGTCCTCACCTATTGGCATATTTACGTTGAAAATCAACTTGTTTTCTTTAATTATCTTATTATTATATAATTTGCTCCAAGGAGAGGTTCTCCAGGACAAATCATATTCTGTAAACAATAAACTGAATTCATCACTATTGAGAACTTTACTTTCATATTTTGATTCACCTATTTTATCTTTAAAAACAGAATAAGAAAAAGATATTACGAGCTCTATGTTCCTTTTGACATTTATAATTAAATTCTCTAAGTATTTATTACCAAGCCAATCATCACTATCCACAAAAGTAATCCATTCTCCTTTTGCACAGTCCAAGCCCAAGTTGCGTGCGGAACTTACACCACCATTCTCCTTGTGGAACACACTCACACGTGAATCTTTAGCTGCGTATTCATCACAAATTGTAGCCGATTTATCTTTTGAGCCATCATTAATTAATAGCAGTTCAAAATCGCTAAACGTCTGAGCAAGGATGCTGTCAACACAGCGATGCAGATATTTTTCTGTATTATATACAGGGACTATGACTGATATTTTAGGCATGGTTATAACTATGAGTGGTTAAAGGTTAGTGGTGAGCGAAGTCGCTGGCGCGGATAATTTTTATCAACGAAGATGATTGGCGAAAACAATAACGATAACGATGACGATGACGAAGTGTCCTAACGAAGACGATGACGATGATTGTTGCTACTTTCTTATCGTTTTTATTAAGCCTGTTATTTGGCGCTCTATTGAGATTGTTTTCTGATTTAAGGATTCATAGTTTTCTGCATCTATATATCCTATTTTATGGGACATGAGGAGCTGTGTTTCTACTTCATAGGCAGAGCCTAACGCTATATCCAGGAAATGGGCGAATTCTGCATCAGATGGTCTTGCTGATCCTTCGGCAATATTTGAGGCGATAGATACGACTGCGCGTTGTATTTGGTCACAAATACCTTTCTTCTCAAACCAAGGCATTTCACTCGTTTGCTTATATACGAGAGTGGAGAATGCCACTGCGTCCTGCCACACTTGATATTCCCTAAAATTGCGAGGCTTCTTGGTCATTGTTTTCGTCTTGGCAGTGGTATTTTATCAGTTTCTGCCTTCGTTTAAATCCTTGTCAATTGTTTTGTTCTTAGTTATCGTGTCTAACTTTGCAACGCCTGATTTAAGAAACTAAATGCTTCTTCACGTTTTTGTGCCAGAACGCGGTCTACTCCACTCCAATCAATTTCCTTCTCTTCATATTTCCCTATATCGTTAATATCCACTAATCTGTCACATAGATAAAAGTCTGATAGCAATGAGTGAAACCTTGACATTCCTCTGTTCTTGTTTCCTATGCATATAAAAGGTTTATGGAATAGGATAGAGAACACGCAAGCATGGAAAGAGTCGGTAATAACAAATTGGGCATCATGAAAGGCTCTCAACCATAGCTCTACAGGTGGTTGTTGACGTTCTGATAGCTTTGCATTATAGTTCTCCACTTTAGAGTTAATTCTAAATGGTGTCAGTTCTTGCTGTAACGATTGTTTTTCTATAAAGGAATCTATTTGCTGATTATCATCTAAGACATATACTGCAAGCGTACCCGCACTCTTTGGTGTATTTGCTTGCTTGAAGATGCATTCATAGTCCTTATGAGTAAGAAGCATTGTCGGATCAAGTACATGTTTTGCCTCTACTCCAAAACGTTCCTTGCATATTGTAACAGCAGAGTTCTCACGTACTGAGACTGCATTGAATTTACTCAGCAGGTTACGACAAAGTGAAAGTTGTTCTTTTGAATACTCATTATCCTCCGTTCCAAATGATGGTGCATAAGAAATCCTTTTTATCTTGGAATTACCTAGGAATGAGCCAAAATACTTTTCTATTGGATAGGCATAAATCGGACGCCATATCTGATCACTTCCAAAAATAATAGCATCATATTCATTGGAAAGATCTTCTGTCCACTCTTCTTCATTCAAATATCTTGGACAGATGTGAGAAGCAATAAAAGCATCAGTGTTTATACGAATCCACTTATGAGGATGCATAAAAATTGGTATATTGCGTTCACCACAAAAAAACTTTCTTGCTGCACGTTTACAATATACCATCGGCATTTTCCAATTAGGATGCAAAGTATGGAATTCTACCGGCAACTGCAGATGTTCCACCTCATGCCCCATACGTCTCAATGCTGTCTGCAATGCATAGGCCTGCAGCAGCCCCCCATAGTTTGTATGCAATGGTAATGTAACTATTCCTATTCTCATAAAAAAAGAACTTTTATCCTTTACCTAAATAAAGCATGCACCATTCTTTTTGCCACACGTCTTCCCTTCCTATAAAGGCGAATAATCACACCTGGTTTCATCTTACAAATGATGTCCTCCACTGCATCTATCCCCTTAAGGGAGAAGTTATCCCAGAAAGTTTTGACATGTTTTGTCCTTGCCACGCTGTGTTCAAGGCATGGGTTCTGGTTCAGTCCTTGTTCGTATGTAGATTCAATGCTATCGGAATTTGTCTGTTCATACGCCTTTCTGCCCTTGTCCGAATTTACAAGAACAAGTCCAACCCCCCTGTCGTCATCAAATTCAGGGTAATAGTTTTGCACTCCCCAGAAGTCGGCAATGGAGATGTCGCTACCACTCTTACCTGTACGGGAAGAACAATCATAACAAGAGGGGCGGAGATAGAAGTTGGACAAGAAACCTTTCATAAACACATTCTCAGGGAATGGCTGCAACAGAGTACACTCTGTATCATTAGCGGAGGCGGAAACCGTATTTCCGGCCGCCTTAGAGGCGGCATAGCGGAGGCGGAAACCGTATTTTTTCCAGCCATGTGTTTTATCTCTAAAAGATATACCCGTTATGACGGGCAAATCCATTAGAGATGAAGAAACCGTATTTTTTCCAGCGTCGCTCTCCGCGCGAAGTTTTTCCCTTGTTTCTTCCAAATATTTCCGCCATACCAAGGGACTGGGGACACCATGGCATACGACATCCACGGTAAGCAGATTGTCGTACTCTTTGCGCATGAACTTTCTGAGCCCTGCTATCTGGCATGGGGTACCGGAAAAGAGAACTTTACGGCCCTGCTTCAAGAACTCACGCGCTTCACGATAAGTACAACCTATTATGCTCTGCACGTATTTACTTCCACGGAAGTCGGCAATGCCTTCTATTGTATCCGTCCATGCATGCACGACATTCCAATCCTTGTCGAACTTGGCACCGAAGACAACACCGCCCTCACGGATGACAGACTCTGCCAAGGGAGTGAAGATACCACCAGAGGAACTCTGTCTGCGTATCTCCTCGTTTCTATTCTTGGCGGCATATACCTTCAATGGTTTACGTGGTTCGTCCTGATTAATGACTGGGCAGACCTTTTCGCAAAGACCGCAATCAGTACAGGTGTTCACGTCCACGACAGGATACAGAAAACCCTCATTGTCTTCCTGCATAGTTATGCTACGTCTGGCACATACGGAGGCACAGGCATGACATCCGCAACAATCTTGTTTGTTGGTAAGCTGAAGCATCACACTATTCTATCTTTCAATGCACACGCCTTGGCTATAAAAAATTGCCTTTCATTAGACGTACATCCTACATATAATATTGACAAAATACTGGAAACTACACTTGTCGTGCCTACTGCTATGAACTGGAACCAACCCATGTCTGGTATAAGTTTATATATTACATACGTTGGGATGATTGTTAAAATAGTCACCGCCAAAACATTTAGACATACATTCCGTAAATATCTTCTTATTGAAAGCCCAACCGATTTCCGCAAGAACGACAAACGCAAAAGAAGACAACACACTCCCACAAATAGAGCAACAATAATCGTTGATTCAGGGGGGCATCCTAATTCCAATGCTATATAAGACAACGGAAAGTTCATTAACAAGGTCGTCCCTACTGCCAACTGATAGTTACGAATCTTTCCCGTTGCGTTTTGCAAATTAACGAGAGTATTGGAGAGAATTTCCAACAATGACAACGCAAGAATCAGTCTAACAAAGATCACACTGAATTGCGGGTACTCCTTCAGCCATATTTTCAGCACGAATTCCGTTTCAAACATCATCGGGATGGCAAAAAACATCATCACGTAAAAAGAGAATCGACTCCCCCTCTCCACCAAAGAAAGAGTGTACTTCAAGTCTCCCGCTGCATATGACTTGGTTATCTGGGGCACAAGGGCAGTCATGAAATTTCCGGCAAATGCCGTTATTGTACCATTTACCGTACCGGATATGCTTTTTGCAGCGGTTAAAACTGGACCGAAAAACTGGAAAAGCAATAAATCTACACCAGATGTCTTCAATAAACCAGCTGTACAACCAATGAAATTCCATGTAGCGAAACCTGTCATTGACTTTAGTTTTGACTTATATAAGACCGGCTTTGCCTTGCATTCCTCAAAGTGCCTGCTACAGTAATAGATATAGAAAGCCTGCAAAGTTAAACTCCAACACATTCCCATCAATGCATATATAATCAGCTTGTCTACGTTTGCAGGTAATAGTCTCAACGACAGAACTATAAATAGTCTCATTACAATATCAACTATGCCTACCATGGCAAAGACATCCATCTTTTCATGCGAAATCAAAGATGCATTATATGGAACGCTTACCAAACCAAGCATGAACGAAACAACGGAGAACTGCAGCAAACAATTTGCTGCATATAGCCTATCTACAGGAATGTTGTCCATCCTGTTGTTGAGGAACCATACGCCAAACGTCTCAATACATAGAAACACAATTATTGCCAAACCAATATGGATAAGCAACGAGGTGGAAAAAACTTGTTTCAGGCTTTCCTTGTCCCCTTTTCCAAGCTCAAAAGTCAAGAAACGGCTAACTGACGAAGAAAGGGAGCCTGATATAAGCGAGAACATCGCCACAAAACCTCCTACTGCTCCTTGGATACCAAAGTCCTCAACTCCCAAAGTGCTAAGCACAACGCGTGAGGTATACAGCGATACCAGCATGCCGAAAAGCATGCGGATATATAGCATCATGGTATTCTTCGCTATGCGCTTGGTATTTGCTGTTTGATTATCCATGATTGGAGGTTAAAGGTGAGTGGAGCGCAGTGTGTCTGCGACGAAGGTCAGAAGGACTGTGTTGCTGTACGAAGTACTGTTCGCTCCAACGAAAGTAACTTAAGCTACTATACGAAGATATGCGGAGCGTACACGAAAACGATGGAACAAACGTTGGGGGATTATGGGGTAATGGTGGGTGGGGTATGGACTAGAGGCTTGAAGAAATACTGCGGGCGTTTAACTCAGTAGTACTTACTTGGTAAAGTTAAGGCCTTAACATTGCAAAGTAAAGGCCTTTAGTTGGCAAAGTAATGGCCTTTACTTTTGGGAGCCACTTTTCTGGTGTTATTCTTCAACGAATCTGACAAATTCGGGTTCAAGGTCCACACTGGCAGAGAGAAGGTGTGGAAGTTCCACAAGGATGCGTTTCTTGTGGAGTCCGCGAACTTTGAGAAGGGTGCCTTCATGGCCGTCGAGGTCACCTCCAATGATGCACACCTTGCGGCCATACATGGAGGCGGGGATTTCGTCAGGGAGATAGTAAACGGGATTTTCTGACCAACGGACGGCCTGGATGAAGCGTTCCATCTCCTTGTTGCCGACCTTCATGGGGTCGCGGTACTTGCCTCCGCGGATATAGCGGTACTGAAGGGTATCGGTCTTATCAACTATTGGGTCCAATTTATCGCGCGTAGCGTGGACGAAAAGCAAATCCCGTAGGAAGGGAACCTGCTCGCGGATGCGCTTGCCTCGCCTTATGGCCAGTTGCCATTTCATAGGCACGAAGACCTCAAACCCCATATCACCCAGCATCATATATGCCGGTAATTTGGCATTGGCGCGTTTGAGGTCACGCATGACAAACCAGTAATCCGCCTCATGGTTATCATGCTCAATAGCACCACGAGACAGGACGTCCGGAGTGGACACTGTCGTTTCTCGGTATTAAATTAAGGCAAAATCTCTAATCCTGTCTATGGCGTATAAAACATTGCGCCACAAACAGTTATCCGTGTTTTCTCAAGAAGATTAACTCTCGTCATCGCTTTTTTTTCTAAGGTTTATCAACAGAAAACCTATCACGACCTGCTGGCACAGGCCTGCGTTAAAAGATATTAATCCGCGACAAAGTTATAAAAAATAAACTAAAAAGTACAAATAATTCAAAGAATTAACAAATAAATTCTTTCGCTCTTACAGAAGACATAAAAGAGGTCGGGCAATGGGGAGTTACGCTTTCACGCTGAAACCAGAAGGAGAGAAAAGCACGATAAATGCGATGAAACGGGGGATTTTTGAGGTTTTCAGGGGGGGGCATAGGGGAGTTGGAGGGAGGGAGTAGGAGGAGATAGGGATAGGAGAAGACTGAGAAGGCCAGGATATTCTAGGAAGTCATAGGAGGCCCCAGGAAGTACTAAGAGAGGCTATGAGAGGCTAAGAGGCACCAAGAAAAAAACTAAGAAAAGCAGGAGATGCAGGAGAAGCCAGAAGAGCGAGGAGAGTTAGAAGGGCGAGAAGGGCGAGAAGGGCGAGAGCCAGAAAAAAGGAGAGCGGGAGCCAGGAGAGCATAGGAAGCCCTAGCCCTCCTGGAAATCCTACTACTTAACTGCCAGGACCTCTATCTCAACCAGTGCACCTTTGGGCAGGTCCTTCACTGCTACGGCAGAGCGGGCAGGGAAGGGTTGGGAGAAGAACTGAGCATATACCTCGTTCATGGCAACGAAGTTGGCCATGTCGCTGAGGAAAACTGTTGTCTTGACAACATGGGACAGGTCGGTTCCTGCTGCAGCCAATACCTGAGAGGCATTGGTGAGCACCTGACGTGTCTGTTCCTGGATGCCGCCTTCTACGAATACTCCTGTGGCTGGGTCAATGGGGATCTGGCCACTGCAGAATACCATACCATTTGCCTCTATCGCCTGGCTGTAAGGGCCGATAGCGGCAGGTGCCTTGTCTGTGCTGATTACTTTCATAGTTGTTGCTTTATAAATAATGTATAATGTTGTGTCGGGGGCTAGGGGGAGGGGGATTTAGAGGAGGCAAGAGGAGGCAAGAGGACTCAGAGGAACCAGAGGGTTCGGAGAGGGCGGATGGCTCGGAGTATTCGGAATTGGCGGACACGGCATGCCGTGTCCCTACCACGCTCTCGCTTACTAACAGTTTTCCCCTTTCCGTTTTCCGTTTTCCGTTCCTCAATACACTTGGCACTGAGTGTTGAAGCCGGCTTCTATCAGGGCCTTGCGGATGGAATCGACGTGCTCGTGGTTGCGGGTTTCCACCTGGAGTTGCAGGATGCAGTCGGTTACGCGGTTGGAGTCGTCGCTGCGCTCGTGGTTCACCTTCACCACGTTGCCTCCCATGGAGGATATTATCTGGCTGACGCCAACGAGCTGGCCGGGTTTGTCCTCGAGGGTGAGGGTCAGTTTGCAGATGCGTCCGCTCTTCACCAGACCTCGGTGGATGACACGGTTCAGGATGGTAACATCCACATTACCGCCACTGAGGATGCAGATTGTCTTCTTGCCGGCAATGGGAACCTTGTTGAACATGGCGGCGGCAACCGCCACGGCACCGGCGCCCTCGACAACCATCTTCTGCTGCTCGATGATGGCAAGGATGGCGGCGCATATCTCGTCCTCCGTTACGGTGACTATGCCGTCCAGATGCTTGTGGCACAGGTCGTAGGTCAGTTCGCCCGGCTGCTTCACGGCAATGCCGTCGGCAACGGTGCTGACATTGGGCAGGCGCATGATATGGCCATCGGCAACGCTATGGTACATGCTTGGCGCTCCTGCCGCCTGCACGCCCCAGACCTCCACAGAGGGGTTTAGGCTCTTTATGGCATAGGCAACACCGCTGGCAAGACCGCCTCCGCCGATTGGTACTATTACGCACTGGACATCGGGCAACTGCTCCAGAAGTTCCAGACCTATAGTGCCCTGCCCTGCTATCACCTTTTCATCGTCAAAGGGATGCACGAAAGTGTAGCCGTGCTCGTCGCGCAACTTCAGAGCATGCTGATAGGCATCGTCGTAAACTCCGGGCACCAGGCATATCTCCGCGCCATAGCGGCGTGTAGCCTCCACCTTGCTGATGGGAGCACCTTCGGGCAGACAGATGAGGGACTTCACCCCGGCATGCGTGGCACCAAGGGCAACACCCTGGGCATGGTTGCCTGCCGAACAGGCTATTACGCCACGGGCCTTCTCCTCGTCGGAGAGTTGGGATATCTTGTAGCATGCGCCACGCACCTTGAAGGAACCCGTCACCTGCAGGTTCTCGGGCTTCAGGTAGATGTCGGCATCCGGATTCAGGCGCGGTGCCTGAACCAGGTCCGTGCGACGGATAATGCCGTTGAGCACATAACGTGCCTTGTATAGTTCGTCTAAGTTCATCGATTCAAACGGAAAACGGAAAACGGAAAACGGAAAACTTTTTCAAACGGGAAGGTGAAAACCGAAGGATGAGTAATAAGCGAAGTAGTTTTCCGTTTTCACCTTTCCGTTTTCCGTTTCCTTAAATGCTTGCCAGCAGAGCCTTGAGGAATGTCCAGAACTTCTCTACGCTGGGGATGTTGCAACGCTCGTCGGGAGTGTGGGGAGAGCGCATTGTGGGGCCGAAGCTCACGAGATCCATATTGGGATACAGGGCACCGATGATGCTGCACTCCAAGCCGGCGTGGCATACCTCCACCTTGGCATCCTCGTTGAAGCACTGCTTGTACACGTCCACCATCTTTGCCACGATGGGAGAGTCGAAGTTGGGTTGCCAACTGCCATACTGGCCACCGAACTCCACCTTCATGCCAACCATGCCGAAGGTGCATACCATCATCTCCTGCAGGAACTCCAGCTGGGTGTCGCAACTGCTTCGTGCCAGGATGAGTATCTCGGCATCACCGCCACCGATGTTGATGATGGCAAGGTTGCTGCTGGTCTCCACCACGGTGGGGATGCTGGGAATGAAGCGCAGGACGCCGTTGTGGCATGCCATGATGGCGCTGACCAGATTGTCCTGAATCTCCACGGGAACTTGCTTTGCGGGCAGTTCCACCTGCTCCATGCTTACCTCTATGCTGTGCTCCACACCACGGTACTCGTCTACAAACTGCTTCTGGCAGAACTCGCAGAGTTCCTTCAGGTCCTCCACATTCTCCTTGGGCAGAGTGAGCACTGCCTCGGCAGTACGGGGGATGGCATTGCGCATGTTACCTCCGTGCCATGTGGCCAGACGGGCCTCATCGTCCAGGATGGCCTGACGAACGATGCGTGCCAGCAACTTGTTGGCATTGCCGCGGCCTTCGTTAATTTCCAAACCGGAGTGACCACCGCGCAGACCTGCCACGCTTACCTTGACGGCAACGTCCTCGGCATCGGTGTCCACCTCCTGGTATTTCATTGTGGCGGTGATGTTCACGCCACCGGCACTGCCGATGACGAACTCTCCCATGTTCTCGTTGTCGATGTTCAGCAGGATGTCGCCCTTCAGGGTGTCGGCACTCAGATGGTTAACACCGTACATGCAGGTTTCCTCGTCGGCGGTGATCAGAGCCTCCAGAGGTCCATGCTCTATGTCCTTTGACTCGAAAACGGCCATGATGGCAGCCACACCGATACCGTCGTCGGCACCCAGGGTGGTACCCTTTGCCTTGAGCCATTCACCGTCTACCCATGTCTGGATGGGGTCGGTCTCGAAGTTGTGGGTGCTCTCGTCTGTCTTCTGGGGCACCATGTCCATGTGTGCCTGCATCACGGCAGTGCGGCAACCCTCCTTGCCGGGAGTGGCGGGCTTGCGCATGACGATGTTCTCGGCATTGTCCTTGAATGCCTCTATGCCACGCTCGGCAGCCCACTGAAGGAGGAATTCCTGTACCTTCTGCAAATGTCCGCTCGGACGGGGCACTTGTGTAAGCAGATGGAAGTTCTGCCAAATCTCTCTTGGGTTAAGGTCGTTGATATTCATAATATTTGGTTTTAGGTTTGGTTTTGAATAGGGGGCTAGGAAGGCCTAGGAAGATCTAGGAGAACCTAGGAAGGCCTAGGAGGGCCTAGGGAGACCTATGGTGGGGCTAGTGTTTCCTGTCTCTCGAGGCGAAGCCTATCGCTTCACGTTGCGAGGACCTTCGCAACACGATGCGAGGACCGTTGCTTCACGAGGCGTTCCCCATACCCCTTTTCTACACACTCCCTCCCATAGAGGGGAGGGCCGGGGAGGGGTCTTTTTACTTCATTCTCGTCATTGCCAGAGCGGCCAGGGCATATAGGCCGAGCAGCACGGTGAGCATTGTCTGCAGGGTGTGCACTATGAGGGCGAATACGGCGGCATCGTTGTCCTGCACGCCATAGAGCACCAGTACGGTCTTCACCACGAAGTGCCAGGGGCCTGCTCCGTTGGGGGTGGGAACCAGCACGGCAAAGCATCCTACCACAAAGGCCACAAGGGCAGCCACGGGACCGAGGCCGGCGGTGTAGTCGAAGCAATAGAAGGCTATGTAGAAGTGCAGGTAGTAACTTACCCAGATGCCCACGCTATACAGGAGGAAGAGCCACGGGTTCTTGAGGCGTGCCACGCTCATCATGCCCTCCATCAGTTTGGACAACTTCTCCTTGGTGCGTGAGAACAGTTTCAGTTTCTTTACCAGCAGCCACACAAGTCCCATGGCCGACAGGGCACAGATGGCGGTAACCCAGTAACCTGTGGAAGTGAGGCTGCCGAGGAAACCTGGAAGATTGATGCCCGTCTTGTCGAAGAAGTCCAGGAAGACGGGTATCTGCGTGAGCATGGTCACCACAGAGAAGAGGAACACCATGCCCATGTCCACCACGCGCTCGCTCACCACGGAGCCAACAAGACGGGTGAAACTGATATTCTCGTACTTCGAGAGCACACCGCACCTGAGCACCTCGCCCACACGGGGGATGGCCAGGGAAGAGGCATAACTCAGGAAGATGCTGTTGCAACAGGTGGACAGGCGTGCTTTCTCGCCCATGGGCTTCAGCACCACCCTCCATCGCAGGGCCCTGAACATCTGTGCGGACACGCCGAAGGGCATGCTCAGCAGCATCCACCACCAGTTCATGCCTCCCTCCAGGGCCGCCCACACGGCGCCCCAATCCACACCACGGTACATCCAGTGCAATATCACGGCAGCCAGGACCAGCGGGAAACCTATTCTCAGTATGTATTTTAGGGCTTGCTTCACGAAATAAAAAGGCGATTTCTTTGGTACATTACTTAAATCTCCGTATCTTCGTATGCAAAAATACAAAAATTTCCCGTATATGTCCCTCGTTAAGCCGAAAAAGTTTCTCGGGCAACACTTTTTGACAGACCTGAGCATAGCACGCCGCATTGCTGACACCGTGGACGCCTGCCCCGACCTTCCCGTGCTGGAAGTAGGGCCCGGCATGGGCGTGATGACGCAATACCTGATGCAGAAGCCACGACCCCTGAAGGTGGTGGAACTGGACTCGGAGAGCGTGGATTACCTCAGGCGCACCTATCCCGACTTTGAGGACAACATCATTGCCGACGACTTCCTGAAGATGCACCTCGACCGCACCTTCCAGGGAGGACAGTTCGTGCTGACGGGCAACTACCCCTACAACATCTCCTCGCAGATATTCTTCAAGATGCTCGACTACAAGGACTATATCCCCTGTTGCACGGGCATGATACAGAAGGAGGTGGCCGAGCGCCTTGCCGCCAAGCCCGGCACAAAGGCCTTCGGCATCATCACGGTGCTCATACAGTTGTGGTACGACGTGGAATACCTCTTCACCGTACCTCCCGGCGTGTTCAACCCGCCTCCCAAGGTTCACTCTGCCGTCATACGCATGACACGCAACGGGGTAACCGACCCAGGATGCGACGTGTCCCTGCTCACCCGCATAGTGAAGCAGAGTTTCCAGCAGAGGCGCAAGATGCTGCGCGGTTCGCTGAAAGGACTGATTCCTGCAGAGCATCCATTCGGCGCCCTGCGCCCAGAACAACTTTCCGTGGAGCAATTTGTGCAACTGACCAACGACATTGAGGCCCGACAACAGTGAAAACGGGCAAAAGAACCCGCGTTTTAACAAAAAAAGACAAGTTTGCCCGCTCCTTTAACTACTTTTTTATATATTTGTAGGCATTTTTGTCTCAACGGCATCAAATAAAGTACTGAAGTGAGAACCTTCTGGAATACACAAAACGGACTCCGGGCCATCGAAGAATGGAAACCCAACTGCTGGGTTCAGATTACCTGTCCCGACGAAGACGACACCCAGTTTCTGGAGCAGACACTGGGCATACCGGAATATTTCCTTGGCGACATTGCCGATACCGACGAGCGGCCACGTTACGACCGCGACGAGGGGTGGGTTCTGATAATCCTGCGTATCCCCTACGTCAAGGAAGTACGTTCCCGCACGCCATACACTACCATACCCTTGGGTATCATCATGAAGGGCGACATCTGCATCACGGTGTGCAACTTCGAGACAAACATGATGATTGACTTCGTCACCTACCAGCAGAGACGAGGCCTTGGATTTACCGACTCCGTGGACATGGTATTCCGCCTGTTCCTGAGCAGTGCCGTGTGGTATCTGAAACGCCTGAAGCAGATACAGGCGCTCATAGACCAGAGCAAGCGCAATCTGGACCGCAAGGTGGACAATGCCGACCTCATCGCCCTGTCGCGCCTGCAGGATTCGCTCACATACTTCGTCACTTCCATCCGAGGCAACGAGACACTGCTCTCCAAACTGAAGTTCAAACTGAAGGTGGACGAACTGGATGCCGACCTCATCGAGGACGTGAACATCGAGTTCGCACAGGCCAGAGAAACGGCAGGCATATACACAAACATTCTGGACTCCACCATGGACACCTATGCCAACCTGATCAACAACAACGTGTCGCAGGTCATGAAGATGCTGACGTCCATCTCCATTATAATGATGTTCCCCACACTCATAGCGTCATTGTTCGGCATGAACCTCATCAACGGCATGGAACGTGCCTGGTGGGGCTTCCCCGTGGCAATAGTACTGACGGCATGCATAACGGTGCTGTTCTGGTGGTTCTTCAGACACAAGAAGTGGATTTAAGACCCCTCCCCGACCCTCCCCTCTATGGGAGGGAGTATATAGAAACGGGAAACGGAAAACGGAAAACTGCGAGTAAGCGGGAGCAGAAGCATGGTAGGGACACGGCATGCCGTGTCCGACAACAAGAGCAGAAACGGACCCGGCATGCCGAGTCCCTACAATAATAACAGATACGAACATCAAGTCCATCGTTAAACTTTAAACGTTAAACCTTCAACGTTCATCTCTTAACGCCCAACATAGAATTATGGAAAATATAGGAAACATACAACTCAACACTAAAGAAGAGGTTGTGGCTCGTGCACAGGAACTGGCACAGGCAGAACTCATCCCCGAAAAGGCCGATGTGGAACAACTCAAGCAACTCTTCTACCGTTATCACAACCAGGCGCTCCAGCAGGCACGCCAAGAGTACATCGAACAGGGTGGCGACCCCGCAACCTATGTTCCCGTAATGGATCCTCAGGAAGAGACCTTCCGCCAGGCCATGCAGGCCATACGCGAACGCCGTGCCGCAGAGCAACTGCGCCTTCAGGAAGAACGTGCAGAAAACCTCCAGCGCAAGACCGCCATCCTGGAACAGATTCAGCAACTGACCACCACTCCCGAGGAGGTGGGCGCAAACTTCGACCAGTTCAAGCAGTTGCAACAGGCATGGAAGGAAATCGGTGCCGTTCCTGCCGAGCAGAGCACGGAGATTTGGAAGAACTACCAACTCTACACCGAGCAATACTATGACCTGCTGAAGTTGGGCCACGAGATGCGCGACTATGACTTCCGCAAGAACCTGGAGATTAAGACCGACCTGTGCGAAAAGGCAGAAGCACTGCTTGCCGTGGAGGACGTCATCAGCGCCTTCGGACAGTTGCAGGCCCTGCACCAGCAGTGGAAGGAGACAGGTCCCGTGGAGCGTGACCTGCGCGAAGAACTGTGGGCACGTTTCAAGAACGCATCCACCGAGATAAACAAGCGCCATCAGGCTCACTTCGAGGGCATCAAGGCACGCGAGGCAGAGAATCTGGAGAAGAAGACCGCTCTGTGCGAGCAGGCAGAAGCACTGCTGAGCCAGACCGAGGCCGAGGGCAAGAAGATAGAATGGGACGCCCTCACCAAGCAGGTTCTGGAACTCCAGGCACAATGGCGTACCATAGGCTTTGCTCCACAGAAGCAGAACACCGCCATCTTCGAGCGCTTCCGCCAGACCTGCGACCACTTCTTCACACGCAAGGCTGAATTCTACAAGAACATCAAGGACGGCCAGGCAGAGAACCTGGAAAAGAAAAAGGCCCTCGTTGCCAAGGCTCAGGAACTGAGCACCAGCACCGACTGGCGTGCCACAACAGACGCTCTGGTGGCCCTGCAGAAGGAATGGAAGGCCACTGGTCCCGTACCCCGCAAGTACAGCGACCAGCTCTGGAAGGAATTCACCACCGCATGCGACACCTTCTTCGACGCCAAGAAGCAGGCCAATAGCGGCGAGCGCGACCAGCAGAAGCAGAACCTCCGCCAGAAGCAGGAGATTACCGCACAACTGCAGGCTCTGCTCGAGGGCGAAGGCGAAGTAAATCTGGATGCAGTAAAGGAGTTGCAGGCCAAGTGGAATGCCGTGGGCCACGTTCCCTTCAAGGAGAAGGACCAGGCATACACCCAATACCGCCAGGTGTGCGACCAACTCTACGACCGTGCACGCGGTGCACGCATCCAGGCACGTACTGCCGGACGCTTCCAGAAGATACAGGAGGTTGCAGGTGGCGACCGCCAGCGCATGCAGCGTATCTACGAACAGTTGCAGGCTGAAATCCGCACCTACGAGAACAATATCGGTTTCCTCACCGCCTCATCCAAGAAGGGCAACTCTCTGGTAGACCAGATGCAGAAGAAGGTGGAGGCTCTCAAGGCCGAACTTGCCATCATGGCGCAGAAGATGAAAGAGGAAAAATAAAGGTATTACTATAGAAAGGCATGCGGAGTCATCTGTCGGAGGCAGATGACTCCGCTTTCTTTATGCCATTACCCCGGCATAGGCAAAAAAATGGCCTCACGACGACAGGGACGAGTCGTCCAGGACAACAAGAACGAGTCACCTGGGACAACAAGGGCGAGTCACCCAGGACAACAAAACAGGGGCCTCGTGACGACAGAATTATTGGTGTCCGGCAAATTCTATCTGGCACTAAGTTAGGGTGAGGTGTCGCGAGGCAACGGAGGAGTCTGTTGCCACGGAAGACGCCTAAAAGCATCGGGCTTGGAAGTCACGCCTTCCAAGCCCGATATGTTGCATATACCTTATTTATATATATATAGTCACATGCCCCAAATGGTACAGATGTAGACCAAAGAAGCCGGTATGGCAAGCAGGCTGCTGTCGAACCTGTCCAGGAAGCCACCGTGACCGGGAAGCACATTGCCACTGTCCTTGATGCCAAGTTGACGCTTAATCTGGCTCTCTACGAGGTCGCCCCATGTACCGAACACGGCAACAACAAGGCCGAAGCCCATCCACTGCAGAAGGGTGAGAGAGGGCTCGTAACGCGATATGATTGCGCCCACTCCCACGGCAAGCAGGGTTCCGCCTATACTGCCTATCCATGACTTGTTGGGAGAAATGCTGGGGAACAGGCGATAGGGAATCTTCTTGCCCAGAAGAGAACCAACGCAATATGCACCGGTGTCACTGCTCCAAAGGAACAGGAACACTGCCAGGGGATACATGTAGACATAGGCCGTGCCCAACGGACCCATGGGATATGGAACAAAGGCCACGCAATTTAGCAGGGCAAAGGGCAGAGCCACATACACCTGGGACATCATGGTGTAAGCCCACGATGCAAGTGCACTTTGCCTCTCAGAATAGAGGTGGCTGACCAGCAGGTATGCAATGGTGACCAGATAGGGCAGGAACACCGATGACGGAATAATGAGCATGGCATTGGCATAGCCGCAACTGTATGCAAAGAATGCAAAGTACAGCAGTATGCTGGAGAGCACGCATATAAAGGGATTGGTGCGGACACCTTCCTGCTTGTTGACAATCCGGCAGAATTCCAGAGTGGACAGTGCTGAAACTGCGGCAAAGAGTGCGCCGAAAGTGAAGGGGCTGTAGACAATGGAAGCCACCAATACTGCCACGAATGCAGCACCTGTAATAGTACGTAGGACAAGATTCTTCACGATTGGGATGGGGTGTTTTGGGTTAGAGATTAGGGGATATAGAATCTATAGAGTCTATTATTTCTATCGCATCTATTTTAAACAGACTGCTCAGAGGATGCAGGCTGGTCAGCAGCAGGCGGTTCACTCTCCAGGAGTTCCTCGGTGCGGCTGGCCCAAGGGCGCTTGCCAAAGATGTTCTCCACGTCCTCGGCAAAGATAACCTCACGCTCCTGCAGGATCTGCGCCAGTTGGGCATGACCTTCGCTCTTCTCGGCAAGGAGAGCCTTGGCACGGGCATACTGCTCGGCTATCATGCGCTGCACCTCGGCATCTATCTGGCGTGCGGTATCCTCGCTATAGGGGCGCTGGAACTGGTACTCGTCGTTGTTGTAATAGCAGAGATTGGGCAACTTATCGCTCATACCCATATAGGCAATCATGCCGTATGCCTGCTTGGTGACGCGTTCCAGATCGTTCATGGCTCCGGAAGAGATATGGCCGGTGAAGAGTTCCTCGGCAGCACGTCCGCCCAGGGTGGCACACATCTCGTCCAGCATCTGTTCCTTGGTGGTAATCTGTCGTTCTTCAGGCAGATACCATGCAGCACCCAGGGCACGTCCACGGGGCACTATGGTAACCTTCACCAGAGGGTTGGCATATTGCAGGTGCCAACTTACGGTGGCATGACCAGCCTCGTGCAGGGCAATGGTGCGCTTCTCCTCCACGGTCATCACCTTGGTCTTCTTCTCCAGACCGCCGATGATACGATCCACGGCGGCAAGGAAGTTATCCTTGCCCACAGAACTCTGTCCGTGACGAGCTGCTATCAAGGCGGCCTCGTTGCAGACATTGGCAATGTCGGCACCGGAGAAACCGGGTGTCTGGCGGGAAAGGAAATCAAGGTCGAGGTCGTCGGCCTTCTTTATGGGGCGCAGATGCACCTCGAAGATGGCACGGCGCTCGTTCACGTCGGGAAGGTCCACATGTATCTGGCGGTCAAAACGTCCTGCACGCAACAGGGCCTTGTCCAGAATGTCGGCACGGTTGGTGGCGGCCAGGATGATGACACCGCTGTTGGTGCCGAAACCATCCATCTCGGTGAGCAACTGGTTCAGCGTGTTCTCGCGCTCGTCGTTGCCGCCCGTGCTGATGTTGCGGCTACGGGCACGTCCCACGGCATCAATCTCGTCAATGAAGATGATGCAAGGGCTCTTCTCCTTGGCCTTGCGGAAGAGGTCGCGGACACGGCTGGCGCCAACGCCAACGAACATCTCCACGAAATCCGAACCGCTCATGGAGAAGAAGGGCACATCGGCCTCGCCGGCCACAGCCTTGGCAAGCAGGGTCTTACCCGTTCCCGGAGGGCCTACAAGCAGGGCGCCCTTGGGTATCTTGCCGCCCAGTTCGGTGTACTTGGCCGGATTCTTCAGGAAGTCCACTATCTCCTGAACCTCCTGCTTTGCACCCTCCTGACCGGCAACGTCCTTGAACGTCACCTTGGCATCGTCCTTCTCTATCAGGCGTGCACGGCTCTTGCCCACATTGAAGATACCCATGGGACCGCCGCCACCATCGCTGTTGGAAGAACCGCCACCGCTCATGCGGCGCATTATGAATATCCAGAAGAATACCAGCAGAAGCATGGGGCCTATGTTGATGAGGAAGCCCCACCAGGGGGAGTCCACCTCGTGCTCGTAGCGCACGTCGCCGCTGAAGTTGCCGTTGGCACGCTCGGCCTCTATGAACTCGTCCAGTTTGTCCGAACTGGGATACTGGGTTACTACGGAAGGTTTCTGCCCCTTGAAATCACTGGAGCCGGGAAAGACATCGCGATAGTGTTCGGGGAGCAACTGCAGAACGGCAGTACCCTTATCCTTGTTGGCCACGAGTTCCTTGCCGTAGCCCTTGCGGACACAATTCTGGAATTCCGTATAACTTACCTCCTTAGTGGAGGAAGGTTTGAGCGACTCTCCATCGCCCGTAATGAACAGATAGCCCAAAACAGCCAGGATAATCATATATATCCATGTGAAACTGAACGAGGGCCTTTGTTTCTTGTTGTTATTATTAGCCATAATACAGTATCAAACTAATCCAAGTCGGGTATTTCAGTAAGTTCAGCATCCGCCCACAGATGCTCTATATCATAGAACTCACGTTCCTCTGGCAGGAAGATGTGCACAATCACCTCGGCATAATCCATTGCCACCCAATTACTGTTGCGCAAGCCGTCCACCGCCAAGGGGCGTGCACCGCAAACCTCACGTGCCTTGTCGCCCACGCTCATGGCCAAAGCATGCACCTGCGTAGGGCTTCCACCCTGGGCAATGACAAAGTATGTACAGATGGTATCCTCTATGCTGCTGAGGTCTACGATGACTATATTGTGGCCTTTCTTGTCCTGAAGGCCATCAATAATGGTATCAAGTAACTTGTGCTTTCCTGCCTTATACATTATTTATTATATTATTGAGCTTCAAAGGTACGACTTTTAGGGGTTGCACGCAAAGAAAAGCGTTAATTTGGCATCTTTTTTTGCTTTTTTTCACGAAAATGTTTGGTCATGTCGCAAAAAGGCCTTACCTTTGCACTCGCAAACAAGGAAGAGCGCATACGACACATGCCACGTCCTTGACAAGCCATTGATTGGGCTATGGTGTAATGGTAACACTGCAGATTCTGGTCCTGCCTTTCCTGGTTCGAGTCCGGGTAGCCCAACAAAAGTAAAAGGATTCTTCAACAAGAAGAGTCCTTTTTCTTTTTACCTAAATCATGACCACATGCGCCCCGCATACACGGATATGGAGGAAAATTCTATAAAAAAGGCATAATTAACCCGATTTTCCTTCTCTTTTTGTTGGTCATTCAAATCATAATGCATACATTTGGGCAACATTTTCAACTTACAAACCATTTAGAGAATATGAAAAAGTATTTAGCAGAAATGATCGGTACAATGGTATTGGTACTGATGGGTTGCGGCACTGCCGTTAGTCTTAACTGTGGCGTGGACGCTGCTTCTGTAGTAGGCACAGCAGTTGCCTTTGGCCTTGCTGTTGTGGCAATGGCCTACACTATCGGTGGCGTTAGCGGATGCCACATCAATCCGGCAATCACCCTGGGCTGCCTGCTGACAGGACGCATCAGTGGCAAGGATGCTGCCATGTACATGATTTTCCAGGTTATCGGTGCATTCATCGGTTCTGCACTGCTGTTCGCCCTGGTTTCCGGCCTGACTCCCGAAGGTACAGCCACAGGTGCCAACGCATGCTCTGGTGATGTTACAAACGGACTGATCGCAGAAATCGTACTGACCTTCATCTTCGTCCTGGTGGTGCTTGGCACTACTGACGCCAAGAAGGGCGCCGGCAACTTCGCCGGTCTGGCCATTGGTCTGTCACTGATTCTGATTCACCTTGTAGGTATCCACTACACCGGTACATCAGTAAACCCCGCACGCAGCATTGCACCTGCCGTATTTGAGGGTGGCAAGGCTCTGAGCCAGTTGTGGGTGTTCATCGTAGGTCCCTTCATCGGTGCCGCTCTGAGCGCCGTTGTATGGAAGATTATCGGCAAGGAATAATCTACATATAAACTGAAGAACATTTTAGAGAGGGTGTACGCGCCCTCTCTTTTTTCTTTGCTGCTGTAAAAGCCATATTGTACAATTCCATTGCATGGATGCAGATACCTGAAGGTAAGATTTTAACCCAAAACGGTCATTCGACTGTTATGCACTAATGACCAGTTTGGATTAAAGAGAAAACAGAATTGCAGGAGGCAGAGTAATCTGCCTCCTTTTTTATTGCCCAAGCACCGCGGCCATACCCATAGTCATGCGCCAGTTTATTTCTATGCAGGGATGAAGACGGCCACCGGACGTGACAAGCATGTCCACACCAACAGGCCCGGAATACCACGGGGCCATCAGGGGAAGGCGCTCCAGATACCACCTGCGTATGCCGGCAAGGGAGTCGGGATTGCCCAGTTGCGAAAGAAGCATGGCTTCCTTTTCCTGTTCCGAACCCTTTATGTTTTCGATGAAATGCCCATGGGCGTCTGTGGAAAAAAGGTTCAGGCCCATGTATTCAGCCCTGCCATCCTTCATCCAGAACTCCATGGCAAAGTCCTGACGTCTCTGCAACAATCTTTCCACCACAACACTGCCCTGCTGGCGCAGGATGCGTCTGACCCATCCCTGCCAGTTGGGGTTGTCCGTCAGCATCAACCCCTTGCCACTGCTGCTCCATGGAGACTTCATGATAATCGCGCCCCATTGCGATAGGCATGACAACACGTCGTCAAGGCTCTCGCAACACGTTGCATCGATGCCAAGAACACGTTGCACCGCCACCGTGCTTCCACGACCGGAAAGACGGCGCAATTTCTCGAGCCATTCCCTGTCGGGCATGCGATGACGGGGCACTCCTGCAAGTTCAAGTTCATGTACCAAAGCCGGCGACCATCCCCAGGGGCATATCTCTGGAGCAGCAGCATCATTGGCGAAAAGATGTGCCAGACTGCTCTCGCCATCCCAAACAATATCCTCGGGAGCAGCCCACTGTCTGGGCAGTTCCCAATGGCGGCGGCGATAGGCACGAATATTGGCAGGAGGAGTATATCCCGGCGAGCCACTGGCCAGTGCCATATCGTTCTCGGGATTGAATATATGCAGTTTCATGATGCAAAGATACGAAAAAAGAGGAGAAATGACGGCAATATCGGCTTGAGGCTTGACAGAGAAGCATCCGGTTGGCATACTGACGGCACAGACAAGAGCGATTTAGCAGACCGGGGACCGCCATCTTGCCAATGCGACAGTGTCTTCGCAACAAAGGTTTGGCAAAATAATGCGAAGGGGTGTTCATAATCTCCGCAAAAATTGTTATATTTGCACAAAACTACACACAGAATATGAAGACATACATAGACTGCTTTATTGCCTGGACCGACGAGCAACAGGGACAAGCCACGGAAAACGCCCTGAGAGCCGAGAGCCAAGTTGCAAACATATACCACCTGACAGAAAGCATAGGTAGCAGCAAGACAATAAGGTTCATTGCCGAAACGGCAACAGCACCATACGTACTGCTCTACACCAAATATGACACCCTGCGACTGGGATACCACGCCCTGGAGCGCATGCTGACCATAGCACAGGACCATGCCGCCCTGATGCTGTATACCGACCACTACATTGTCCTGCCAACGGGAGAACGCCAACCCATGCCGCTGATAGACTACCAGACGGGAAGCGTGAGGGACGATTTCCAGATGGGCAGCCTACTGCTGATAAGTACGGAGGGACTGAAACGCTATATCGCGCAGGAGAACCTGCACCGCTATCAGTTTGCCGCCCTCTACGACCTGCGCCTGTTCCTGTCCAGGGAGAAGTTGCCGGTGCACGTGCAGGAATTCCTCTACACGGAGGTAGAGACAGACACCCGTCTGTCCGGCCAGAAGCAGTTTGACTATGTTGACCCCAGAAACCGTGCCCGTCAGGTGGAACTGGAAAGGGCATGCACCAGACATCTGCGTGCCATAAACGCCTACCTGCACGGTGGCGAGTTCGATATAATAAAATTTGAGGACAGCGACAAGTTCCAGGTGGAGGCAACCGTGGTAATACCCGTGCGCAACCGTGCCAAGACCATTGCTGACGCCATAGAGAGCGTACTGATGCAGAAGGCCTCCTTTGCCTACAACCTGATGGTGGTGGACAACGGTTCTACGGACGGTACCTCGGAGATAATAGAACGCTACACCCACGACCCGCGCGTGATACACATTGTGCCGGAGCGTGACGACCTGGGCATAGGCGGATGCTGGAACATGGCCGTACACGACGAGAGAGTGGGACGCTTCGTGGTGCAGTTGGACAGCGACGACCTGTATAGCGGCGAGGACACCCTGCAAAGGATGGTGGACATGTTCTTCGAGGAGAATGCCGCCATGGTGATAGGCAGTTACAGGATGTGCAACTTCCAACTGGAGACCCTGCCGCCCGGACTCATCGACCATAGGGAGTGGACACAGCAGAACGGCAGGAACAATGCCCTGAGGATAAACGGACTGGGCGCGCCAAGGGCTTTTTACACCCCAGTACTGCGGGAATTGCAGATACCGAACACCAGTTATGGCGAGGACTATGCCCTGGGGCTGATGATAAGTCGCAGATACCGCATAGGCCGCATATATGACGAAGTGTATCTGTGCCGCCGTTGGGAGGGCAACAGCGATGCCGCACTGAGCCAGGAGAAGATAAACCGCAACAACCAGTACAAGGACCAGTTGCGCACCCAGGAGATACAGGCACGCTGCCTGCTGAACGCCCTGTGGCAGCACGAGGTGAATGCCGAAGAGGTGGAGGAATTCTTCCATAGCGAACTGGAGAACTGGGACTTTGCACGCAAGAGTTACGAAGACCTGGAGAAGGTGCAGACACGCGAACTGACCATCCATAATCCGGAGGGGGAGACGGAGGGCAAGCGAGGTCTGGCCGAGAACCTGCTGGCAGTACAATGGAACCCAGCACGCATAGTCTCAACCGGAGCAAGCATTGCCGCCAAGGACATACAGGAGCGTCCGTGCTTCCTGTGCGACCACAACCGTCCCAAGGAGCAGCACGCCCTGAAGATGGAGAAGCACTACCAGATACTGGTAAACCCCTACCCCATCCTGCCACAGCACTTTACCATACCTTCAAGACGCCATACCCCGCAGTCCATCTGGACGCACTTCAGTACCATGCGCCACATGGCATGGACCATGCCGCGGCAGATAGTCTTCTACAATGGTCCCATGTGCGGAGCATCATGTCCCGACCACATGCATCTGCAGGCAGGACAGCGCGGCATCGTGCCCATAGAACGTGACTGGAAGATATACGAGAACTACCTGCGCAAGATATATCCCCTGACCGGTGCACAGGCTGTTTCCATGCAGGAGGCGGGCAACACCAGCGACACATGCGGCCTGTTCCTGCTGGAGGGATATGTATGCCCGGTGTTCGTGATACGCAGCATGCCCACCGAGACCGACAGCATCCTGTGCCAGAGACTGTACCGGGCACTGCCCATCATAGGCGAGGAAAGCGAACCTAGAATAAACCTCATTTCCTGGCGTCAGGAAGGCGGCATAGGCAGGGAGGACGAGATAGTGACGCTGATATTCCCCAGAAAGAAACACCGCCCGGACTGCTACTATGCCGAGGGAGAAGGGAAACTGGTGGTATCACCAGGCGCACTGGACATGGGCGGTCTGCTGATAACTCCGCGCGAGGAAGACTTCCGCAAGGTAACACCGGAATGGTTTGCCGAGATACTGAAGGAGGTGACTATGACCGAGGAGGAGATTCTGCCCATCATAGAGGAACTGACCGACGCTCCAAAGGAAGAGGAGAAGAAGCAGGAAGAGGTAAACGCTCCAAGCGAAGAAGCCCTGCCAGGATACGAAATGGCCGAGGAAACGGAAGTTTCCGTTGGCGTGATGAGCGACACGAAGATAAGTTTCTGCATAAACGGAGAATATACCGCCAAGGGACAGACCATAAGCGGAGAACAGGAAGTGGTGCTGGAGGACGGTTCCATTCGTTGGAACGGACAACTTTACCGCAACCTTACCTTCCGCCCTGCCACAAACGAGGACGGGACAGAACCAAGTTTCACCCTGCACAACGTGACCATAGGCATACAGTTCCATTGGGAAAGGCAGGAATCGCAGACGTTCCAGGGAACACTGCGCTTAGTTGTACACGAGGACAAGATTGCCGCCATAAACATCCTGTCGGTGGAGGACTATCTGACCAGCGTCATCTCCAGCGAAATGAACGCCGACTGCCCGATGGAGTTCCTGAAAGCGGCAGCGGTAATAAGCAGAAGTTGGCTGTTGGCACAGATACAGAAGCGCAAGTCGCTTGGAGAGAAGCACCAGGCTTTCTTTGCCTTCACAAAGACCGACAAGGAAATTGTACGCTGGCACGACCGCGAGGACCATACCATCTTCGATGTGTGTGCCGATGACCATTGCCAGAGATACCAGGGCATAACACGTGCCACCAACGCTCAGGCCAGGGAGGCTGTGGCATCCACCCGAGGCGAGGTGCTGATGTACGAAGGCGAGATATGCGACGCACGCTTCTCCAAGTGTTGCGGTGGCAGGACAGAAGAGTTCCAGTATGCCTGGGAAAACATACACAAGCCTTATCTGCAGAGCATAGAAGACCCCTACTGCAATACCAACGACAAGGAACTGCTGGCACGGGTGCTGAACACCTACGACCAGGAGACCACAGACTTCTACAACTGGAAAGTGGACCTCAAGCAGGAGGAGATAGGAGAGTTGCTTAAGGAAAGGTTCGGCATCGACTTCGGGCAGGTTCTGGAACTGGTGCCCATAGAGCGCGGTCCCGGCGGGCATCTAAGCAAACTAAAGATTGTGGGCACAGAGCACACTATGACGATAGGCAAGGAACTGGAGATAAGGCGTGCGCTGAGCGAGAGCCACCTGCTATCCAGCGCCTTTGAGGCAAGTCCTTATTACAACGACGGAGAAGAGATTCCTGCCGGTTTCACCCTGAACGGTCGCGGTTGGGGACACGGTGTGGGCATGTGCCAGATAGGTGCCGCAGTGATGGGGCAGCAGGGACATCCCTATCAGGACATACTGAAGTTCTATTATCGCGGAGCCGACATCGTCCGTGCATCAAAATAACACTCTCACGAAAGCGACACAGAAACAATGCAGGACATCATCATAGCCGACAATCTGGAGCAGAGGCTTGCCGAAGCCGTGGGCAAGGTGGAACATGACAGGCTCTTCGTACTGACAGACACGACAACAAGGGAACTTTGCTGGCCAGTGGTGCAGGACTACTCCGTCATGAAGGAGGCCACCATGATAACGATACCGCCAACGGACGAGGCCAAGACACTGGAGACGCTGGCAAACGTATGGACCAGCCTGCAGCAAGGAGGCGCAACACGCCACTCGCTGATGGTAAACCTGGGAGGAGGAATGGTGACCGACCTTGGCGGCTTTGCGGCAAGTACCTTCAAGAGGGGTATGGCATACATAAACATCCCCACCACCCTATTGTCCCAGGTCGATGCTTCCGTTGGTGGCAAGACGGGGATAAACTTCGGAGGGCTGAAGAACGAAATAGGCGTGTTCAACTGTGCCCGAAGCGTAATTCTGAGCAGTGCCTTCCTGCGCACTCTGGACAAGGAAAACCTGCTCTCCGGATATGCCGAGATGCTGAAGCACGGACTACTGAGCAGCAAGGAAAACTGGGCAGAACTGCTGACGTTTGACATTGCCGCCCCCGACTATGACACCCTGCAGACCCTGGTGGCCAAGAGCGTTGCCATAAAGGAGCAGATCGTAACGGAAGACCCCACGGAGAAAGGCATACGAAAGGCTCTGAACCTCGGGCACACAGCAGGACATGCCATAGAGAGCCTGGCCCTGAAGGAGGGACGCACCGTGCTGCATGGTTATGCCGTGGCCTGGGGACTGCTGATGGAACTGTACCTGAGCGCACGCAAGTGCGGTTTCCCTGCCAAGGAGATGCACCAGATGGAGGCATACATAAAGGAACATTACGGCAAGTTCCTGTACGAGTGCAAGCACTACGACACTCTGTGCGACTTCATGGCTCACGACAAGAAGAACCAGGGAGGCAACATCAACTTCACCTTGCTGGGAGGCATAGGCGACATACGCATAAACCAGACCGCCTCACAGGACGAGATAGAAGAGATGCTGGACTACTACAGAGAGAGCTGACAGACGAGACACGGGGCTTTAGGCAAACTATACCTTCTATGTAATCTATAGCTTCTATAGTCTCCATAGTTTCTATAGCCCCTATAATCTCTATAAAGCCTATAAAAACCACCTCTCCCCTTAAACCTTTCCCCCACGCGCGTGTCCTTATTATATATACGCACATTTTATTCCCCCTTTATGAACAAGAGACTCGTCTTCCTGCCCATAATGGCACTCCTTATGCTGGTATGCCCAATGGAGAGTTGGGCACAGAAAATCACCGTCACAGGTAAGGTAACAGAAAAAAGCACTGGAGATGCCCTGCCTGGGGCTACCGCCATACTGCTGAGTCCCAAGGACAGCAGTCAGGTAACAGGTGCCGCTACAAACAACAGCGGCAACTTCACCTTCTCCACAAAGCGCGCCGGAAAATATATCCTGCGAATCAGTTACATGGGATTCAAGGCCCAGACAAAGGACATCACCCTGCAACGTGGCAAGGAGAGTGTGAACCTGGGCACCTTTGCCATGGAAGAGGATGCAAAGTTGATGAAGGAAGCCAATGTGGTTGCCCGCCTGGCACAGGTGGAGATGAAGGCTGACACCTTCGTTTACAATGCCGATGCGTACCGTATGCCGGAAGGTTCCGTGCTGGAAGAACTGGTGAAGAAACTGCCCGGAGCAGAAGTGGACGAGGACGGCAAGATTACCATAAACGGCAAGGAGGTAAAGAAGATTATGGTGGACGGCAAGGAGTTCTTTGCCAACGACACCAAGATGTCCATGAAGAACATCCCCACCAAGATGGTGAAGAACATCAAGGCATACGACAAGCAGAGCGACTACAGCCGTGTGACGGGCATTGACGACGGTGAGGAGGAGACGGTTCTTGACCTTACCGTGAAGAAGGGCATGAAGGAGGGTTGGCTCGTAAACCTGGAAGGCGGTTACGGCACCAAGGACAGATACACGGTGAAGGGCGATGTGATGCGCATTCTGGACAACATGCAGTTTGCCCTGTTTGCCGGCAGCAACAACGTGAACGACCGAAGCATGGGCGGAGGCGGACGCTGGAGCAGAGGTGGCAGCGGTATCGTGTCGAGTCAGATGGTCGGTGCCAACCTCGCCTGGGAAAACGGCAAGAGGGACTATGAGGCCGGTCTGCTAAAGACCGGTGGCAGCGTACGCTTCCACAGGACATTCAGCGAAAGCATGAGCAGGAGCAACAGCGAGACCTTCCTGCAGGACATGTCCAAATGGAACAACTCGCTGAGCACGGGCGAGAACCTGAACTGGAGCATCAATGCCGACTTCCGCCTGGAGTGGATGCCGGACTCCATGACAAACATAATATTCCGTCCTTCCTACTCGCACTCCGAAGGCAATTCAGAGTCCATGAGTGCTTCGGTTTCCTTTGACGGCGACCCTTACGAGGCTGGCATGGAACACCCCCTTGAGGAGTTTGCCGACACCATAGCAAACCCATGGTTCAAGGACATTCTGGTAAACAGCAACAGGAACAACGGTCTTTCGCGCAGCAGTTCCGACAATGCCAACGCTTCGCTGCAGATAAACCGCCGGTTGGGCAAACCCGGACGCAACATCACCCTGAACGTGAACGGCGGCTACTCTCACTCGGGCAGCCAGTCGTGGAACATATCCGACATCCGTTACTACAAGACCAACGACACCACATACACCAACCGATACAACGAGCGCCCAAGCACCTCATATAACGTGCGTACACGCCTTAGCTACACAGAACCTCTTACCAGGTACATGAACCTGCAGGGCAGTTATCAGTTCCAGTACCGTTTCTCGGACAGCGACCGCAACATGTACGACCTGCACGCACTGATGGAGGACATCGGTCTGCCCGACTACATGCCCCTGACGGCAGAACAACTCTACATGGGCTACATCCCCGGTGTGGATACGCTCTCTCTCATCCGCAACCGTGAGAACTCGCAATATGCCACATACAACGAGTACAACCACGATGCACAACTGCTGCTTAGATACACTCGCAAGTTCGAGAACGGGCAGGAACTGCGCTTCAACTTCGGTGCTTCGTTCCAGCCACAGACAACACACATGGATTATGAAAAGAACATGCTGGACACTACCATCATCAGGAACGTGTTCAATTGGGCACCACGAATCCATGCACGCTGGAAGATAAACCAAAGCAGCCAACTGAATTTCCGTTACAACGGACGTATGTCACAACCCAGCATGACCAACCTGCTGGAGGTAATGGACAACAGCAACCCTCAGAATGTAAGTCTGGGTAACGCAGGACTGGAGAGCAGTTGGACGAACTCTGTCAACGCTGACTACAATGCCTATAAACCCGAGCGTCAGATGGGCTGGGCCTTCAATGCCTCGTATTCTACCACAGACCGTTCCGTTTCCACGGCTACAATCTACGATGCCACGACCGGTAACCGCTACACCCGTCCCATGAACATAGACGGCAACTGGAACACGTCGGCCTTCATGATGTTCAATACCGCATTGGACACGGCCAAGCACTTCTCCATACACATCACCAACTGGATGTCGTATTCAAACAACGTGGGCTACATCTCCTCAGCCATAAACGGCATACAGACTCCCGAAACGGTGGAAGACATGCAGGCACTGTTCAAGAATGCATACGACAGAGGCCTGCTTGACAAGTCCACGACAAAGACACTTAGCATAAGTCCGCATCTGAGAGCATCCTACCGCACGGAATGGGGCGAGACCGGTTCCATAGAAGTGGGTCTGCACGGTGGTTTCAATTACCAGCACGGACGCAACGAGACGAACAAGAACGGCAACATCGATTCGTGGAACTTCAACTATGGCGGCAACCTGACCCTGTCCTCTCCATGGGGCACGACACTCAGCACGGAAATCGGTCCGCAGTACCGCCGTGGCTATGCCGACGAGAACATGAACACCACGGAAGTAATCTGGAACGCACAACTGTCGCATGCCTTCCTGAAGAAGAAGAACCTTATCGTCAGCGCACAGTGGTACGACATCCTTGGCGAGCGCAGCAACATTTCACGCAACATCTCTGCCACCATGCGATCCGATACAGAGACCAATGCCATCAACTCCTACGTCATGTTCAAGGTGGCATACAAACTGAACCTCCTCGGCGGCAGAAGCGCACAAGGCCCAGGTGGCAGACGCGGTCCCGGCGGCGGTTGGGGTGGCCATGGCGGCGGACGTCCCTTCAGAATGTAGTGAAGGAACTCCAACACCCCCTAAAAACATTGGACGGAACAGCAACATCCCTGCTCTGAAGATTACAAGGTTTCAGAGCAGGGATGTTGTTATGACCCAGTACTCTCACGGGGGAACTATAGTCCTCATAGTAGGAGGACTGCAGTCCTTATATTAGGAGGACTCGAGTCCTCATAGTAAGAGGACTGGTCGGTTTCGGGAGGGACAACATCTTATTGGAAGAAGGAGAAGTTGACACTGCCGTACTGGCGGTGCTCGACAAAGCGGGGATGCTGGCTGAAGTCGTGGTCCTTACCGTGCTCGATGACGAGCAGGCCGTCCTCTCGGAGGAGGTCACGTTCCAGAATCATATCGGGGAGTTCGGGTATCTCGGTCAGGACATAGGGAGGGTCGGCAAAGATAAAGTCGAACTGTTCTCTGCACTGGCTAAGGTACTTGAACACGTCACCTTTGATGGGGATGGCATTGAGGTCCTGAAGTTTGTCTATGAAACCCTTGATAAACTTGAAATGAAGAGGGTCCTTTTCCACACTTATCACACGGGAACAACCACGGGAAAGCAGTTCCAGCGTTATGCTGCCAGTTCCTGCAAAAAGGTCCAGAGCCACGGGGCCCTCATCCCAATCCATATATGAATTGAGGACGTTGAAAAGGTTCTCCTTTGCAAAGTCTGTAGTGGGACGTGCCTTGAACGTACGTGGAATGTCAAAGTGACGGCCCTTATATTTTCCGGTGATAACGCGCATAGTTTGCTATATAATATTGTATGGATACTGAGGCTGTGTCCGTTTGATGTTTGTCGGCTACAGATTGGTCATTCGGATGCTGCACGCATCATCCTCGCATCGCGAGGCCTTAATCGCCTACCTCTTTACTGCTTCCGCCTTCCGCTCAGATACTCAGTTCCCGCATATCCACATGGGCAAGGTACTGGCATAATTCTTCGTAAAGATCCTCGTCTGCACCATATAGTGTGCATGAATCGTGCCAGGCATCCAAGGAAAGGGTCTTCCATACATACAGGATGAAGTAAAGTTTGTCGGCATTGCCTGCCGCGCGGAAGACATTGGCAAAATGCAACCGGCCTTTCCGGAGAACGGCTATCATTACCCCTCCATCTACCATGATGGCATGCGTACTGACTGACAGTGTACTGCCCTGCTGCATTTCTGCCACCTGAGACAACATCGTACCGTACAGTCCCTGTACCATAGCACTGGGATAGTGGCTCTTCAGCGTTTCCTCGACTGAAGACTGGAGTGTGAATATCTCCACGACGTCCAAAGAAGGAAGCACCTGGAAGCACATGTCCTCGGGACGGGGAGACATACCGGCGAAGGTAAGCCTATAGACGGCCAACATGTCCTCGCGCCTGAACTCATCCAAAGGAACACGTGTACTGGGAGAAGTGGAATACAGGACTACGCGTTCGTAATGACGACCCGCAATGCGGGGCAACTGCAATCCACGCTCCAAAGCGTCGGCCAAAGTCTCGTCCGCAGCACACGGGAGACTCTCCTGCAAAAGCAACTGGCCTGAGCCGAGGCTATATACAAGAAAAGAAAATCCATCCGCACAAAGACGGATGGATAGACTATAGTTCAATAATGATTTATTCCCAGTTACCGGCATTGTTGTTCCAACCGTCACCGGCCTCACCGATCTTCAGACCGGCATAACGGCCCATTTCATCGGCCTCAATGGTTGTGTTCTTAATCAATCTGTCACCGAGCTTGCCCATACCCTTCAGGTAGCTGGCAATAGATGCGTTACACTCCATAACCTGTACGATAGCACCGCTCTTGGTGGTGTTGGGGCAGGCAACGATCTCAAATGTATCACCCTCTGAGAAAGGAATGTAGCGCATAGAGTCCACGTTGAGGTTCTGACCCTTATAGAGACTGTCCATCAGGGATACCCAAATGGTATCGCGGCGGAAGCCTTCCAACTTGTACTCGGCAATGGCCTTGGCGTCACCGCTGTTGATGATCTCAGCAGCCTTGCTCTCGGTCAGGCCCTTTTCCATCTGCTCATCGCTCAGGACACCCTCCTTGATAACTACGGGCAACTTGCCGTTTCTTACGAATTCGGTCAAGACGTTCCAGTCGGCGCAATATGCACCTTCGGGATGCTGCTGCTTGAAAGCCTCCTCGGCTTCCTTAATCTGAATGAGACGGGCCTTTACCTGAGCCTCACGATAAGCAACCTCCTTGTCGAAGTTGATGTCGTCCTGAATGCTACGCCAGCAGATAACAGCCAGCAACACCACGCATACAGCCAAAACTGCATTAATTACCTTTTTCATGTCTTTATTTCGTTATATTTTTGTACATTCGCATCGCAAAGTTAATAAAAAGAATTCAAGTAACGATACTTTCCGTCCTTTTTTTATAAAAGTTTTATGATAAGTGAGGATTTCAGAGCACTGATAAGAGGAAACTTCGTGCATGTTCCCACGCAAGAACAGGATTTTGTAATAGACTCGTGGTGCAGGTTCCTGCTTGGCAGGAGCGATGACAGCATGTTCTTGCTGAAAGGTTATGCCGGCACGGGAAAGACCTCTCTGGTAGGTGCTCTGGTAAGGACGATGAAGATGCTGAAGCAGCGTGTGGTGCTGCTGGCTCCCACCGGCAGGGCGGCAAAAGTGATGGGCGGATATGCGGATACGTCTGCCGGCACCATACACAGGCATATCTACAGACAGAAGACATTTGGCGAAGAGCGGTTCACGGCCGCCCCCAACCTGAAGGAGAACACCCTCTACATCGTGGACGAGGCTTCCATGATTGCCAACGAAGGGCTTTCGGGCAGCGTCTTCGGCGACGGGAGATTGCTGGATGACCTCATCCATTTCGTATATTCATCTCCCGGATGCCGTCTAATCTTGATAGGCGACACGGCACAGTTGCCTCCCGTGGGCGAGGAACATTCGCCGGCCCTGGACAGAATGGAACTGGGCGGATATGGCCTGGAAGTCATTGAGGCCGAACTGACACAAGTGGTAAGGCAACTGGACTCGTCCGGCATACTCTGGAATGCCACACGGCTGAGAGAATGCCTGACCGGAGGATGTGCCGTACCGAAAATCCGGGTTTCTTTCCCCGACGTGCACACCGTGCCAGGCAACGAACTTATAGAGTACATGGAACAGAGTTATCACAGATGCGGCAAGGATGGCACGATAGTGATAACCCGTAGCAACAAGCGTGCCAACATCTACAACATGGGCATCCGCAACCGCATTTTAGACTACGACTGCGAACTGGGCGGAGGCGACATGGTGATGGTGGCCAAGAACAAGTACCTGAACGGTAAGGACCTGATTGCCAACGGAGAAATGGCCATAGTGCAGAGACTGCGCAACGAACGTGAACTGTATGGCTTCCGCTTTGCCGATGCGACACTGAAACTAATTGACCGTACAGACTCAGGGCAGGAAGAGCAGGACGGACAGGGCATTCCCACAGAACTGGACACCGTGGTGCTACTGGACACCCTGCATTCCGAAGCACCGGCACTGACCAGAGAACAGCAACAGCAACTCTTCATGAGGGTATGCGAGGATTACCCCGAACTCCGCAACAAACGCGACCTTTTCAAGGCCGTAAAGGAAGACAAGCACTATGGCGCCCTGCAGATAAAATATGCATACGCCATAACCTGCCACAAGGCACAGGGCGGGCAGTGGGAAGACGTTTACATAGACCAGGGCTACATGACAGAAGACATGCTGACCGAAGACTACATCAGGTGGCTCTATACAGCCATAACCCGTGCCACAGGGCATGTGTACCTTGTCAACTGGCCCGAGGAGCAAACAGAGAACGCTTAAAAATAATTAAATGCTCGTGTCTTGACACACGACCTATTATATTTTTATATATCTTTGTCAGGCAAAGAACAATATAAACACACGATATATGGACATCAAACTTCTTGTCTTAGACGTTGACGGCACATTGCTGAACAGCAACCGCGAGATGAGCGAGCGTACCGTAAAAACCCTGAAGAAAGTACAGCAAAACGGAGTGCGTGTGGCTTTGGCCACAGGACGACCCACATACGGAGTACTGCCTTTTGCAAAAGCAATAGACCTGGACTTCAACGATGGTTTCATCATCAGTTACAACGGAGCCAAGGTGCTGGAGGCCAGCACCGGCAAGGCTATCTTTGAAAGGACCATAGATCCCAAGATGGTGCCATACCTGGAGAAACAGGCCGAACGTAGCGGCTGCGCCCTCGCCTTTTACGAGAACGACGAGGTGGTGGCTACCGACACCAACAATCCACACATCGTGGACGAGGCACAGATGAACAACATGGCCCTCCGCCATGTAGACAGCATTGCCGAGGCCATGGCACATCTGGAAGACGACAAGAACACATGGCCCACAGAGGTTATTCTTGTGAACGACGACGAGCAGATTCTGACCGGTCTGGAGGAACACCTGCAACGCCACCTGAACGGTGTCATGGATACCATACACTCCAACCCCTACTATCTGGAAGTCGTTGGCTACCAGGTAGGCAAGAGCCATGCCATGAGTGCCCTGGTCCAGAAACTGGGCATCAGCATGAAGGAGGTAATGGCTTTGGGCGACGGACGTGCCGACATCAATATGCTGCAGATGGCCGGCATGGGCATTGCCATGGGCAACGCGCCCGAGGAGGTGAAGCGCTGTGCCGACTACACCACCCTCTCCAACGACGAGGACGGTGCCGCACTGGCCATAGAGCGTGCTTTCGAGGAGGAGCATGAGAAACCCGAGGACGACCAGGAAGTTCCCGTTGACGTACTGAACGCCCAGAACAAGAACACCCTGATGGGTGCCTTGGGCATGCAATACACTTTTGCCAGTCCCCACCGTGTTGAGGCCACCATGCCTGTGGACGGCCGCACACGCCAGCCCTTCGGCATCCTGGCAGGTGGTGCATCCCTGGCTCTGGCGGAAACCCTGGCAGGCCTGGGCAGCATGATAGCATGCAAGCCCGGAGAAATGGCCGTGGGCATGCAGGTATCAGGCAACCACGTATCCAGCGCTCACGACGGAGACACCGTGCGCGGTGTGGCCACCCCTGTACACTTGGGTCGCTCCAGCCATGTGTGGAACGTGCAGATATTCACCTCCACTGGCAAATTGGTCAGCTCCGTTACGGTGACCAACTCCATCATGAGCAAGAGGTAACCTACAACCACCCACATAAGCAGCGAGGCGACAGACCTGAAAGTCTGTCGCCTCGCGCGTATTATATATAATGTATATTACTCTGCTGTTGCCAGTTCTATTACCTTTTCCACTGCTGAAAGCAGACCGTCGGGGTTCTTGCCTCCGGCTGTAGCGAAGTGGGCCTGACCACCGCCGCCACCCTGGATGAGGCGTCCGGCCTCGCGTACTGCCTTGCCGGCATTGAGGCCTGAAGCAACGAGATCATCGGAGAAACTTACCGTCAGAGAAGGCTTGCCTTCAAAGAGGCCACCGATTACTACTATCAGACCTTCTGCGAACTGACCACGCAACTGGAACACCATATCCTTGGCAACCTGCGGATCAAGGTTGACCACACCCGAGATAACCTTCACACCTGCCACCTCACGGGCATTGGCAATGAGTTCCTGCTTGTACTGCTGTGCCTTCTGTGCCTTGAAGTCATCCAACTGCTTGCGCAGGTCGGCATTCTCGTTGATGGCACGCTGGATGGTTCCCATCAAGTCGGGAACATTGTTGAACAGCGACTTCAGGTCAGCAACCAAATCCTGCAGTTTGTCCATCATTTCCTCTACAGCACGACCGGTGATGGCCTCTATACGACGCACACCTGCGGCAACGCTGCTCTCGCTGATGATACGTACTATGCCTATGCGACCGGTGCTCTGCACATGACAACCGCCGCAGAACTCCACGCTGGAACCGAACTGTACAACACGGACCTTGTCGCCATATTTCTCTCCGAAGAGAGCAATAGCACCCAGTTTCTTCGCTTCCTCCAAGGGAGTGTCACGATACTCCTGCAGAGGCAGGTCCTCACGGATGCGCTCGTTCACCAGGCGTTCCACCTCACGTATCTGCTCAGGAGTAACCTTCTCGAAGTGGGAGAAGTCGAAGCGCAGATAGTCGGGTGTTACAAGCGAGCCTTTCTGTTCCACATGCTCGCCCAAAACGGTGCGCAAGGCCTCGTCCAAAAGGTGGGTACAGGTATGGTTTGCCTCTGTGGCACGACGGCGCTCCACATCCACGCAAGCCATGAACTCGGCCTCGGGATTGTTGGGGATGCGCTCCAGCAGATGAACGGAAACACCGTTCTCCTTCTTGGTGTCCAGCACGCGGATGGTCTCCTCGTCGTTCACCAGCACACCGCTGTCGCCTACCTCACCGCCCATCTCGCCGTAGAAAGGAGTCTGGTTCAGGATGGCCTCATATACAACGCCCTTCTTCTGCTTCACCTCGCGGTACTTCAGTATGCGGCAACTGTACTCTGTATAGTCATAACCCACGAAGGTGCTGAGTTCGTCGCCAGTCATTTCTTCGGCATCGCCCACGATGTGCCAGTCGCCTGTCTCAACCTGAGCGGCGTTGCGGGCACGGGCCTTCTGCTTCTCCATCTCGGCATTGAAACCGGCCTCATCCACGGTCATGCCGTTCTCGCGGCAAATCAGTTCTGTCAAATCCAAGGGGAAACCGAAGGTGTCAAACAGGGTAAATGCCTTCTCGCCGGCAATCTCAGTCTTGCCTGCGGCACGGGTTTCCTCTATAACGCCGTTGAGCAGACGGATACCGTTCTCCAGAGTGCGCAGGAAACTGTCCTCCTCCTCCTTCATCACCTTCATGATGAAGTCCTTCTGAGCCACCAGTTCGGGAAAAGCACCGCCCATCTCCTGTGCCAGAGTGGGAACGAGGGTGTACATGAATGCCTGCTTCTGACCCAGGAAGGTGTAGCCGTAACGTACGGCACGACGCAGGATACGGCGGATAACGTAACCGGCCTTGGCATTGGAGGGCAACTGGCCGTCGGCAATGCTGAATGAGATAGCACGCAGATGGTCTACTATCACGCGCATGGCAATGTCGGTCTTCTCGCTCTGGCCATAGGGGATGCCGGTCTTCTCACCCAGCGCCTTGATGATGGGCTGGAAGATGTCGGTATCATAGTTGGACTGCTTGCCCTGGATGGCACGCACCAGACGTTCGAATCCCATACCAGTATCGATAACATTCATGCCAAGAGGTTCCAGATGGCCGTCAGCCTTACGCTCGTACTGCATGAACACGATGTTCCATATCTCGATGACCTGCGGGTCGTCCTTGTTTACAAGTTCACGTCCGGGCACCTTTGCCTTCTCCTCGGCTGAACGGCTGTCCAGGTGTATCTCGGAACAAGGACCGCAAGGACCTGTATCGCCCATTTCCCAGAAGTTGTCGTGCTTGTTGCCGTTGATGATATGGTCGGCGGGAACATGCTTCAGCCAGAAGTTGGCAGCCTCGTCATCGCGGGAAAGGTTCTCGCTGGCATCGCCCTCGAAGACGGTAACATAGAGGTCGGCAGGGTTCAACTTGAGAACATCAACAAGGTATTCCCATGCCATATCAATGGCGCCTTCCTTGAAATAATCGCCGAAACTCCAGTTGCCGAGCATCTCGAACATGGTGTGGTGGTAAGTATCGTGTCCCACCTCTTCCAGGTCGTTGTGTTTGCCACTGACGCGCAGACACTTCTGTGTGTCGGCACGGCGGCGGGGTTCGGGGTCGCGGGTACCCAGAATTATATCCTTCCACTGGTTCATTCCGGCATTGGTGAACATCAGTGTGGGGTCGTCCTTGACTACCATCGGAGCAGACGGCACAATCAAGTGGCCCTTAGACTCGAAAAACTTCTTGTACGAGTCGCGGATTTCGTTTGCAGTCATCATATATCTGTGTGTTATGTTTATATTTGCAAATAATTTTGTCCTACGGACACTTTCTGCCAAAAAACTTTGCAAAGATACTCCGTTTTGCTTAACTTTGCAAAGATTTTTACGAATAAATCCCTACCGGAAACCAAAACATCCGCACGCAAGCAATATGAGTCTGAACACCAATCCTGATTTGAAGTTATACTATAGTATATCTGAAGTTGCAGCCCAATTCGGTGTTGCAGAGTCTCTTTTGCGCTTTTGGGAAAAGCAGTTCCCCAACATACACCCCAAGAAGAGCGGCAACAACGTGCGCCAATACACCCAGGCAGACATAGAGGAAATACGCGTTGTCTACAATCTGGTAAAAGTGCGTGGCATGAAACTTAACGCCGCCAAGGAAGTCCTTTCCAAGAACAAGAAAGGAGCGGGTGACACCTCGGCAATAATCTCCGAACTGCAGAGCCTGCGCGAAGAACTTGTAGCCCTGCGCAAGGAACTGAACGACCTGGCATGAGGCGAACGGAAAACGGAAAGGTGAAAACGGAAAACAAAGTCGCGTCCCTTGCTACTTTGTCCCCCTAAGTTAGGGAAGACGAGCGAAGCGGAGGGGATATGTCCTAACAGTTTTCCTTTTTCACCTTTCCGTTTTCCGTTCCTCTAGTCCGTCCTTACCACCTTCTCTATTTCCTTTATCTTCTTCAGGTCGCGGATAATGCTCCGAAGGTCTTGAAGATCATGCACCTCCATAACGATATCGGCCGAGAATATGCCATTGTTGGTCTGCACGCTCAGGCGGGAAATGTTCAGGTTCATCTGCTGCGACAGGATACCGGTCATCTGGTGTAGCACACCTATGCGGTCAATGCCCTCAACATGAAGTACGGCCGGGAAATACAGCACCTTGTGCGTATCCCACACTGCAGCCAGTATATTGTTGCCCTCCACAGCCTTCAGGCGTCCCAATGTCTGGCACTGGCGCTTATGTATCGTGACATAACCGTTATCGTCCTGAAAAGCAAGGACATCGTCACCAGGTATGGGATGGCAGTGTTCACAAATCAGGTATTTGGATATGGTATCCTCGTTGAGCAGCAGCGACCTTTTCTTGTCCAGGCGGAACAATGACCTTGCAACACCGGCAGACGATGCCGTTCCTCCTGCACCATCCTTTCCGGACGAGAGTCCATTTCCGTCCGAATGGCCTTTCTCGTTGCCTGCGGCTTTAAGGAAAGGTATAAAACGGCGCCACTTGTGCTTAGCGGTATTCTCGTTAAGATGCTTTACCACGTCATCTGAAAGAACCAGTGTACGCGATGCAATCTGGCCATAAAGTTGTTCCTTGCCTGCCACCTGATAAAGCCTGCACAGACGTTCCAAAGTCTCCGTATCCGGCGCAAGGTCGTGCTTGACGAGGAAGTCTGACAACATCTCCTCTCCCTCCTTCTGCAACTGGCGCTGCTGGCGGCGCAGTATTGCCTGTATCTTGGTTCTGGCCTTGGCCGTAGTAACATGGTTCAGCCAGTCTGCCGCAACGAAGACGTTCCTGCCCGTAAGTATCTCCACCTGGTCTCCGCTCTCGAGTTTATGCGACAGAGGCACAAGGGTATGGTTTACCTTGGCACCGATACAATGTGTTCCGAGCGTTGTGTGGACACTGAAAGCAAAGTCCAGCACCGTACATCCCGCCGGCATGGTCTTGAACTCGCCCTTGGGCGTTACAACGAATATCTCCTTGGCATAAAGGTTCAGCTTAATGGCATCCAGGAAATCCATTGCATTGGGCTGAGGGTCGTCCAGTATTTCCTTGATAGTGGAGAGCCATCGGTCCAATTCGTTCTCGCTGTCCTGCTGAGTCTTTCCGCCATCCTTGTACTTCCAGTGTGCGGCAAAGCCCTGCTCTGCTATATCGTCCATACGGCGCGAGCGTATCTGCAGTTCTATCCACTTTCCGCTCTTGCTCATCAGCGTTGTCTGCAAGGCCTGGTATCCGTTGGCCTTAGGATGCGACAGCCAGTCGCGCAGACGCTCGGGATGCGGTCTGTAGATATTAGTGGCTATGGCATATATGCGCCAGCAGTCCGTTATCTCGTTTTCCGGCAGTCCGTCGCCCTCAAAGATTATACGTGCGGCAAGGATGTCGTATATTTCGTCCAGTGTCACCTTCTTGTTCTGCATCTTGTTCCAGATGCTGTACGGTGACTTAATGCGGGCCTTAATCTCGTACTTCAACCCGGTCTGGTCCAGACGCTCGCGTATGGGGGCAGTGAACTCATCAAACAGTTCCTGCAGGTGTCCGCCCACCTCGGCCAACCTTGTCTGTATAAGGGAATACTGTTCCGGCTGTTCGTAGCGGAAAGACAGGTCCTCCAGTTCCTCCTTAATCTTATTAAGGCCCAACCTGTTGGCCAAAGGGGCGTAGATATACAGGGTCTCTCCCGTTATCTTGTACTGCTTGGCAGGCAACTGGCTGTCCAGCGTGCGCATATTGTGCAGTCGGTCGCTAATCTTTATGAGGATGACACGAATATCGTCGCTCATGGTAAGTAGCAGTTTCTTGAAAGTCTCTGCCTGCGCCGAAGCCTGATTGCCGAAGATACCGCCACTGATTTTTGTCACACCGTCCACTATCTGTGCTATCTTCGGCCCGAAAATGTTCTGTATGTCCTCTACGGTATAGTCCGTATCCTCCACCACGTCATGCAGAAGGGCCGAACAGATACTGGTACTTCCCAGTCCTATCTCTCCGCAAACAATCTGTGCCACGGAAAGGGGATGCATGATATACGGTTCGCCCGACAAGCGGCGCACGCCGGCATGTGCCTGACAGGCAAACTTGAATGCCTTCTCTATAACATCCACCTTCTTGCGATGAGGAGACGCAAGATATGTGTCGATGAGGCGCTGATAGGCCTCCTGTATCATTTTGGAGTCTTCCATAAGCACACGCCGTTTATCTTACGCGCAGTCTTTGTCCCACTCTGATATTCGTACCTTTCAGTCCGTTGAGTCTCTTTATCTTTGCAACCGTAGTCCTGTTTTTACTGGCAATGCCGCCAAGCGTGTCTCCCCTGCGTACCTTCACATATTTTGTACCCTTACTGCTTTGTGAGGCCACCTTTTCGTTAACCTCCACCACAGAGCGGCGCTTGTTCAGTTCGGGCAGTCTGTGGGTATAGACGGTATCTCCGCTTTCTATGAACTTGTGTATTGCCTCCATGGGCATGCGCAGGTTGCACGGAGATGCATTGCCGGGTATCTTGGTAGTACGGTACTGCGGATTCAGCGCCTTCAGTTCCTCCATGGATATGCCGCACACATCGCTGATCTGCTCCATGTAGACATCGCGTGAGACAACTATGGTGTCAGTACCCATGGGCAGTCGTGTGGATGCCGGGCAGATGTTGTGTTCGCAATAGTAGTTCATCACATAGTTCGCCGCTATGAAGGCAGGGACATATCCCCTTGTCTCGCTGGGCAGGTAGGGGTATATCTTCCAGTAGTCCTTCTCGCCTCCGGCACGCTTTATTGCCTTGCTTACATTGCCGGGGCCACAGTTGTACGAAGCAATTACCAGGGTCCAGTCGCCGAATATCTCGTACAGCGACCTGAGCATGCGTGCCGCCGCATAACTGGCCTTCACCGGATCGCGTCGGTCATCTATCAGGCTGGTTATCTCCAGGCCGTAGCGCTTGCCGGTTGTGGGCATGAACTGCCACAGGCCGCCGGCTCCTGCCTTGCTCGTGGCTCCGGGGTTCAATGCACTTTCTATGATTGGGAGATATTTCAGTTCCAGAGGCAGTTGGTATGCTTCCAGCGCATCCTCGAATATGGGCATGTAGAAGTTGCTCGCGCCAAGGAACATTGCCACGCTGCGGCGCAGACGTCCCGTATACTGGTCTATGAACTTGCGCACCACCGGGTTGTAGGGCATCTCTATCACGTTGGGCAGGTTCTGCAACCTTCTGACATACACTTCGGGCTCATATGCTATGTCCTCGCCTGTACTTTCGCATGCGGCACTGTCATAGGTCAGATAGGTACGGGCACACCACTGGCGCATCATACTGTCCAACTCCTCATCCTGCATTCCTTCCGGCAGACCTATCGTTTCCTCCTTGCCGGTATTCTCGTCGTATACGGTAATGACCTGCTGGGCCTTAGCGGCAGCGCCAAGCAGAAGCAATGACAGTGCTATCAGGTATTTTTTCATGGGTTGGCTGTTTTTTAGTAGTTAAGTTGTATGGTTATTCCGGGTGTGCTTCCCATATAGCCGGCATCGTGCCGGGAGGAGGCAGGTATCATTCCCGGAGAAACTGTCATGGACAGATCCGTTCCTATGTCGAACGTACTCAGTTCGGCGTCCACATAGGCATCGATGATACTGAGCAGATACACACCTGCAATAAAGAATATACTCAAGTCGCGATAACGGCGGTAAAAGTCCTTCTTGCGCTTGAACACAGACTTGAAATGGTCCTCTCTTCCCGTTATGTCGTACCCCAGGGGAAGCATTTCCAGATGGCTGTTGGTAGTGGGGTCGTTGTCCATTATGTCCTGATAGGCCTGAGAATAGTCCCTCAGCATCTGTCCGTTCCAACTGACGGCATAGACGCATCCCACCACTCCGCCATAGACTATGGGCAGTTTCCAGTACTTGCGGTTGTATATCTGTCCACCTCCGGGGAACACCATTCCCAGCCACATGGCACGTATGGGATCAGGTTTCCAGTCGGCGAAGCGGTTCAGTTTCAAGGTGTCGCCTACTGTGCGCTTCAGGGAATCCGCCACGGCATTCTGCAACGAGTCGGCGTACTGTACGGAGACGGTATCCCTATAGGTGGCATTGCGCTTCCCCAAGGAGCGGGGCACAGGCATGGCAACGGAGTCAGCCGGCAAAAGCACTCCGGCCGTATCCACGGGCATGACCTGTACAACAGTATCCGCAGGCTGTACCATGGCAACGGTGTTCTGCCACGGCAACATCATGATGGAAGCAAGCAACAGGACAAGGATTACGTATCGTTTTGTCACTCTCACTTCAATCTGTCCAATATTTCTATTATTCGCTCCATCTCCCTCTCGTTGGCAAAGGGAATCACTATCTTGCCCTTTCCCTTGTCGGAGCATGTCAGTTGCACCTTGGTCTGGAAGAAACGCGACAGGCTGTCCTTCAGTATGTTGTATTCCTCGCTGATTCTGGTGCTGCGTCCCTTCAGTCGTCCCTCCGTTGTCTTCACGGAACCGCCTTCAGACAGTTCCTTCACCATTTCCTCCACCTTGTGTACGCTCAGGCCCTGCTCCACAATCTCGTTATAGGCACGTATCTGGAGTTTGGGATCGTCTATCGCCAGAAGCGCACGGGCATGTCCCATTTCCAGACGGCGGTCCTTCAGTCCCATCTGGATGGTGGCCGGCAGTTTCAGCAGGCGCAGGTAGTTGGTGATGGTACTGCGGTTCTTGCCCACCCTCTCCGACAGGCGTTCCTGTGTCAGGTTGTACTGTTCCAGCAGGTGCTGGTAGGCCAGGGCTATCTCCAGGGCATTGAGGTCTTCACGCTGGATATTCTCTATAAGAGCCATTTCCATCATGTTCTCGTCGTCCACGGTGCGCACATAAGCGGGGATGGTCTCAAGGCCTGCCATCTGGCTGGCTCTCCATCGGCGCTCTCCGGCTATGATGAGGTAAGTTCCGTCACCCTGGTCGCGCAGGGTGATGGGCTGTACTATGCCCAGTTCCCTGATGCTGTCCGACAGTTCCTGCAATGCCACAGGGTCAAACTCCCTGCGTGGCTGGTTGGGATTGGGGAATATCTGTCCTATGGGTATCTCGTTGATGCTGCCGGAGCCGGCCGTATTCACCTTCTCGGTACTGATGAGTGCGTCCAAACCGCGACCCAGCGCCGCATATTTCTTCTTTATTGCCATTTAAAACTGATTTTTAGAACCACTCTTAGTTCTGTTTCTCGTTTTTCTCTATGATTTCCTGTGCCAATGCCAGGTGGTTCCTTGCGCCGGCAGAATCCACATCGTAGTGGAGCACAGGCAGGCCATGGCTGGGCGCCTCGGACAACTTCACGTTGCGCTGTATCACCGTACGGAACACCAGTTCGCGGAAATGGCGCTTGACCTCGTCATAAATCTGGTTGGCCAGTCGCAGACGGCTGTCGTACATAGTCAGAAGGAAGCCCTCTATCTCCAGTCCCGGGTTCAGTTTGGCCTTGATTATCTTTATGGTGTTAAGCAACTTGCTGATACCCTCCAGAGCGAAATACTCGCACTGGACCGGTATGATGACACTGGCTGCCGCCGTGAGGGCATTCACCGTAATCAGGCCGAGCGAGGGACTGCAGTCTATCAGGATATAGTCGTAATCCCCTGCCACGGGAGAGAGCATGTTCAGCATTATACGCTCGCGGTTCTCTCTGTTGAGCATCTCTATCTCGGCTCCAACAAGGTCTATATGGCTGGGGATGATGTCCAGGTTCTCCACATCGGTACTGTATATGGCCTCACGCACGTCCACCCCGTCTATCAGGCAATTATATATAGTGCAATCCACCTGGGTGCTGTCCACTCCAAGACCGCTTGAGGCGTTGGCCTGAGGGTCGGCGTCGATAAGCAGCACCTTTCTTTCCAATGCAGCCAAGGATGCGGCAAGGTTCATACTGGTAGTGGTTTTTCCCACACCGCCTTTCTGATTGGCTAAAGCAATTATCTTACCCATTTGCTTTTTAGGTTATATTGTTCCGCGCACAAAGATACAGAAAAACAAGGAAAACACAAAGCGGAACTTGCGTTAAAATACAAAAAGCGCTACCTTTGCGAGCAAAAAAGAACACTATTGTTATGGAAAAAGACACACGTCCCACCATTCTCATCACCAACGACGACGGCTATCAGGCACAGGGAATACGTTTTCTGGCCGACTTAATGAAGGGGCTCGGCAACTGCATCATCGTGGCTCCAGACAGTGCCCGAAGCGGCGCGGCCTGCTGCATAACCCCCACACATCCCGTAAGCGTCAGGAAGATAGAGGACGGAATCTACGCATGCTCCGGCACGCCGGTAGACTGTGTGAAAATAGCCCTGGAGAAGATACTGCCATGCAAGCCCGACCTGGTTGTCAGCGGCATAAACCATGGCGACAATGCCTCCATATCCCTGCACTACAGCGGCACGGTGGGCGCCGTCCTGGAGGCGTGCATGAAGGGAGTGCCGGCAATAGCCTACAGCCTGAGGACACACAAGAAGGAATGCGACTTCACCCCCTATGCCGAAGTGGCCAAAGAGTGGGCTGCCAGAGTTCTAGAAGAGGGTTTGCCGGAAGACACCTGCCTGAACATAAACTTCCCGGAAGTAGAGCGCCTGGAGGGCAGCAGAGTGTGCCGTATGGCGCGAGGCATGTGGCACACGGAATGGCTGGACGCCGGCATTGATTCGGAAGGGAAAAACATTTACACCTTGACGGGCACGTTCTGCAATCTGGAACCCGAGGCCACCGACACGGATTACTGGACCATAGACCATGGGATGGCGGCCATAACACCCCTGACTCTGGACATGACGGACCACAAGACGCTTGCCCGGTTGAAAGACGCCGAGGACAAATAACATAACCTAAACATATACAGTAACATACACCCTACTACAACCTGATCGTCGCTATCCCGACGGCAAGGCGTCCCGATGCCAGGGACGTGTCCTCCCGAGAACAAGGGCGTGTCACCGAGGACAACAAGGGCGAGTCACCGAGGGTGACACGCCTTAGTCCTCACGAGGACAAACCTGCATCCTCCGGGGCACAGACAACCGGTGCAAGAACGGCTCCACAAAAGACTATGCAAAACCATAGTCTTGCACCAAGTGGAACCGTACTTGCACCGGTTGCAGAATGGGTATCATGCAGTCAAAAATAATTACATTATATTACTGCCCAGTAATTATATTCCTGCCTGCCGTAAATCATCGCCTCCCTTCCTGGGAAACCACCACCTTCACATCCTTGCGCAACAGGCGCGTCCTGAGCCACGTCTCCATCCGCTGCTCTTCCTCTGGCCTCATCTTGGAATCCAGACTTACGTTCACCACATACACAGCGCTGTCCAGCATCACGGAGTCGGCCCAATATGTATATATGCCCCTGCCCGTGGATACGGAAACGATCTGGGGGAACAGGGAGGTCAGTTCTGGCAACAATGTGCGCGAAAACTCCACCGTCTGCATATAATGGTCTACGCTATCGCGCAGAGCGCGTATTTGCAGTTCGTTCTCGGCCAACTGCTTTTGGGTGGCCAAGGCCTTGTTCTTTTCTGTGGTAATCAAACCACGCACGCTTTCCATGTCTACGCCCTTGGCACTCTGGACAATGTCCAGACGCACGCCTTCAAGCCCGAACTGAGGCAGACGGGCCGACATGCCCGCAATCTGCACGCTGTCCACCTCCTCACCAAGCATCACCACTCGTATAGTGCGACTGCTGTAGTCAAATTCCTGAGAAATTATCTTTGCCTCGTTTTTCTGCAGCACATCTCTGTAGAAGTCCAGACAGCGTTCGCGGAACACCGTTTCCTGTACCATCTGGAAGGTGATGAAGATACTGGGAATAATGGTAATAACGCTGATAAACGAGATTATATGCTTAACCCTCTTTTCGCGTGCCTTGTCCACGAATACCTTTTTCGGGAAGCGCATGACAAGCGTCACTCCTATGAATGTGGCCAAAGATATGAATATGGTGTTGATAAGGTACAAGTACAGCGCCCCTGCCGCAAACAGCCAGTTTCCCGTGCCCAGCCCGAAACCTACGGTACACAGGGGAGGCATCAGTGCCGTGGCTATTGCCACACCGGGTATGACATTGCCGGTGCGCTGGCTGCGGCTGCTCAGTGCCACTATACCTGCCAGACCGCCACACAGGGCTATGCCTACGTCGTAAATGGTGGGTGAGGTTCGTGCCAACAGTTCGGACTGCACCTCGTCCAGCGGAGTCAGCAGGAAATACAGGGTGGCCGTGGCCACACTGAAGAGCGTTGCCACAAGATAGTTCTTGGCGGCACGCTTGAAGAGCATGAAGTCGTTGATGCCTATTCCCAGGCCCATGCCGATGATGGGACCCATCAACGGGGATATGAGCATGGCGCCTATGATTACCGCCGCACTGTTGGTGTTCAGGCCCAACGAGGCAACGAAGACGGCCAGTATCAGAATCCATAGTTTTGCTCCACGGAAATCCACACCTGCCTCTATGACGGCAATGGTATCCTTTTCAGGAGCCATGTCCTCACCCAAGCTCAGTATTCCACCAAGCCAATCCTTAAACATCTGCCAAATATTCATAAGTGTTCTGCTTTTTATTTACCTACTATCTTATGCGCAGCCTTTTCAGGCGCTCCGGGTTCTCCCAGTAACTGCATCATGATTTCATACCCCTGCTTCTGGTTCCTGCGGAAGGTCTCGTCCACGAGCACATTGCGCAGATTGCGCTCCACCGACTCCTGTGTCATCTCGCCCGCCACCAGTTCAGGCACAACTTCTCTCCCCACAATCAGGTTGACCAAGGACACATACGGAACCTTCAGGACAATCTTTCGCAACCACGACACCACCTTGCCGAATGCCATGGCATAACACACCACCTGGGGAACTCCGAAGATAGCCGTTTCCAATGTAGCCGTCCCACTGGTCACCAAAGCGGCATAGGCACTGTCCAGAAGCATGAAACTGCTCCGGCTGCCCTGGCAGGGCGCAAGCACTATCCTTTTGCGGAAGTCCCCGTTTCCGTCACCTAAGGCAGAGGATATTATGGTTTCATAAAAATCCTTGTGCATATTGGGGGCAGAAGCGATAACATACTGATAGTCTCCTCCCACTGCACAAGCCGCCTTCAGCATCATTGGCAGGTTGCGCTCTATCTCCTGACGGCGGCTTCCCGGCAACAGGGCCACGACGGGAGCGTTACCTAAAGCCAGGCTATCCCTCCACGCCTCAATTTCCTGTGCCTGCAGGGAGTTGCGGAACACGCTTATCTCGTCCAATGTGGGATTGCCGACATAATCCACATGGCAATCATGCTTCCCGGCATACCATTTCACCTCGAAAGGCAGTATGCTCAGTATGGAATCCACATACTTCTTTATCTGCACTATCCTGCCCTCCTTCCAGGCCCATATCTTGGGCGGGATGTAGTAAACCACTTGGGGAACGGCAGTTGTCTCTCCACGTCTGCCTTCGACAAACACCTTGTGGAACCAGGCGGCAATCTTCAGGTTGAAACCGGGATAGTCAACGAGTATCAGACGGTCGGGCATAAATTCCGATATGCTCTTCTTGCATTCCTGCATACCACGCAGTATCTCCGGCAGATGCATTGCCACCGATATAAAGCCCATATATGCCAGGTCGGGCCTATACCAATAGTATATTTCCGCCTCGGCATCCTTGGCACGTATGGCATCCATCAGATGCCTGGCATGCAAATCTCCGCTGGCCTCGCCAGCAATCAGAAAGTACTTCATCGCCCACAAAGATACGAATAAGCGAGAGCAATACCAAAATAAAAGACATTTTATTTGGGGATTGCAGAGTGGAAGTACCTTAGAGACATGGTCTCAGAGGTACGAATAAGCGAGAGCAATACCCCCGGGAGAACAGGAAAAATTTTCCTTTTTAGGACAACAAATAGCGGATAGCACCCGAAAACGAACAAATTTTCTGGAGCAATGCTGCAAATTCAAACACTTTTACATATCTTTGCGTCATGAAAAAGGTCAATTTCAACACACCAATCCCGCATGACCTGCATGTTGACTACCTGGACAAGTACGTTGTACTGCTGGACAATGTACATCAGGCACGATATGCACAGGAAGCAGTACTCAACGAGTCCTTCATAACCATGCTGGTAGAAGAAGGCGAGTGTACCACCACGATAAACGACAACGAGTTTTCGCTGACCAAAGGGGACTTGCTGATGTGCACTCCGGGCAACGTAATGGAACGTGGCATGGTGAGCATGGACTTCCGTTGCCGCATATTCATCATCTCGTCAGAGCACACGGGAGAAATCCTAAAGGGAACGCACATGAGCATAACGCACTACCTCATGAGCAAAGTGGCACGGGCAATACACCTGACCGAGGAAGAGCAGGAGACGGTCAAGGCTTTCTACAGACTGTTCTCCGCACTTTCCCCACTACCCGAGGACAAGGCCAGGGAGCACATGGTACACCACCTGCTGAAGTCGTTTGCATATGCCTTCGTGGGCCTCTTCATAAGACGCGGCTATACAACCCCGAAAGACATGGGGACATCAGCGGAAATTCTTTTCAGAAAGTTCGTCCGCATCCTGCATGAGCATCCCGAGGGCAGAACGGTGCAGTTCTATGCCGACAAACTCAACGTTACCCCGAAATACTTCAATACCATCTGCAAACAGGTATCCGGAAAAACGGCAAGCAAGATAATCAACGAGGAGATAGTGACCCAGGCCCACGTGATGCTGAAGGACCATGACCTCAGCATCAAGCAGATATCTTCGATACTCGGTTTTACCAACCAGTCGCACTTTGGTTCCTTTATAAGAAAGGAGACCGGATTGTCGCCACAACTCCTGCGCAAGAAGGAACTCTAAAAGAAGGACACTATACATTTAGAACATCATACATAATCTCATTTAGAACAATATGAAGAAACATCTTTTTCGCATCCTTGTTGCCATGATGGCAATATGGGCTGCCATAGGAACAACAGGCTGCAAGAACGAAAACAAGGATATGCTGCCAGGCGAGGTGCGCCTTAAGGAAAACGACTACCGCAACGACGACAAGGTCAAGGATATCGAATACAGCACGGAAGAAGGCTCTGCCAAAATGAGCGCCATGGAAGTACGGAGCATCTGGCACGCAGTCATCATCAAGACAGAGAACAACTTTGAAAAGAAGGGTGAGAACGAAAGGAACCTGTACGAAAGCCCCGTCCATGCAGAGGAGGCCTTCGACTCCATACTGCATGAAAGCATGAACACCATTGCGGAAAAATATCCGCAATCGCACGCTTCCATAATGGAGGAACTTGCGAGGGCCGATGTGCATACCTATATAAAATATGTATGGTGCGCACAGGCAGAAGAATATGTCAACCTGAAATTTGAAGCAAGGCCTCATACCGTAGCCGCAGAAGTCTCCGAAGAACAAAAATAGGCCGTCAGGACATAAAATAGCAACAAAAGCATTGTCCCTACTTGCATTATTGAAAGAAAAGACCTACATTTGTTCAGAATTTTTGAAACAATCAAAGAAATAACATAATATGATCGACGTTAAAATCACCCTCGCCGAAGCCGAGGAGAAAATGGAAGAGGCCGTGATGTATCTGGACGAGGCACTGGCCCATATCCGTGCAGGAAAGGCCAATGTCAAGATTCTGGACGGCATACGCGTGGACAGCTACGGCAGCCTCGTTCCCCTGAACAACGTGGCAAGCATCAACACCCCCGATGCACGTACCATCGCCATCAAGCCATGGGACAAGAGTATGTTCCGTGCCATTGAAAAGGCCATCATGGACAGCGATGTGGGTATCACACCCGACAACAACGGTGAAATCATCCGCCTGACCATACCGCCACTGACCGAGGAACGACGCAAGCAACTGGCCAAACAGTGCGGCAAGGAATGCGAGCAGGCAAAGGTGAGCATCCGCAATGCACGCCGCGACACCAACGACAAGCTGAAGAAAGCCATCAAGGACGGACTGTCGGAAGACCTTGAGAAGGACGCCGAAGGCGACCTGCAGAAGATGCACGACAAGTTCATTAAGAAGGTGGAGGAACTTCTGGCCAACAAGGAAAAAGAAATCATGACTGTCTGATGCAGGGCACCGTCATAAAGAATACCGGAAGCTGGTACGTTGTCCGCTTGGACGACGGCCAGCTTTTCCAGTGTAAAGTGAAGGGCAACTTCCGCCTCAAAGGAATACGAAGCACCAACCCGGTTGCCGTGGGCGACACGGTACGCATCATCCCCACTGAATCCAACGCCGGACAGGTGGGGATGATAACGGAAATCCTTGACCGCCGCAACTACATCATACGCAAGGCCTCCAACCTGTCCAAACAAAGCCACATAATAGCGGCCAACGTGGACCAGGCGGCATTGGTGGTGACACTGAGACATCCAGAAACCAACACCACGTTCATAGACCGTTTCCTGGCCGGAGCCGAGGCATACCGCGTACCGGTGATAATCATCTTCAACAAAGTGGACCTGCTGGACGAGGAAGACCGACACCTGCTGGAACTCTTCTTCCGTCTGTATGAAGGCATAGGATATCCTTGCTACGGCGTCTCGGCACTGAACGACAAGGAAGGATTGTGCAGCATAGAAGCACTGAGAAAGGTTCTCGAGGGCAAGACCACACTGTTCTCCGGCAACAGTGGAGTGGGAAAAAGCACACTGCTGAACGCACTCATTCCAGGACTGGACGTGAAGACGGCAGAGATATCAGATTCGCACGATACCGGCATGCACACAACCACCTTCTCGGAGATGTTTGACCTGCCCGTATCTGCCGACGGGGAAGGGGGACGCATCATAGACACTCCGGGCATAAAGGGCTTCGGCACATTCGACATGGAGCGGGAAGAGGTGGGACACTACTTCAGGGAAATATTCCATACCTCAAAGGACTGCCGCTTCGGCAACTGCACACACACGCACGAACCCGGATGCGCCGTGCTGGAAGCCTTGAAGGAACACCGCATAGCCCAAAGCCGCTACAACAGTTACCTCTCCATGCTGGAAGACAAGGACGAAGACAAATACCGCACAAAACTCTAAAGACTCTAACAAAAGATATGAAAACAGTTATCATCGGCAGTGGCCCTGCGGGCTACACTGCAGCCATCTATGCCAGCCGCAGCGGTTTGGAACCTGTCCTCTACGAAGGCAACCAGCCCGGAGGCCAGTTGACACAGACCACAGAGATAGACAACTTCCCCGGTTATCCTGAAGGAACTACCGGCAACGAACTGATGGACGACCTCCGTGCACAGGCAGAACGCCTTGGCACAGATATACGCATGGGAACCATAACCGCCGTGGACTTCTCCATGGACGGCAGCCGACCCCATGTACTAACCATCGATGACGGCACCACGATAGAGGCCGACACCGTTATTATCTCCACCGGAGCGTCTGCAAAATACCTTGGGCTGGAGGACGAGAAAAAGTATCAGGGCATGGGCGTAAGCGCATGCGCAACCTGCGACGGATTCTTCTACCGCAAGAAGACCGTGGCCGTGGTGGGCGGAGGAGACACCGCATGCGAAGAGGCCCAGTATCTGGCCGGTCTGTGCAAGAAGGTCTACATGATTGTACGCCGCGATGTGCTGCGTGCTTCAGAAGCAATGCAGAAGAAGGTCAAAGAGACAGAGAACATAGAAATCCTGTGGAACACACAGGTTCGTGGCCTGTATGGTACCGACGGAGTGGAAGGCGCACACTTGTCCACCGGCGAGGACCTGCCCATAGACGGCCTGTTCCTGGCTATCGGTCATCATCCCAACAGCGACGTGTTCCGTCCCGCACTGGAATGTGATGCGGAGGGCTACATAATAGTACACCATCCCACCACCGAAACCAACATCCCCGGTGTGTTTGCCTGCGGCGACGTTGCAGACCCCATATACCGCCAGGCCATCTCTGCTGCCGGAAGCGGATGCCATGCCGCCATGGATGCACGCAAGTACCTGTCGGAAAAGTAACTCCATACAATCATGAGAGGGACAAACGGACTTCGCAAACCATAATACACCAATCATGCTGGAACCTTTCTTCAAGGCAAACTGCATTGAGGCAGGATGCGACGAGGCCGGACGAGGATGTCTGGCAGGACCGGTATTTGCCGCTGCCGTGATACTACCACAGGACATCTGCGAGCGCAACACGGAACTGGCACAAGGCCTGAACGACTCCAAACAACTCACCGAGCGACGACGCACAGCATTGCGCTCCGTAATAGAAAGGGAAGCACTGGCATGGGCTGTGGTGGCCGTGGACAACAGGGAAATAGACAAGTTGAACATACTCCGCTCCAGCATCACAGCCATGCATCGTGCCCTTGACAACCTGAACCTACGTCCGCAACATATCATAGTGGACGGCAACCGCTTTTATCCCTATGCCGACATTCCGTATGCCACCGTAGTGAAGGGCGACGGAAAGTATATGAGCATTGCGGCTGCATCCATCCTGGCAAAGACACATCGCGACGAATACATGCTGCGCCTCCACCAGGAGTATCCACAATATGCATGGGACAGCAACAAGGGCTACCCTTCGGCTGCACACCGCGCCGCCATACGAATGTACGGACCTACGCCATACCACCGCATGACATTCAACCTTACAGGCGAGAGTCCGCAAATGGAGTTCGACTTCTGACCGGCATGCTTCATGCAAAAGGAAAACGGGACACCTGTGTTTGGGTGCACAGATGTCCCGTTTCTCTGTTACGGACAATAATGTGAAGGAATCCGCTATTCCACGGCAGAGGGCCTTTTTATCACTACCCTGCCGTCCTCTATCACCATGCCCTTGGCATCTGACTGTACCGGGCGGCCGCTTATGTCATATACAGTACCGCCAGCAGCATGTTCATCCACCGGAGTGCCGGCAATGCCGGTTTCTGCATTGGCATCGCGGTGCATGGTCATGGAGAACAAGGAACTGAAGCACCCCAACGACGAATTGTTCACCAGTTGGAGCCTAAGGTAAAAAGGGGATGTCGGCACAACAGCCCCCTCACTGCCCGTGAAGTTCCATTTGCTGATGGTTCCCACGCTTTTATTTATGTTGCCGGTTTCTGAGTCGTAGTCTGTCCACGTAGTTCCGTCGGCACTGGTCTGCACAGTAAAGGTGAAATCCCTGTCGGTGCCTGTTCCCTGATAGTTGCCCGACGCGTTGGTAGCGGCAATTCCTGCTGTGAACTGGCCAATGGCATAGTCAGACGACAAGCCTTCTATACGGAAAGTGATATTACGCTTCGTGCCTGAGGCATTGGTGCCAGGACTCAGGTCCTCGCGCCCGCTCACAGCCGTTCCAGTCCAGTTGCTTGTTGCCTGTGCAGGGCTTATCTCCACTACAGAGGCACGCACACCGGCAGGAGTCTCACCCTTTTCGTCAGTACATGTCACCACAGGGTCACCTGTTGCTGGACGCTTGAAGGTCATGGTGATGTACTCGCCACTAACGGGTTTCTCCGGCAGGGTTACATTGAACATGGAACTGTTGGTATGTTCACGGTATATGATGTTAACCATGCGGGCCACTATATCGGGATGCTGTGCTGCCACATCGGTATCCTCATGCAAGTCCTTGGACAGGTCGTACAAATAAGGTGTGCCTGACTTGACAACAAGTTTCCAGTCTCCCATGCGCACGGCCATCATATTGGTCTCATGGAACTCCCAGTACAGGAACTCGTGCTTTTCCTGAGCATTATCGTTGCCTGTCAGGGTCTCGTTGAATGAGATACCATCATAGCAACGCTCCTCAGTACTTGCCTTCTTGCTATACTGGTCACCGTCCAGACCGGCATAATCCAGCAATGTTGGCATCACGTCGTAGAATGCCAACTGGTGGTCATTCACGGTGCCGGCAGGGACACCCGGGCCCTTGGCAATGAAGGGTACACGGATACCGCCCTCGTGGGTGGAACGCTTTGTGCCGCGGAGCAGGCCATCGTGATTGAACCATGCAGGATCCGCACCGCCCTCCTCGTGAGGACCGTTGTCTGAAGTGAAGATAACAAGGGTGTTCTCGTCGAATCCCTTTTCCTTCAGCTTATCGAATATCTCACCTATTTGGGCATCCAGACGGCTTACCATGGCGGCAAACTGCGCACGGCGGCCATAGTTGCGATAGTACCATGAACCGAAATTACCGCCAAAACTGCTGTCCTCGCCCTGGAACTTCTCCGTGTACTTCTGCACAAGGCTGTCGTTGGGCTGCCATAGTTCGGCATGAGGCAGGGTATAGGTGAAGATGCCCATAAAGGGCTGTTCGCCTGTCTGACGGTCAATCCAATCCAGGGCATACTGATGTATCAGGTCGCTGGTGTACTGTTCGCGGTTCTCATAGTCCTTGTTGCCCGAAGCCACGTCCTTGTGCAGAATGTTCTGCTTCAGGGTGTCCACCACCACATGCTTGTCGCCATACTTCTGCGGATCATAACGATTCAGGAAGTTAGGATAATAGGTGTGGGCCTGGAACTGGCAGATGTAGCCGTAGTAGCAGTCCACACCGCGCTTGTTGGGAAGAGAGGCACTGCTGCTTTGGGCACTCTTGGAGGTGTCGGAGTTGCCGTTGGCATCCAGAAGATAGGTGTCGGGGTACTGCATGTTGTAGTAACCGCCCGCCCACTTGCCGAACATGCCTGTGGTATATCCGGCTTCCTTCATCACCTCGGGAATGATCCTGTGGGTCATCAGATAGGGTTCCTGGCCGATGAGGGTGTAGTCGGAATTGCTGCCGAAGGCATTCGCTCTCAAAGAACTGCGCCAATATTCGCGGTTGCCACGCACGTGTGTATGTCCGGCATGCTGTCCGGTCATGAATGAAGCACGCGAAGGAGCGCTGACTGGGCTACCGGCGTACGCCTGAGTAAAACGCATGCCCTCCTGAGACATACGGTCCAGATTGGGGGTCTCGATGCGGCGTTGTCCATAACATCCCAAATCGGCATAACCCATATCATCGCACATGATGAAGATGATGTTAGGACGACGTGCTGTCTCGCTGCCGTCTGCAACAGGCGACGAAGCATGCGCATTTACGGCAACGGGCAGCAGGCCAAATGTTGCCATTATTAGTTCTCTGGCTCTTGTCATATAGTGTTGTTCCTTTAAAACATTATGATTTATACCAAACTCTACCTGGTTTTTCCTACAGGATTGTGCAACCGGCGCAAGGCTTCAACTGCTTGAAGAAGTCGTTGCCCTTGTCGTCCACCAGAATGAAGGCAGGGAAGTCCTCAACCTCTATCTTCCAGATGGCTTCCATGCCCAGTTCGGGATACTCTACGCACTCGATGGACTTGATGTTGTTCTGTGCCAGGATGGCAGCAGGACCGCCGATAGAACCGAGATAGAAACCGCCGTGATCCTTGCAGGCACGGGTCACATCCTCGCTACGGTTGCCCTTGGCCAACATAATCATAGAGCCGCCGTTATCCTGGAACTCATACACGTAGGGATCCATACGTCCGGCTGTGGTGGGACCCATGGAACCGCACGCCATTCCGGCAGGAGTCTTGGCAGGGCCGGCATAGTAAACGGGATGATCCTTCATATACTGAGGCATGCCTTCACCGGCATCCAGACGGGCCTTCAGCTTGGCGTGGGCGATATCGCGGCCCACGATGATGGTACCGTTCAGGCTGAGGCGTGTGCCGATGGGATAGTTGGTCAGTATCTTGCAAACGTCGGCCATGGGCTGGTTCAGGTCAATCTTCACCACGTCGCCCTCGCCGGCATTGCGCAGTTCCTCGGGAATGAGCTCGTATGGTTTGTCGTCCATCTTCTCAATCCAGATACCCTGCTCGTTGATCTTGCACTTGATGTTGCGGTCGGCAGAGCAGCTTACGCCCAAACCGATGGGGCAACTGGCACCATGACGGGGCAGACGAACCACGCGCACGTCGTGAGCCATGTACTTGCCACCGAACTGTGCACCAAGGCCTATCTTGTAGCATTCCTGAAGCAACTGCTTCTCCAACTCGACATCGCGGAAGGCACGTCCTGTCTCATCGCCGGTGGTGGGCAGTGAGTCATAGTAGTGCGTGGAGGCCAGTTTCACGGTGAGCAGGTTCTTCTCTGCACTGGTACCGCCGATAACGATGGCAATGTGGTAGGGAGGACAAGCGGCTGTGCCCAGGCTCTTCATCTTCTCCACAAGGAAGGGAATGAGTGTGCCGGGATTCTGTATGCGGGCCTTTGTCTCCTGATAGAGGTAGGTCTTGTTGGCAGAACCACCACCCTTGGTTACGCAGAGGAAGTGGTACTCCATGCCCTCGGTAGCCTCGATGTCAATCTGCGCAGGCAGGTTGCACTTGGTGTTAACCTCGTTGTACATGTCCAGAGGAGCATTCTGGCTGTAGCGCAGGTTACACTCGGTGTAGGTCTTGTAGACACCCAATGAGAGAGCCTCTTCGTCGCAGAAGCCTGTCCAAACCTGCTGGCCCTTCTCGCCATGGATGATGGCAGTACCTGTGTCCTGACAAAGGGGCAACAGACCCTTGCATGAAACCTCGGCGTTGCGAAGGAAGGTCAATGCCACGTACTTGTCGTTCTCGCTGGCCTCAGGGTCGCGCAGAATCTTTGCCACCTGTTCGTTGTGCGAACGGCGCAGCATGAAACTCACGTCGCGGAAAGCCTGATTGGACATATGGGTCAGTGCCTCGGGTGTGACCTTCAGAATCTTGTGGCCCTCGAACTCGCTGACGGAGACGCCCTCCTTGGTCAGCAGATAATACTCGGTCTCGTCCTTGCCCAACTGGAACATAGGAGCGTACTTGAACTCTGGTGCTTGTGCCATAGTTGTGATATTTGGATTATAGGTTTGTATGTTTATATGCGTCTATACCTTATTGTTATATATGCACGTGGAGCGGACTGTTCTCTGCTTTCCGTTTTCCAGTCACTTCTCAAAGTGCTGGTAGTCCTTCAGACTTCGCCAACTGCCACCCCATCGGAAACCTCTGGAGGTAAAGAGGCGATAGCAGATGTCGGCAGTATCTATCTTGCCGGGAATGTCCTTGCGTTTGTCACGATTGTGGGCATAGGCCTCGCCCTCTGGCGGAAGTACCCGTCCGCTACGCACATACAGGCAGGGATTATATAGCGGATTTATGTCCACTGCCATGCCCCGGCTATGTTTGGACAACTGCTTGCCACCTGCCACTGGGCGGTAACAGAAGCAAGATGTATTGTTGTCGGCCATGGAGCGAAGGTCATCGGCCTTGTACTCGTCAATGAGCCGCATTCGTGCTATCGGATAGCGGGCTTCATAGAGTTCCCTGAATATGAACACCAGGTCGTCTGCGATGAGGCGGTTGCACACCATCTGGCCCACATGTCTGTTCCCGTCAAAGTCGTAATGCGACAGTTGCAGGAAGCGCAACTCCGCTCTCGGCACGCCACATCCCCGAGGATATGAGCGTCCCTGCATCTTGTCCCAGATGCTGTCAGGCACCTCCACTGAGGTGAATACCTGTCCTTCTGACGCCATCGGCATAAGCAACAGCAGTATGGGCAGCAAACAGCGCAGACAGCGTCTCATAGTCATACTATTTCGTTTCTTCCACCGGTTCCTTCAGAACAAAGCGCTGGTAATAGGCCCACCCGAGCGTGGTCATCGGCAATGCTATGATAAAGCCTATTATACCCAACAACGAGCCCCACACCGAAAGGGCCAGCAGTATGATGGCAGGTTTCAGGCCCATCGCCTTGCCCATTATCTTGGGAACGAGGAAGAGGTCCTGTATGGCCTGCACTACGCAGAACACCACCACGGCCATGAGTAGGATGAACCAGAAGTTCTGGCCGGTATCATTGGACTTCAAAAGAGCCAATATTATTGTGGGGATGAAGCCCAAGGTCTGTGCATACGGCACCATATTGAGCAGGCCGATGAACAGGCCGAGTCCTATGGCCATGGGGAAGTCTATTATGAGGAAACCTATGCTGAACAGTACACCTACGAGAAAAGCCACAAGCGCCTGCCCGCGGAAATATGCGTTCATCTCGCGCTTTATATCAGAGGCTATGTGGTTCGCCACTGCACGATGCGCCTTGGGCACCACCTGCAGCCAGTTCTTGTTCACCTTCTCATAGTCAAGAAGGAAGAATAGCAGATACAGAAGCACCATCATCACATCCACGAAAAACCATACAATGCTCATGGTTCCCGAAAGGAATTCCCAAGCCTGCGTTGCCGCTGCCTGAATGGCATCCACAACCTCGTCCTGCCGGAAGAACTGCACTATGGTATTGCGGTCAAAGTTCTGATGCATGAAGAACTCTATCTGCTCCGGAATGTCTGTACCGGACAGATATGTGGAGGCATAATGCAGCAGGTCGTCCGAAAGCCGGACCATCTGTTGCACCGCGGGCGGTATGGTAAACACAATCAAAGCCGCGAGTACCCCGAAGACCACGACAATGGCCACCATTATACTCAGCAGACGGTAGCGTATGCGGCACTTCTGCTCCAGGAATATAATCAGCGGATACATCATGTAGGCCAGCAGCCATGCCACGAAAAACGGCAACAGGACACCGCTGAGGGCATCAAGCAGGTAATACAGGCCCACAACTCCCATGACCAGCAGCAAGCCACGGACAAAACGGTCGAACGTAATCTTCTCGTCCAGGAAAGAATGATCCTTCCTGACGTATGTCCCTGTCTGTTGTTCCTCAGGCGGCTGTGTATGTTTCTTGGTCTTTGGCATATCTATGTACTATTCCTCGTAGTGTTCAAACAGGAAATCGTTATAGGGATACTTCTGGACATGCAGTTCGCGCACCTTGTTGTAGAGCACCTGACGCAACGTGTCATAACCCGTCTTCTCAATAGCAGAAATGAACAGGCACTCGCCGGACAGGCGTGTCATCCAAGTCTTTATCAGGTCGTCCAAGGAGACGTTCTCGCGTGTGGCCGGGGTGAGGTCGTCCTCATCCTTCTCCACCCAGCGGTAGGCATCCACCTTGTTGAAGATGATCATCGAGGGTTTCTCTGCACAACCAAGGTCAGCCAAGGTCTTTTCCACCACCTTTATCTGGTCCTCGAACTCGGGATGCGAGATGTCCACGACATGCAGAAGCAGGTCGGCTTCGCGCACCTCGTCCAGAGTGCTCTTGAAGGAATCCACAAGGTCGTGTGGCAACTTGCGTATGAATCCCACGGTGTCGGACAGGAGGAACGGGAGGTTGTCCACAATGACCTTGCGCACGGTGGTGTCCAAGGTGGCGAACAGTTTGTTCTCTGCAAACACCTCGCTCTTGGACAAGAGGTTCATCAGCGTGGACTTGCCCACGTTGGTGTATCCCACAAGGGCAACACGGATCATGCGTCCGCGGTTGCTGCGCTGCGTGGTCTTCTGCTTGTCTATCTCGGCCAGACGCTGCTTGAGCAAGGACATGCGGTTCAGGATGATACGGCGGTCCATTTCCAACTGTGTCTCACCGGGACCACGCAAGCCCACCGAGCCCTTACCGCCACCGCTGCCGGAACCGCCGCCCTGGCGTTCCAGGTGGGTCCACAGGCGTTGCAGACGCGGAAGCATGTAGCGGTACTGTGCCAGTTCCACCTGGGTCTTGGCGTTGGCCGTCTGGGCACGCATGGCAAAGATGTCCAGAATCAGCGATGTCCTGTCCAGCACCTTCACCTTCAGTTCCTTCTCGATGTTACGCAGTTGCTTGGCGGAAAGTTCATCATCGAAGATTACCATGGACACATAGCGTTCGGAATCCTCCTCCGCCTCTATCCATGCGCGTATCTCCTGCAACTTTCCTATACCCAGATATGTAACGCTGGACGGTCCGTTCAGGCGCTGGGTAAAGCGCTTCACGGTGCGTGCCCCGGCCGTCTCGGCCAGAAACTGCAACTCATCCAGGTATTCTGTAGTCTTGCGCTCGTTCTGCTGCGGAGTGATGATACCCACCAGCACGGCGGTTTCCTCCTGTTCGCCAACGATGTCGCTATGCGCCACCTTGCCCATGCCGTCCTCGAAAGGAAGGCTTGAGCGGGAGGCGTTGTAGTATTTGCTTCTTGTTGTCTTCATCTATACTTCTTACTTGACAAGCATCACCAGGTACTTGCTTACGCTCCAGAAACGGCTGGGGTTGGAGATGTGCAGTTCGTAGTATCCATTGCCGTCCTTAGCAAGGACGTAACTGCCGTCGGGATGTGTGGTAAGCAGGCGTGCGGACTTGCTATAGGTCTTTATGTCCTTGACATTGCGGATGTCTATCTCGGTAAAGTAGTCCTTGTTGAAGTCGTTGTCCTTAAGGACCTCACCACCCTTCAGGATACCCTGTTCCTTGAGTTCGGCCTTGGTACCGTACACAAACCACGCATTGTTGATTTGCTTTTCCTGGCGTGCCAAGGTGCCTGACTGCTCCTTGCTTACCTCTGTAAGTGTAGCCACACTCTGCGACAGAGAGTCAATCCTTCCTATCTGAGCAATGATTGTAGAGTCCTTCTCTGCCAATGTTGCCTGCAGTTCCTGGATGCGCTGGTTCTGGTTCTCCACCTGTGCCTGCAGACCATCCACCAGGCTCTTCAGTTTGTCTCCCTTGAAACGGCTGGCATTAAGTTTCTCCCTCAACTGGGCCACCAGGTCGCGGTTCTGCTGCATTGCCTCACAGATGTATTCCATGTTGTCGCGGATTATAGCACGGTTGGAAGCGCTTTCCTGACTGCCATCGGCCACGGTGACACGTCCTTCCGCTTCGGCTATGCGGCGGATGCCGGTCTGAACCTCGGTCATTGTTGCTATAATGTCGTTCAACTCTGCATCCTTGTCATCCACAATAGTCTGCAACGAGTCTATCTGTTGCTGCATCCGTGTCTTACTCTCATTCTGGTTCTGGCAGGCAGCCATCATGATGACACCTGCTACAATAATAACAATCTTTTTCATAATCTTATTCTGATTCCTATAATTGTTTGTTTCTGTACTTACTGAAATGTTTCTCTTTTCCCGGCTCCGCTCCCTGCTCTGCCTGAGGTTTTTCCTCCTGCACGTCAGCCTCATCCCTACCGGCAACGACAATGACGAACTCGCCACGAGGTTCGTTTTCCATAAAGTGGGCAAGCACCTCGGCCAGTGTACCTCGCACGCTTTCTTCGTGCAACTTGCTTATTTCCCTGCAGGCACTGCACTGGCGTTCCTCGCCAAAGGCCTCGGCAAACTGTTGCAGAGCCTTAACCACCCTGTGGGGACTTTCGTAAAAAATCATAGTGCGGTTTTCGCTCTTCAGCGCCTCTATGCGTGTCTGCCGCCCCTTCTTCTGTGGCAGGAAACCCTCAAAACAGAACCTGTCGCAGGGCAGACCGCTGCTCACCAAAGCAGGCACAAAGGCCGTTGCACCGGGCAACGTTATCACCTCCACCCCGGCCTTCACGGCTTCACGCGCAACAAGAAAGCCCGGGTCGCTGATTCCCGGCGTACCGGCATCGCTGACAACGGCAATGGTCTCACCGCCCAGAAGGCGTTCCACCACACGGGCAACCGTCTGATGCTCATTGAACTTATGGTACGACACCATGGGTTTGTGAATGTCGAAATGGCGCAACAGGTTACCGCTGGTACGGGTATCCTCTGCCAATATCAGGTCGCACTCGCGCAGAATTCTCAATGCACGGGCCGTGATGTCCTCCAGATTGCCGACCGGTGTCGGCACCAAATATAATGTTCCCATCAATGCCGGGATTAGTATTTCTTTGTGTGTACAAATTTAAGCATATTATTTTAATTCCGACATCAGCCGACACCGAAAATTGCTTTTCGATAATATTTATTAAGTATTTGACGCGCATCCGTGCCGACCCATTAATATAATTTGTACCTTTGCCCACATGAAAGACGTAACCAACAGCAATGGCGAGATGATGCGCCGCGGACGCATAGAGGTGATATGCGGCTCGATGTTCTCTGGCAAGACGGAAGAACTGATACGCCGCATGAAGCGTGCCATGTTCGCACGGCAGAAGGTGGAGATATTCAAGCCCGCCATGGACACCAGATACAGCAACGAGGATGTGGTAAGCCACGAGGGCAACAGCATTCCCAGCACCCCCATAGACTCCAGCGCCAGCATCCTGCTCATGGCACAGGGCTACGATGTCATAGGCATAGACGAGGCACAATTCTTTGACCCGCATATAGTGGAGGTGTGCAACGAACTTGCCTATCAGGGCGTCAGAGTCATTGTGGCCGGTCTGGACCTCGACTTCAAGGGCGAGCCTTTCGGCCCCATGCCACGCCTGCTGGCCATTGCCGACGAGGTGAGCAAGGTACATGCCATCTGCGTGCGGTGCGGTGCGCTGGCATACGTGAGCCACCGCCTTGTCAATGTGGACAAGCAGGTGCTCCTCGGCGAAAAGGCTGAGTACGAACCGCTGTGCCGCGACTGTTACAGGAGAGCAATGGAAAATGCCCATAACGAAGAAAATACGTGAGGATGTGAAACATTTTTCACTAAACATACTCGGCATTTCGGTATTTCTTCATATCTTTGCACCCGCTAAGGGGCATACTGCCTCCCATGCAGACACGAGTTGCGCCCAGATGGTGGAATTGGTAGACACGAGGGACTTAAAATCCCTTGACCATTGCGGTCGTACGGGTTCGAGTCCCGTTCCGGGCACAAACACGTCAGAAGACAATCGTCCTGCGACATACACAGATATGTCGTGGGACGATTTTGTTCAGTCGCTTACCTACGACGAGGAGAGCATGGGCGAGGAGGCATGGCAACAGTATCTGGAACAACTGGAATGGTTGCACTCACATCCTATGGACATAAACTCCGCCACTCCCGACGAAATGGCCATGCTCCCGTTCCTCACCCCGGCTCAGATAGAGGCCATACAGGCCTACGTACACCTGGACGGTCCCATGAAGTCCTTGGGCGAACTGGCACTGATTCCTGCCATAGACTATCAGACGCGACGGGTCCTGCCCCTGTTCTTCACCGTAAGGCACGGCGAGGGCCGCAAGAGCAAAAAGGGCGGATGGTTCCGCAACATGCAGAACTCTCTGGACAGCCGCATGGACATTCCCCTGTATTACAGAAAGGGATACCAGACAGGGAAGTACAGGGGCAACCCTCTGTACAACCGTATCCGATACTCTCTGGAGAGCGACCACGTAAACATAGGTGCTCATGCCAAGAAGGACCCCGGCGAGGGTTTCTATGACAGTTTCGGAGGCTATGCCATGATACGCAACAAGGGCATTGTCAAGACCGCCATCATCGGCGACTACCGTGCCGGATGGGGCGAAGGACTGGTGATAAGCCGTGGCACCTCCACCGGAAAGAGCAGCATGATGAGCAACACGAGCCAGGGCATACGCCCCATGACCGGCATGTCGGAAAGCGGTTTCCTAAGGGGTGTTGCCATCACATTGGGCAAGGTCGGGGACCCGGGCCGGCAAGCGAAGTTCCGCATGAGCGGTACCCTGTTTGCCTCATACCGCGCCTTAGACGCCACCTTAGACGAAGACGGGAACGCCAGAACCATAGTGGAGAGCGGCTATCACCGCACCGAAAGCGAGATTGCAAAGAAAAACAACACCCGTTCCGCACTGGTGGGGGCGCACATTCTGGCAGAGATGGGGCATTTCTGTGTCGGTGCCACAGGATACTGGCAGCACTTCGACCGCACCCTCTCGCCCGGTAACGACCAATACCGCCGTTGGTATCCGCAGGGACAGGACTTCGGAGTCGTAGGCCTGCACGGAGGTTACAGTTATTACCGCTGGACAGCCTCGGCAGAGGTGGCATACAGCACCGTGCACGGAGGCATAGCCACACTGGGGCGTGTGCAATGGCTCGCGAACAGGAACCTGAAGATAGGGGTGTTGGGACGGTACTATGACCACAAGTTCTACTCCTTTCAGGCAGCCGCCATTTGCGAGAACTCCAGGGTGCAGAACGAGAGCGGGGCAATGCTACGCATAGAGGCCAGACCATGGGACAGGCTCAGCCTCACCGCATATGCCGACTTCTTTGCCGACTACTGGCCCAGATACGGCATGACAAAGTCCAGCAACGGTCAGGAACTGATGTTGGAGGGAAAGTTCGAGGTTTCGGGAAAGCACTCCCTGTCCCTGCGCTACCAGATGAAGCGCAAGGCGGCCAACGACCTCATTCTGCCCCGCCACCGCGTGAAGGCGCAATGGACCTGCCTCCCCTCGGGGAAATGGAAACTGCAGAGCACCGCCCTCGTGCACATGGCGTCCACAAAGGAACCCGGCTTCGGGTTCAGCCAACTCGTACAGGGAAGAATGCTGAAGGAGGATGCCCTACGCCTGGGCCTGATGGCAGGATACTTCCATGCCCCCGACTACCTGACACGCATCTACATCTACGAACCATCCCTGTGGAACAGCACCTCCTCCACTTCCTACTACGGCCACGGTCTCAGGTTTGCCACCACCATCCGCTACACATTCCCCCGCTCACATTGGATGATAGAGGCCAAGTATGCGCTCACGCACATGCTTGACCGTGGAAGCATCTCCTCGGGCTTGCAGGAGATACTCTCCCCCACCCGTCAGGACATTTCCGTGCAGGTGAGGATGGTGTATTGAATCAGTGATGATGAAGTTTTGTTGCACTATCAACAAGGCAGTGTTGTCGTATCAACAGAACTTTGTTGATACGACAACAAAAGTAGGGGCATCATGACGCAACGCCATCTCCCCCATGGGCAGACGGCGTTGTTTATAGGAAGGTTAAATGCGTGTTGCCTAGTTATGCACAAGAGTGCCGATGTCCTCGCCGGAGATGACCTTCTTGAGGTTGCCCACGATGTCCATGTTGAAGACGTAGATGGGGAGGTCGTTCTGCATGCACATGGCCGTGGCGGTGATGTCCATGACCTTCAGACCCTTGGCAATGACATCCTGATAGGTGATGTCCTGGAACTTGGTGGCGGTGGGGTCCTTCTCGGGGTCGGCGGTGTAGATGCCGTCCACACGGGTTCCCTTCAGCATCACGTCGGCCTCTATCTCTATGCCACGCAGGGAAGAACCCGTGTCGGTGGTGAAGTAGGGAGAACCTGTGCCTGCACTCATGATGACAACCTCGCCACGTTCCATGGCCTCGATGGCCTTCCACTTGGTGTAGAACTCGCCGATAGGCTCCATGCGGATGGCGGTAAGCACGCGGTTCTTCTGCCCGATTGCACCAAGGGCACTGCTCAGTGCCAGGGAGTTGATAACCGTGGCACACATACCCATCTGGTCGCCCTTCACGCGGTCAAAGCCCTTGCCTGCTCCGGTAAGGCCACGGAAGATGTTGCCTCCTCCGATGACAATGCCTATCTGCACCCCCATTTCGGCAATTTCCTTGATCTGGCGGGCATAGTCGTTGAGACGCTCGGTGTTGATGCCTTGTTTCTGCTCTCCTGCCAGGCTTTCGCCGGAGAGTTTCAGTAAGATACGGTTGAATTTCATAGTTGTAGATATTTGGTTGTTTCCTTATTTTATATAGTACGTACTAACTTCACCTGCTTGAAGGCATAGCGCCTTGGCTTGCCCTCGGTGTCTACGATGATGATGTGTCCGTCCGTCTCCACGTGGGATATGGTGCCCATGAACATTCCGCCCTCGTCCCTAAAACAGTGCCTCTCCCCTCTAAGATACATGGAGCGGTGATATAGTTCCCTGATGCGGTCATAGTGTCCCTCCTGCACCTCCATGTAATAGCGGGCAAACCTGAGCACCACGGCGCGAATAAGGTCGGAGGGTGACATGGTCTTGCCCGTATGCAGACGCAGGGAGGTAGGCGGTGCCGCAAGTCCGTTGGGGAAGTCCGTCTGGTTCACGTTTATCCCGCTTCCTATTACTGAACGGCCCACGTTCTTGCCCATGAGGGAGTTCTCTATGAGCGTGCCGCAGATTTTCTCTCCGTTCACGTATATGTCGTTGGGCCACTTGATGCATACTCCCTCAAGGTAGAGGTCCAGTTCCTCCTTGATGCTCAGTGCCATGGCCTGGCTGAGGATGAAACCATCCGTAGCCTTCAGGTTCTCGGGGCACACAAGCACGCTGAAGAGGGCATTCTCTCCCGGGTTGCTCACCCATGTGTTGCCCATCTGCCCACGTCCCTTGGTTTGGAAAGAGGCAGACACCACGGTGATGTCGGCAGAGGGGGCATAGGAACGGAGATAGTCGTTGGTGGAACTGACCTCGTCCAGGTGCCTATATTCCAATGCCAGGTCTGAATGCGCGTTCATAGTGTCTTATGTAGGGTTTCCCGCTTGTGCCGGTGATGGTAATCACGTCGAAGCGGACCTCCAGGTCGATGGCGTTGTAGCGCAGATATGCATCAGCGGCAAGCACCAGCAGGTGCATCTTCCTGCGGGTGACGGCATCCTCGGGGTTGCCGTAGAAGGCATTGGCACGGGCCTTCACCTCCACGAACACCACGGTATCGTCCTTTCGAGCCACGATGTCTATCTCCTTGTGTCCGCTACGCCAGTTTCTGTCCAGAATGACGTAGCCCTTCCTGCGGAGATAGTCTATGGCTATGTCCTCGCCCTGTGCGCCGAAGTCGTTGTGCTGCGCCATGTGATGTTACCGTTTCTTTTGGAAAAAGGACTTCATGAGCGTGGCACACTCTTCCTCCAGCACACCGGCAACAACCTCGCATCGGGGATGCAAGGCCTTCGGAGCGAAACGGCGGAAGCCACGCTTTTCATCGCCGGCTCCATATACCACACGGGGTATCTGGCTCCACCCGAGAGCACCGGCACACATTATGCACGGTTCCACGGTGACATACAGGGTGCAGTCCGTCAGGTACTTGCCCCCAAGGCGTTCCGTTGCGGCGGTGATGGCCTGCATTTCGGCATGGGCAGTGACATCGTGCAGGCGCTCGGTGAGGTTGTGCCCACGGGCAATAATCTGCCCACGGCACACTATGACGGCCCCAATGGGCACCTCGCCTTCGGAAAGCGCCCTTTGCGCTTCCTGAAGGGCCTGCTTCATGTACTGCTCGTCGGTCATTCCTGTGTTTCCCAGAACTCCAACTGGCCGTCCACTATCCAGCGGACATCCTCAGCGTCGAAGGTACCTATCTTCTCCTTCTTGGCCTGCTTTGCCATGAAGGCGGCGGCCTCCTCGATGTCTATCTCAGCCTCTTCGTCCTCATTGTCCATAAGGCCGGATGTCTCGCAGTACTCGGCAAAGGCATCCAGGAAATAGTAGAGGTCGTCTTCTGTGAACTTCTCCTTTATCTCCTGTGGCAGATAGCCCTGGATGAAGGCCACGGTCTGGCGGTCCTCCTCGGCAAAGAGGAGTTCTTCGTTGAATTCGCTCATCGTTTGTATGCGTTTATTGATAATCCTACTTTAGGCAGCATTACAGGATAGCCTTGAGCTTCTCCTCCAGAACAGCCTTTGCGCATGCACCCACCTGCTTGTCAACAACCTCACCGTTCTTGATGAACAGGATGGTGGGGATGTTGCGCACGCCAAAGCGCATGGGCAGGTCCTCGTCGTCCTCTATGTCGCACTTGCCTATGATAGCCTGTCCGGCATACTCTTCGGCGAGTTGCTCTACCAATGGAGCCACACGCTTGCAGGGACCGCACCATGTTGCCCAAAAGTCCAACACTACAGGCTTGCCTGTTGCAACCAGTTCTTCAAAATTTGCGCTGTTGATAACTTGTGCCATAATAACAAATGTTTTAGCGTTTATACTTAATGTTTATTTAATCGTTTATCGTATATTCCACACCCTCGCAGGTCTGCAGGAAGTCCATGAGGCGTCGGGTAGCACGCACCTTCAGTTCTGCCGGCTTCATGGCCAGCGTTGAACCGTCGCTGTTGCGGAAGACTATCTCCACCGCCACATTGCCGGACTCTCCGGTCAGTATCTCGCCCAGATGCATAACCAACTCGTCGGTAAGCAGTTCCACATTCAGGTGTATGGTGATTTTCTGTATAAGGTTGTCCTTGATATCGCCAAGGTACTGTATGTCGCCGATGCTCAACTGGACACGGGTGGCATCATAGCGGCCGGGCTGTACCTGTCCTGTGATATACAGGGTGCTGCCCACCATCATGTAGCCTCCCCACTTGGGCCAGTCCTGGCCGAACAAGGCCAACTCGCCCTGTCCGCTATAGTCCTCTATAGTCACTATGCCGTAGCCGGAACCTCTCTTGCTGATGCCCGTCTTTACGTTGGTGACAATTCCGCCAAGCGAGAATTCACAATCTACGAACTCCGACGGGTCGTCCAGGTCTGTGGCACGCATGGTACATATATCCCGCAATACCACCGCATACTCGTCCAAAGGATGGCCCGAAAGATATATGCCCACGAGGTCGCGTTCCTTGTTCAGACGTTCCAGGGTGCTCCATGGTTCGGCCTGAGGTATGGGCGGAGTGCTAACCTCCACCATGTCTGTTCCGAAGAGCGAGAACTGGGCTTCCATCATGCTCTGCTGGTAACTGTTTCCATAGCGTGTAAGCGTGTCCAGGAATATCTCTCCCTTGGCGTTCAGGCCGAAGAACTGCTCGCGCCTGATTTGCTCCTTGAAGGCGTCAAAGGCTCCGCTAAGGGCCAGGCATTCCATGCCGCTTCGCTTGACGGACGACATGGGCACGCGCTGGACGAAGTCGAAGAGGTCCTTGTACGGACCGTTATTCTCCCTTTCCTTCACGATAGCCTCTGCCGCTGATTCGCCCAAACCCTTGATGGCCATCAGGCCGAAACGTATCTGCGACTTGGAGTTCACGCCGAAGTTGGCATGCGACTCGTTCACGTCGGGTCCCAGCACCTCTATCTTCAGTGCACGACATTCGTCCAGAAGTTTTGTGATTTCCTTGATGTCGTCCTTTCGTCGGGTAAGCAGTGCCGCCATGAATTCGGCCGGGTAGTGTGCCTTCAGGTAGGCCGTCTGGTATGCCACCCAGGAGTAGCAGGCGGCATGCGACTTGTTGAAGGCATAGGAGGCGAACTTCTCCCAGTCGCCCCATATCTTTTCCAGTACCTTGGGGTCGTGGCCGTTACGCACACCGCCTTCGATGAACTTGGGCTTCATGGCGTCTACGATGTCCTTCTTCTTCTTACCCATGGCCTTGCGCAGGGCATCGCTCTCGCCTCGGGTGAAGTCGGCCAGCAGACGGCTCAGCAGCATGACCTGCTCCTGATACACGGTAATGCCGTAGGTGTCCTTCAGGTACTTCTCCATGATGGGGATGTCGTACTTGATTTCCTCCTGTCCGTTCTTTCGGGCAATGAAGGACGGGATATAATCCATGGGGCCGGGACGGTACAGGGCGTTCATGGCAATGAGGTCCTCGAAGACCGTGGGACGTAGTTCCTTGAGGTACTTCTGCATGCCTGCCGACTCGAACTGGAAGGTGCCGATGGTGCGGCCTTCCTGGTAGAGTTTGTATGTCAGTTCATCGTCTATGGGGAGCGTGTCAGGGTCGATGTCTATGCCGTGTGCTTCCTTTATCACGCGGCAGGCCTCCTTCATCTCGGACAGGGTCTTCAGGCCGAGGAAGTCCATCTTGATAAGGCCGGTGGATTCTATGACATGACCGTCGTACTGTGTGACGGCAGTCTTCTGCCCCGGGAAGTCCGGGTCGTCGGCCGTGCTTACGGGGACATGCTCGGATATCGGGTCGCGGCAGATGATGAAGCCGCAGGCGTGTATGCCTGTGCCTCGGATATTGCCCTCCAGCATGCGGGCATACTTGATGGTGTTTGCCAGCACGGGGTCGGGGCTTGCCTCTGCCTGTTGCAACTCCACGGTGCACTTGATGGCATTGGTAAGGTTCATCTTCAGGTCCTTGCCGTCCAGGCTGAGCCTGTCTGGTATAGCCTTGCAAAGGGCATTGGCCTTGTCCAGAGGCAGTTTCTCTATTCGCGCCACATCTTTCAGGCTGTTCTTCGTGGCCATGGTGGAGTATGTGATGATGTGGGCGCAGTTCTCCTTGCCGTACTTGTCCATTACCCATTGGAGCACACGTCCGCGCCCATCGTCGTCGAAGTCGGTATCTATATCAGGAAGAGATATACGGTCGGGGTTCAGGAAACGCTCGAACAGAAGGTCGTACTTCATGGGGTCCAGACGGGTGATGCCCAAGCAATATGCCACCACGCTGCCGGCAGCCGAACCACGGCCGGGGCCCACCCACACACCAAGTTCGTTGCGCGCCGAGTTGATGAAGTCCTGCACGATAAGGAAGTAGCCGGGGAAACCCATGGTCTTCATTATGTGCAACTCAAAACGTATGCGGTCGTCCACCTCCTTGGAGAGGTTCTCTCCGTAGAGTTTCCTGGCGCCCTGATATGCAAGGAAACCAAGATAGTCGGCTTCGAACTTTATGCGGTACAGTTTGTCCAGTCCTCCCAGTTTGGCAATCTTCTTCTCGCCCTCCTCGCGCGACATGGGGTTCTCTCCGTTCTCGTCGGAGGTGAACTCGCGGAAAAGGTCCTCTGTGGTGAAGCGCTCGCGCCACTGCTCCTCCGTGCCGAAGTCCTCGGGTATGGGGAAGAAGGGCATGATGGGGTTGGAGTCCAGATTGTAGGTCTCCACCTTGTCCAGAATCTCTGTCGTGTTGGCAAGCACCTCGGGCAGGTCGGAAAACACCTCGTTCATCTCCTCGCGGGTCTTGAACCACTCCTGCTTGGTGTAGAGCATGCGGGTGGGGTCGTTCAGGTCCTTGTTGGTGGAGAGGCAAAGCAGGTGGTCGTGGGCCTCGGCATTGTCCTCGTCAACGAAATGCACGTCGTTGGTGGCTATTACCTTAACGTCGTGTTTCTTTGCCAAGTCCAGGATAACCTTGTTTACCTTCTGCTGCAATTCGAAGACCTCACGGTTTGCCCTCTGGCGGGGGTCTTTCACCTGATGGCGCTGGACCTCCAGGTAATAGTCGTCGCCCCAAATACCCTTGAACCACTGTATGGCCTCCTCTGCGGCGGATATGTCGCCCGACATTATCTTTTTGGGAATCTCGCCGCCCAGACAGGCAGAGGCTATGATGAGTCCTTCGTGGAACTTTTCAAGGTCGGCATGGTCGGTGCGCGGACGCATATAGTAGCCGTCCACCCATGCCCGGCTGACGAGTTTCACCAGATTATGATAGCCCTTCTCGTTCTTCGCCAGAACCACCAGATGCCAACCGCTCTGGTCCTGCTTGATTTCGCGCAGGGACTTGTCGCCACGGCGTGCCACGTACATCTCGCATCCGAAAATGGGTTTGAACGGTTCCAGGCCTTCCTTCTTGCGCTTTCCGTTCACCTTGGCGCAATAGTCGAAAAAGTCCTTTATGCCGAACATGTTGCCGTGGTCCGTGACGGCCATTCCGCGCATTCCGTCGGAGATGGCCTTGTCCACAAGGCGCGGTATGCTGGCCTGTCCGTCCAGCAAAGAGTATTGTGTATGAACATGAAGATGTACGAAATCCTCCATTTGTCCGATGCTTTAGCCGATAGTCAATGTTTAATTTACGGCATAAAGATATGGCAATTTCCTTTAGACAACGTGACACAACAGTGTTTTTTATGTGTTTTTATCAAAAAAGTGACAGCGGAACGCCTTTTATTCATATATATTTGTATCTTTGTACGTAAAAATTATTGAATAATGGGCAAAAGACTCCGCAAACTTAAGAAAATCCGACTGCACCGGGAAGGAACCGCCACACTGATATTGGGATTCATCGCGTTTGCCGCACTGAATGCCTTGGTCTATTATTGGGCAGGTTCCAACTGCCCGATGGCAAGTTACATATTCTTGGGCATAACCGGCATAATCTACCTTATCGTTGTCAACTTCTTCCGTTGCCCCATCAGGCACTATGAAGACGATGACACCGACGGGCTGATTATCGCTCCTGCCGACGGAAAGGTCGTGGTCATCGAGGAGGTGGAGGAGAACGAATACTTCCATGACCGCCGGTTGATGGTGAGCATTTTCATGAGCCTGTTCAACGTACATGCCAACTGGGTTCCCTGCGACGGCAAGGTGAAACTGGTGCGCCACCACGACGGCCGCTTCAAGGCCGCATGGCTTCCCAAGGCCAGCACCGAGAACGAGCGCAGCACCGTGGTAATCACCGCATCCACCGGTCAGGACATCCTTGTCAGACAGGTTGCCGGAGCCATGGCCAGACGCATCGTCACCTATCTGCAGGAGGGCGAGGCATGCGAGATAGACGAGCACATGGGCTTCATCAAGTTCGGCAGCCGTGTGGATATCTATCTTCCCGTAGGCACCAAAGTGAACGTGGAACTCGGCCAGCGCACCACGGGCAACGAAACCATTATTGCCAGATTGTCATGAAGAAACACATCCCCAACATCATCACCTGTTGCAACCTGATTTGCGGCTGCATCGCCGTGGGTGCGGCATTCCAGAACCCCATTCCCGTCAATTACTTCTGGGCTATAGTATTCATCCTCCTGGGAGCCATCTTCGACTTCTTCGACGGCATGGTGGCCCGCGCCCTGGGAGTGTCTTCTCCCATCGGCAAGGAACTTGACTCGCTGGCAGACGTGGTGACCTTCGGCGTGGCACCCAGCGCCATGCTCTTCAGCCTGTTCCAGGAGGTGCAGTACCCCCAGTTCATGGAACCCCTGCGCGGCTTCATGCCCTACACCGCCTTCATCATGGCGGCGTTCTCTGCCCTGAGACTGGCAAAGTTCAACATCGACACCCGACAAACCACCTCGTTCATAGGCCTGCCCACACCTGCCAACGCATTGTTCTGGGGCAGCCTCATCGTAGGGCAGCATGCCTTCCTGGTAAGCGGCAAGTTCAATGCCATGTTCCTCTTCCTCTTCATGATGCTCTTCTGCTTCCTGCTGGTGGCAGAGTTGCCCCTGTTTGCCCTGAAGTTCAAGAACCTCTCCTGGAAGGACAACAAGGTGAAGTACCTCTTCCTGCTGGGTTGCCTGCCGTGCTTCCTGCTGGAGGAAAGTTGCTTTGCCGGCATCATCCTGTGGTATGTTATCCTCTCCATCGTATCTCCCCTGATAAACTCCGGCAGAGCAGATGACTGAAATCCTCATCCCTTCGCTGGACAAGATTGCCGATGCCGCACAGGAGTTTGTGGCACAGATGGGTCATAGGCGCGTTTTTGCCTTCTATGGCGGCATGGGGGCAGGCAAGACAACCTTCATAAAGGCCCTCTGCCAGCAACTGGGCGTGAAGGATGCCGTAACAAGCCCCACCTTCGCCATCGTCAACGAATACGGTTCCGACATAGGGCCCATCTATCATTTCGACTTTTACCGCATCAAGAACCTTGCTGAGGTCATGGACCTCGGTTTTGACGACTATGCCTATAGCGGGCACCTCTGCCTGATGGAATGGCCGGAACTGATAGAGGACCTGCTCCCTGACAATACCGTCAGCGTGCACATCGAGGAAACCGACAACGGCATGCGCAAGGTTACCGTCGGCTGACAAAACCTTGCACCCGCCCCAGACACCACCTGTTCCACCACCACTTCCTGACTACACCAACCACTTGCCCCCCCGATACATCATGAGACAATTATCCGAAATTATTAAAGGGGTATATAAACTCCTTTACAAGGCCGGTTACTACCTGTCGCTCGTATGGTTTCTTCTTCCCATCGTTTCCATTTACTGCTTCAGGGGGATATGGTTGAACATGGACGATTCTCCCGTCAAGACAGATTTCTTTCTGGCAATTTACCTGTGGGCATTCCTTCTGCTCATCATAGCCGCCCTGTTCCTTTTGATCAGACGTAAGGCCGTTCAACTGTGCATTGCCGCTTTTGGGGTAGTAATCCAGTTTCTTGCCACCGCATTCCTCGGGTTGGTTCTGCAATCTGCTCCGACAGGCTTTGCCGAGGAGCATCCCATTCCGGAAGGTTTGAAGTATCATACGCCCAAGGATGATGACGCAAACTTGGAGGAGGAAGTCAATGTATCCGACTCCACAACCTGGCTGCAAATACGCAACGCCTTCCAAGGAGGCATTTACGAATATTCCTTCTTCTATCCCCAACTACCCGAGGGAGCCATATTCCTGCGATGCTATGAAGTGACAGAGAATCTTCCCCTTTCAGAGAAGAGTATAAAAAAGGCGACGACACAAAAGACCGAAGGTTCCGATCATTTCACTTGCCATGTAAATTCAAAACGCTTCACAATATACGAAGGAGATTGGGGAGAGTACTATGCCGCAAGGATAGAGGTGTGGTTCAAGGACTCCAACGGGAAGGAAAGGAAACTCATGGAGAAGATCTATGCCGTGGAGGGGTGGATGCGGTAATCGGTGAGCGGGGGGGGCGGCGAGCGGGATTGACCACAGATGACACTGATGCGACTGATATTCACAGATTGCCGTGTGCATCAGTTATCTGTGCCAATCGGTGCTATCTGTGTCCTCTGTGGGCAAAATTAATCACCTTAACCGCTCTCAAACAAACCTCACGCAGAGGACGCAGAGGACGCAGAGTTCCAAAGCAAACTACGCTATCGCTGGATTAGTCGCCCGCGATGCGCGACAGAGAACGCAGAGGCAAAGTAAACGTGAAAGGTGAACCAAAGGTCGACGCCCGAAGGGGCTGAAGTCAAAACGGAAAACGGAACACCCAACAGTAGGGACACGGCATGCCGTGTCCTCTTTCTTTTGTGTGACGGTGCCCCCCCACCACGCTTTTTTACCTTTTCTTGCCTTGCAGGGAAATCAGGGGGACAAGCATCTCCTCCAGACTGATGCCTCCGTGCTGGAAGGTGTCGCGGTAGTACTGGACGTAGTAGTTGTAGTTGTTGGGGTAGGCAAGGAAGTCCTGGTTCTGGGCAAAGATGTAGGCCGTGCTGATGTTGGGGGCTGGCAGGCCTGCCTTGCGGGGGTCGCGGATTTCGTAGACCTCCTTGGCATTGTAGGCAAGGTTCTTGCCCAGTTTGTAGCGCAGGTTGGTGTTGGTGTTCTTGTCGCCCACCACTTTCACGGGGTTGTTGGCACGCACGGAACCGTGGTCGGTGGTCAGGATTATGCGGCAATCCATGGATGCCAGCGTGCGGAAGAGTTCGGATACTGCCGAATGGCGGAACCAACTCTGCGTGATGCTGCGGTATGCCGCCTCGCTGTTGGCCAGTTCGCGCACCATGCGGCTTTCCGTTCGGGCATGGCTGAGCATGTCTATGAAGTTGAGCACCACGATGTTGAGGTCGTTGTGGAGGAGGGAGGGCAGTTGCTGCACGAACTTCTCGGCACCGGCAGAGTCGTTTATCTTGTGGTAGGAGAATGTGTTGCGTCGGCGGAAGCGTTCCAACTGTGTCCGCACCATGGGGGATTCGTTGAGGTTCTTGCCCTGCTCGGAGTCCTCGTCGACCCAGAGGTCGGGGAACATGGCCTCTATCTCTATGGGCATGAGCCCGGAGAAGATGGCGTTTCGGGCATACTGTGTGGCCGTGGGCAGTATGCTGCAATACATGTTTTCCTCCACGTTGAAGAGTTCTGCCATTTCGGGCTGAAGCATCTTCCACTGGTCCCAACGGAAGTTGTCTATGACTATGAAGAAGACCTTCTCGCCCTTGTCCAGGGCGGGGAATACCTGAGTCTTGAAGATGTCGGGGCTCATGAGGGGGCGGTTTTCGTCCTGTTCGTGGCGCACCAAAGTCTCCATCCACTTCATGTAGTTCTTGCGCACGAACTTGCAGAACTCGTTGTTTGCCTCGCGCTTCTGCATGGCCAGCATCTCCTTCATCTCGGCGGCAACGTCCTGCAGTTCCAGTTCCCAGCGGACCAGTGTGCGGTAGACGTCCATCCAGTCCTGCATGGTGAGGGAGTCGTTTATCTGCATGCTCAGCCGTCCGAAGTTCTGCTGGTAGGCCGTCTGCGTGGCCTCGCTGACTATTTCGCGGCTGTGTATGTTCTTCTTGAGTGAAAGAAGAATCTGTGTGGGATTGACGGGTTTGATGAGGTAGTCGGAAATCTTTGCCCCGATGGCCTGGTTCATGATGTCCTCCTCCTCGCTCTTCGTGACCATCACCACGGGTACAGTGGGGTGCAGGTCCTTTATGCGTGAGAGGGTTTCCAGTCCGCTCAGGCCTGGCATGTTCTCGTCCAGAAGGATGAGGTCGTAGTTCTCCTTCTGGCACATGTCCAGTGCGTCATAACCGTTGCTGGCGGTGTCCACATCGTAGCCTTTCTTTTCCAGAAAGAGCATGTGCGCCTTGAGCAGGTCTATCTCGTCGTCAACCCATAAGAGTCTGTATGCCATAATGTCTTTGTTTTAGCGGTGAGTGGATGAGTGGTGAGCGGATGAGCGGGGAGCGGATGAGCGGTTATATCATACCCCCTCCCCCTACGGGGGACTACCCCTATCTTAGGGGGTAGAGAGGAGCGGATGAGGTCTGAGTTCTCTGAATACTCTGAGTTCTCTGAGGACTCCGAGTTCTCCGAGGACTCCGAAGTTTTCCCTTTTCCGTTTTAATCCGACTTCGTCGTCTTGAATCTGCTCCCGCTCGGCAGAGTAAATGCATTTCCTCTGCTCTCGCTTACTCGCAGATTTCCGTTCTCAGAATCCGAAGGGGAAGTCGTCCTCTTCTTCTTCCAGTTGTTCCTCTTCCTGGGCGGGGTCTTCTTCCTCCTCGGAATAGTCTACCTCGTCCTCACCACGGATTACCGTGCCGTTGTCTATGCGTAGTTCCTCGGGTATCTGTATGGGGGCGAAGTTCTCGTCATAGAACTTGCTGTAGTCCTCGAAACTGTACTTCGTGCCCAGGAGATTGAGGTTGTCCTCCAGTATGAGCAATGTGCGTATGCCCTCCAGTACGGTGGCCATGTGCTTGTCGGAATACAAATCCTGCACATAGGCATGTACCTCGTCGTAACTGACGAAGCCCTTCACGGCCAGCATGCTGATGTCGCCCAGGTCGCTTATCTCCAGGTCGAAGTTGCGCACCATAAAGGAGGTGAAGTTGTAGCGTGCCACCTCGAACAGCAGCTGGTCCTCGTCCAACGCTCCCTTGGGGTAGGCCAGCACGAAGGCGAACTTGCCCAGGCGGTCAGCCTTCAGCGTGTCGGCCGTGGCGGTGCTGTCCGATGAGGCGGCACTGCCACGCCTTGCCCAGATGTCGCTGGCATCCCAGCGCTCATCGTTCAGCAGACGTCCCTCGCTTATTCCCTTCATTATCTCGGCTGCCAGTTTGGCAATCTCCTCCGAGGAGTATTTCTCCGTCAGTTCCTTGAGCGAGGCAAGGAAACCGTCCCTGTCTCCGGAATACAGTTGGCTCATGGCATGGACAAACATGAAGCGTGCCCTGTGCCTGCCCTCCGGGTAGTTCTCGGTGGAGAAGGCATAACTTTCCTTCACGTGCTCGTAGTCGTTCTTCAGATACGACGTGTAGGCATCGGCATAGATGGAGTCCTCGAGATGGCGGCCTCCGCGTGCAATGAGTTCGTATCTGGGGTTTGCCAGCAACTGGGCATAGGCATTGTCCGGATATTCGCTCACTACCTTCTGGCGGTAATAGCCGGACTCCTCCGTCAAGCCCATACGTCCGCCTATCAGAAAAAGGTGGTAGCAGGCATCGGCAACCTTTTCGTGCTCGGGATAGTCTCCGATGAATCTGAGCAAGGTCTTGCGTGCCAGGGGGAAGTTGCCAAGTCTCTCCTGCTCCAACACGCCCGCCTGGAACAGGGCGTCGCTCAGTATCTGGTGAGATGCGGCCATCTGCTCCTCCGTTACGGGTATCTGCTTCAGGTAGAAGGCCTTATTTCTGGGGTCGTTATCCACGCTGTCGTTGAGTTCCTCTTCCTCATAGTCAGTGCCGGTGTCTTCCCCTTCCTCGGCCTCCATCAGTTCGGACAGCCCCTCGGGCATCTCTCCGTCCACGGCAAAACCGCTCTTGTCGGCCCATCGCCAGTAGTCGGTGTTCCTGCGCTTTCCCCACTTGCGGAAGAAGGCGTTCTTGCCCTGGAGCACGGTATTGGGGTTGCTGAAATACCAGCCCTGCCCGGATTTGTCCTGCTCCATCTGCCTGTTGGCGTTCTGGCTTTGTTGCTGGGCAGTACCTTGGGAAGCCATTGCATTGTTGCCAGAAGTGCCGTTTGCGGCATTCCGCTTTGCCTCCTCTTCCTCCTTCTTGATGTATTCCTTTGCCAGGCGTTCGGCAACCGCTATGCGTTCCTTTTCCGGCAACTTGGCCAGAAGTTGCAGGCTGTCCTGCAGTTCTATGGCGGCAAGAGGTTCGGCAAGGCCCTCCAGCGACTTTGCCCTTTGCTCCACCTCCTTGTATTCGTCGTGCTCCTTGTCCAGAGAGGAAAGGCACTCCTTGTAGCAGCGTGCCGCCTCTGCATAGTCTTCCTGTTCCCAGTACAGAGTGGCCAGACGCAGGAGCAATGTTGCCTTGGCACTTCCGCCCTTGCTCTCCTTCAGGCCATCCTCCCAGGCATAGGTGCAGCGCAGGGAATCCCCTGCATTCAGGTATATGTTGCCTATGGCCAGATATATCTGGTCGGCATACTCCTTGTTCTTGCCGCTCTTGGCCATGCGCTGCAACTTGCGTATCATCTTGCGTGTCTGCGTGGTGCTGGCCATTTCTGACTGGAGCACACGGGCATTGAGGCTCATCTCATAGGGTGGGTTGGCCCGGATAACCTTCTTTAGGGCATCGTATGCCTCCTCGCGCTGTCCCGTTTCGCGGCACAACTGCCCGAGCAGATAGTTGAGGCGGGCGCGGGCTATGCTGCCCTTTTGCCTGCCGATGGTCTTCTTGAGCAAGGGTATGGCCTCCTCGTACTGCCCTGTCTGTATGAGCCATGCCGCACGGCTGTTGTCGTACTGCTGCTGGGTCCTGAAGTCAAGGCTGTCCCTCTGCATCTTGCGCAGCACATCCTCGGCATCGTAAGGCCAATCCAATGCCACATAGCACCGGGCCAGCCACGCACGGGACAGGTTGGCCACTTCCGGTTGTGTGGAGTAGAGGCGTATGGTGTAGTTGAATGTCGAAGCCGCCTCTATGAACTCACCCCTGTTGAACTGGCTTTCGCCCATCATCATCCATGCACGCCACAGATATGGGTTAAACTCCTTGCGCGCAAGGTAATCCTTCATTTCCTGAGTGCGCTTCTGACCGGGCTTCAGTTTGGGCTTCTTCTTGATGCTGTGCAGTTTTATGGCCTTCTCGCACTTCTCTATGGCGGTGGCATAGTTGCCCTTGCCCATGCCGGCAGTGCTCTTGTTGGTGCTGATGTACATGGGGAGCAGGCTGTTGTAGTCATCCCTGTGGCCGTCGGTCTGTGCATCCTGTCCCTTCTCGAAGGCCACCTCTCCATTATACATTATATTATAATGGGCCGTCATGGAATGGTAGAAACGAGTCATGGGCGTGTTCTTCTTTGTAGAACACGACACGAGGGCAAGTACGGATACTGCCGCCAGTAACCATGACTTCATTGCATTTCCTGTCATTTGTGTCTTAAAGGTTTGTCCATTCGTTCCCCTATGGGTTGGGAAGATTGTTTCTGGTGGTATATTGTAGGGACACGGCACGCCGTGTCCGTTTGATGATGGGTGATCTTTCGTCCGCTTGCTCTTGTTCTTCGGACACGGCATGCCGTGTCCCTACTTCCGCCGTTAATAGCTATATAACGTACTTCCCCGTCTGTTTATTGCCGCCGTTCGCCGATTATCAGGAAAACTTCGTCCTTCAGTTCGTCGGGCAACTCCACCTGGCGCAGTTGCAGAGAGCGGACCCACCCGGCCACCTCGTCCTCGCGCATGGTGTAGAGGACATAGCGGAACTCCTCTATCTCAGGGGGCAGGAACTCGTCGGAGGCTATGCCGCGAAAGCGGTCCAGTTCCTCGTCGTCGTAATATTCCACATCCTTGCTCACGGCTGCCAGAAGGCTGTCCTTCTCGCATGTCTCGTGCATGCCGCAACATTCGGCATCAGGTATAACCACTCCGTCGCCACCTTCTGTTACTTCCTTGTCGTTCATACTCATGCCAGTTTGAATCCGGCCTTCTTCATGTCCTCCCAGAATGAGGGGTAGGACTTGCTTACTACCTCCGGATTGTTTATTGTAATACGATCTCGTTTCAGTGCCACAGGGGCAAAGGCCATGGCCATGCGGTGGTCCTCGTAGGTATCAATGGCAATGCCTTCCGTACCCGTCGTGTCCGTACCCGTCTCCCCGTTCCAAAACAGGGTGTCGTCTCCCTCCACGCCAATCAGATAACCCAACTTGCCCAATTCCTTCTGCAATGCCGCTATGCGGTCGGTCTCCTTTATCCTGAGTGTCTGCAAACCGGAGATGCGGAAGTGTTTTCCCAGCATGCAGCATGTCACCGCTACGGTTTGTGCCAGGTCCGGCTGGTTGACCATATTGCATACAAACGGCCCGCCATCGCACGCCTTCTTGGCAAGGCAGACGGAATTGCCGTCATGCTTTGTCTCCACGCCCAGACGGGAGAACAGTTCAGCCACGGCCGAATCGCCCTGGAGGCTGTCTCGGAAAAGGCCCGGAAGCACAACCTCCGCCCCATCATCACCGGACAGCGCCACCATTTCATACCAATATGAAGCGGCACTCCAGTCGCTCTCTATATAATAAGGTATGGGAGAATAGGGCACCGCCTCCACGCGGATTTCCCTTTCGCCGTTCCACTGAGCCTTGGCGCCAAACTGGCGCATGATGGCCAGTGTCATGTCTATATACGGACGGCTTATCACCTCTCCCGTCAGTTCCAGGACAAGACCTTGCCTTAGCGTGGGGGCAACCATCAGCAGGGAACTTATATACTGGCTGCTGACATTCCCGGGCAATGAAATCCTGCCTCCCGCCAACTCCCTGCCGCGTATTCTGAGCGGTGGGAAACCATCCTTCTCTTCATAGCAGATGTCTGCGCCCAAAGACCTTAGCGCATCAACGAGTACCGCAATGGGGCGGTTGCGCATGCGTTCCGTGCCGGTTATAACGTGTTCACCCGAAACCGTTGCCAGAAACGAGGTCATGAAGCGCATGGCCGTACCGGCAGCCTTGATGTCTATTATCTGAGGCATGTGCCGCAATGCATCCTGCACCACACGGCTGTCGTCGCAATCGGACACATTGTCTATTGGCCCGGTGCCACCACTCAAAGCCTGTATTATCAATGCCCTGTTGCTGATGCTCTTACTTGCCGGCAATTTTATTTCCGCATGCAAGATACCCGGAGCAAATATCCGTATTTTCACGTTCACCTGGAGAATTTTCCTTATTTTACGTGCAAAATTACAAAAATTATTTGGAGAATACAAAATAAAGTCATACCTTTGCATCGCAAACGAGAAATCGGGAGCACAAAACATAAAGGAACGGGATGTAGCGCAGTTGGTAGCGCACACGTCTGGGGGGCGCGAGGTCGCAAGTTCGAGTCTTGTCATCCCGACCTAAGAAAGAGCATTGGTAACGAAAAGTTACTGATGCTTTTTCTTTTTGTCCACCCTACCACACTTTACTGTTACTAAATGCCAAAAGGCTCCCTGAGTGTCGTATCTTTGCATCGCCAATCGTTCCTCTGCCCCTCGTATTGATTCTGTCCTCAGGATACTTTCCTTCTGCCTTTGGAATATATTCCGTCCCTGACCGAAATACTAAGTAATGCCATCTTGAAACGTAAAGGTGAAAACATTTAAATGCCCCTCCGCGCTTCGCGCTCGTCATCCCTGACTTAGAGAGGCAAAGGGAAACGAAAAAACGGAGAACTTTGAATTACTTCTCCGTTCTCCGCTTTCTGTTTTCTGTTTTCTATTTGATTATATCTCCCAACCGAGAGCGCTGGCACCGAGAACGGCTGCACTGGCACCGTCCAACTCGCTGAGCAGAATCTTGGCCTTACCCTTATAAACGAAGAGAACGTTTTCATCGTATGCCTTGCGGACATGAGACATCAGCAACTCGCCTGCCTTTGTGGGACCACCGAAGAAAATGAATGCCTCGGGGCTGGAGAATGGAGCGAAGTTGGCGCAAGCCTCGCCAAGGCGACGGCCAGTATCGGCAAGAATCTCAAGAGCCAGTTCATCGCCATTGGAAGCAGCGATAGACACGTCCTTGGCCTCGAGTTTAGAACTCAGAATATCTCTCAGGGAAGAGGGACGACGGCTTATGGCCAGTTTCTCGATAGCACTGCGTGCGATACCTGTACCGGAGCAATAGCATTCCAGACAACCGCGACGGCCACAACCGCACTCACGACCGTTCTTCTCCACGATGACATGTCCCAGTTCACCGGCAAAACCGTCGTGGCCGTAAACCAACTGACCGTTCACTACTACACCGCTACCTACACCTGTACCCAGGGTAATCTCGATGAAGTTCTTCATGCCACGTGCGGCACCGTATGCCATTTCGCCGATGGCGGCAGCATTGGCATCATTGGTCAGGACAACAGGAATGCCCAGAGCCTCCTGGAACATCTTCACCAAGGGGATGTTACCACGCCACTCCAGATTGGGAGCATCCTCGATGCAACCGGAATAATAGTTGCCATTGGGAGCGCCTATACCCATAGCCTTTATCTTCTCGATACCGCCAACCCCGGCAATCAGAGGATTCAGAGCCTCGACACAGGCATTCACATACTTTTCTGCAGTACCATGACCGGTGGTGGGGATAGAAACAGACTTGACAATCTTTGCGTCCTTGTCAACAATGCCGAACACAGAATTGGTACCACCCAGGTCCAATCCTATTACATAGGGTTTCTTATTCATGCTATTACGATTTAATGGTTATTTGCTTAGGATGTATGGGCAAAGTTAGCGTTTATTTTGTAATAATGAGCATTTTTTAATTGCAAATGTATGTTAAAGTGAAAAAAAAGTCCGTAATTTGCAGACATATTATGTGGATAGAACCTGTTAGTACATTGGAACTGGTCTTCAAAGGCCTCATTGTCGGCATTCTGGCAAGCGCACCCATGGGACCTGTTGGTGTCCTGACTATACAGCGTACATTGAACAAGGGACGCTGGTATGGAATGGTTACCGGATTAGGGGCTGCCGTATCTGACATAATATACGCCGCCCTCTCCATTTTGGGCATGAGTTTCGTCATGGACTTTATCGAAAAGCCGAGCAATATGTTCTGGTTCAAGGTAATTGGCGGAATACTGCTCATGATATTCGGCATATACACATACCTGAGCAATCCCACACAGAACCTGCGTCCGACAAACCCGAACAAGGGTTCATTGATGCACAACGGCATCACGGGCTTTCTGGTCACCTTCTCCAACCCCCTCATCATCCTGCTCTTCATAGCCCTGATGGCACGGTTCGAGTTTGTTGTCCCCGAGCACTATCTGGAGCAGGGACTTGGATACATCGCCATATTCGGAGGGGCGATTCTATGGTGGCTGTGCCTTACGTACGTTATAAATAAGGTAAGGAACAAGTTCCAGGTAAGCACCATATGCAAGATAAACCGCATAATAGGAAGCATTGTAATCGTAGCCGGATTCCTCGGTTTTGTCTGGGCACTGCTCCCGAAATTCGGCATCAGCATATAAATATCAAACAGCACCACTAAATAATGTTAATAGCCAAGAAACTTAGAAAGCAAAACATTGTGGCCTATGTCCTCTACATGTACCAGGTGGAGGACATCATTCGTTCATACGAATGTGACATCCAGAAGATTGCGGAGGAATACCTGCCACGCTTCGACTACGACGACGAGGAGTTGGAGCAGGCCCTGCAATGGTACGACGGCCTGGCACGCATGATGCAGGAGGAGGGATGCCGCGAACGCGGACACGTGCAGGTGGTCCGCAACACCATCTTCCTTTTGGCCGACCGTCATCGCGAACTGCTGGCAGACCCCCAAGAGTCCATCTACAATGCCGCCTACTACAAGGCACTGCCCTTCATCGTGGAATTACGAAGCAAGGGGAACGGCAAGATGAAATCCGAACTGGAGACGGCACTCGACGCACTATACGGTATCACCCTGCTACGCATGCAAAACAAGCCCGTCGGAGCAGAGACGTCTGCCGCCATTTCCGCCATCAGCAACCTGCTGAACATGCTGACAGAAAAGTATAACCCACAACAACAATAACACCCCTAAGGACCCTCAGGACTCTAAGGACCTTAAAGACCCTAAAGCAAAAGACATGACTGAAGAAATACTACGCAGACGCACCTTTGCCATCATCGCCCACCCCGATGCCGGTAAGACCACGCTGACAGAAAAGTTCCTGCTCTTCGGCGGCCAGATACAGGTGGCCGGTGCCGTAAAGAGCAACAAGATAAAGAAAACCGCCACCTCCGACTGGATGGAGATAGAGAAGCAGCGCGGTATCTCCGTTACCACCTCGGTAATGGAGTTCGAGTATGCTCCCGAGGGCACACCCACAGACAAGCCCTACAAGATAAACATCCTGGACACCCCCGGCCACCAGGACTTCGCCGAGGACACCTTCCGCACACTGACTGCCGTGGACAGCGCCATCATCGTGGTGGACGGCGCCAAGGGCGTGGAGACCCAGACACGCAAACTGATGGAGGTGTGCCGCATGCGCAAGACCCCAGTCATCATCTTCATCAACAAGATGGACCGTGAGGGACGCGACCCCTTCGACCTGCTTGACGAACTGGAGGAGGAACTGAAGATTGCCGTGCGCCCCCTGTCGTGGCCCATCAACCAGGGTCAGCGCTTCAAGGGTGTGTACAACATCTACGAGCAGAACCTGAACCTCTTCCAGTCAAACAAGCAGAAGGTGACAGAGAAGGTGCAGGTGGACATAGAGAGCGAGGAACTGAACCAATGGGTTGGCGACACCGATGCCGAGAAACTGCGCGAGGATCTGGAAATGATCGAGGGCGTATATCCCGCCTTCGACGAGGAGGAATACAAGGAAGCCCTGCTGGCTCCCGTGTTCTTCGGTTCCGCACTGACCAACTTCGGCGTGCAGGAACTCCTTGACTGCTTCTGCAAAATAGCCCCCGCACCACGCCCCGTCATGGCGGAGGAACGCGAGGTAAACCCCGACGAGAAGAAGTTCACCGGCTTCATCTTCAAGATTACCGCCAACATCGACCCCAACCACCGTTCCTGCATTGCCTTCTGCAAGGTATGCTCCGGCAAGTTCGTGCGCAATGCCCCCTATCTGCACATCCGCAACGGCAAGACGGTACGCTTCTCCAGTCCCACACAGTTCATGGCCCAGCGAAAGGAGACCATCGACGAGGCTTGGGCAGGCGACATCGTAGGTTTGCCCGACAACGGCATCTTCAAGATAGGCGACACCCTCACCGAGGGCGAGCAACTGCATTTCCGCGGCCTGCCCTCTTTCTCCCCCGAGATGTTCAAGTACATCGAGAATGCCGACCCCATGAAGACCAAGCAGTTGGAGAAGGGCATCAACCAGCTGATGGACGAAGGTGTGGCGCAGTTGTTCGTGAACCAGTTCAACAACCGCAAGATTATCGGCACGGTGGGTCAGTTGCAGTTCGAGGTTATCCAATACCGCCTGGAGAACGAATACGGAGCCAAGTGCCGCTGGGAGCCCGTACACCTGCACAAGGCATGCTGGATTTCCTGCGAACCCGGTTACGAGGCGGAACTGGAGAACTTCAAGAAACGTAAGTACCAGTACATGGCCAAGGACCGCGACGGACGCGACGTGTTCCTGGCAGACAGCGGTTATGTGCTGAGCATGGCACAGCAGGACTTCGAGCACCTGCAATTCCACTTCACCTCGGAGTTCTAAGACCCACCCCACCCCTCCCTGAGAGGGAGGGAGAACCAGAAAGACTTGGAAGACTATAAAAACATGGCCCAAATCCCTTAACACAAAAACCTATGAATTGCGAAATAGACATAAAGCAAGCCGTGGAATGCTTGCGCAAGGGCGGTGTAATCCTTTACCCCACCGACACGGTATGGGGCATAGGTTGCGACGCCACCAACGAGGAGGCCGTGCGCCGCATCTATGAAATCAAACAGCGTGAAGACGCGAAATCCATGTTGTGCCTTGTGGACAAGGCCGACCGCATACAACGCTACTTCCGCAACATACCCGACGTGGCATGGGACATTTTCGACGCCGCCGACTCGCCGGTAACGGTCATTCTGGACGGAGCCGAAGGTGTGGCACCAAGCCTCATCGCCGAGGACGGCTCGCTGGGCATGCGAGTTACACGCGACCAGTTCTCCCACGACATCTGCTACCGTCTGCAGAAGCCTCTGGTAAGCACCAGCGCCAACATAAGCGGAGAACCCACCGCACGCACCTTCCGCGAAATCAGCGAGGAGATAAAGTCGCAAGTGGATTATATCTGTTCCTTCCGCCGGGGCGACAACATACCCGGAACTCCCAGCCGAATAATAAAGTTGGGACAGGATTGCAGCGTGAAGATAATAAGATAAAAAGCAGGACACCAGAACAACGGGAGCAAGATGAACTCACCACACAGACACCCCATTCTACGCAACTTTGCCGCAGGACTTCTGAAATGGCGCCGACGCCACAGAGATAAAATCAACGACGAACGCTTCGTTCTGCTCGTCAGCCTTGTGGTGGGCGTCTTCACCGCCTTGGCCGGCTGGACGCTGAAATGGATTATCCACACCATCGAACATCTGCTCACCTATAGCTTCTCCACTACAGGTGCCAACTGGCTCTACCTCATATTCCCTGTCGTGGGCATAGGACTGACCATGCTCTTCATCCGCTACATAGTGCGCGACGACATCAGCCATGGTGTAACCAAGATTCTTTTTGCCATTGCCCGCAACAGGAGCAAGATAAAACTGCACAACACCTTCACTTCAGTACTGGCCTCTGCCGTCACCATCGGTTTCGGTGGCAGTGTGGGAGCCGAGGCCCCCATCGTGCTCACAGGAAGCGCCATAGGCAGCAATCTCGGACGCCTGTTCCACCTCTCCAACCGCCACATGATGCTGCTGGTAGGATGTGGTGCCGCCGGTGCCGTGGCCGGAATTTTTAAGGCCCCCATTGCCGGTCTTGTCTTCGTGCTGGAAGTACTGATGATAGACCTCACCATGGGTTCGCTCCTGCCCCTGTTGGTCAGTTGTGTCACCGCTACGGCCGTAACGTTTGCCCTTTCAGGCACGGCATCGGTATTTGAATTCCATCTGAGCGACGCCTTCTCCGTAAACCGCATCCCTGCCTATCTGCTTCTGGGTGTGGCATGTGGCCTGGTGGCACTCTACTTTACCCGCACCATGAACTGGCTGGAGGGCATATTCCGCCGCATAGCCCTGCCCCACAAGAAATTTCTCTTCGGCGGAGCCATGCTGAGCATCCTCATCTTCCTCTTCCCCTCGCTCTATGGCGAAGGCTATACGCTCATAGAACTACTGCTCAACGGCAAGGGCATGGAGGACTGGCAGGAAGCCATGAACGGCTCTTTCTTTGCCGGACATGCCCGCCTGCTTATACCTTATTTAATATTGGTGATTCTCATGAAGGTGTTTGCCTCCACGGCCACCAACGGCGGTGGCGGTTGCGGAGGTATCTTCGCGCCCTCACTGTTCCTCGGTTGCATTGCCGGCTTCGTCTTCGCCCGCCTGTGGAACATCTACGGCATCCTGGGCATACAGGTGCCCGAATGCAACTTTGCCATGCTGGGCATGTGCGGACTGATGAGCGGTGTCATGCACGCACCGCTGACGGGCATCTTCCTCATAGCCGAACTTACAGGCGGCTACGGCATGTTCATGCCTCTGATGATGGTGGCCGTGGTGGCATACCTGACCATCAAACTCTTCGAGCCTCACAGCATATATGCCACACGTCTGGCACAGCGTGGCGAACTCCTCACCCATCATACCGACCGCTCGGTACTGACACTGATGAGCATGGACTCCGTCATAGAAAAGAGCGACAAGATCCTCTATCCCGACCAAACACTCGGCGATGTGGCCAACATGGTTGCCACGAGCAAAGGATACGTTTTCCCCGTAGTAAACCGCCAGATGCAACTGGTTGGCATACTGCGCATGGACGACATAAGGCATCTTGTCTTCCGTCCCGAACTCTTCCGGCGTTTCCGTGTTTCCCAACTGATGGCCGAATCCCCGGCCATACTGGGAGTGAACGACAGCATGGAGTCCGTCATCAAGACCTTTGACCGCACGCACGCATGGAACCTGCCCGTTGCCGACCAGGAAGGCATCTTCGTAGGATTCATACGCAAGAGCACCCTGCTGTCGGTTTACAGACGCATACTTTCCGATTTTTCCCAGGACTAACCCCTGCACAGGAAGGGAGCGCGCCCTGCAAGGCGGATGGCAAAAAGGGGGATTTAGCAGAACCTGCCCTTCAGTTCTTCCATAAATGGCGCCACATGCTCGAAATAGCGGCGGTAGCCCTCACACAGATAGTTCAGGCCAGGTTCACCGTCCTTTGTCTTGGCAAAACGGTTTCTCGGACATTCGCCATGGCAGGCAAACTGCCATCGGCACTGACGGCATTGCGTGGGCAGCCCTTTGGTCTTCATGTCGGCAAAAGCCATTTGCCTTTCACTGTTCAGCATATCCAGAATACCACGGTTGCGGATGTTGCCAAGATAGTATTCCGGGAAAACGAAGTGATCGCAACAGTATATGTCGCCGTTGTGCTCCATCACCGCGGCATGGCCGCACCAGTCAGAAAGTGAGCACACTCCGGGAGTCATGCCGGCCCAGTTGGCCAGAGTGGCTTCGAAAGTCTGCACGAACATCTCCCCCACATCGTTGTTGTACCACTCGTCGAACATGGTGCACAGGAAACTACCCCATGCCTCCGGAGTAACGCTGAACGGTGCCACGGCATATTCATCCCCGTCCATGACATGTGCAAGATGACGCCCGTCCTCGTGTCTGCGTATCCGCTCCACTACGGGTGTGAACTGCAGATAGCGGCATTCTATTTCGTCACGGAAGAAGCGGTAGAAATCCAGAGGACGCGCCGCAGTAATGTCGTTCACCACAGCCATGGCATTCCACTCCACCTCATAACGGTCGAGCATTTCTATGCCCTGCATAACCTTTTCCCATGTAGGGCCGCCATTGCGTTTCATACGGTAGGCATCGTGCATATACTGCGGACCGTCTATGCTTATACCCACCAGCCATCCCTCGTCGTGCAGGAAACGGCACCACTCCGGTGTCAGCAGCGTGCCGTTGGTCTGCAGGCAGTTCATTATAGCCTTGCCTTCGGCATAGCGCCGTTGCCAACGCACCACCTTCTTGTAATAGGAGAGCGGACGTATCATCGGTTCGCCGCCATGCCAGGTGAAGTTCACCTCGTTGCCGAACTGCGACTGGATGTATTCACGTATGAACACCTCGGTCAACTGGTCTGACATGATATGCTTGTCGCCGTTCTGATAAAGTTTCTGCTTCTCAAGATAATAACAGTAGTCGCAGGCAAGGTTGCAATGCGCTCCTGCCGGCTTTGTCATCACGTAAAGCGGACGTGCAAAGGGGTTGATGATGTTGCCCATCGTAGGTATTGGCTTGTTTTTGGGGGATTACACGAACACAAAGGTACGCATAAATGGAAAAAAACGAAAGCCAAGACGTATCTTTTTATCTTTTTCCATATATTTGTAACCAGATAGGCATATACATTCAAACGCCATAACACTATTTATATGAAAAAGACAATAATAGACCTGTTCGAGTCTTCTGTACAGAAATACCCTCAGAACACATTCCTGCTTGAAAAGAGCGACGGCATGTTCCGTCCGAGTACATATTCCGATGTCCGCAAACAGGTTTACAGGCTTGGCGCCGGCCTTCAGGCACTTGGAGTAAGGAAAGGCGACACCATGGCCCTGCTCAGCGAAGGGCGCAACCTGTGGATCATAGGCGAGTTGGCCATGTTCTATGCAGGAGCCATAAACGTGCCCCTGTCCATAAAACTGGAGGAGAGCAACGACCTCTTCTTCCGTCTGCAGCATGGCGACGTGAAATACATCATGGTATCCGGCACACAACTGAAGAAGATACGCCTGATAAAAGACCGTCTGCCCCTGCTGGAGCGGATAATAGTGCTGGACGCACAGGAACGCTACGAAGACAAGGAGACATACGTGGATGAAGTCCTCGTCATGGGCGACGATTTCCTGGCCACCCACAGCATGCAGGAATTCCTGGCCGTGGGACAATCCATCTGCAACGACGACTATGCCACCATCACATACACCAGCGGCACCACGGCCGACCCGAAGGGAGTGGTGCTGACACACCGCAACTACACGGCCAACGTGGAGCAGGCTTGCACCCTGGTGAACATAGACCAGACCTGGCGTACGCTAATCATCCTGCCTCTCGACCACTGCTTTGCGCACGTGGTGGGTTTCTACATAATGATGAGCAAGGGTGCCACGGTAGCCACGGTGCAGGTGGGACGCACACCCATGGAGAGTCTGAAGAACATTCCCATAAACATCCGGGAAGTAAAACCCCACTTCATACTGAGCGTTCCGGCCTTGGCAAAGACATTCAAGAAGAACATAGAACAGGGCATCCGTGCCAAAGGTCCCGGTGCCGTACGCCTGTTCAACTGGGGCATGAAGGTCAAACAACTGTACTATGGCGACAGCAACCTTGACTTCAAGGGCTGGCGCTATGCGCTGAAACCTCTCGTATGCCTGTTTGACAAGATACTGTTCTCCAAGGTGCGCGATAACTTCGGCGGAGAACTGAAGTTCTTCATTGGCGGCGGTGCCTTGCTCGACAAGGACTTGCAGAAATTCTACGTGGGCATAGGCATACCCATGTACCAGGGCTACGGCCTGTCGGAAGCCACTCCCGTAATATCCAGCAACGGCCCGGAACTGTACCGTTTCGGCTCCAGCGGCAAACTGGTAAAGCCCATAGAACTGAAGATATGCGACACGGACGGTAAGGAACTGCCTACCGGCGAGATGGGAGAGATTGTGGTGAAGGGAGAGAACGTGATGGCCGGATACTGGAAGAACCCCGAATCCACGGCAGATACCGTGCGCGACGGATATCTCTACACTGGCGACCTCGGATACATGAGCAAGGAGGGCCTTCTATACGTCAAGGGGCGATTCAAGAGTCTGCTCATCTCCAGCGACGGAGAGAAGTACAGCCCGGAAGGAATAGAGGAGGCCTTGGTGGAGAAATCACCCTACATAGACCAGGTGATGCTTTACAACAACCAGTGCGCCACCACCACGGCACTGATAGTTCCCAACAGGGACGCCCTGCGCCGCCACCTGAAAGAGAAAGGACTGAAAGCAGAGAGTGCAGAAGGCCACACCGCCGCCCTGCTGCTGATAGAGAGCGAACTGGCACGCTTCAAGAAAGGCGGCGAATTCCAGGGCATGTTCCCGGAACGCTGGTTGCCAAGTTCGTTCGCCGTGCTGGCAGAACCCTTCACCGAACAGAACCAGATGATAAATTCCACCATGAAGATGGTTAGGCCCAAGATAGAGAAGGCCTACAAGGAACGCATCGACTACATTTATACCAGCGAGGGCAAACAGACCCTGAACCAGCAGAATATGGATTCTGTCTTTTAAATACCGTATGGCAATAAGCAGACTGACAACATGCAATAACCCAATGGAAGCCCACCTTCTCCAAGGTCGTTTGGAGGAGGAGGGCATCCGTTCCTTTCTGGGAGGGGAGATAATGAGCGGATACCCGCCCATGAACGGCGTTACCGTTTTCGTAGAAGAGGAAGACTATGCCAGAGCACATGCTCTGCTACAGGACACGGCCGAATGACAAGTTCCTTCTGCATGTAAGGATTTTGGAATAACCGCATTTCCCCCATACGTTCTGCCACGCTCCACAAAGCACGAGCCTAAGCAAACGCACATAAGACTACAAATCAGTAAGTTAAGACATCCCCGAAATCAGGGGGCTGTTCTCCCCGACAACGAGGGCTTGTTCTCAATGGTGACAGGGGCGAGTTCTCACGACGACAAGGCCGTGTTCTCACGACAACAGGGGCGAGTCCTCACGGAGCATTCGTACACCCATGGGGCAATGTCCGTTTTTTTCACCCCCAAGACCTACTATCCGCCACCGCATGGTGCGGTTCCCTTTCCGGCAGACAGGAAGGACCTGTAATACGAACAAAGGATGTCGCCACATGGCAACATCCTTTGTTTCTGTAACCCGCTCGGGGTTCGAACCCGAGACCCCTTCATTAAAAGTGAAGTGCTCTACCTACTGAGCTAGCGAGTCAACCTGAAATGCTAATCATCTGAACATTAGCGGGTGCAAAGGTATGACAAAAAAACGATACGACCAAGGAAAAGGTGGGAAAACTACACTTTTAGCCTAATTATTGTTGATTGTCAGACTCTGAGTGGGGGCATAGTAATGCACATAGTAACGGAAAAGGGAACGGCCGGCATCCCCCTTGGACACCATGCCCTGATTGTTGAGGTCATAGGTGCGATGACATGAGGAACAAGTGGCCAAACCTCCGACATGGAGTTCCAACTGCTTGAGGATATGGTAGGCCTGATAGCAGTTGGGGCAGCAGAGGTCGTAACATGTGACCTGGCTTTCCTGTTCCAGCATCTCCGGTATGGTGGGCATGCCCACTATAAGACCACCTCCCACACCAAGGACAAAGCCCTGATAACCCTGCAGGGCGGTACGCTGGATATAGTCCACCGCCGACGGGGTGCTGGGACTCTTTATCACATAGTTGACACCGGGGGGATACGTTATGGAACAGAATTCGCCCAGAGAGGTGCAGGCACGGTACAGGTTGGGCTTGGCACTGACAGGGGCGTACTTGAAATAGGCACGGTAACCGCTGTATCTGTTTTCCGCCTTCTCGCAGGAAGAGACAATGCCGGTTGCCACAAGGACAACCAGCATTGCTATAAATGACTTTATGCTTCTGTGTAACCTCATGCCAGCAGAGCCTCCACGGCCTTGTCTATACGTTCAAAATGGAACTCGCCTACAAGGGAATTCATCAGTCGGGCTATTTCCTCGTTGCACAGGTTGCCTATGCTGCCTTCGTGAGTATGGCGGATATTCTTGTCGGGGGTGAAGTTGCCGGCCTCTATGTCCAGACCCACCTTCTTGTATGCATCGCGGAAGGGCATGCCTTCGGTAGCAAGGCGGTTCACCTCCTCCACGGAGAACATGAGGTCGTAGCGTGGGTCGGAGAGGATTTCCTCGTTTACCTCCATCTTGCGGATTATGTAGGCCGACATCTGCAGGCAGTCGCGCAACTCCTGGAAGGCAGGGAGGAAGACTTCCTTGATAATCTGCAGGTCGCGGAAGTATCCGGAGGGCAGATTGTTCATTATCATCATGATCTGCTGGGGCAGAGCCTGGAGTTTGTTGCACTTTGCGCGTGTCAGTTCGAAGACATCGGGGTTCTTCTTGTGGGGCATGATGCTGCTTCCCGTGGTGCACTCCTTGGGCAGGCGTACGAAGGAGAAGTTCTGCGAGTTGAACAGACAGGCATCGAAGGCCATCTTGCTGACGGTACTTGCCACGGAAGCCATGGCAAAGGCCACGTTGCGTTCCGTCTTGCCGCGTCCCATCTGTGCGTACACCACGTTATAATCCATGGAATCAAAGCCCAGCAGGCTTGTGGTCATGCTGCGGTTCAGGGGGAAACTGCTGCCATAGCCTGCCGCAGAACCGAGGGGGTTGCGGTTTGTCTGCCGGTATGCCGCCTGAAGCATCATCATGTCGTCCACGAGAGATTCGGCATAGGCGCCGAACCAAAGGCCGAAACTCGACGGCATGGCCACCTGCAGGTGGGTGTAGCCGGGCATGAGCACGTTCTTGTAGCGCTCGCTCTGCGCCTGGAGTTCGCGGAACAGGGAGCAGACGTCCTCCACGACAAGGCGCAACTGACGGCGCGTGAAGAGGCGCAGGTCCACAAGAACCTGGTCGTTGCGCGAACGGCCGGAATGTATCTTCTTGCCCATCTCGCCCAGGGAGCGTGTAAGCATGAGTTCCACCTGTGAGTGCACGTCCTCTATGCCGTCCTCTATCTCGAAGTCGCCCTGAAGCGCATGGCCGTAGATCTCTTTCAGTTTGGCAAGGAGTGCCGCCAGTTCATCCTTTTCCAGCAGACCGATGCTCTCCAGCATGGTGATGTGCGCCATGGAGCCAAGCACGTCGTCCTGAGCCAGATACAGGTCCAGTTCGCGGTCGCGGCCTACGGTATACTTTTCTATCTCGGCATTTATCTCAAAGCCTTTGTCCCAGAGTTTTGCCATATTGTGTCTTTAATAATCTAAAAAACGGCGCACGGAACGCCCCATCATACGATGGAGACCCCTGCGCCGGATATGTCTGTTGTTTAATAGGGTATTTGCGAAAGGAACTGTGCCAGGCCTTCGGGAGCCTTCTCCAACTTAGACTCTATCATCTTGCGGATGAAGAAGTTGAGTTCAGCACCCAAGGTAACCTTCAGGCGGCTGGTGTTCTCGTCGGAGGGAAGCATCTGTATCCACATGGTCACGCCGATGGGAGCGCCTTCCAGTTCCATCTTCACCAGTTTGGGTTCGGCACGCTCAACGATTCTCAGGGTGATGTCGCCGAGAGGACCGATGTGACCGGACATGGCGTCCTGGGTAAGTTCCATCTTGCGTATGTTGTTGCGCAACTTCTCGAACTGCTCGGGGGTTGGGCGCTTGTCGGCAGGAACCTGGGTGTTGATGAGTTCCTCGAAACGGGGATCATCCACCCTTTCCTTGAGCACCTCCAATGATGTGAGGTCGGAGAGACGGGCATAGACACGCTCAACGGGAGCGAAAACCGTCTTGACCGAACTTTCGTATTTATTCATATACAACGGTTTATTAGCGTTAGACAATTAGCCCTGCCACTCGGATGGAGCCTTGCGCCACTGGTTGAGCAGTTCCACGTCCTCCTCCTTGATGTAGCCTGTGGCAAGTGCCTGGGCAACAACGGCCTCGTAGTTGGTGAGGGTTACCAGTTCCACGTTGGCATCCTTGAATGCCTTCTCTGCCACGTCGAAACCGTAGGTGTAGGATGCCACCATGCCAACGACCTCGCATCCGTAGTTGCGGATAGCCTCAACTGCCTTCAGCGAACTGCCGCCGGTGCTGATGAGGTCCTCGACAACGACCACCTTGGTGCCGGGCTTCAACTCACCTTCGATGAGGTTCTCCAGACCGTGGTCCTTGGGTTTTGAACGCACATACACGAAAGGCATGTTCAGTGTGTCTGCCACCATGGCGCCCTGGGGAATGGCACCTGTAGCCACACCGGCAACGGCCTCTGCCTCGGGGAAACGCTCCATAATGAGGCGGGCAGTCTGTATCTTTACAAAGGAACGGAGATCGGGATAAGAAAGGGTCTTGCGGTTGTCGCAATAGAAGGGAGACTTCCATCCGCTTGCCCATGTGAAGGGGTTTGTGGGTTGGAGTTTGATAGCCTTTACCTTAAGCAGCTTGTCTGCGAAAATAGCTTCGAGCGTTTTCATCACGTAAATATTTTAAAGGTTTTACTTTGTTTCTTCGCAAAGATAAGGATTTTTGCGGAGTTAATCCTCATAATCCGATACAAATTTCACTATTTCGTGCATTTCGAAGCCTCGTTGCAAGGCAAAGCGGATTATTTTGGTGCGTGAGGCATAACTCCCGTCATCGCCGATGCTTCTGCGCTTGGCGGCGATAACATCCTTAAGGACACTCAGATACTGCTGTTCGTCGATATTATCCAGGGCCTCGTTTATGTCGGCATCACTGATGCGGAGCATACGGAGCATTGCGCGTATCTTCACCCTGCCCCAGTGCGAGAAGCGCACCTTGTCGCTGACGTAGGCACGGGCATAGCGTAGTTCGTCAATATATTTCTCGTCAAGGAGGTAATCAACCACCCTTTCGGAATCCTGCCTGGAGAGACCCCACCGGGAGAGTTTCTCCATCATGTCCGAAACACAATGCTCTGAGCCCGAGCACAGGGCTGTGGCACGTTGCAGAGCCTGCTCATAAGTGAGCGTATGCGATGCGGTCCTTGCCATATTGGTCTTTTTGTATGGTTACATCCTTGAAACCGAAAGAAGAGAGCAATCTCTCCATTTCATCGGGGTAAGCCTGGTTTATCTCCAGACAGAGCCATCCGCCTGACGAGAGGTGCGACATGGCATAGGAGGCTATGGCACGGTAGAATATGAGAGGGTCGGTGTCGGGCACGAAAAGGGCATTGTGCGGCTCATAGTCAAGGACATTGCGTTCCATGGCTTCCGCCTCGTGCAGACAGATGTAGGGAGGGTTGCTAACAATGACATGCCATTGTTGGGCAGTGCGTGAAGGCTGTAAAATATTTTCATGAACAAAGGCTACCTCGGCATTGAGGGTGGCAGCATTCTGCATGGCTATCCCAAGGGCCTCTTCGGAAATGTCCATTGCCGTGACCCGACAACCTGCCAAGGCCATGCTGACGGCAATGCACCCGCTACCCGTACCGATGTCCAACGCTTCAGGTTCCGTCACCCCATCCATGCCGTGGACAAGTTCCAGGGCCTTCTGCACGAGCAACTCCGTTTCGGGGCGCGGAATCAGTACGCCGGGGCGCACCGCAAACCTGTGTCCGCAGAAGTCGGCATAACCCAAAACATACTGCACCGGCTCGTTTTTGAGCAGGCGGCCGGTGATTTCAAGGAGCCTCGCTTGGTTTTCTTCCGAAATTTGGTTATCTTTGCCAAGCAATATGTCCGTGTGCGTCAAGCCGAAGCACTCCTCCATGACAAGACGATAGAGGGCATACCCTTCGGCCGTACCATAATGTTGCTTGAGTTCTTTAAGACAATTCATGTTGCAAAGGTACGATTAAGTGAGCGAAATACCAAACTTGTTTGAGGATTTCCGAGCGTGAGTACCTTCAGCACAAGCCCCAGAGACGACTAAACGAGAGAGAGAAACAAAATAGAGCCCCGAAATATGACAGAGGACGAGAAGTACATGCGAAGAGCCATACAGTTGGCGAAATGCGGAGAGGCAGGCACTGCCCCCAATCCCATGGTGGGTGCCGTGATAGTACGCGAAGGCCGTATAGTGGGCGAAGGCTACCACAGAAAATACGGCGGGCCGCATGCCGAAGTGAATGCCGTGAGGAGTGTCCGTATTCCGGGAGGCCACACAATACTTTGTGACGGCCAAGACAATGTATCGTGTGAGGTCAAACAATACTTTGCCCAATGCACTATGTACGTTACCCTGGAACCATGCTCACATTGGGGCAAGACACCGCCCTGTTGCGACATGATAGTGGCGCACGGTTTCAAGAGGGTGGTAGTAGGCACACAGGACCCCAACGCCAAGGTGAACGGCGAAGGAATCCGACGTATGCGGGAGGCTGGCATTGATGTCCGTGTGGGAGTGCTGGAGGAGGAATGCCGTGCCATAAACACGTGCTTCAACACCAGCCATGGCATGCTCCGTCCGAGAATTACGTTGAAATGGGCACAAATGGCAGACGGCACCATGGGCGTCAAGGCGGAAGCAGGGCAAAGGCTCCGCATCTCCACCCCGTTTACGGAAATGCTCGTGCACCGCTTGCGTTCCCGATGCCAGGCAATTATGGTGGGCACCAACACGGCCATTCAGGACAACCCCTCGCTTACCACCCGCCTCTGGAAAGGAGCGTCGCCTCTTCGTGTCACCATCGACCGCAAAGGGCGTCTGGACGGTTCTGCCAAAGTGCTGAGCGACGGATTGGAGACAGTGGTTTACCACAACGAAATCCTCTCGGAGATACTCTTCGACCTGCACAAGCGCGGTGTACAGCACCTGCTTGTTGAGGGTGGAAGCAAACTCCTGCAAAGCTTCATAGACAGCAACATGTGGGACGACGCACGGGTGGAGATTTGCCGCAGAAATACGGGCGAAACGCGACACCTTACCCAAGAGCAAAAAGTTGTTGCACCGGTGCTCCGCAATGCAGAAGTATGTGAAGAATACGAGGCTGACGGCAACAAATTGCTAATTTTACTTAATTCAAGGCACATTTGATGCCCGTAAATAGCAGAGATTTGGAATAATTGCCGTACTTTTGCACCCAAATTGCATATTATAATGTACACGAAGACGAAAAAGGCTTTCAAGACTCTGCTTCAAACCACCCTGCCGGCGGTCCTCATGATGGTACTGCTGACATCCTGCTTGTCCGACTCTGATGACGTTTCAATGGAGAGCAACACATGCTACATCTCCAACGTTTCATTCAACTCCTTCCGCCGCCTCACCACGGCAAAGGCATCGGACGGTGTCACGGACAGCACGTTCTACACCACATACACGGCATCGAACTGGGTGTTCACCATCGACCACAAGACAATGCTCATTGAAAACAGGGACTCGCTCCCCTACAACACAGACCTGTCCCGTGTGGTAATGAACATGTCGTACACCGCAGGCCTGGCTTACTACCGCACCTCCGACGCCTGGGACGATGACCCATGGATACCATACCAGTCATCGGACAGCATAGACATACGCAAGCCTCTGCACATCAGGCTGGTGGCAACGGACAAAACCGAGCGCAGATACACGTTGAAGATAAACGTGCACACCATGGAGGGCGACACGCTCAGATGGGGTGCCGTGGAGGGTGACGAAGCCATAAGCGGCGTACACCCCATGAAGGCTTTGGCTTGGAACAACAAAATTAACGTGCTGGTGAACGATGGCAATGCCGTACTGATGATGGCACATCCGCTGAGCAACCTCGGCGAGTGGACACGTCAGGTGACCGACCTGCCCGTGACCGCCGACCCGACCTCACTGACCAAAGGCCCGGAGAACCTTTTCATCAGTTCCACAGACGGCGAACTTTACTCCAGCGCCGACGGTCTGGCATGGACAAAACTATACCAGCATGAAGGCCTGCGCCTGGTGGGCGTTTCGCACGACAAACTCTATGCCCAATACGACGGGACCATCAACAGCACATACATCGGTGCAACAGGATGGAACACAGACCCTCTGGACGAGGATGCAGCACTCTTGCCCGATGCCGAGATAGCGGCCATAACCTATAGCCAGAACGAAAATCTGACAAGAATGGTGATTGTGGGTAACCGTACCCTGGAATCGGACACCTGCGCCCTCGTTTGGTCAAAGTGCTGGACAGACTTCGAGCAGGAGGATACCGAAAGCTGGATGCACTACAACAAGGGATGGGACAACACCCAGCCCCTGCCCATGTTCACGCAGATGAGCCTGATGTTCTACGACAACAAACTCATGGTGGCCGGCGGAGACAGCAAGGACGGCACGATAGAAGCATTGGAGAGATTCTACGTAAGCGAAGACAACGGCCTTACATGGTGGCGCCTGAGCAACATCATACCTCCATCGGAACTGCATGGTGCCGACGGGTATATAACCGCCACGGTAGACGACAGCAACTTCATCTGGCTCTTTGCCGGAGGAAAGGTGTTCCGCGGACGCCTCAACCGTCTTGGCTTTGAACGCCCCGACATTTACTAAAGGGAACGGACTTGAAGAAACTGCTCACAATACTGATGCTCGCCTGTGGCATAACCGGAACCAAGGCACAGGAAGTACTGGAATACCGCTGGGACATCGGTGGCGGTACAGGACTCTGCTACTATCTGGGAGATGTGAACAGAACACCGTTCTCGGGAAGCAGCGCAATGGCGGCATTCACGCTGAGACGCAACTTCAACCCGAGAATGTCACTGAAGACGAACCTTGCCTACGGACGATACGGAGGCACATCCAAAGGCTACTACCTGCCGGAAGAGTCCGGCTCCACCCAACAAAGCACCGACCTGACATTCAGCGGCAACGTGGTGGACATAGGAGCACAGTTCGAACTCAACTTCTGGGGCTACGGCATGGGCCCGGGATACAAGAAACTCTCGCGCATAACACCCTATGCCATAGTGGGCATCGGCACTACCGTGGGAATAACTGGAGACGGAACAAGTTTCGGTGCCAACTTCCCCGTAGGTGCGGGAGTGAAATACAAGGTGAAGCCACGCCTCAACCTCATCTTCGAGTGGACACACCGCTTCACCACCATAGACAAACTGGATGGCGTCAGGCTGAGCGATCCTCACTACATCGAAAGTTCAGGACTGAAGAACAAGGACACATACTCCTTCTTCATGTTCACATTAACATACGACATTAGTCCAAAACTAAGACTATGCAACAATTAGACAATAGCCGTATACCGGCACACGTTGCCATCATCATGGATGGAAACGGACGTTGGGCCAAGGCCAAGGGACTGCCACGAACGGCAGGCCACGTGGAGGGTGTAGCCACGGTGAAGAAAATCACCGAAGAAGCAACCAGGCTTGGCATCAAATACCTGACACTATATACCTTCAGCACCGAGAACTGGAACAGGCCCTTTGAAGAGATTGAAGCCCTCATGAATCTCATTCTTGTCAATCTGGAAGAGGAGATTTTCATGAAGAGCAACGTCCGCTTCCGCATGATTGGCGAGTTAGAACGTCTGCCAAAAAGCGTACAGGAACGTCTGAAAGGATGTATAGAGCGCACAAGTGCTAACACAGGTATGACCATGGTGATAGCACTTAGTTACAGCAGCCGTTGGGAAATTGCACGGGCAGCCAGACTCATAGCAAACGAAGTCAAGGACGGCAAACTGAATGCCGAAGACATCACTGAAGAAACGATAGGCACACACCTTACAACAGACTTCATGCCGGACCCCGACCTGCTGATACGCACAGGAGGAGAATTGCGCATAAGCAACTACCTGCTGTGGCAGTGTGCATATTCCGAGTTTTACTTTACAAACCAGTACTGGCCCGACTTCAACGAAGAGTCGTTAAGAGATGCTATTGCCGACTATCAGCAGCGCCAACGCCGCTTTGGCAAAACAGGAGAACAGGTTACAGATGAAGAATAAGATATACATTATTATATATATGCTGGCGGTATGCCTTGCAGCAATACCGGCACATGCACAATACATGAGGCGCGACACTGCGGTTACCGTTGACTATAGCCGCACACCACGCCAAGTTGTGGTCAAGAACATTGCCGTAGACGGTATACCCAATTACGACCCGGCCATGCTGATACGCCTTTCCGGCATCAGTGTGGGAGAGACTATAACCGTTCCCGGCGAAGAGATAACACAGGCCATCAAGCGCTACTGGAAGAACGGTTTGTTCTCTAACGTATCGATCAGTGTGGACTCCATCATTAACGACTCCGCATATCTGCACATCAACCTGGCTCCACGCCCACGCATCTCCAAGATTAACTACAATGGCGTGAAGAAGGGCGAGAGAGATGACCTGAAGGACAAACTGGGACTTATGGTGGACAACCAGCTCACCCCCAACATGATTGACCGCGCAAAGATCCTGGGCCAGCGATACTTTGAAGACAAAGGTTTCAAGAATGCCGAGATAGAGGTTCTGCAACACGATGACCCTGCCGCACCGGACAAGGTAATCGTTGACGTGAACATACGCAAGAACGGCAAGATACTTATCCGCAACATCAACGTCTACGGCAACACCGTCATCCCAGAAAGGAAACTGAAGGGCAAGATTTACTCAAAGGGTGTACTGAAGACAATACGCGAGAAGAAAGGTTTCCACAACTGGTTCCGTAGCCACAAGTTCGTTGAGTCCAAGTACAAGGAAGCCAAGGAGAACCTGCAGAACTACTACGCAGAACTGGGCTATCGCGATGCCGTCATCGTGGCAGACACCGTGAAGAACGTGGATGAAAAGCACGTGGACATCAATATCCATGTGGAAGAAGGCAACAAGTATTACCTCCGCAATATAGAGTGGGTGGGCAATACCGTGTACAACACCGATTACCTGTCTGCCGTGCTCAACATGAAGAAGGGCGACGTGTACAACCAGAAACTGCTGGGAGACCGTCTCTCTAACGACGAGGACGCCGTTGGCAACCTGTACTACAACAACGGTTATGTGTTCTACAGACTTGACCCCGTTGAGGTGAACATCGTAGGCGACAGTATTGACCTGGAGATGCGCATCTCAGAAGGTCCCCAAGCACGTATCAGCCGCGTAAAGATTACCGGTAACGACCGCGTGTACGAGAACGTTGTACGACGCGAACTGCGCAACAAGCCAGGCGACCTCTTCTCCAAGGATGCACTTGAACGTTCCTATCGCGAAATTGCAAGCATGGGACACTTCAATGCCGAGAACATCCAGTATGATATCCAACCCGACCCCAATAACGGTACGGTGGACCTTGCCTGGGGACTGGAACCCAAGAGCAACGACCAGATAGAGTTCTCGCTCGGTTATGGACAGACGGGTGTCATAGGCAAAATAGGTTTGAAGTTCGCCAACTTCTGCCTTGCCAACCTGTTCAAGAAAGGAGGCATGCGCCGAGGTGTAATGCCGCAGGGTAATGGCGAGACCTTCAGTATCAGCGGACAGACCAACGGTTCATACTATCAGCAGTACAGCATACAGTACGTCAACCCATGGTTCGGAGGCAAGCGCCCCAACACATTCTCGTTCAGCGCATTCTACAGCAAGCAGACTGACGTGAGCGACCGCTACTACAACTCTGCCTACTACGACAACTACTACAACAACCTCTATGGAGGCGGATACGGCTATGGCTATGGTTACGGCTACGGTTATGGTGGCAACTACGAGAACTTCTACGACCCCGACAAGTATCAGCAGATCTTCGGTGTATCCGTTGGCTGGGGTAAGCGTCTGCGTTGGCCCGACGACTATTTCACGCTCAGCGCTGAACTGTCCTACACACGCTACATGATGAAGGACTGGAACTACTTCTCGCTGATGACAAACGGCAACTGTAACAATCTGGCCCTGCGCTTCACCCTGTCACGCAACAGTACCGACAACCAGATATTCCCGCGCCGCGGTTCGGAAATCCAACTTTCAGTAGCCTTCACACCCCCCTACTCTCTATGGGACGGCAAGGACTATGCCAATCTGGCCAACAATCCCTCCAGCAGCACGTACATGAGGGAACTGCAGGACAAATATTCCTGGATTGAGTACCACAAGTGGAAGTTCAAGGCACGCACCTTCACCGCCCTGTCCGGCCACAACAAGTGCTTCGTGCTGATGACCCGTGCCGAGATAGGTCTGCTTGGTTCATACAACAAGCACAAACCCTCGCCCTTCGAGAACTACTACATGGGTGGTGACGGAACCTCCGGCTACTCATCCCTCTACTCCACCGAGACTATCGGCTTGAGAGGTTACGACAACGGTTCTATCACACCTCCGGGCAACATGGGTTATGCTTACACACGCTTCTCTGTGGAACTCCGCTACCCCTTCATGCTGGGAGCCAGCACCAACGTCTTCGGCCTCATCTTTGCCGAGGGTGGTAACTGCTGGAGCAGCATTGGCGAGTTCAACCCCTTCGACATGAAGAAGTCCGTAGGTGTGGGTGCACGCATCTTCCTGCCCATGGTCGGCCTGCTGGGTATCGACTGGGCATACGGTTTCGACAAGGTACAGGGCGTGAGCACATACGGTGGAAGCCACTTCCACTTCGTCCTGGGTCAGGAATTCTAATGACAAACGCTCTGCACACATAGAGACAATACAAAGTATTACGAGGCTTCTGCCTCCAACAAACATCTTAAAGGAAAACACAATGAAAAGAGTATTATTTGCAATCATCGCCATGGCAGCGCTTGCACTGCCGGCAAGCGCACAGAAGTTTGCCCTTGTTGACATGGAATATATCCTTAACCATATTCCCGCATACGAACGCGCAGGCGAACAACTGAACCAGGTATCAAGGAAATGGCAGGCAGAGGTGGAGGTGCTCCAGGAGGAGGCACAGACCATGTACAAGAAGTATCAGGCAGAGGCCGTCTTCCTCTCCGACGAACAGAAGGCTAAGAGCGAAGAGGCAATCATTGCCAAGGAGAAGGAAGCAAGCGAACTGAAGAAGAAGTACTTCGGTCCGGAAGGAGAACTCTTCAAGAAGCGCGAGAGCCTGATGGCTCCCATTCAGGACGAAATATACAATGCCATCAAGGACATCGCCGAACTGAAAGGCTACAGCCTCATCCTGGACCGTGCTTCCGACGCAGGCATCATTTTCGCTTCCCCCAAGGCCGACATCTCCAACGACGTGTTGACAAAACTGGGTTACAACTAAGCAAGACACTAACGGCATAAACATAAAACCATATAACAACAAGTAAAGACTATGAAAAAGATTCTTATGGCCATTCTGATGGCAGCACCCCTGACCATCATGGCACAGTCAAAGTTTGCCCACTTCAACCTGGCAGAGATCCTTCCCAACATGAAGGAGTATGCCACTGCACAGACTGAACTGCAGACCATGGAGAAGCAGTTCTCTGACGACCTCAAACTGATGCAGGACGAGATGCAGAAGAAGTACGAGGACTACCAGAAGGAGGCACCAAACCTGTTGGAGAATGTACGCGCACGTCGCGAGCAGGAACTGAACGACCTCGGCCAGCGCTACCAGCAGAGCCTTCAGGACAGCCAGGTTGCCATGCAGAAGGCTACCCAGGAGAAGATGGCCATGATAAGCGAAAAGGTAATGGCTGCCGTCAAGAAGATTGGCGAGACCGGAGGCTATGTGTATGTGGTAGACACCAGCACCGGTGCCATCTCATTCGTAAACACTGCTCTGAGCACTGACATCACTGCCCAGTTGAAGAAGGAACTCGGTGTCACTGCAACAGCCACCGCCACCGCCGCCACACCAGCAAAGTAAAGATTAGAAATCAGGCATGTCCGTGAGCCAACAGACAAACAACGCTCACGGACATGACGTATACAAACAGAGTAATGAAAGCATTAAACTTCTATACATACTCCAGGACCATCTGCCTGACACTACTCATGGCATGCAGCATGGCACTTCATGCACAGGTCCGGGACTCTGTACAGGTAGATTCGGTCAACACCGCTCAGGCACCGGCCAAACCACGCCAGAGACCACGTGCGCTCATCTTCGGACAGGTGAGGACATCCAATATACTCGCACGCATGCCCCAGTATCAGGCCGTGCAGAAAAACCTGAAGGCCCTGAAGGAACAGTATGAGGCTGAGGCCAAGAAGAGCGAAAACGATTTCCAGCGCAAGTTCGAGGAGTTCATGCAGGGACAGAAGGAGTTTCCAAAGACCATTCTGGAAAAGCGTCAGAACGAACTGCAGAACATGCTGGAATCCAACGCATCCTTCCGCATAAAGGTCCAGGCCCTGCTGAAAGAGGCAGAGGAAAGCATGATGGCAGATGTCAAGGCCGAACTGAACGATGCAATCACCGTCGTTGCTCAGGAGAGAGGAATAAGCATTGTTTATGATTTGGACGGTGGCAGTGTGCCATACATTGTTCCCGGCCTGGCAACGGACATCACTGCCGGAGTAATCAAACATTTAGGCATAGAGGATACCGCCAGATAATGTCTCCAATAGGTATCTTCGACAGCGGTTATGGCGGATTGACCATCTTACGGACAATCCGCCAACTCATGCCCCAATACGACTACCTCTATCTGGGTGACAATGCGCGTACCCCTTATGGAACACGCAGTTTCGAGGTGGTCTACGAATTCACCCTGCAGGCCGTAAACCGCCTGTTTCTGGAAGGCTGCCCCCTGGTCATTTTGGGCTGCAACACAGCATCGGCCAAGGCTCTGCGCACCATCCAACAGCACGACCTGCCACAGACAGACCCGTCACGACGTGTACTTGGCGTCATCCGTCCCACGGCAGAATGCATCGGCAACATCACACAGACACGCCACGTCGGCATCTTTGCCACCCCGGGAACAATACGTTCACGCACCTATGATCTGGAAATAGCCAAACTGCATCCCGACATCAAGGTCACGGGCGTTGCATGCCCCATGTGGGTACCTTTGGTTGAAAACAACGAGGCACACATGCCCGGTGCCGACTATTTTGTCAAACAGAAAATAGATGAACTGCTTGCCCTGGACCCGCAGGTGGACTCCATCATCCTCGGTTGTACGCACTATCCCCTGCTCATGGACAAGATACAGCAACACATACCCTCGGGTATAAAGGTCATCCCACAGGGAGACTATGTTGCCACCAGCCTTCAGTACTATCTGCAACGACATCCCGAAATGCAGTCACGCATTTCTCAGTCAGGCACCCTACGACTGCTTACCACGGAACAACCGGAGCAGTTCAACGAAAGCGCCGCCATCTTCCTCGACCATCCCGTAGATGCTGTCAGGATAACACTCTGAAGCATCCACACTCCTTCCCCCGAAGACTTCCGTTTGTCTCCCACGACGACAAGAATTTGTCCTTGAGGATAAAAAAGACTCCCCCGAAAGCAACTAAGCCTTCGGGGGAGCATTCGTTTATTATCCTTACGATAATAGCATTTCCTTATACGTTAGCCGGCACTGGATCAGTCCCATTCCAGGACCACCTTACCGCACTGGCCTGATTCCATGATGTCAAAGCCCTTCTGGAACTCGGCAACGGGGAAGCGGTGTGTAATGACGGGGCTCAGGTCAAGACCGGAGATGAGCATCTGCTCCATCTTGTACCATGTTTCCCACATCTCGCGGCCATAAATACCCTTGATGGTGAGAGCCTTGAAGATAATCTCGCTCCAGTCAACGGTGGTTGAGGGAGGCAGGATACCCAACTGGGCAATCTTGGAACCATTGTACATGTTGGCAACCATATCGCGGAAAGCGATGGGAGAACCAGACATTTCCAGACCTACGTCGAAACCGCGGATACCGAGTTTCTCCATTGCCTGTGCCACGGTCTCGCCCTTGGCAGCGTTAACGGTGCATGTGGCACCCATCTTCTTGGCGATGTCCAGACGGTAGTCGCTCAGGTCAGTAACCACGATATTCTTGGCACCTGCAAACTTGGCGATAGCGGTAGCCATTGTGCCGATAAGGCCTGCACCTGTGATGAGGACGTCCTCACCCAGCAGGGGGAATGACAGGGCGGTATGTGTTGCGTTGCCGAAGGGGTCCATGATGGAAGCCATATCGTCGGAGATACGGTCGTCCAACTTAACAACGTTGCTCTCGGGGATAGAGAGATACTCGGCAAAAGCACCGTCGCGGTTAACGCCTACACCGATGCTGTTCTCGCAGATGTGCTGCAAGCCACGGCGGCAGTTACGGCAATGTCCGCAAGCGATGTGGCCTTCACCGGTAACACGGTCGCCTACCTTGATGTTACGCACACCGGGGCCAACCTGTTCAACAACACCCACATACTCGTGGCCTATGGTCATAGGAGTCTTGATGGTCTTCTGGCTCCACTCGTCCCACTTGTAGATATGCAAGTCTGTACCACAGATAGCAGTCTTCTTAATCTTGATGAGAACATCGTTCACACCAACCTCTGGCATGGGAACTTCTTCCATCCAAATACCCTTTTCGGGCAACTTCTTTACTAATGCCTTCATTGTGTTATGTCTTATGGATTGGTTATACTGTTTTCCGATAGCAAATTTACGCTTTTTTCGTTTCTCTTCAAAAGGTTTTCCGATATTTTTATCCTTTGTCCCCGTGCAATACTGCCGAGGTCTATAGCCATTCTATGGTCAGGTACTCGTCCTCCCCGTTCCAGACGCACCCGTCGTGGTCTTCATAGCCCTCAATGTTGCACTCTGCATGATAAGGTTCTCCCTTTCTCAGACGGATGCACTGAGGCGGACATTCACAACTCAGACATATCTCCGTATCGGACACTTCCCTCACGATGAACGTATAACGTTTTGGGAAAGTCTTGTTCACGACGAGCTCTTCGCCTACCTGTGTAACCTCATTATCCAAAACGTAAGATGTGGTATCGCTCTTACCGCCGATATCCCATTCCGAAACGGTCAACTTGATGTGAATATGTGCCATATATGTATGTATTATATGGTATTATCCTCTTCTCTCCGCCCAGTCGCTACGGTCAAGGTTCCGGTAGCCTATGGCCTCGGCAACATGGTGACTCTGTATGCTTTCCGAGCCTTCCAGGTCGGCAATGGTACGGGCCACCTTCAGGATACGGCTGTAGGCTCGGGCAGAGAGTTGCAGGCGTTCCATGGCCATGCGCAGGAGTTCGCTGCTCTCGGTGTCCAAAACACAGTATTCGCGCAGATGCTTTTCCGACATCTGGGCATTGCAATGCACACCCTGGATGGAGGCAAAACGCTGGGCCTGTATGTTGCGTGCTCTCAGCACACGCTCACGGATGACAGAACTGGGTTCGCCAGGCGATGCCGTGGAGATTTCCCTGAAGGAGAGAGGCAAAATCTCGCACTGTATGTCTATGCGGTCGAGCAACGGACCGCTGATTTTATTAAGATAGCGTGATATCTGCCCCGGGGTACATACGCATGCCTTGGTGGGATGGTTGTAGTATCCGCAGGGGCAAGGGTTCATGGAAGCCACGAACATGAAATTGCAAGGATAGTCCACCGTGCCCTGTATGCGGCTGACGGTGATATGTCTGTCCTCCAAGGGCTGACGCAATACCTCGAGCGCCTGGCGCTGGAACTCGGGCAGTTCGTCTGCAAAGAGCACACCGTTATGTGCCAGGGAAATCTCGCCAGGTTGCGGATTGGAACCGCCACCCACAAGAGCCGTCTGGCTGATGGTGTGGTGAGGACTGCGGAAAGGCCGTGTAGCGATGAGCGAGCAATGGCGCACTCCGTCGGCACCGACAGGCGGAACCTGAAGTTTGCCTGCCACGCTATGTATCTGTGTGGTTTCCAGACTCTCCTGCAAGGTAAGAGGGGGCAAGATGCCGGGCAAACGCTTTGCCATCATGCTCTTGCCGCTGCCCGGAGGGCCTATCATTATGAGATTGTGTCCGCCTGCCGCCGCAACCTCTATGGCACGCTTCACGCTCTCCTGCCCTTTAACGTCGGCAAAGTCGAGGTCGAAATGCGACTGGCGGTCATAAAAATCCTTGCGCGTGTCTATCTGTACCGGGTCAAGGTTATGCGTGCCGTTCAGGAAACCCACCACCTCGGAAAGGTTGCTGACACCATAGACCTGAAGTTTGTCCACCACGGCAGCCTCCTGGATATTCTGCACAGGCACGAACAGGGACTCGTAGCCAAGGGCCCGGGCCTTGATGGCAATGGGCAGAGCGCCGCAGATGGGTTGCAGGGAACCGTCAAGACTCAGTTCGCCCACCATCATTATCTTGTCCAGGCGGCTGCTGTCCACCTTCTCTGCCGTGGCCAGTATGCCTATGGCTATGGGAAGGTCAAAACCGCTTCCCACCTTGCGCACATTGGCAGGGGCAAGGTTAACGGTAATCTGCTTGCACGGAAAGGGGAAGCCGCTGTTTTCCAAGGCTGCCGTTATGCGCTCGTGACTTTCCTTGACGGCATTGTCCGGCAAACCCACCAGGACAAAGCGGATACCACGGGCGCTGTTCACCTCAATGGTAACCTGCTGGGCCTCCAGCCCCTGCACCGATGCGCTATATACCTTGGCAAGCATGATGATGTGTGCGGAGTATGAATTATTTGAGCAGTTCGCCTATACGCTCGTCATAGTCCAGGCTGTCGTCCACGAAGAACTTCAGTTCGGGAATGATGCGAAGTTGCAGGCGCACGCGGTTGCCCAGTTCGTAGCGCACGGACTTCACGTTGGCATTGATGTTGGCAACGATTTCCTCTGCTCTGTCGCTGGGAAATACGCTAAGGTATGCACGGCAGACACTCATGTCGGGGCTGATGCGGCAGGCGCTGACGCTTACCAGCACGCCACGCATGCCGGCCGTCTGCTTCTGGAACATGTCGCTCAGTTCCTTCTGTATCAATCGTGCTATCTTCTGTTGTCTTGTTGTTTCCATATATAATATATAATGTGTCTATTTCTTTCTAATAATGGTCAAGCCGTCCCTGAGGGGCAGGATGACCTTCTCCACTCTGTCGTCTGCCGCCACCTGGTCGTTGAACCTCTGCAGCCCCAGGGTCTGGAGGTCGCTTTCGCGCGCCTGCTCCGTAATGCGTCCATACCACAGGGTGTTGTCGGCCAGAATGTAGCCTCCCCTGCGCAGGCGCGGCAGGATCATCTCGTAATACTCCACGTACTCCCTCTTGTCGGCATCTATGAACGCCATGTCCCACTCCACCTCCATCTGCGGAACGAGTTCCTTGGCATCGCCTATGTGTATGTGAACGAAGTGCCCGTAGGGACTGCCCTCTATCCATGGCCTGGCAAAGTCCTCCATCTCGTCAAAGACCTCAAAGGTATGCAGTTCCGCACCTTCCTCCAGCCCCTCGGCCATGCTCAGGGCAGAATAGCCGCTGAACATGCCCAGTTCAAGAACGCGATGCGGACGTATCATCTGCACAAGCATCTTCAGCAGACGACCCTGCAGATGTCCGCTGGCCATCTGGCCGTAGGACAGTTTCAACTGGGTGTCGCGCCAAAGCCTATGCAAGTACTCCCCCTCTGCATCTATGTGGGAGAGAATGTAAGAATCAAGGTCGCTCAACTGAATCCTCCAATATGGGTTACGGACTTATTTCATGTGGAGCAGGGCCTCTATGGCCAGGCGGTAACTGTCCAGTCCGAAGCCGCATACCACGCCCTTGCAGGCAGGACTTATGACGCTACGGCGCCGGAACTCCTCACGCTGGTGCACATTGCTGATGTGAACCTCCACAACAGGGGTATTCACACTCTTGATGGCATCCATCAGTGCAAGGCTGTAATGGGTATAGGCACCGGCGTTCAACACGATACCATCCAAATCAAAACCCACCTCATGTATCTTGTTTATCAGTTCTCCCTCCACATTGCTCTGATAGTAATCAATGCGGATGTTGGGATATGTATTCCGCAGGATATGCAGATACTCTTCAAAACCTTTCTTGCCGTATATCTCAGGCTCTCTGATGCCCAACAGGTTCAGATTGGGACCGTTGATGATTTGAATTCTCATAATATTTATGTATATTTGCGAGTTCAAAGATACGAAAAAAATACACTATCACCAAGCGTTTTACCTGGCTATGCTCCCAAAAAGGCTTTTTAAGGGACAAGCCGGGGGCCCGACACACATACCACGCAGACAGATGCCAAAGCTAAGCAATACGGGAAACGTCTCCCAAGATATAGTCAAAAGATACTTCCAATACCTGCGGCTGGAACGCTCGTACAGCGCAAACACCCTGGACGCCTACAGCAAGGATTTGCAGAAGTTGTTCAACTTCTATGCAGACAACGGCATAGACTTCCGTTCTGTAACATTGAACGAACTGGACCTGTTTGCCGGCAGCCTCAGAGACAATGGCATTTCCCCACGGAGCCTGGCCCGCATTCTCAGCGGCATACGCTCCTTTTACCGCTTCCTCGTTCTTGAAAAGGAGATAGTACAAGACCCCACGGAACTGCTCGAATCCCCAAAGATTGGACGCCACCTCCCCGAGGTGCTCTCCGTAGACGAGATAGACCAGATACTTGGCGCCATCGACATGAGCAAGATGGAGGGGATCAGGGACCATTGCATAATAGAGGTCCTGTACAGTTGCGGCCTGCGCATCAGCGAACTGACAAGCCTGCTCATCTCCAACCTGTTCCTGGACGAGGGCTTTATCCGCATTCACGGCAAGGGGAACAAGGGAAGGCTTGTCCCCATCTCGGCAAGGGCGGCAAAGGAACTTAGGACATGGCTCGATGTCCGCAAGCACATAGACATACAGCACGGATACGAAGACCACGTCTTTGTTTCGCGCACCAAAGGCAAAGCCCTGTCGCGCATATCACTTTTCGTCTTTATCCGCAGATATGCCGAAAAGGCCGGCATAGAGAAGGAGATTTCTCCGCACACCTTCCGCCACAGCTTTGCCACGCACCTGCTTCAGGGCGGGGCCAACCTGCGTGCCGTACAGGACATGCTGGGACACGAAAGCCTTGGAACAACAGAAGTGTACCTGCAACTGGACACATCCCATTTGCGCGAACAAGTCCTTATATATCACCCGAGAAGCGAAGCAAACAAAGCAAAGAAGAGCGCCAAGGAGTAAAATAAACTCTATTTAACGGACAGAAGGGTGTAAACTTGCATGCATATTCCTTTTTTTTCGTATCTTTGCACGCGAATTTATGCCCTCTGGGCACATTTCGGCAGTAAATATACATAGAATTATCACATAAAAACGAAAATGAAAAAGAGTCTACTCCTTGCATTGGTTGCAACCAGTGCAGCATTTATGAGCTCATGCAGCAAGTTGGGCGACCTGAGCGCAGACAATTTCAAGGTGAACCCCACTCCGCTCGAAGCCATAGGCGGTGAAGTTCCCGCAACCATCAACGGTATCTTCCCCGAGAAGTACATGAAGAAGAAGGCCGTGGTAACCGTTACTCCAGTTCTGAAGTATGACGGCGGCGAAGCCGTAGGCAAGAGCGCCACATTCCAGGGCGAAAAGGTAGAGGGCAACGGTACAGAGATAAGCTACAAGGTGGGTGGCACATACACCATGAAGACAAACTTCAAGTATGTACCCGCCATGATGAACAGCGACCTGTACGCCCGCTTTGAGGCAAAACTCGGCAAGAAGACCGTCTCCATCCCCGAGGTTAAGATCGGCTACGGAGTGGTTTCTACCAGCGAACTCCTGGGACGCTGCGGCATTACCGCCAGCACAGCCCCCGATGCCTTCCAGCGCGTAATAGAGCAGAAGCAGGAGGCCAACATCAAGTTCCTCATCGGCCAGGCCAACCTGCGCACAAGCGAACTTTCAAGCCTGAGCATCCAGGACCTCGTGAAAATCCTGAAGGAAATCAACGACATGCAGGAAGAGCGTGCCCTGCAGAACATTGAGGTAAGCGCCTACGCCAGCCCCGATGGCAGCTTCAACCTGAACGAACAGCTTGCAGAAAAGCGTCAGGACGTTTCCTCAAACTACCTGAAGAAGCAGCTCAAGAAGATAAACATGGATGCCGACGTAGACACAAAGTACACTGCAGAGGACTGGGAAGGCTTCCAGGAGCTCATCAGCAAGAGCAACCTGCAGGACAAGGACGTTATCCTCCGCGTACTCTCCATGTATCAGGACCCCGAGGAGCGTGAGCAGCAGATCCGCAACATGAGCAGCGTATTCACCGAAATAGCCGACGGCATCCTGCCTGAGTTGCGCCGCGCACGCCTTATCGTGAACTATGAGGTTATCGGCCGCAGCGACGACCAGATTATCGAGCAGTACGGTCTGGATGCAAGCAAGCTCAGCGTGGAAGAACTCCTGTATGGAGGCAACATGCTGATGGAGAATGCCACAAGCCGCAAGCAGTGGTACGAAACTACAATCAAGCACTACCCCAACGACTACCGCGCCTACAACAATCTGGCACAGCTCGCCATCATGGAAGGCAACACCACCGCTGCACAGAACTGGCTGCAGAAGGCTAAAAGCGTAAACAGCAAGGCTCCCGAGACCAATGCCAACATGGCTATCCTGGCCCTGAAGCATGGCGACACCGACAAGGCTGAGACACTGATGGGTCAGGCCAGCGGCAGCGACAGCTTCAACGAAATCCTCGGCAACCTGAACATCGCCAAGGGCAACTACACACAGGCACAGATGAACCTGGCACAGACACAGACAAACAGCGCCGCTCTTGCACAGATCCTGAACAAGGACTATGCCAGCGCCAAGAAGACCCTCTCTGCCATCAAGACTCCCGATGCCATCACCAGCTACCTGAAAGCTGTTCTGGCTGCACGTACAAGCGACACCGGAGCCTTGAAGAGCAACCTGAAGGCTGCCATAGCCAGCGACTCCTCACTGAAGGAGCGTGCCGCAAACGATCTGGAGTTTGCAAATTACAAAAGCACCATCGCCGACCTGGTAAAGTAATACTGCCTAATCATGCACTATGCATTGAGCATCAAGCATTATACAATTGCAATACTCACCCTTCTTGCCCTCACCTCGTGTGGCGGCAGGAAGGGTGAACTGCGTATAAAGGGAGAAATCAGAGGTCTGAACAACGCCGACCTGACCATCTTCAGCAGAGACGGCGTCTTTCAGGGAATAGACACCTTGCATGTGCGACAAGGAAAGATAGACTGGTCATGCACGTACCATAAGGAGAACGGCAGTGTGACGATAGTATATCCTACCTTCTCCACACTGACCGTCTTTGGCAGCAGCGGAGACGTAATACTGATGGAAGGTGACGCGCAAAACCTTAGCGCGACGAAAGTGAGCGGCAACGAAGCGAACGAAGCCTATACGGCATTGCGCACAAAACTGGATGGCGCCACACCGGAAAAGGCAGACAGCATCACCGCGGCTTTTGCCGATGCCAATCCGGAGTCGCCGGTGACAAGGTTCCTGCAACTGGAGGAACTTGGCAGACAGACTCCCGAAGCGCTAAAGAAAGGCACGGGACTACCTGACTTTACCATCGTGACACGCAAAGGCGACACAATCACAACGGATAGCCTAAAGGGCAAGTACACGCTGATAGCCTTTTGGGCAAACTGGCGTGGAGGCACCAGCACCATCAACACCAGAATCAGACGTTTGCGCCGACAGGCCAAAAGGGAGTTGGAGTGCATCTCATACAACATAGACGTGAGCAAAAGCATCCTGGACTACATCGAACGCACGGATACCATAACATGGCACAGCTACAACACCCCGATGCTGTTCCAGTCTGAACTTCCATCACGTCTGGGCATACGCGACATCCCCTTCTTTGTCCTTGCAGACACCACCGCACGCATTATATGCGCCGGCAGCGACTGGCAAAAGGACATAGAGCCTGCCCTTTCAGAAATAACCTCTCCTGCAGAACAGACGGCCAGATAGGGCAATGACCAAGATACAACGCTACGCCCCATTTCCGCAAATGAAATACGAACTGCTCATATCACACCGCTATCTCTTCTCCAAGAAGAGCCACAATGCCATCAACATAGTCTCGCTGATAGCCGTTGTGGGCGTTGCCGTTGCCACAATGGCCATGGTCATAGTAATGAGCGTCTTCAACGGGTTCCAGGGCCTGGTAGCCGAACTCTTCACCGGTTTTGACCCGGAACTCCGCATAACACCCGCTGAGGGCAGCGTCATAGACCTGAGCGACGACAGGGTGAAGTCGCTTGCCGCGGACAGGAATGTAGCCGTCTTCACTCCCATAGTGGAGGGACAGGCACTTGCCGTTACAGGAGACGTGCAGAAAGTTGTCATGCTGAAGGGCGTTGACGACAATTTCCTCCGTCAGTCCAATATTGCCGATGCGCTCTATGGAGAAGGCGAGCCCATCCTGCAACTCGACGTCCTGGAGTACTGCATACCCGGCCTGCAGTTGTGCAACCAACTGCGACTGCCCCTGCACTTTTCTGAGCCTCTGCAGATATATGCCCCAAAGCGCGGAGAGCGTGTCAACATGGCCAATCCCAAGACCAGTTTCAACCAGGAGGAGCTGCAGGCTTCCGGTCTGGTTTTCAGCATGCATCAGGCCAAGTACGACTCTGAGTACATCCTGTGTTCCATAGGCTTTGCACAGAGGATGTTTGACATGCAGGGAAAGGCCACGGCACTGGAGGTGAAACTATCTTCCGAGGGAGACAGAAAGGACATTGAGCATTTGCTTGGCGAGGGGTTCTGCATTCAGGACCGCTACGAACAGCAGCAGGATGTCTTCCGCATCATGAAAATAGAAAAGCTCATCTCCTATGCCTTCCTCTGCTTCATCCTGCTTGTGGCGTGCCTGAACATCATGGGCAGCCTGAACATGCTTATGATAGAAAAGCGCGAGGACATGCAGACACTGTCTGCACTTGGTGCTACGGCCTCGGGCATACGTCGCGTCTTCATTCTTGAGGGACTGATGATTATCCTGGGGGGCGGCCTTGCCGGCATGGGAGTTGCCATAGTGCTGTGCCTCCTGCAACAGCAATTCGGATTTGTCCGCATGGGGCAGAGCGAGGGCAGTTTCATCATTGATGCCTACCCCGTAGTCTTGGAGGGATGGGACCTGGCCGGCGTATTGCTTACGGTCATGCTTCTGGGAATCGTAAGCGTAATGTGGGCAACGCGTAAAATACAGTCCTGAGATACATGAACCCGGGCCAACGATCTGTCGGCCCGGGTTCTTTCTTATCTTTCTTCTTACGGCAAAACCGATAGTCAGCCTACCTGGCTTCCGCCCTTCACGTCGTCTATGGTGGTGGTTACGGAGAGGTCGCCATTGAAGTTTACGGCGGAGAGTATCATGCCGTGGGATTCCTCGCCCATCATCTTGCGTGGTTCGAAGTTGGCAATGAACAGGACGCGCTTGCCTACGAGTTGCTCTGGTTCGTACCACTGGGCAATGCCGGAGAGGATGGTACGGTCCTGGCCGCTGCCGTCATCCAGGGTGAACTTCAGCAGTTTCTTGCTCTTCTTCACCTTCTCGCAAGCCTTCACGAGACCAACACGGATGTCAAGTTTCTCGAAGTCCTCGAAAGATACTGTGGGCTTCACGGGTGCTGCCACGTAGGCGGCCTCCTCGTTGGCCTTTACGGTGTCCTCCAGTTTCTTCACCTGCTGGGCGATGGCATCGTCCTCTATCTTGGTGAAGAGCAGTTCGGGCTTGGGCATCTGGTGTCCTTCCTGCATGAGAGTGGTGCTGCCGAGGTCTTCCCATGAGAAGGTGTCCATGGCAAGCATCTCCCTGAGGCGCTTGCTGCTGAAGGGCAGGAAGGGTTCGAAGGCTATGGCCAGGTTGGCGGTAAGTTGCAGGGATATGTTTATGATGGTCTTCACGCGCTCGGGGTCGGTCTTGATGACCTTCCAGGGTTCGCAGTCGGCTATGTACTTGTTGCCGATGCGTGCCAGGTTCATGGCCTCCTTCAGAGCATCGCGGAAGCGGAAGTTCTCCAGCAGAGCCTCCAGTTTCTCCTTCACTCCGCAGAACTCGGCCAGAGTTTCGCGGTCGTAGCCGGTCAGTTCGCCACAGGCAGGCACACGTCCCTCGTAGTACTTCTGGGTAAGTTGCAGGGCGCGGTTCACGAAGTTGCCATAGACGGCCACCAGTTCGTTGTTGCAACGTGCCTGGTAGTCAGCCCATGTGAAGTCGTTGTCCTTTGTCTCGGGAGCGTTGGCGGTGAGCACATAGCGCAGTTCGTCCTGACGGCCGGGCATGTCCACAAGGTATTCATTGAGCCATACTGCATAGTTCTTGCTGGTTGAAATCTTGTTGCCCTCCAGGTTCAGGAACTCGTTGGAAGGCACGTTGTCGGGCAGGATGTAACCACCGTGGGCCTTGAGCATGGCGGGGAAGACGATGCAGTGGAATACGATGTTGTCCTTGCCGATGAAGTGCACCAGACGTGTCTCGGGGTCCTTCCACCAAGTCTCCCAACTGCCCAGTTCGGGACGTGCGTCGCAGAGTTCCTTGGTGTTGCTGATGTATCCTATGGGAGCGTCGAACCACACGTAGAGCACCTTACCGTCGGCACCCTCCACGGGAACGGGGATGCCCCAGTCCAGGTCGCGTGTCACGGCACGGGGGTGCAGACCTCCGTCCAGCCAACTCTTGCACTGGCCGTACACGTTGGGTCGCCATTCCTTGTGCTCCTCCAGAATCCACTTCTCCAGCCACTCCTGGTCCTTGTCAAGGGGCAGATACCAGTGCTTGGTCTCCTTCTGTACCAGGGGGTTGCCCGTCTCGGCATTGTAGGGGTTGATGAGTTCCTCGGGAGAGAGCGTTGCACCGCACTTCTCGCACTGGTCGCCGTAGGCATCGGCGGCATGGCAACGGGGGCACTCGCCCTTGATGTTGCGGTCGGAGAGGAAGCGTCCTGTAGCCTCGTCAAAGAACTGCTCCGTCACCTTCTCCACGAACTTGCCCTCCTCATAGAGTTTCTTGAAGAAGTCGCTGGCAAACTGATGGTGTATGGGTCCGCTGGTGCGCGAGTAGACATCGAAGGAGATGCCGAACTTCTCGAAGGAGTCCTTGATGATGCCGTGGTATCGGTCCACCACCTCCTGCACGCTGATGCCCTCCTTGCGGGCACGGATTGTTACTGGCACACCATGCTCGTCGCTGCCACCTATGAACAGCACGTCGCGCCCCTTCAGTCGCAGGTAGCGCACATATATGTCTGCCGGCACATACACGCCAGCCAGGTGTCCGATGTGCACAGGACCGTTGGCATAGGGCAGAGCCGAAGTGACGGTAGTTCTCTTGAAATTCTTTTCCATTTCTTCTGCATTTATTATTTCCGCTTGCAAAATTACGAATAAGCGAGGGAAAAAGCAAAAGAAAATTGATTTTTCCGAACCGACGAACGAAATAAGGGCAGAGGATGCTTGCCTTATGGGCAGGAGGAAGACAGAAGGTCAGCGAGGGTAACTTGGGGAATGAGGTTCCAATGTTATGAATTAGTGGGCGGAAAACACTTTCCGCCCACCTTAATGTTTACTAACCCAGCGAGCCTTCGCCATCGTCGCCGCCACCCTCGGGAGCATCCTCGCCGGGCTGTATGGTGGCCATGTTGTTCAGCAGTTCCTTTTCGGCCTTTCGGGCCTCGGCCTGAGCCTTGCGGGTGCCCACGTACTCGAAGGATGCTTCGTTCAGCAGGTCCTTGAACTCGCTGCTGGGTTCCCAGCGCACCTTCACCTTCTTTATCAGTGCGGTGCTGAAGGACTCGGCATTGTCTGCGCTGTCGGCAATGAGCGAGACGCTGAAGGCACCCAGGTCGCCCAGCACCACCTTGTTGCCCAGCAGGAGTTGCTCGCGTATGCATGAGGTCAGTTGGGTGGCCACGGCCATCACATCGCCCTTGTCGTACTTGCTGGAGTGCGCGGACATGTGCTTTGCCATATCGCTGAGGTTCATAACTTGGCGCACCTGCGCCAGAGGAAAAGTCTTGTTGCCCATTTCGGGTTCGCCGGGCTGTATCTGGCGCAGGGCAAGGGAATAAGGTATACTCATAGTAGTGATAGGACCCCTCCCCGTACCCTCCCACAAGGGGCGAACAAGGTCTTTAGAAGATGGACTGAATGTCCATCTGTGCCTTGTGAGGGGAGCACACTCCTGTGCGACGCGCGGACGGAGTATATAGTTCTGGGGGATGAGGATTTTGTTAGAGGGTTAATAATAGGACCCCTACCCATACCCTCCCACAAGGGGGAGGGAGTATATACTACTCGGAGGTAGGGATTTTGTTAAAGGATAATAGATTAAGATTAAGGGGTTTTGGGGATTGTAGGGACACGGCATGCCGTGTCCGAAGGTCTTGTGTTTCCGTTCCCACGCCGCTATGCGGTGTGGAGGTTACATGCACGACGTTACTCCAAAGGTGGTGGCGATTGCCGTGAGTACGGTGATGAGGATGTTGAGGATTTTACCCCAGGTGCTGTTGTTGTTGAAGGTTCCCATAGTTGAATAGTTTAAGGTTTAAGGTTTCAAGTTTAAGGGGGGGCTGCTCGCTGGTTCAAGTATTTCGGGCAGGGACAGAATATTTTTTGATGGCCGGCGGGATGTATTCCGAGGACTGATGCAGAAGGATGAGCGGTACCGGACGATTGACGATGCAAAGATACGGCATCCGGAGAGGCATTTGGCAGTTGTTGACATTTCGCAATAGTAAAGCGCTGAGAATGGGGTGAGAAATTATCGGGACAGAACCGAAGGCCCGCGACCCCGAGGGGACTGAAACCAAAAGTAACCTGTACTCTGTTCTCTGTCATCTGTTCTCTGTCATCTGTTCTCTGTCATCTGTACTCTGTCATCTGCCATCTGTTCGTTGATGCGTTGACAGGCGTTGACACAGTTTTCCCTTCATGCCCCTGTTTCTGGAGGATTAAATTTTTTATTATATATATAATAAATTTCCTATTAAGATATTTTTGGGTATAGAGCGCAGATTCGTGTCAACGCCTGTCAACGCCTGGCGGTGGGGCTTTGGGACCCAAAACTGCCCTACCCCAAGACAAGAGTTTCGTTGTGAAGGACGGCATCGAATATGTCTACCAAAACTCCATCCCATTGTGGATGTTCGGATTTGTGTATTGACGCCCCAAGATGGACTAAGGGGGAAAAACAAAAAAATCCACCTACCGAATAAGTAAGTGGATTTTTAGTCCTGATATTGTGCTTGTTGCTTAGTTCTTAGAGTTAACGCACCGGAATATCAATGCGCATTGACTGGTATTGTTAATACGTAGCGATACAACTCTGAATCTTATTTAACGTATACCTTTTTACCATTTATTATATAGACATTTGATGGTAAACCTTTTGCTTCTTTGATGAAGTCGAAACCTTTCTTGAATAATTTCCCATCAATTGTATATATACATACTTTATCTGAAGTCTGATTATCTGGGACAACGTTTTCAACAGATGTGGAAATAGATTTTATTTTGAATTTGTTCCATGGTGATGTCTGGCTATATGCGACCTCTGTGCCATGTGGGATGTATAAGGTAGCATCGTTATATGTACTGCTTGTGAAAATATTCTCTTCGCATGCTACCGGTGTTTCTGCAAATGAATATACGCTTTCTATGTCATAGTTCCATGCAAAAGCGTCTTTTCCGATGCTTGTTATATTTTTAGGCAAACTGATAGTTCTTAAGTTATTACAACTTGAGAATGCATCTTCTCCGATTATTGTCAAACTATCTGGCAGGTTTATTTCTGTCAGCCCATCGCAATCAGAGAATGCACCTTCTCCAATAGTTTTGATGCTGTCATGCATGATTATACTTGTCATTCCAACGCAATTATAGAATTGATAGTCTCCAATGCTTTTTATATTGCCCGGTATTGTTAATTCTGTTATTTCTTCCCCATTGAGATATAGGTGCTTTGCACAGCCTAAAGGATTCCCTGAGCCATTAGCAAATACTATGTTGCACCATGATTCTAAATTAGATATGTGAACAGCAGTCAGCCCATCGCAACCAGAGAAAGCACCACTTCCTATACTCACCACACTATTGGGGATAGTGACCGAGGTCAAGCCGGAACAATACCTGAAAGCTTCACTTCCTATACTCACCACACTATTGGGGATAGTGACCGAGGTCAAGCCGGAACTTTACGTGTATTTACAACCAGTTATTACTCAATATTTTGCGAGTAATAAGTCAGAAATATGGCCATAACCTTTAAAGGCACATTCTAAAAGGTGAAGATTTAACGTTTTTATTGTTTCTTAACGCTCCAAGCGTGTCAATAAAGGGCGTTTCTTCTCTTTTCAGTGCTATTTGCAGTTTGATGTTTCCATCATTCCACGTTTTCGGCACAAAGGTACGACAATTTCCAAGAACGGCAAAAGCACACTCTTATCAATCTATTATTTTGG